>JBAYKX010000004.1:0-158814 GCA_041664345.1 Salinivirgaceae bacterium
TACCTCGGTATTCTGGCCATTGCAATACAGTGCAAGGGAATTGAAAACAAACAACAAAGTGGCAGCCCTTTTTAATATCGGTTTTTGAAGGATGATATATATTCCCATCTTTATTTTTTCTTTTAAATAACTGTATCGAATCTGATTAAAACCATTACTTACATCCCTGCAAAAATTATGGAGTACCCGATATTTTATATTGCTTTTCCTGTAAAATATACCCTTCCTCGTTTCTTGTCCTTATCAGCCGGCCAACTCCGTCGTATTCATAATATACCGTCCGGTTCGATGCATCTGTCTGTGAGGTGATACCCACTAAAGGAGTATAGGTTGAAGTGGTCATTTGGGCGACACTTGGGTGAAAACGGATGTCGTCGAGGTAACAAACGCCAGCGGTTTTATTAAATCCAAAGGATAATTTTATTTGAGAGGAAGTACCTAACCCGTTGGCTGTTTTAATCGCAGGTAGATCAATTTCAAATTCAACCAGTTGCCAAACATTGTTGGTATTTGTGAAGTTTTTGGATATTGTTCCTGTATAAGCAGCACCAGTTGTGGGATGATTGAATTGGCAATAAACACTTCCTGAAACCCCGCTTGTGGATTTTATCCAATAACTAAATTTAAATTTTTGATTGGAGTTGGTTGGGATGAAACTCCTCTGCGGAACATAATAGCCCGCAGCTAACTGATAACAATATTTTCCACTCCGTGGTGCAGTAATACTGGTATTAACAAATGCCCCAACTCCATTTATAAACCAATGGTTATTTTCATCTTCTGTGTCAAGGTAACTGGCACCCGATTCAAATCCTAAATAACCAACCTCGTCACCAATAACATTTCCGTTCTCCTTGGCATTTTCAATTTCAGCTACAGGATATCTATTTTTATACCCATAAATCACTGCATTGTTTTGTCCTAATTTATTTATTGAATTAATAGATTGACCATCAGAGTTATAGGCGATAGATCCGTCCAACACATACCCGGGACCTTTTATCATTTCAACTGTATTGGTACTAGAATTAATTTGAAAACTGCTCCAGGAAGTAGAAATATTAAATGCTATTGGAGTCAAAATTTCTTTTGTGTAACTACTTGATGGTTTTCCAATACCTCCAATAGGTGAATTAGAATAATAAAACAAACTAGCTCCAATCTGTTTTTCATTAGGATAATCTCCAACTGTAAAAATTGTTTCAACAGGTCTATCAAGTATGTTGTTGTCTATCATATATTTGATTGCCAAAGATTGAGAATCGCCATTTTCCGCGCTACTCAGTAAGGTATTTAAGTTCAAATAGTCACTTACATATTTGATGTATTGATGGCTCGAAGTACCGTCACTTTCTATGGTGCTTTTTTTGGTGATTTTTTGATGGAAACTATTATTATAATTAAGATATGTTTCTTTTGCAAACGCACCTTTGTTAGGTTTACTAATTTCGTTCCACACATAATCCAATGTAATTTTTTCGCAATCAAAATGATATGTTTTGGGTTTCATATGGACCCAAGGCTTAGCTGGAAAATACTGATTTCCTACTACAAACAATGGATTGTAACCAAAATCACCACTAAATGTCAAACCGTAATGGGTAGATAATATTTCTCTACTATATCCGTAAGAATATTCGGCTTGTAAATCTCCTCTAGCATCAAATACTTCCACGTTTTCTAATAAGCCATTCATTTTATCCGAATAAATCGGGGTATTTAAATTAGAATAGTCATAAACCATATTATGAAAATATTTGACAACCTTTCCTAGTTCAGTTTCATTATTGCCATTAAATGAAGTTACACAGTCGTAACCAATATAATTGGAACTAGCAAAAGGATAAATTGACATTCCATACCGGTGCAATTCTTCTTTTTGTTCCCAAACTTCATCAGTTGAAGGGGGATCAACTTCGTAATGGACTAAATAACTACCAACGTATCCATATTGGGTGGTTACAAGTGGTTTTACAATAAGTTTGCCTGAAGATAAATTTGGATTTTCAGGATTGCGATATAAATAGGTTGTTTGATTTATTTGTACATTGTTTTCATCAAAGTCCATTATTTTGGAAATACGCAAACCTCCAATGGCATTTAATTCAGCTTCATTATAGCAATCGTGAGCCTGAAATTCGAAAGTTGAGTATCCTTTAGTAGGATAGGTTATCTTGTTTAATACTTGAGCTTGCATATAGATAATATTAGCGTCCCTATCAGCAAAATCGTATTCATGTTCAATTAACCTATCTGCAATAAATTCAAAGTTATCCCATTCCGGTACCATATATAAACCATCTATATTTGTACAATTTTTGTACTTTGGGATTAAAGTTGTATTAAAAGACCCATTATAATAGCCCCATAAATCAACATTCAATGAAGATTTTGGTGGCAATATCGTGTCATTATAATCAAAAATATATGAATTTACTAATTTATTATCCTGAGGGTTAATGAAATCAATAGAATTCAGAAACCACCGGTACTTTATCGATTCATCCTTTAGCTCATTAATTACATAAGCAAAGGGATCTTTTACTGGTTTGGGGCCAACCCATCCTGTATTAGGATCTATATACTGTTCTGGATCTGGAATATACTTATATTCTTGAAAGTCATAATAATCCCATGTACTTTTGGTATTAGCCTCAGATTCATATGTGTTAAATACAAGTCTTTTAACCACATCGCCATTTTCATTTTTTACCTCAATTTTACTTAATAGGTTTCCACTATTAAAATAAAAATTAACACTGTTGCTGCCAAATGTTATCTTTGATATTATGGATTTAACCAGTTCTGATTTTTGAACTTGATTTTTTGTATCTACTGGATAATAACCAATAGCATCCAAATCATAAATCCATTTTTGAGTCGAACTATATGAAGTATTGTACATATAATTTCCAGAATAATCAATGTTTATTTCTTTATTGTTAGGACTCTTTATCTTTCGCAGGTCATATTCATTAAAATAAAACATTGTTCCAATTTCTTCATCTGCTAAATTAATTGTTTCCCATATTAATAGTTCTTCATCTACTAATTTACGAGTTTTATAAAACTCAGGTGAGTCTTGAGAATAATGATAACCACCGGTAAAAACATAGGTAGTGCCATCAGGAGTTATTATTTCTATTGTATAATGGTCAACTATATTTATCTTAATGGGAGTCCCGTCCAAGGTATGCGGTATACCATCCGTATCAATTAAAAACTGGCCAGAATATCCGGGAAACGAATAGGCAAAAATATCAGGCTCCAAATTTGATGACATGGGATGATCACCTATATATTTCTCCATTACTGTCCTAAAATCAATACTCCCTCCAGTATTAGACACAAAGTTACCATCTTGATCTAACGCACCATTAAGATCTGAACCTTCGCCATAACCTTTCACCGGTATCTCAAGAAGATCTTTCCATTTTTCACCTAAATCAGGTGCCCCTTTATTTATTCGGACAATCGAACCTCCAGCATTCAAATTCCATCCCTGCCCCACTAACCCAGACAGGTCGTCCACCCGGTTCCCCGTTGCACTATAGCTTACCGAAATGGGTACAACAATATCGCTATATTCAATGGTATAAAGAGGGATGTTAACCAACAGGGTGCCCGTATATTCGTTAACGTTTAATTCCTTTTGCGCAATTGCGGGTAAAAGGGGCCATAAGCATAAAATAAACAGGGCTCCCCTTAAATTGATTTTTTTTCTAACTTTCATGTATTTCATTTATATTCAATGTTTTGGTTTTTATCCTTTTCAAAATCATCAACCTTGAATTTTAATAATATCTTAAAAAATCATCCAATTCAATGCAGATGATTGGGGTTAAAACTCAAAAGACTTGCTGCAGTTGACCTGTTCGAATTTTACTTGTCAACAGTTTTGTTTACTTCCGCTTTTAGTGCATCAATCTCTTTTTGTTGGGCAATCATATATAGCGTAAGCTCTTCAATTTTCTGTAAAAGGATTGCATTCATTTCGCCCAAGCCAACACCGTTTTCTTTTACTTCTTTGGCGGTAGGAACTTCAGGCAAGTGTTGGTTTTCATTTACAAACTGTTCTAGTTCAGCCAAGGGGCGCAGGTTATAATCGGTGGCAAACACGTAATCGGGCCAAGGGGAAGTTCCTGCAATAGCAACCTGTATCTCTTGGGCCAATATTTTTCCGGCCACGGCTAGTTTAAATGCGGTATTTATGGTAGTCACTGAAGTCCCAATAAGCAATTGGCCGTTTGTATTGAGCAGCATTTTCTCACTGTTGTTTATCAAAAACCGGGTATCAGTATCTTTGGTCATTTTTATGCTCCAGGTTCCGTCGCCATCCAATAACCCAAAAGCACTGACTCCATCATGATAAACCATTCCCATTTGTTTGGTGCCCGCCTTATTATAAAATTGAAGCCCCCTATCAGACTTTATTCTCCAATAGTTTGCATCAATGGCTTGAAAATAGGTGCCATATGATTGGCTATAAAGTCCCGATTGTCCAGCAACCCTGAACCAGCCCGAACTTGCATAAATATCGCCGGCAACTTGCAACTTATATGATGGAGAAACCCCAATTCCAACATTTCCAGTTGTGAAATTACCTAATATCAAAGGTACACCTCCATATCCAATATATAATTGGTTGGTGATATTCTTCCCGAAATTCCCATAACCAATCAGTACCCCACTGCTCCCGATAATTGAATAATTGTCGGCGCCAAGTATCGTGTTATAACTTCCGGTCGATGATGCTCCACTCTTATAGCCAAGGTTAGCGTTTTTAATTCCTGCCCCACTACTGGCACCTGCCTGTTCTCCAGCAAATACACTGGTAGTACCTGTATTCATATATCCTGCATAGTAGCCCAAGTTCACATTTGTATTTTGTCCGAAAAGATGGGTAGTTATTGTAACTGATGCAATGGTTATTAAAATAAAATTAACTGTTTTTTGCATGACTTTTATTTTTGGGTTTATAACTTTTTATAAATTGGAGATTAAGGAATAGTTGAACTGTTGCGCAAACTCTTTCAGCAAACCGCTGCCATCGCTTCCCCTGTAGCTGTAACTTACTACTTTGCCGTTTACAGCTACTTCTAGTATGGTCAACTGACCACCCATCTTTAGGCTCAGTTTTGCTTGGTATCCATTTACAGTTGCAACCTCTTCCTTACTATCACTATCTGTACTGGCTTCTTCCATAAAAACCAGTTGTCCTTTCTGAATGGATATACTAATGACTTGATTTTTATTGTCGATAGCACCGTATGATTTATAGCAACCAGTAAGATCGATGTCAATAAAATCTGGTAACTGATTAATACTACTGTAAGTTAGTACTGTATCGGGTAAAAAGTTGTCCAGCATTGTTTTTACTGGGTTAATGGTCACCTCCATTGGAGGCACAGTGTTAGTAACTATTGTGGTATCAGCATCCTGTGCACTCAATTGGTTTGATATGGCACACAGGGTAAATAAGAAGGCAATGTGGAAAAGGTTTTTCATCTCTTTAGCTTTTAATAGTTTATTGTCAATACTAGATATTGTTATTTTGGGTTTATTTTTCATTTATCAATCCAATACAAATGGCAAAAGTTCTGCTACTGGCATAATTCGAATAAATATTTTGGATATAATTAATTTTATGGTTAACAATACAAGTATAAAACAAATATTTTTAATTCTTGTGCTTGTTTTCAACAAAAATGCGCCCCAAAAAAGGTAAATACTAGGATATCAATACATAACAAAACACAAAAAAATGCAATATAGAAGCGGTCTAAATAAAAAGGAAGCATTCAAGGGGATGGTTGATAGTCAATGAAAACTACAAACTGTTCAGCAAAATAGGGTAAATCTCTTCCAGCGAAGTAACCCCTTCGGAAAACAGGTTATATGCCCTAACGGATAAGGGAACAATGCCATCGGCTACCATGTTGTCGTGGATATCGTCTTTCCGGTCTTTTATATAAGTGGCGTATTCCTGGGTAATGGGGATAACCTCATACAAAGCGGTACGTCCACTGTAGCCGGTATAGTAACATTCGTGGCAACCGGTTGCTTTTTGTTGTGTTTGTACCACGTAAGGCGGCTTGTATCCAATAGGTAGGTTTTCTTGGTTTAGCGGTTCTTCGGTTTTGCAATGGGGACACAATTTCCGAATCAGTCGCTGGGCCACAGTCAATGTAAGGGTTCCGGCAATCAAATACGGTGGTACTCCCATATCCAATAACCTAGAAATGCTGCCCCAAGCTGAATTGGTATGGATGGTGGAAAGCACTAAGTGGCCTGTTAATGCTGCCCGTATGGCCATTTGGGCGGTTTCCCCGTCACGGATTTCGCCCAGCATAATTATATCAGGGTCTTGACGGAGAAAGGTGCGCAAAGCACTGGCAAAAGTAAGTCCAATACTTTCTTTCAATTGTACCTGATTTATTCCTTCCAGGGTATATTCAATGGGGTCTTCAATGGTAAGGATGTTGGTTTGATGGCTGTTCAGTATTTTAAGGGTAGCATACAATGTAGTGGTTTTACCACTTCCGGTGGGGCCACTTATGAGGATAATACCGTGAGGTTTTTTCACGCTCTGCAAAAAATCCTGCAATTGCCGCTCCGACATTCCCAAGGTAGCAATATCTATATTGGTGGCATCTTTGCTTAATAACCGCATCACCACTTTTTCACCGTAAAGGGTAGGCAATGAAGAAACCCGGATGTCGAACTTTTTCCCTCCTTCTTCAAAATAGATGCGTCCGTCCTGGGGCAACCGCTTTTCAGCAATATCGAGATTGGCCCGGATTTTTACTTTATTTACCAACGATGGGTATTCACTCATGGGAACCACATAGCGCTCCGAAAGCTTTCCGTCGATGCGGTAACGCACCCTTCCCGATTTTTCATAACTCTCGATGTGAATATCGCTGCAACCCATGGAATCGGCCTCATGTATGAGTTGAACCAGAAAATCGGACGAACTGTCGAGACTCAGCCTCTTGACCTTTTGATGTCCTTTTTGTTCGCGGCGATAATAAAAAGCAATGGACTTTTCAATTTCACTGTGGGGATGGGATATCAACTCCACCTTCTTTCCAAAAATAAGCTCCAACTCTTCCTTTACCTCGGGGATTGATTTTTTATCGGAAATGAGAAAGGTAAGGCTTTCGGCATTTGTGTGTTGGGGCAAAATCAAATAGGCCCAGGCTTGCGCCGGATTGATGCTTTGCAGTAGCTGGGTAGTAATTTTATTGGGCTGGTTTTGCGGGTTCATTGGTACCGGTTTATAAGTTCAATATACGGATTAAATGTCGCATTAAATTGTGAAATCCACAATAAAGGCATGTAACAAACAGCCATAATTCCGGCTAAGGGGATTGTTTTGGATTTGTGGTTCAGAAATAATCCTGCTATCAATGAGATTATTAATAGGCATATTAAAACCAACACAAAATTAAAGGGTGCGAAAGCCGCTGCCAATACCAGAAAGAAAAGGACATCGCCCAAACCCAGGTATTGTTTAAAAAAAGGAATACGAAGACTTCGGTGCTTTATTAAAAAGTAAGCATATAACACCGATAGTTGAATGCAAACTATACCCAAATTTAAAATGAAATTATAAAAAGCCTCCGAAATACCCAATGACTTAATAGCCATAGCCAATTGCAGAAGAAAGGCCATAGGTAATACCGGCCACCAAATGGCACGGTGTTTGAAATCCTGATAAATGATTATCAGAAGGAAAAGGGATAGCAGTATTTTAATCATCAACTCCATATTCCGAAATCAATAAAAATTTGTTTTTTAGTTTCTTAAGACCGCCTAAAAAGCAAGATATTGGGCTAAAGCCCATTTTGTGTATTGTTTTAAATTACCCCTGGCTTAAGCCAGGGGCAATTGAACCCAAAATTTGGCTTTAGCCAAACTAATCATCAATCTTTTTAAATCCATGCTTTTCTAGGAAATCATTGTATTCATCTTTAAAGGAGCGATCTTTGTGATGGTTCTCTTGATTTTTTATATAATTTCTTGTTGCATCAATCATTGATTCTGAAACAGATGCAACAAAATAATCGTTCTGCCAGTTAAATTGAGATTTACAAAAATCTTGTTTGTTTATCCAAAAGGAAGATTCCCCTTTTATCATTTGCGCCAAATCTTTAATTGTTTGATCTATTCCCATTGATACCAAACAGTGGCAATGGTCAATGTACCCTCCAATAAAATCAATGTAAATGCCTTTCTCTTTGGCATTTTCCAATATATGCTTCCATACTTTTTCTCTTAAATCAAGAGTTGTTAGGTAAGGGTGTCTATTTTTTGTACTCCACACAAAATGTATATAGACTTTTACATACGGCATAATTTATTGTTTTTATTTGTTAGCAAATTTGGATAAAGCCTTATTGTAAAATATTTAGTCCTTCAATCTTTAACCTTCTCTTTCAATTCCTTCTTTTCGTTAATTTCCCAAACATTGAATTTTCCATCGCCATCGAAGTCAACTACTGAGGTTGCGGTGGCAACAAATGTGGTGGCTGTGGCCTCTTTTATTTCTATTAAATAGTTGGCAGTTCCGTTTTCGGTTACCAGCTTTTCTTGCTCAAAATCAATATCTTCGAGCACGTTGGTATATTTTGAGTGCATATAAAAATAACTCCGTTCCAAGGTATGGATATGTCCCAGCTGCATTTGAGCTTCGGTACTTTTAGCTTTCGAAATTAGGGGCATCATGTTGGGCAATGCCAACAACACCAGAATGCCTATGATGACCAAAACCACCAACAATTCTGGCAAGGTGAATGCAGGTAAATAGGATTTTTGAGATTGTTTATTTGAGTCCATATAGTAATTAATTTTCATTGGATGGAAGTATTTGATCTTGTTGTTTTTCAATGGATTCATCAATTGTTTTTTTACCCCGGGTACGTTTTTTCTTAACGGGTTGCTCAACAGTCACTGAATCTGATGCCACCGTAGGTGCTGATATTGAATCGACCACAACAGGTTTTGGTTTTACAGGTTCTTCTGTTTCTACCGTATTTGGCACCGATTCTTTTTTATCATTGGTTTGAATGCCCCTTTTGTAAATAAGGATTTGTTTCTTTCCTTCAAAGTCATAAACCGCAACTTTACCATGCACCAATCCGTTTTTATATGGTTCTGCACGCAATAGGTTACCTTTATCGTCCCAATGTTTCCATTCACCCCATTTCAACCCATATCTAAAAGTCCCTTGTGCCATTAGGCAGTCCTTACGGTTATAACGGGTATAGGGTCCGTCCAATACATAACCGCCGATTCCGCCTTTGTTCGACATTATTTTACGGTTTGTGTACCAGTAGTAGGTATAATCAGCATCCGGCTTTAGGTGGATCTCATCTTCAATTATTTCGAAAATAACCACCGATGTATCGCTGTGGATTTTCAACGTCCGTTTGATATAGTTACGTTGCATCCATTGAGCCTGAACCCCTATGGAAAACATCAGTATAGCAATAATTAAGAAAGAAAGTTTTTTTATCATTTGCGATATGTTTTTATTTCATTACTAAAAGCTATCGTTATGGAATCGGTAAAGATTTCCTCAATCCGGAACCCATTATATTCTTTTCCTTGTGAAACAAGCAAGCGTTTTCCGTCAATTTCCAAAATAGCCAGTTGTTCGTTCTTACTTACAATTACCCCTTTAAAACCAATAAGCGGCCATGGAATGACCACTTTTGGTGGCTCCGGGTTATTGGCGAACAACGAGGCAAATTCATCGTTCTTGTTTTCTGCATCTATACTTACCGTTTCTTTAAGGAACGGATCGCGATAATCCAAGGTCAATGGAACCAGCTTGTTGTATGTCACCGAATCGGTGCGGATTGACCTTTTTGCAAAGGACTCAAAATCACCATCTACCGGACGGGTCATCTTAAAAACCCGGTATCCGATAAGCCCCCAGATTAAAGCAACCAAGGGCAACAGTAAATAAAGTGTCTTTTTCGATTTCACTTATTTCCTATTTTTTTTCCGTTACTTTTGGGGCCACAGCTTCTTCATAGAAGAAATACCGGAATGAGCTCCAGCTACTTTGATTGGTAGCTGCATCCACTGATTTCACTTTAAACCGGTACCATTTATTATTGGTCGCTCCCGAATAAGTATAAACAGTATCATTTATCGCTATGTTTAATATTTCTGTTTTACTAACACTGTCCATATAAACCAGTAAGCTGTCGGTAATTGGCGAACCTCCTGATAGCCCGCGTTTCCATGCCAAATTAAAACTACTTACCGTATCACCCGGAACAGGTTTTAATATCGATGGGGTTGAAGGTGCTATCCGGTCAACCATCAGATTTCTTTCCGGGGCATATTCCGAGTACCCTACTTCATTTTCCGACCGAACAGTCCAAGTATATTCCCCGTCTATCAGAAGAAGGTTCCCCAATACATTATCTGGATAATTTATGGTTGTTTCGTAAGTTATTTTATTTGATATTAAATCGGCACCTTCTTTTATCAAAATACGGTAATTGGTGGCATTGATTGCATTGTCCCAACTGAAAACCAACAAGCTATCATTAGTTATATAACCATTAAAAGGTTCTTGCAAAATCACTTCCTGTGGTCCTTCGGTACTATCGATATAAAAAGTCGCAAAAGCATACCGGGTTTCATAAGCAGGATTGAATGCGCTAACCCTCCATGCAAATGTATCGGGATAGAAGGTATAGATGAACTGGTTGGTTGTAACATTGGTATCAAGTACCAGTTTACGCACGTAACTAAAGGATGGGCTTACCACCTGAAGATTGTATCCACTGGCTCCTTGCACTTCATCCCACCACATAGTTTGTGTGTAATTCGTAGAATGATGCCCATCGGGTGGGGAGATAAGTAAAACAGATTCTCCATTAATGTCCTGCTCTAAAATACTTTGGCAAGCAACAGCCAATGAAAATAGGCAAATCACCCCAATTATCATTTTCAGGGAGACCTTTTGGATGGAATTAATATAATGATTCATACTGCCGTTTTTTTTGATTCAAAAAATTATTGTTTTTCCTGTAATGTTTGTATATAAATGCTTAAAATTAATTGCTTTTGTTTACTCTGTTTGTTTTCTTTTGTAAAAAAATGGGACGAAATGAGGTTCAACTTTTTTTGCGGTTTTTCAATTTCATACAATAGTTGCAGTAAATGGTGAAACGAACCGGCCACTTGAATATTGATGGTTTCAACCAAATAGTTGTTATCTACTGCATGAAACATGGGTGGCATCTCCTTTAGCAACAACCCTTTTTGGGTACAGATAGAACTTATTTCGTGGAGCACCCGGTTTTGAAAAGCATCTCCGGGTCCATCTTTTACCAATAGGTGATCGAGGAACTCCAACCGCTTTTCAACCAAGGCAATCTGTTCCGGGGTATTGCTTTCCACCATCACCAGTTTATCTTCAATTTCGGTTATTTGGCGGTGGGCTTCCACTGTTTTTTTTATAGCCAACTTCCAGGTAATGGGAAAGAACAGCACAGCTGCTACCACCAATGCATAAAACCTTACCCTATTTGAGCTAAGCAGGTTCATGGTAGGGTAGGATTAATTTGTTTACTGGAAAGGTGAAACGATACCAACAAGGTAAATACCGCCGGTTTATCGGTTACTTCCTGCTCCAGTTTCATTACCTCTACCGATGTTACCCAAGGGAATTGTTTGAGACTTTCAATCCAGCCGTAAAGTTTTACCCCATTGTTTAATTCACCGGATATTTGAATCATTTCAGCCTGAAACTGCGGGGTTTCCCGGTTTCGTTGCTTATCAATCAAAGGGTTAATGTCCATCGATGTTAAAGTGATATAGCTGGGAAGCGATGCCGCCAATTGGTCGGCTAGGTAGGAGAGTTGTTCCCTATCACCAAACCCAACTTTTTTGGCCAGGGCCTCTTTTTGCTTTAATTCTGTTGATAAGTTTTCTAACCGGTTAATGGTCTTCAGGCTCCCTTGATAGGACGCTTGGGTTAGGTTTAGTTTCTCGTTGTAATTGGTGAAAAGTAAATAATTCACCAACAATAAACCCAGATAAAAAATGAGTACCGAAACCCCCACTTTTTGAATCCGTTGTTTATAAATATATTGGTTCCGGTTTTGGGTAATGTCATCAAAATCGGTATTCAATCCATCGAACTGTGTAAGGGCAATCAAAGCATGGGTAAACGAAAGGATGTAGTCTGATTCAATCTCCTCGCCTCCTAAATTGAATCCAGTTAAAAATGGCGATTGGGCTGCCGAAAAAGCAGTTATTTTATTTTCTTCCCATTCAATTTTCCTAGTCGGTAAGTTCCACTCCAATGATTCATCGGCAACCAACGGTTTAGTCTTTTCAAGGATGAAAGGGCCAAACTGCAAATCGACAATTTCCAGTTTTTTATCGGTTAACTCCTTTAATATTGACTGCACCCAGGTTTTCCGACTAATGGCTACCCATAGTTTGCTTGGATTGGGATAAAGCATTAAATAAAAATCGTTGTAATTAGCCTGTGGAACCAGTTCCCGGAATATCTGCTTGGTATTGGTCCATTCGGGTTCACCCGTTTTGTAGAGAACCCCTTTTCCATCAAGAGTAAGAACTACCGGATATTTGGTAGGCAATTGGTTGCAAATTTCGGCCAACGTACCGGTAACCAATTTTTGTTCAATGCGGATTACCTTCCCTTTGGAGCGCGACATTATCACCCATTCAGCCCGGTATTGGTCGTCGGCATAACCCATCAGGTTTACCGCCAATACCGATTTCAAAGGAACCCAGATATCGGTATGCTTCGTTAGGTTCATTAGGGAATAATGGTGGGTTTAATAAAAACAGTCAGTTTCGATTTCGAATCTTTTTTCGAGCGGCTGCTAAAAAGCCATTTAATGATAGGTATCCTTGAAAGGACAGGCCATCCGCTCCAAGATTCCGATTTCTCTGCCTCTTCCAATCCTCCCAATAATATCATCTCCCCATTTTTAACCCGTATCAGTGATTCAAAACTTCGATCCACGGTATTGGGTGGGGCATATTTTGAAATTTTTTCGGTAAAATCGGATTGTTTCACGGCAATCTGCATCGTAATGTTCTCAGTCCCTGAAACAATGGGCAAAATGGTCACGCTCAAATCGGCTTTCACCGACTTAAAGGAGGTTGTGGTGTTGGTTTGTGGATTTTGTGTGCCAATAATCTGGGTTTGCTCTTCCTGATAGTATTCGGTATTACCAATCGACATTTTGGCTTCGTGCCCATTCAACGTACTTAACCGGGGAGTTGATTTAATATCCACAAAACCCGCTTCTTCCAACATTTTTAGATGCATGTAAAAGTTTGGATTCACAGTGCTCATGTTTAACACACCAAAACCATTGAAACTATTGATCATATTATTCAAGGTAGCCGCTCCTATATCCAAATCGACACCGGGGCTAATGCTCCCCTTAGTTGTGGTAGGTGTTTCACCAATCCCCATATTTATACCGGTTGAAATTCCTTTATTATCGTTCACATAAACAATCATTACCTCAATCAACAGTACGGGAACGGTTTGGTCAATTTCGGTAATAAAATGCTCAAAATCGTCCAACACTGTTTGATGACCATTTACCAAGATGCAGTTCATCTCAGGAAATTCTTTGGAGTCGATATCTTTTAACAGGTCTTTAGGCAACCCTTCCAATAGTTTGTCAACGGTACGGTTTTGTAAGGTTATTACCCGCGATTCTTTTATTTCCTGCGTAGTACGGTCTCCCATTACATAATACTGCTTGTTTTTTTTGAACATGTATTTGGTACCAGCGAACAGGTGGTCCAACAGTTCATCGTAAGTGGC
Organism: Salinivirgaceae bacterium; assembly: GCA_041664345.1. Classification (GTDB taxonomy): domain Bacteria; phylum Bacteroidota; class Bacteroidia; order Bacteroidales; family SZUA-534; genus GWE2-40-63. Next base: position 13,847 of record JBAYKX010000004.1, read on the forward strand.
ATTCTCGATGCTGATATTTACCGGATCCTCCAATTTTGAGACAATGAAATAGTTCTTTTTTAAACTTTCAGATACTGTTTTGATAAGATCGGACATGGGATAGTTTTCGGCTACTAGGTTGATGTTCCCCAGGTTGTTTTTCTTGAAATCAATAGTACCTGCAATATCTTTCCCCTGCTTGCTTCCACTTTGGTTCTGTTGGCTGCGGTTACGCGTAGAGCGCACCTGTCCTGCTTCATCCGGAATAACCGGTTCTATTTCGTTGGCCTCTAATAAAAAATAGCCATCATCGGTTTTGCTCATTTTCAAATCGTTGGCAAAGGCCAGTTTATCCAAGGCACTTTCAATGGGTTTGTCCTGAATGTAGCTGGTAATCAGTTTATTGTTCAAACCGGGTGCCAATATGATGTTAGCCTTGGTAAGCCGGGTTATCTGTTCTGTTACCAGGACCAAGCTGTCGTTTTTAAAATTGAATGTTACTGTTTTAAGACTATCGCTATAAACTATATCTGCCTTTTTTGAAATGTATGGGTTATTGGCTTTGGAACTTTTTTTGATGCTGATGATATTACCCGTAAATTCTAAGGTAAGGTTGTATTGTTTGCAAATAAAAGCCAGCATATCTTTCACCGCTACCCCAGTAAAGTTGTTCACCACCTTATAATCGAGGTCATCGGCAATATCAAAGTTCAGTTTGTTGGAAACGGCTATAGCCCGAAGGAACTCATCAAGCGACACCTCCGATACCGATATCTCCAGTTTGCTGTTTAGGGCTTCGTATTGCTTGGCTTTATCGTTTAATAGGTTCTGTAACACCGTATCGGCAAGTCCTTGCCCGTAAATGGCAATTGATACCAGTAAACATAAAACCATTCCAACTAATCTATACATTGAATTTCATTTTTAGGATTCCAAAAATAACAATATAAATTAAAAACCAAGCGATTAAGATTAAGCCTGTTTGTTATTTAGAATGATGCTAAATACTTATTGAATAGCTAGTTTTAAGGAATTAATGAGTTTCTTTGACTCTATAAAAGTACAAAACGGAAATGACAAAAACAAACGTTTATAGCGTATAAGTAAAATAAACATAACAAAGTTCTTCTCAAGAGATATTTTACTTCAAAACATAATTTGAAAAATTGAGGTTCTTAACCATTTATTCCCCTTTATAATTTTGTTTATTTTATAACTCTCAGTTATACTTTTCATTAAATTTATAACATAAAAGTTTTTTAGGGGTCAAACAATAGGGGCTTTTCCAGCAATGGATTGGCCCTTTTCTATATAACTTACCGTTAAAACATAAAAACACAACTGGGTTTTTATGTTCATGTGTTTGATTTCTTATTTAAAAGCTATAAATTTAACAAGCCATTATCGAATTAATTAACTTAAGAACAAAATCCCTATTTAAGTTTAGAAGTATTTTATTTAAAAAAGAAGATTTTCCAATGAATAATAGTGCAATTAATAAATTTGTATCTTCTGACTAATAGTGAAATAAACGCCACTCGGGGAGTTTATTCAGTTGCTGTAGGTAATTTCAAACCAAGAATATAATGACACGATTACAGAAATTTAAGAGATTTATTGTAAAACGATATTTTCAAGATGTCATGGATTCATCTGCAAGAGTTTATATAGAATACAATAGAACTCCTACTAAAGGGCTTAAGGACCTTTTTAGCATTTCAAAAGTTCGAATAATTGAAAAGCTCGAAAATGAACTAAGAATTGGAAACACAACATCAACTCTTTTTAACCCGCTATATGACTTTTACACAGAACTTTTAGTTTATGATTTTAACACTTTAACAATAGGGATTGCTAGAGAAGTCTATGAAAAAATTAAGGAGTTTGAACAAACTAATCCTGCTCAACTTATAGATAAGGAAAAACTATACTTTCTTTTTGCCTTATTAAATACTACAACAGGTAACACAATTACTTCTACAGCATATTGGGAGTTAACATTAAAAGAGTCAAATAGAGTAAGTGGGCATGTAAATAATATTGGGAACATCATTAATCAAATGCCTATAAAGTTTACATCTCTGATAAATGCAGTTAAACTTAGACATGATAATAATCCTTTAATTCATTCAATACTCAGATATAGTTTTATTAATAACTACGAAACCAACTTAAATAGACTTACTAATCTTAATCTTTTAAGTTTCTTGGCATCGGGAATAAGGAATGTACATGTAAATACATTCTTTGATGAATATCAGCAAAATATTGATGTTGTTAAAATGTATGGACAAGAACTTGTTAGTAACTTAAGCATACTAAACGAAGCTGAGTTAAAGAATCACCCTTCTATTCAGTCAAATATTCTTCAACCGAACGACCGAATGATCGGTGCTATGATACAGTGCATTTCAAATTTTAATACAGGTGTGCATTCTATTTTAGGAAATCCATTTAATGAAAAGCGTCCATCAGGATTTAGAAAATCAGGACTTTATATAAATTCCAGATATGATTTTTCTACAGATATATTGTTTAATTCAAATTATCCGAATTTGATTAGTGATATAGTGTCTGGTAGTTTATCTGATCATGAATTGAAGGCGTACATTTTATATGGTATCCATGCGTTAAGGAATAGAGTCTTACATGACCTTAATCCCAACCTAATTTATTACAATGATATTGACCTTTTTATAAAAACAATTGGATTATTATTATCAGGAATTAGTGTTATGAAAAGTTTATAATAAAACTACCCATAATATGCTATATACGTTCATTTACAAGCCTTGCCGAAGGCGCAACAAAAGGCATGCAAACGTCTCATATAGTTAATCCGTAGTGGCAACATGAAAAAACAAAAATATGACTGTAGAGGAATTAACAGTAAGGTCAAGTGTTCAAATCTATCAAGCTGACAAGAATATTATGAAACCAGAAGGTTTCGGGACTGGTTGTATCGTTAGATATTTAGACCATACATTATTATTATCCGTTTCACACGTAACTAATGATGATGGATTAACAACGTTCCTTGAAACAAATCTTCCTCCAGATGGAAGAACAACTCCACTTAAACCAATTGGTGGACTTGTTTATTACGACGTTTTCAATGTTACTGAAGGAATGGACTTAACTGATTTTGTGAATCTCATTGAAGATAAAGCTGAAAGAATAGATATAACATTTGCAAAAATTACGGAGAAATTTGAACTGAAACAACCTGCCACAGATTTTGGATATTTTCAAGTTGAAGCAAGTGACAAACTAATCCTAAACCTTGACGATGCTGCGGTTCCTGATAAAGATAGGACTTATAGTTTTTATGGTAAAGTAAGACCAGATTATCAAGGTATTTACCTTAAAATGACACCAACACTAAAGAATGGTTTAAAATTTCACCGGACAAATGGATACTTTCATATGTTTCTTGCCCCAGAGGTAATAAAGCATAAAGACGATTATCGTGGTTGTAGTGGAGCTCCAATACTTGATTCTGAAGGACAAATTGTAGCGTTAGCTTGTAAAATAGTCGAAAACACAAAAGTTGTTTATGGATTTTCGATACAAGAATGTATGAAACTTATTAAGATGACAATTGACACAAACCAATTATGATAATAACAAGAAATGCAGCCGCAAACAAGCGGTATAGCCAATGGTAAGAAAACCGTTCCTTAGAGTTTTAGGTGATTATAAAATTAAAGACAAACAAGTCAACAAAACAGATAATGTCAAAATTAAATAACTTGAAAAAATAATAAATTATGAGTAAAATTTACAATTACTGTGCATTTTATGTGAGCGAACCATTTAGCGAATCAGCACTTGGAGCACATGCGTCTAAAGATTTTTGCTATTACAACATATTAAAAGCCTGGAAAGGTTCAGATAGTTCATTTCCGTTTAATAATGCTCATGACACAACTTATAATGTTCGTGATAATAGTGACTGGGAATCAACACTTAAACCAAGACTTCGAGAGAGACTAAGAAATTCTAAGAATATCATCTTATTTTTAAGTGATTATACAGTGAATTCAAAAGCAATAAGAGAAGAAATAGATTATGGAATTAATCCTCTGGAACTACCTAGAATTGTAATTTATCCCGATTTAAAAACGAACGAAGATTTACTTAACAACGGTAAAACTTGTTTTAATAATACCGTAAGAGCTTTATGGAACAAACTACCAATATTTAGAGATTCAAAATCGAACGTTCCGGTACTACATATTCCAATGAATAAAGAGACTATTCGAAAGGCATTAAATAATGCAGATTTCAGAGTTGGTTCTGGAAAAGAACCTAATGATTATTTTTATAACAATTAAGAATAATGAAAGTTGAATTTTTAGATAAAAACGTTAGAGACAATTTCTGGCTTTACTTTTCAGTAATTTCCGGAATATTATCATTTTTACTACTTTTTTACATTGTATCAGACGAATACAAAGATTGTTTAAGATACTTTGGATATCTAACGTTCGGAGTGTTGATTCTAATTTATTTAATCATTTGGTACAGAGCAAATAACCTAATAAATATTAATATTAATATAGCTGAAAGTAATGTAAATATTAAATGTGGCGATTTGTTTTTAGAAAACGGTTTGAAAACCATACCTTTTAACGAGTATTTTGACACTGTAGTAGATGATAAAATCATATCGAATAAATCCCTTAACGGAATTTTTATTAATCGTTTCTTTAAAGATAAAGTGCATGAACTTGATAATTTTATTGTTGAAAACTCTGACAATTCAGATATAATTAATAACCAATATTTAAGACCTCAAGGAGGAAAAAATGTAAAATTTAAGTTAAGCACAATATTCGTTTATGATGATTTCATAATTACTGCGTTTTCTAAGTTTGATGAACATAATAGAGCAACTTTAACCATGCCTGAATACATTGAATTTTTAATTAATTTTTGGGATAGGGTTAATCGTATTTATGCTCAAAAAAATGTTTCTGTGCCGATTTTTGGTTCTGGTATTACTCGAATAAAAGAACACAAAAATATTAGTGATGAAGATTTATTAAAGATAATGCTTTGGACCTTTAAACTAAGTGAAATGAAATTTAAATACCCTGCAAAGCTATCAATAGTGATACATGAAGATAAAATTGGTCAAATTAATTTGTTTACTCTTAAATCAATTGAATTAGGGTTCTAACTCATTTGAATAAAAAACCCGAATAAAATTTAGTTTAATTTAGTAGAAAACTAAACATATACTAGGTGAATTAAATAACCACTAGCTATAGCGAAAGTTCATTAAGTAAATCCATTGCTAAATTTGTATTGTACCATGAAATGCTTCATTTTGATTTTTCATTAAAACACTCTAAAGAATTTTGGGATCAAGAAAGGAAATATTCTGAATCAATATTACTTGATTCAATATTGGATAATTTAAGCCATGATTTTGAAATTCCTTTAAAAAATGTAGTAAGAGACTAATATGCCTATTTTTAAAATTATGCGGCACAGTTTTATTTAATTAATCTATTGTTTGTTTTGTTAAATAATAGATACATTCAAACTTAATCTTTTATCATGCTTAGCCATACCATTAAAGCTTTTAATAGAATATTTAAAAAAGAATCAATGAAATTCAAACCCCAACATTGGGAAGTTACGAAACATAATAATGCAACATTAAAGATTTTTAAACCAACTCTTGATTGTATTGAAGAAATTTCAATGGGTGGAAAATCAACAATAACTCTTGAGATTGAAAAATTAGATGGAACAACGGAAATTCATAAATATTTATCTTTAATAAAAAAACGTAGTGATGGTATTCCATTTTCTATACATATCCCGAAATTACTTCAGGATATTGGCTCCGTAGTAGAAAAAGAAACTTACGGGTTAACAAAAAAACTATTGTTAGAGAAAAATGGTAGACAATACGTAGTTGACAAAAATTCGGTTTTTGATTTTAAGACAATATACCCAAGACAACCACAATTTTTGGATGGCAAGTTTTCATGTATTCACAATCATCTAGATGATATTCAAGATTCATATCATCGGTTAGTTCTACCTACAGAGGACTTAGATGTTATTCATCCAACAGAGATTCTACAATTTGATGAGAATCATATGAAATTTGATTTTTCTGAATGGGATACTCAAGAGACTGATTTTGGCATAAGGTTTATGACTAAATTAGGAATGTATTCATTACTATCAATTCAGAGTATTGAATTTCATTATTATTTCATTAAGGATATTAATTCTATTATTATAGATTGTACTGAAAAGACATCATTAGAAAAGTTCAAAAAAATAACTGAAACAATTCAACTTTGCTTTGGGTTCTTATCTGGCAAATTCTATAAAGGTGAAATATTTTACTTGTCATCCACTTCACCAGATTTTACATCTATAGATAATTTTTTTTATCAGTCTAAAAGTGAATCACTTATAACCAATAATAGAATTATTAACTTTCAAATATTTAAAACGAAGTATGATGCGCTTAATGATGACCTGAAAGCATCATGGAAACAATATCATAAATCTTTTCCAACGAGCGTTTTTTCTAATTTGTGTGAAAATATTTATACGTCTACTGAATTAAAAAGGAGTGTAGAGCTTATTGTTAATGCAGGAATGTTAATTGATCCTATTCAAAAAGGGGCACTTTATTCAGTAAGCATTGAAACAATAACCGAGTATTTGTACGAAAAGGATAAGGAAAAATACAACCCAATAAAAGATAAAACTGTTTGGAAAGAACTATTAGACAAATTATTTCAAATCCTTGATAATTTTAATGAAAAAATTGATGAAGAAGGTATTACAATTCTCAAAGCAAAATTTAATAATTTAAACAGTCCAACAAACAGAGATAAATTAACAAAACCATTTAAACTAACTGGTATTGAATTATCTGAACAAGATTTATCTACATTGGAACAACGAAATAAGTATTTACATGGCATCGAGCCCGATAATATTAATTGGAGATTTGAACAAGATTTGATTGCCTTAAAACTTCATACCATTGTCAGTTCTCTAATCCTAAAACATTGTGGTTATGTAGGACACATAATAAATTCAGCAGGTTGGTATGTTTTGCATGAAGGTGAGATAAAATCTACAATGGATAAGCTTGATTTTGAAGAGCTTGGTAATATAATATTAAAACTTAAAAGTAAGGATTTCGAGAATATTGACCAAATTAATAGAGCTAAATTGATAGTTGATAATTTTGACAAATTCAATCGTGCAGCATTAGAAATTGAAAATTTGATAAGGATAATACAATAGTTCCCCATGCCCCACAGAAAACAAAATATTAAAACCGAGTTTCAAGGAGTTAACTATATTGCACAGGTTTTAAATAGTGCCAACTGTATATTTAATAAAATTGATGGGTCAAATGATATTGGTTTAGATGGTTATATTGAGTTTGTAGAAAATGAAAGTGCTACCGGTTTATGCATTGGAGTTCAAATAAAATCCGGGGAATCATACCAAAATGGCACAAAAAGTCAAGTTCTAATACCTTCAGATAAAAACCATCTTGGGTATTGGAAGAATCATTTACTTCCAATTATTGGTATTGTATATATTCCTTCTGAAAATCAAGCATATTGGATTGATATAACGAAATACCTTAATGGTATTAAAAATATAGACGCCATTGGTTCTTATACCATTTCAATTCCAAAAGATAATATTTTCTCTATTCAAGAATTTTCATCATTTTATAAAAGCATCTATAATTACAAAGTGGTTTTTAATAAAGACTGGAATTTCGGTAAGGCATTAAAATTACTTGTACCTGAAAATGGCATTAATGATCGAATATTTGCAATAAAATCTCTTTTCCATTTTCACCGGAATGACCGTGAAAGTTGGTTTTATTTGGTTAATCAATTTAGAATTGAAGCTGATTTCAAAATTCAAAAATTACTCATTTTTACGATTAGGCATTTAATCAGTCATGGTGATATTTTTTGGCATAAAGACAACATTTTATCTGAAGACATCACGAATTATGGACGCAAATTAATTAAAGACACTTTTAATGTTTCTGATATTGGAAAGCTACTAAATCACATTGATGAAGCTGGAATAACGAGAGGTAGCATGGGTCAGAATATCTATCCTTTAATTGATTTGGTTACAAATAAAGTAGATTGCCTTAAAGAAGTTATTATGAATGATGATACTTCTGATAATGCAAGAACTTGGGCTGGTGTTATTCTCATTAATGAATTTCAGCATTATGATATAGATAGGGCCATCAAGTTTGCTGATAGTATGCTTTTTAATTTCCCTGATGCTGATAATATAGAGCAATTTACACTTATAAAGGAAGCTCTTACTAATGATGGTTTTGTTGATTTTACCGGTTAGAATCTTAGACTTGTTATTTCTATTCAAATAATACTTGCTTTTGATAATTCTGTTCATTATATTTGAGTGTTCATTGTCAATGAACAACAAGTATTAATGAACAAACTCTTAAAGGATGTATAAAAACAGTGATTATATATACGATGCCATTGTTCAATTTGAACAAGTAACGGGTCTTCCTACTCAAATTGAAAGTAACCGGAAAGAGTATGATGGAATTATTGACATCAATGGATATTCTTTTACTATTGAGGCAAAAACGGAGTTGCGAAAAGAAAATAAAGGTTTTCTGCTTACCCGGTTGGATGAATTAAGAACCATGACAAATCGCCCTACCTTGGTAATAGGTAAGTATATTGCAACAGAAGTTGCCCGTGAACTGAAAGAAAATGAAATCAATTACCTGGATGTCGCCGGAAATTGCTTCATAAAGAATAAAAATTTGGTAATTTATGTGGCGGGCCAAAAAGTGCAACGTAAAGGGAAAACCAATCAAGCCAAAGCTTTTCAAGAAGCCGGTATAAAAATCATTTTTACCCTACTCTCTAATCCCGATAATCTACAACTTTCTTATAGGGAACTGGCTGAACTTGCCGATGTATCTATTGGTTCTGTAAGCAATGTGATGAAAGAACTGGAGGACCTAAACTTTATACTAAAAACCAAATTAAAACGGGTATTAAAGAATAAACCCATGCTGCTGGAACGATGGGTAGTTGCTTATCAGGACGTACTTCGCCCACGATTAGTAAAAAAACAAATGCGCTTTACAAAATTAGATTCAGCAAAAAACTGGCAGAAGATAGCATTGAACCAAGAAGAAATAACTACCCTTTGGGGAGGTGAACCGGCTGCTGCATACCTAACCAACCAATTAACCCCTGAGAAGTTTACCCTTTATACCGATGAAAGTTGGCAAAAATTAGGTCAGGATTTAGGATTAGTGACCGACAACGCTGGCACCATTGAAATACTACAACTCTTTTATCGGGTGAATGATAACAACAGGAATAGACAAACTGTACCTGCCCTTTTAGTTTATGCCGATTTAATAGGAAGTGGATACAGCAGAAATATTGAAACCGCAAAAATAATCTTGGAGAATGAGCTGCAACATATCAAGTGAAGGTTTTAATAACCCACTATTAAAAGAACTGTTGCAAAAATTGACCCAATATTTTGAATCAATTGATTCAGAGTTTTATGTAATTGGAGCCACAGCAAGGGATATAATTTTGAGTAGTATTCATAACCATCAATCGGCCAGAAGTACCGGCGATTTGGATATTGCCATAGCTATTCCCGATTGGAAAAAGTTTGAACAAATTTCAGACGGACTAGTTGCATTAGGATTTTATAAATCCACTCGTGAGAAGCAAGCATTTTGGTATAAAAAATATTTCAAGTTAGATATAGTTCCATTCGGTGAAGTTGCAAAAGCTGATGACAATATTTATTGGCCACCGGAAGAAGAATTTGCCATGTCTATTGTGGGTTTTACTGAGGTGGCAAAACACACCATTGAAGTCACTATTGATGAAGAATTCATCATCAAAGTGGCTTCCTTACCCGGAGTTTTTATTCTAAAACTAGCAGCTTTTAACGACAAAAAAGCAACAACCAATAAACATTCCGATGACCTGGCATTTATTATTAATAACTATCTGGAAATTAATCAGGATAGAGCAATAAGTGAACATTACGATCTGTATGAAGCTGAAAACTTTGACATTTTTATTTCCGGAGCCACACTGGTTGGAAGAGATGTGAAAAGGATAATTGCAGATAACACTAAAACACTTGAAACATTTGTTGAGATTCTTCACAATGAAATCGACTTAGAAGACGAGAGTATGCTTATAAATCAAATGCTGGAAACACATAAATATCTAAAATACGAAGAAACAATAGAAGCCTTAAAATGCATTCTGCAAGAGCTAAAATAGAAAAATATGAGCGAAGAAAATATAACCAATGCCACCAACGAGGAAGTGGTGCTCGAAGACAATCAGGTAATATGTGCCTTAACCGATTTAGTAAAACCAGCTAAAAGCAAAGAACTTACGCTGCAATCGCTTATTGCCATGCTCAATGAGGAATATGGCTTTGAAATGAACGATATGGAGCGCGATTTCAGTTTTTCATATACAGATTCTGAAGGCAAAACCAAAAGGATAAAATTGGATTTGGCTGTATTTGAAGCAGGTAAACCCCACGATGCCGATGGACTCATACGGATTTGTGTAGTAAACGATGATAAAACCAAATCGAAAGACAGCAAGAAGGGTGTGGAAGCTACGTTGCAAGCAGCTCTGGAAGCTGCTGATAAATGTGAATTCGGACTTTGGACAAATGGCGATGAATTTCACTTTCTGCAACGTGAAATGGATGAGTGGAGCCAAGTGAATTGCAACGACATTTCAGATTTCCCCGGTGCCGGACAAACTATGGAGGATTTGGAGAAATGGGCCGACCGGATTAAACCCCGTAAACCTGCCAATGATTCACTAATTCGCACTTTTAAACGATGCCACGACTATATTTATGGAAACGAAGGCATGAAAAAGACAGCCTTTTGGGAATTGCTTAACCTGATTTTTTGCAAGATTTACGATGAAAAACGCCGTTTTATACCTTCGCCCAATGGCGAAAGCTACCGCCGTAAATTCTGGGTCGGAGTAAAAGAACAAAACTCCGATGAAGGATTAAAAAGCATCTCCAAACGCATAAAAGGAATTTTTCAAGAGTTAAAAACGGATCCACTTTTTTCTGAAGTGTTTGATGGCAACGAACAGATTAACCTTTCTGAAAGAGGGTTGGCATTTGTAGCCGGGGAACTTGCCAAATACTCCTTTTTGGATGCCACCGTGGATGTGAAAGGAACTGCCTACGAAACCATTGTTTCGAATACCTTAAAACAGGAAGCCGGACAATTTTTTACACCCCGAAACCTAATACGTTGCATGGTGGAAATGATGGATCCAACCGAGAACATGCGTATTTTGGACCCTGCATGTGGTTCGGGTGGATTTCTCACCATTGTACTCGACCATGTTCGTAAGAAAATAACCGAAGAAATGTATCCTGAATTATCGGGACTATATCTTGCCGAAAAATTTAACTCACAGGAGGTTAACGACCGGGTGAAAGTATATGCCGAAAAAATGATTTTTGGTTTTGATTTTGACCCTGACCTAAAAAAAGCAGCCCGAATGAATATGGTAATGGCCGGTGATGGCCACGCCAATATATTCAATATCAATTCGCTCGATTATCCTAATGGTCCGAAAACCGATGAACTCCTAAAAATAAAAGAAACCATTCAACGCAGCATTGCCAAAAGCAACGACAAGAATATACCTTATGAAACCGACGATGCCCGTGAGAAATTTGACCTGATTTTTACAAACCCTCCGTTTGGCGCTAAGGTAGAAGTTGATTTTGAAATTTCGAAACGATATGAGCTAGGACATAACTGGAACAAAGATTCATTTGGCAATTATCAAATGGGCACCGTTAGCAGCAGTGAAGCACCTGAAGTGCTTTTCATTGAGCAATGTTACAACTATCTGAAACCGGGTGGACGTTTAGCCATTGTGCTGCCCGATGGAATTTTGGGAAATCCGAATACCGAATATGTTCGTGATTGGATTTTGAAACGATTTAAATTACTAGCGTCCATTGACCTTCCTGTTGAAACTTTTCTCCCTCAGGTGGGAGTGCAAGCATCCTTACTCTTCCTTCAAAAGAAAACTTCTGCTGAACGTGATGCTGCCGTAAATGGAGAAGATTATGAAGTATTTATGGCAATAGCTGAAAGTATTGGAAAAGATCGTCGAGGAGTACAAGTTTATAAACGGGATGAAGATGGTGCAGAACTTCTCTTTGACGAAAAAAAAGAAATCCTTTTTCATGATAATATTGGAAATGTAAAATTAAATAGCCGCAAAGTAAGAGTTAAACGATTAGATGATGACTTGCCTACTATAAGGACAGAATATTATAAATTTATAAAGACTGCAAAACAATGAAAACCATAATCGCTAAATATTCATGGCTTGCAGAAAGTGATTTGAGGTTGGATGCTTCATATCATTTGAGTGATACAAATAGAATTAAACACCTTTTTCGTAATTTGCCATATCAATTTTCAACTATTGAAAAACAGTCTAAAAGAATTTTTTCAGGAAATATTTTTAAAAGAACTTTTGTGTCTGATCCTCAAAGGGGGATTCCATACATTACAGGTTCGGATATGATTAAATCAGAAATAAATTCTGGTAAATTTATTTCAAGTAAACAAGCAATTGGACTAGAAAATCTTAAACTTGACAAAGGTTGGATATTAGTTTCTTGCTCTGGAACACTAGGAAAGACTGTTTTGACAAATGAATTGTTTATCAGTCGAATTGCCACTCATGATTTGATTCGTATAATTCCTAATAATAAAGACGTTAATGAAGGATTCTTATATGCATTTCTTTCTAGCAAATATGGATTTTCATTATTAACCCAATCATCTTATGGTGGTGTGGTAAAACACATTGAACCACATCATATTGCAAATATCCCAGTTCCAATACTTCCAATAGAAAACCAACAACTAATTCAAGAATTAATTACAAAATCTACTAATTTGAGGGTAGAAGCAAATAAGATGTTTGCAGAAATTTTAAATCAGATAAATAGTAAATATAATCTTTCACCACGGAAACAATATTACACCGTTAATATTAAAAGCATTTTACAAGGCGATAAGTATACAAAAGAATCCCGGATTGAAGCCGATTTTTATCAACCCCAAGCAGAAAATCTTAGAGACGAAATAAAAAAACAAGAATGGGCCTTTTTAGGAGATCTCACAAATGAAATTCGTTGTTCAGATTTGAGAGAACGACGTTTTGTTGAAATAGGTATACCTTTAATAACAGGTCAACATCTAAATCTCAATAAACTAAGTGAATTAAAAATGCTTTCTAAAAAATTCACAAGAAATATTGAAAAAAACACAACTAAACAAGGTGATATATTAATTTCAGTACTTGGAACAATTGGTAAAATTGAATATTCTTACAATAATATTTACCAAGGAGTATTCGCAAGTCAACAAATTACAAAAGTCTCAGTTAATCAAGAGTTAATCCACCCTGGCTATATTTATGCATTTTTAAAAAGCAAATTTGGTCAGATTCAACTTCAAAAATATAAGACTGGTAGTGTTATTGAGTGGATTATTGATAATAATATTGCTTCAATTGTAGTTCCAATACCAAGCGATAAAGGTTTAAAAATTGGAAGTATCGTAGATAAACTTACCCTAATGCGTCAAGATGCATATAGTTTTGAAGCTACTGCAATTCAATTAATTGAAACTGAAATAGAACAATGGCAAAACTAATCCAAGTCAAACATAGCAAAGGAGCAGTAAATGCTGGGGAAGAGCGTTTATTGAAATTTCTGGAGGTAAACTTACCGGACAATTATTACATTGTTTCCAATGTGGAGTTTGCCAATGCATCTCCACAAGGTCAAGTGCAGTATTTGGAGTACGATTGCATAGTGATTACCCCACACGCTTTGTACCATATTGAGAACAAAGATTGGGGAGGCCGCCTGGAAGGGGATGACAATACCTGGTACCTGAATGATAGCGAAAAGCCCAATCCACTCAAAACGGTTCGTTTTAAAACCTCGGTGTTGGCCAGCAAACTCAAAGCACACAATCCATCCTGGGCTACCGCATGGGTAGCCTCCATAGTTACGTTGTCGCACTCCCGTCAAAACAAAAAAGGCTTGTGGGGCGATTGTGAAAAAGCCACGTATTTGCTTGAAAATAAATTGATTGAGTTTATTTGCAACCCCAATGCTGTGAAGAAACCTGCCAATAGTATCGCCGATATTTATGTTCAAATAAGTAACTTTATTGCAGGTGTTTCAGCACCCCGTGAAGCCAAAGAACGTAAAGAAATTATTGGATACGATATTGTTGAAATTCTTGCTTTGGACAAGTGCTATTCCGAATTCCTTTGCAAAACTAAAGGAATGGTAACTACCAATAAATACCGGGTAAAAGAATACATACTCGATTTGGTGGGAATGAGTCCTGCTGAGAGAGAAAAGCGTGAGTTACAAATCAAAAATCAACAAAGGGCTCTTGCCAAGATGCAGCGCTGTCCGTTTATTCTTAATGCTCAGTTTATTCTCGATGATGAAAATCATCTGTTTTATGAAATTACCGACTTTTTGGATGAGAGTTCCCTTCGTGCTGAACTGCGTCGTAAAACCTTTACCCAGGAAGAAAAACTGGGTATCATTTTCAACCTCATTGAGGCTATTCGGGTAGCACACAAAGTTGACGTTTATCACCGTGATTTGAATCCTGAAAATATTTTTCTGACTAATGGATATGCAGCTCTGGCTAATTTTGGTAAAGCTTATTTTGCCGATCATAGCGAAATGGGTTACACGGTAGCCCCTACCCTGAACGAAAACAATGCCACCGCTTACCATGCACCTGAGCTTTTAGCAAAAGACGCTTCGCGTGCCAGCGATATTTATTCCATGGGAATGCTTATTTATGAGCTTTTTACCGGAACCCTTCCATTTAGCTCACCTTACGACTTAAATAAATTAGGTGGAAAGCTAACGGCTGAATTAATGCCTACAGCAATTAAAATAGGGTTGCCGGCATGGTTGGATGAAATGTGTGCCCATACCATTCTGTGGGATGACACAGAGCGTTGGGACAATATCGAGGAATTGGATAATTTTCTGAAATATCAGCTTTCAAATTCACATATTTCAGCCACTACTCAACAAACGGCACCCACAACTTTCGAAGAGTTAAAACCAGGATTGCGTATTGGCGATTTTACCTTGTACAATCAATTGGGCAAAGGTGGATTCTCAATCGTATTTAGAGCCAAACACAACATTCAAAGCAAAGATTACGCTATCAAAGTTTTTAATGAGAGCATAAGTATGCAAACAGTGGTGGACGAATACAATGCCCTTGCCGGACTTATCAATCCCCATATTGTGAAATTCAGCACCAATGGTACTTTACCAAATGGTCAGTTCTATACATTGATGGAATATCTCGATGGCGAAAACCTTCAAGAATATACCAAAGGTGATTTAAAATTGCCTTTACCAAAAATTTTCCAAGTAGCAAAAGAGATTTTGAGTGCTTTGGTTTGCATGCAAAGTCAGAAACCAACGCCCATTCTCCATCGTTATATAAAACCACAAAACATAGTTTGGGATAAACAAGAACGTTTTGTATTGATTGATTTTAATGTGGCTACGGCATTGGAAACCGACAAAAACTTTGTGGGTACTAACCCCTATCTTGCTCCCGACTTAATAAGTGGTACCCGTGTAAATTGGGATAGCAGTGCCGATACCTTTGCTTTAGGGATAACACTCTACGAATTAATTGGTCATTCCTATCCTTGGAGTGGTGGTTATAAAACTCCACGTATTGGAATTGAACCGGAACCACTACAAACTCATCAACCATTAATTTCAGATGCTTTTGCTGGTATTATTACCAAGGCAATTAATTGCAACCGTACCGAAAGATTTGATTCGGCACAAGCCATGTTAAATGCGTTATTGACAGTTGGGGAAGATAATCTGCTAAAAATAGAAAAGCCTACCACCTTGGGTGAAGTAGTATTGGTTGGAGACGAAGACAAAAGTTTCGTGGACTACTTGAATTCGTTATACAGCCAAAGTCGCTACGGAAATGCCGGCACAAGAGCCAGTTTCAAAGCCAACGCTTTTGATGAAGTTACCTATACTAAAACCAAACTGGATACGGAACTTTTAAAAGACATATTAACAGGTTCATATCGGCTGGTAATTATTACCGGAAACGCCGGTGATGGAAAGACTGCATTTATAAAACAAATTGAAGGGGAAGCTCCAGGCTTGGAAAGGCTTACCAACCGAAATGGGGCAAAATTCCAAATTAATGGAATCCCCTATCAAACGAATTACGACGGTTCACAGGACGAAGAAAACCGAGCGAACAACGAGGTATTATCTGATTTTTTTAAACCTTTTGAAAATGCAGTTGATTTTAATTCAGTAGGTGAAGGAAGAATTATTGCCATAAATGAAGGTCGATTGGTTGACTTTCTTCAATCATCAGGAAAATTTAATACGCTTACCGAAATAATTGATGAATATTTTTACAACAGCGGTCATGCCGAATTGCCCAAAGGTCTGATGATTATTAACCTGAATTTACGTTCAGTAACAGCAAAAAGCAATGGTGGAGAAAGTTTGTTTCGTTCACAGATTCGAAAACTTACACAACCCATGCTTTGGAGCAAATGTTCGTCATGTACCCATGCAGGTTATTGTTTTACCAAATACAATGTTGATACCCTTACCGACAGTGCAGCCGGTGATGAAGTAATAAACAGGCTTGAATGGCTGATGCGCACCATAAGTTATAAGCGTGAACTCCACATTACCATGCGCGATTTACGTTCGTTTATTGCATACATGATAAGCCGCGATTGCAAGTGTAGCGATATACCGGTATTGTATCAGAAATTTCAGGAACAACCTGAAAAATACTGGCAGTATTTTTATTTCAATATTACCTCACCCGATGCCGATGATTCAAATGATAGGCTAATCAGCCTCATGCGTGAGGCAGATCTTTCAGAAGTATCCATACCATCCATAGACCGTGATTTGTATTTTGGCTTACATCAAACCAAAGATTATCTCGACTTTTCAGACAGGCAAGTGGATTTACTGGATGTATTTAATGCAAACAAAATACTGATTCCTGCTTACGAAATGAAGGATGACATATTACAAAAACTCAAATTACGCCATCGGACATTTGTTCGTCACCAGTATTTTGAAGGCAAGTTTGAATTTAAAAAACGGTTACCTTATCAATCATTGGCTGAATTCCACAATTTACTTTCGGGAAATGGAAAAAGTGAAAATGCCATGTTGGATGCAAAACAAAGTTTAGCACAAGCCATTTCAATAAGTGAGGGATGCACAGAAACGAAACTTGCAAAGAATTATTTATTGTTGCGTTCATCAAGAGTCATAGACCCCATCAGCCAAAGTTTTCGCCGATTTTCAATCAATGATTTCGAGATGTTTGTAAACAAATCGGAGCATTTGGTGCAGTATATAGAATATGAAAGTGATAGTATTGTTTTTAGGAATATCGAAGAGCAAATTATATCACTTACCATTTCACTTGATTTGTATGAAATGCTATTCTTTATCAAACAAGGATTTAGCCCTTCAATCAATGATATGCGAGGGCGATTTATCGAGTTACAGGTTTTTAAAAACCTGCTCGAAAATAAGTCGTACGATGAGGTGCTTATAACAAAAAACAACAAATCGTTTTTTGTCATTTCATTGGAACAAAAATCAAACAAATTAACCATTGCACCCTTAAGTTTATAGAATTATGGCAATACGTTTAGATAAAAATGAAGTGGTCTTCCGCAACGAACTCATTTTAGCTGCCGATGCCAAGTCGGTAAACCTTGATAATACGCTTACCAATTTATTCATGCTTTTACGAAATAATGGAGCGAGAATAAATATGAGGGTAAAAAAAGAACATACATTCGCTTCAATGGTCGAATACCTTGAAAATCTAGAAAAACAAGGAAGTATAATTGGGCTTTCCGAGAATAAAGAAGCTGCTGAAGATTGGTTACGTTGCAATCTGGTAAACCTTGTTTATCGTGGTAATGTTGTAAAGGAAAAGATTTCATCCCTTCGTCCTGTGCATCTTGAAAGTTACCGCATCCGTAATATCGCTCAGACCCGTGATTACAATTCATCGGACCAGATATTTTTGATGTTACGCATGAAACCCGAGATTCTTGAAAGTTTGAAGGAATACCTGTCGAGAGGCTGGGATAATGTGGCCAAGAATATCTCGAAGAATCAGCAATTGGATGTTGATAGTGCTGGTATCCTTCAATTGATTAAAAACATTCAAATAGACCCAAAATCAACTGCGCAAGTAAAAAATGTGCGCCCTTTACTTGAAACCCAGGCTAATCTTTTTTGTGATGATATACTGCGGTTGCTGGTATATAAAGATTCCATTCCACGAAATGTTTTTATTTAATACTTGCGAACCCTTGTAGGATTTCACTTATCGCTTTATACTCAAAAAATTATTCATCTATTGCCCAAAATGGTCAAATCAGGAACCCGGAACATTGAGGATGATTTTTCGATTATAGTTGATGTTACAGACAATTTTGAAAGTAAAGTATCCCGCTTTGCTTGCGAAGATATGGAAAAAACCATCAACGGATTATATGGCTTTTTTAAGGCTGCGTTTGAAATAAATGCAGTACAAAAGAGGTATGAAACAAGTATGCCAAATGCGGAATCCATTGATGCACTTCTTTCGATTTTAAAAACCCCACCTGAAAATTTTGATGCTTTTTATGAGAATAAGTTTGTTGATATTCTGGGTCGGTTTAAAGAAGAGGAAGAAGATGATAAAAAAAACCTCTTGGAAAGTGTTCAATTTGAGGAAAGTTATTTCGATAAATATGTGATGACCCTTTTAAAAGCAAAAGGAGCCTATCAATATCAATATTTCCAGGGTTTTTTGGATTCTATCTCCATGAAGAATACTGACTATGGATTTATGGCAGATGGCCGGAGCCGCAAACATCCCCGAAGAGCTGTACTAGGTTCTCGATTACTTGAAACACTTGTTCAACTACTTGTATTAGAACCCAAAGAGGGTGTTGGTTTTAGCTCCCATTCCTTATCAATTGATGATTTAATATCCAAATTACGAAGTCGATATGGTATTGTAATAAATGGATTGAACGAACCAAGATTTTTTGAAGCTGATATAGAAACACATCAAGCATTTAAAGAAAATGTTGATGCCTTCAAGAATAAATTACGCCAGATTGGTTTTTACACCGATTTGAGTGATGCTTATATACTACAGAAAATCAGACCACGATATAAATTTCAAGCATAATGGAAATATCTCAATTATACTACCAATTACTTCTTTCGCTTATCATTGAAGAATATAAAGAAGCGTTTGTAAATGCGAAACCTGGTCATTGCATGAAAATAACCGGATTGGCAATGCGTGAACTTCAGCCTTTATGCGACGAAATAAGAGCTTTACCCGGTGAACTTAAAACGTTTATCCTTTCGGATGATTTGCTAGGGGATGCATACATAAGTGCTAATAAACTTATTGAATACCGCAATGATGAAAGTATTGCTTTGCTAGTTCTTATACCTTCAAATAGCAGGACTTCCACAGAAGATTCCTATGGCAATGCGACTTTTAAAAATTTGTCTATTGAACATCTTGATGGGAAATTGCTTCTAATCCTGAAAACGCAAATTCCTGCAACTATTAAAACTGTTGTTTCTGAAATATTTGAATACCTAAGACTACAAAATCTGCGGCCAATACAATATTTACAATATCTTTTGTATCTAAAATCGAATAATTGGGAAGAAAGTGCAATTGGCAATGGAATGGCATTTCTTAACTTGATTCCCGACAAAAGAATCAATGTTGAATATACTAAAATAAGGCAGCGACTATTATACAATTTAAAATGCGTGGATATTTTAGGTGACTTTTCCAAACCGGTTCCGGATAGAATCCGTGAGTTACCATTGGAATCGAACAGTATTCAGAAACAAATTACAGAATTCCTTAGAAAAGAAAACCAACTTAAAAATAAAAGTGAAATCTGTCAGGAAATATTGCTATCCTATGATGGATTGAACTTTAGCAATTGGAAGGTTCCTGATTTCGAAATAAGGAATGATTTACATGTTTTTGTAGATAAGATTACTTCAAATGATATTAGGACTTCCGATGGTGATCTAACTCTGACAATTCCACATGAGAAATCTTCAAAATTAAAAATTCGTGTTTCTACAAAGCCCGCACCAAAGGACTTTAAGGAATTGAAAAATTTTAATATCGTTCTCATGGCCATTGATGGTTGGTACCCGGTTAAAACTGTAAAAATGGCCAAGGTTACCGAAAACGCAAGGCCTTTCAGGGATATTACTATGTTACTACCTGAATCAATGTACGATGAAGGTTCCTACTTTCTGCGCGTAATTGCTGAAGATGAGAATGGGGGTGTATTGAATACTCAGGATGCATTTGTTCCTGCTGAATGGGAAGAAAAATGGAAGTTACAAAATGAAGAAAATCCAGAACTTACAAGAGATGAATTCGGTGAAACCTATCATATTAAAAGAACAAGTGATTCGGAAGATTTTTATTTAACTTTTGGAAAAGCAGATGAAGGTGGTGAAACACTATTCCATAGGAAAGATAAACTTGACAATGTACTTCAAGCATTTTTTCGCTATCGAATTGAGGCTTTACGCAATAACGATGAATTGACAATTCCAACCACAATTGAGGAAACTGGCCTGTGGTTAAAAGGCACTGATTCTGGACTTGTGGGGGTTTATCATATTAAATACTCAAGCAACCACAATTATCAAATAAGTATTTCAAATAAACTGCAAAAGTTACAAGCCTGTTTTCTTAAACATTGTGAATCTGTCGGTTCCATTGAAGCCAAGTTAACATCCAATCCAACTGATAATAATTATCAGTCCTATCGTTTTAATCCACTTTCTGATAAGGAATTAATTCCAGAAAGCTTACTCAGTTTACGAAAAGAATTATTTACACTGATAGCTCAATCAGCACCTAACAATTCAGGTGTTTTCGAAACATTTGATTTATTTAACTATATTGAACTTACCCGTAAATATGTATTGGAATACGAAAAATGGACTAAAGAAATCATGCGGCAAATTGAAACAGATTCGCTTCAATCTGCCAATCTTCAAAAAACATTGATTGATTTACAAAATCTTGATATTATTTCTATCAAGACAGAAATGCCCGATGGTCAAACGATTTATTTGAAGTTAATTTCGCCTTTACATCCGCTTAGATTGGCTTGGTTCGTCAATTTATTCGATTTATATAGCAAATGGGAAGAGGAAACAAGAATTACCTTTCCTCAATATAAAAGTGTTTGGTACAAAAATCTTGAAAATCTTTTTCTGGGCGATCTTATTCCAGAAACGGCCATGCCTGTATTAGCAGATGTAGCATTGTCAGATTATTTCCAGTATGTTGGAGAATTATCTTTTGGTTGGGGATTATATTCTAAACCGATTCAAAAAAACAACGATGCATTCTCCTCAATTTCACGGCAAATCAAAATTTATTTATCAAGCTTACTCAATATTGCAAATGAATATCGAATTGATACCGATGTAAATCAAGCATTGGTGAGTCGTCATATTCAAAATTATTTATCACAACACCCTTATGCAAATAAATTAATAATCAATTTATTTAATGCCGGAGATGCTTTTGTTTTTGCCAATGCTATGGTTGATATTGAGCGGCTTAACCAATACAAATCAATCAAATATGAAATCCGTCTGTTTGCCGATGATAAAATCATTATTCCAGGTGAAGCATTCCGGAATCTTATTAATCCCGAAAGTAATATTTCAGAAGACGCTGAAGCATTCTCACAAGCCTCAGGAAATCGCTTGTTTCCAAAACTTCGTTTTTCAATAAACAACATAGCTGATTTTATTAAAAATCCCAAAGACTATTTTGCTCATATTAGTTTTCTGATTAGTCCTTTCCCTGTAAAAACAACATTAGTGCGTCCTGATGACAAAAAACAATCATTCTACTTCAATGGTCTTATCAATCTGCATGTAATTAGTGTTACTCAAAAATCGGATGCAATAATTTGGAATAAGTATTACTCTGAAAATCCTGTTGAAAATGGAGTAAATGATTTTTGTAATTCTGGTATTTCATTATTTGCAAACATGCAATCATTTGTTGCAAATTCACTTTCACCAAATAGAGAACAATCAGTACCCGCCACCCGGTTAGAGTTGAATGAATCTGATAAAGTATTGTTATCTTTTATTCACGACATTTCCGATTGGGTTGTTACATTCGATAAGAATATGGGGCCTGAAGTTTATGACCTGCCCGGTGTTGAAGGGGAAATACCTTTCCTACTTGATTATGTTCCAGGCCAAGAGGTCTCAGGCATTTCATCCTATCTTACTACACGGCCAACGTCAGAAATTATTGGCTTACTGGGGCCTCATTTTGAAGAATTTGGTATTGATCTAAGAAATGATTCAGCGAAATTAAAAATTTTGCTTGAGGATATTCGTTCCATTAGCAGTTCCCTTAT
This sequence comes from Salinivirgaceae bacterium, assembly GCA_041664345.1. Taxonomy (GTDB): domain Bacteria; phylum Bacteroidota; class Bacteroidia; order Bacteroidales; family SZUA-534; genus GWE2-40-63. Next base: position 36,490 of record JBAYKX010000004.1, read on the forward strand.
TTTGCAGTTCAATTCAACCAGCAATAAAGCATTTGAAGTTCTAGGAATGGCTTTTACAAAAAGGGTGTTGGAGAAAAAGGATATTCTTGAAGATTCGTTTTTGGTACCAATTGATTTACACAAAGAGCTATTTGAAAAACTGCCCAACGAAGAAAAAGAAAGAGCAGATATTTTGTTGGTTAAGATAAATCCGGATACCAAAGAAATATGTTTTACTGTAATTGAAGTAAAATGCCGTATGATCCTACATGAGTCAGATCGATTGGCTCTTATAGCTAAAATGGAAAGACAAATTGAAAATACGATTGAAGCGTTAAGGTTCCATTTTGATAATAATTATTCATTAAGGAATGATAGATTGGATCGTGAATTAAAAACACTTCAGTTAAAATCATTTCTCGAATTCTATATCAATCGTGCAGCTCGGTATAACCAACTATCCCATGAAGTTCAAGAAGTCTATATCCAATTATTGGACAATTTGAATTATGGATATTCAATTACATTCAAACGCTTAGGCATTATTTATGATTTTTCAGCAACTCAGCGCCACAAAAAGGACGTTTTCGATAACAATAGTACCTTCTTTACTTTTGGGAAAAATATCATTGGTGAAATTCTTGATCCGGATTCTAATCTGAATACACGGCGTTTGGAACATGTTATTGATGATGAACAGATTATTTCTTTCTTTGGTCAATCAACTTTGGATAATTTTAAACGAAAACATGCAACGAATCCTACTGCATCTGAGCCCAAAACAAGCTATGAAAATGAAGTCCAAAAAACGATAGAACCACCCATAGTAAATCCAAAAGAAGAAACTGAATTGCCAATTGCATTGGATGAAAAACCTATCCCCTTTATAGAACCAATTGTTGAACCAATTAAAGAAAAAGTGCCAGTTGTTGAACCAGTTATTTTGCCAACTTTAAAAGAAAAAATTGTTGAAGATAACTCCCAATATGAAGTGCCTAAATTTGAAATAATGGTAGGTAAAACTTCAACCAGTCAGCAATATGGCATACTAGGTAAAGTATTGGCTAATGGGCGACCCATTGCAATTGATTTAAGCGAAACAAATACCATAAGTTTATTTGGTGTTCAAGGGGGTGGTAAAAGTTATACCATTGGCACCATTACCGAAATGGTTCTAAAACAATTCAGCCATATTAATGAACTTCCTGCGCCTTTAGCTGGAGTAATATTCCATTATAGCGAAAGCATGGATTATGAACCGGAATTCACTTCTATGATTCGACCGAATGATATGGTTGAAGAATTGAGAATTTTGAAAGAAGAATTTGGAGCAACCCCAGGGAGTTTGTCTGATGTAATAATTCTTACTCCAAGGGCAAAGGTAAAGGAAAGGCGTGAGCAATTTCCTTCAATTGAAGTCCATCCAATAAACTTCAATTCTAATGAATTAAGTGTTCAGGATTGGATGTTTTTATTAGGTGCTATTGGCAACGATTCAACCTATATTAGGCAATTAAAAGCCATAATGCGAAACATTCGTGACAATATAAGTTTGCAAGGGTTACGAGCTGAAGTAGCAGATTCTCCACTATTATCAAATGCACAGAAAAATCTTGCTGCACAACGAATTCAATTTGCAGATGAATACATTGATGATACCTCGGCTATTCGTGATTTATTGAAACCAGGACGTTTAATTATTGTGGATTTACGGGATGAGTTTATTGAAAAGGATGAAGCTCTTGGATTATTTGTAGTAATGCTAAATATCTTTTCCGGGGTCAAGACTTTTGAATCAGTGCCCTTCAATAAATTCATTGTTTTCGATGAAGCCCACAAATACATGGATAATAAAGATTTGACAAGCAGTATAGTAACTTCCATACGCGAAATGAGGCATAAAGGGGTTTCAATTATGATAGCCAGTCAAGATCCATTAAGTTTACCCAATGAGATTATCGAATTAAGCTCCGTCGTATTGCTACATAAATTCAACAGTCCACAATGGGTAAAACATATCCAAAAATCAATCACCCAATTAGCCTTGCTTACACCATTAGAACTATCTTCACTTGCACCCGGTGAAGGTTATCTTTGGGCAACGAAATCAACAGATAGAGGCGTTATGAATAGGCCAGTTAAAATATTTACTCGCCCTCGAGTTACCAAACATGGAGGTGAAACAAAAAAAGCCATTTAATAATGAAGGTATATTCATACTCTGGAAAGGGTAATCGTGAAAAGAATGAAGACTATCTGATAAATATTCAACTCGATAGCCATAATTCACTTCACATTGTAGCCGATGGTATGGGCGGCTATTCCTATGGTGAAATAGCTTCAAAAGCGGCTACCGATGCATTGGTTGATTTTATTTTGCAAAACTATAAAGAGTCGGATATTGTTTCTACAATTCAAAAGGGAATCCTATTTGCAAATGAACAAATTGCATTGAAACGTACGGCATGGCTCACAAGATTAGGCACTACTATTGCCGGAGTTTTTATTAGAGAAAACTTTGCGTATGCATTCTGGGTGGGTGATGTTCAAATAAAGCACTTCAGACGAAACAATTTACTTTTTGTTTCCGAAAATCACTCCTTAGTTAATGAGATGAAAAGTAATGGGATTGTTTCAAGTAAAGATATTGATCGGTATAAACACATTGTCACTAAATCGCTGTCAGGTAATTTATTAGAAGAAAATCTTCCGATTATTGAAATTCACTTAAAACCTAACGATACCATTTTTATTTGTTCCGATGGTTTCTATAATTCCATTGAAACCTCACAATTAATATCAAAACCGGATTCCGAAATTGATGAAGAATTAAAGCAACTAGAAACTACCAATGAAGATAATTATACGATGGTGAAAATTGTTGTTTGAAGGATAAAGTATATTAAATATATTGCAATATATATCAGTTAGTTAACTCACAAGACAACTTGAATTTTACTTTCCACCTTATCGTCCTTCTTCTCAGGGATAATATCGTTTAATTCCGTATATATAGATGTTTTCTCTAAAATACGTTCACTTTTCCATTCCGCTAGTTTACTTGCTGTTTCTAATATTAGTTCCCCTTTTATAGTGAATCTTTTTTTAATGATTATATTCACTTTATTACTTGTAATAATTTTTCTCTTCTCTAAGAATTTAAAGACCATTAATAAATCTTTTAAACTCCCGTTCCAATCAATGAATGGGAAATCAGTATGTTTTGGGTTATAAAGGGATTCCAAATCCTTAGTACGATTTTTTTGAATAAATAATTTTTTCAAGCCGCAAAAAACATTTTTGAATTTGGTTTTATTTGTTTCTAATTTGGACCCAATGCCATATATAGCAAAAACCATAGAATCATCCTTTTCTTCTTTTTTAGTTGTAATAATAATTTTTCCTAAATCATCAGTTAACAACAATAATTTTTGCTCTATATCCTTATATTTTTTGTCATTTAATTCCTCGATATCCTTTGTGATACTATTAGTTTTCTGAATTTCATTGGCTTGCAATAAAATATTTTGGGTTATTTCTTCAAGGCTTGAAACTATATTTAGCATCGAACCTTCATTTATAGTTTTAATTGTTTCTTTTAGCTCATTTAAATCGGCGCTTATTTTAAGGATTGTTTGTTTATTCTTTGGATCACTAATGTGAGCAATAAGATTGTTTTCTAGGTTTTTTTGTTGGAAGATAATTTCATCCTTTGAATTTAAGACAGCTTTGTTTAATTCCTTAATTATTTCAATAATATTATGAAATAATTTTTCATTTGTTTTGTTATTTATGTTGGCTGTAATTTTGCTATTTAATTCATCAATTTTCGACAATAAATCTTCAGATGTCGTTTTGTTTGCTCCACTTATTCTTTTTTTCTTAAGAGCTTTAAAAATCTTACGATAATACTTATAGAATTTTATTAATTCTGTCATTACAGGTATCCCATCATTATTTCCGAATTTATGAGAACGTTGTTTGTTTAATTCTCTTTGAAAAATAGGTATTAATGCAATTTTTTTACTTTCCGATAGATCATTTAGAGGTCTCTTTGTATTTGAAATTGCTATGGTATATCTCAGTTTCGTTAAAACCGCCTCATTTCCATTACAAAGGGTGAATGAATCATAATCTAAATATTCTAGCCGTAATGTTTTATCAATCAAGCAAAAAAAGTTAGCATCCTGATCACCATACGATAATATGGGATGATTAATAAAGTGCTCGGTTAGCATAAAACTGTTACCAAGTAACTTTACAAAAGTATCCAATGATCTTTGATGTATTAGATTAACATTTTGGAGTAATGTTTTATGAATATTGAGTTTGTTGTTAAAAGTTGAATTGTAATCTTTAAGAAAATCCTTTTTCAGTAAAACTTTCATTAAATCCCAACGCAACAGCAATTTATCATCTTTGTATTTTATTAGGGTTGGAATGCGTTTTTCATAATGCGTTTTTTTCTTAAATTCATCAATAACCTTATCTATACTAAAGGGTAACTCATTATAAAAATTTGAGAAAAAATCGACTAATTCCCTTTTGATGTCTGATAAATCTCTGGCATTATGTTTTTGAAGCATTACTACTATTTCTTTAAGCTCCGTGTTTTGTAGCTCTTCAAACCATTCTCTGCTATATGGGATAACACTGGAAACTAATTTCATATTTAATTAAATTTGAGTAATTTACTTTGGAACTGTTCTCTAACTTCATCTTCAAAACTCCCTAGATAATTTTTAGTAGTACTTAAAAGCTGATGCCCCAAACCATCGCCAACGATCTCATCGCTTGCACCTAAATTCTTCATTATGGTAGCCCAGGTGTGACGAGAAACACCGAGAGTCAATTTTAACGGTAATCCCAATCTTTCACCAATTCGTTTAATGTACTTATTGTTGGTTTTTGCAGCTTGCTTTATTTTTACCCTTTGTAATTCCTCAGTTTCTGTTCCGTCAATAAAACCAAAGATATATTGGTCTGCATCAATTGGTTTAACTCCCCATTTGTTAATCATCTCAACAGTTTCGGGGATAAGGCTTATAATAACTGGCTGAATGTCCTTTTTTGTGGTCTTTTTCGTTTTATTTCTAATGAATATCAGTGAGTTTCCTCTAATATTTCGGTATTGAAACATTGCAATATCTTTGAAATTCGCTCCATTGAATAGATAGCTTAACAGCCATATATCACGGGCCTTGTTTTCTTCCTCTGACCTTGGTACATATTCAAAAATAAGCTGAATCTCCTTCATAGTAAGCGCTTTCTTTATATTTCGACCTGAAGGTATTTGATATTTCCACTTTCCAAAAGGATAAAACTCGCGGTTGAATAAACCATCGTTAATTGCTTTATTTATTATTGCCCGGAGATTCCTAAGGTAAACCCCAACCGTTGTAATGGATTCTTCTTCCGAAAGCATCCAATCCTCATAATCTTGAAGCCATTCAGGGGTAATATCACCAAAATTCAATTTTTTTCGCTTTTTCTCTTTTAAGAATAGGATAAAAGACGATTTTGAGCTTCCATAGCTTTCAGCAGTTCCAAACTGTTTGTTCTTTTTTAAGATCTTTATGTAATCATCAATAAGGGAAAATACGTCTTTGCTTAAATCTGATCTCTTATTGTAGGTTTTTTCGAATGCTTCAAATGAAAACGGCGATAATGTTCGGATAACCTCTATGGCATTTAATTCCGTTTTATTAAAAAGCAGTTTGTTTTTTTTGTATTTGCTTTTAGGCTTTTTCTCGTTTACCTCCTTCCAATCATCTTCCGATAAATGAATTCCTAATGGATAATATTTTGTAATTCTTTGATAAATTACTCGAAGCTTAATCGCATAGGTACCATCATTTCTTTTAATTCTTTTATCTTGAATTATTGCTGTAGTTACTCCAAACATTTTGCTATCTTTATTAGGTTGTTGAAATTTTATACCAACAGGATACAAACAAATTAGTCCATTTAGGTAAATTTAAGTCAATTCATATCCATTCACAAATATATAATAAATTGATTTAGAAACCTATAGAAAAAGAAGGAAAATAAAGTCAAAAGGCAGATTGTGACTCATAATCAGGGGGTCGCTGGTTCGAGCCCAGCTGGGCCCACCAATAAAATCAAGAGGTTACAGATTCAAAATCTGTATCCTCTTTTTATTTGCATACTTATTGCATACTTTGTGGGGAGTGGCAAGTTGCCAGCTGTTCCTTCTCAAGAGTGGCTGAGGGCAACCCTATGTAACTGTCCGTAATTAAATTAGTAGCTCTGCCACACAGCTTCTATATTGAACTGGGTTGAGGGAGAAGTTCTTTAGTTTCCTCTTCAATTAGAGGGCTACTATGTAAACCTGTCAAAATTTGATGAAAGTGATTATCCGAAATTTCACCAGAAAAGGTAACAGAATCAGAACTATACATTGTACGAAAAATGTACTAAAACAGATGCAATAATTTCAAAAACATTGTAAGACAATAACTTATAGAGATATAAAAATGAACAAAACGCTACACTATTTAATTTTTCTGCTTAGTAAAATTAAAAGGAGGTAGTATTAGCAATCCTAAACCAGCTTTGGCTGAAAGATTTGTTATGTGTTCACGAATATAAGGGAAGATTATCGCCGCCCCATTAACTCTGCCAAATTCTTCCATATCAAGTTTGGAATCACCGAATTTTTCAAATACACCTACCATTTTTACTGAGTATGAAACTTCTTCGACTTCAGCTAACATATCTTTAAGTGTAACCAGTTCCGTTACAAAGATGTTATTTTCGTTGATATTAACTTCAACGTCAACATTTATAACCTGTTTTTTATCAGGATTATTGAATGTAACATTTGAAATTCTTTTAAAATTACTTTCTAATAATAAAAGATTATTTATGCGGAATCCTGATTCTAATTGGTTATTTTGTTCCATACTAAGCAGCTAAAGGATAATATTCTTCATTATAACTTGGACTTTTGTTTTCAAAACAACCATTTGTATTATAAATATCAACTAGTGCTTGATGACGATTAAGATTAAAAGTAAAAGCAGATATTGGATTTACTGAAATAGAACCCAAACCGTTGAAAACGCTATAATTTGAAATGTATGATGTAGATTTTTGTTCGTTATAATTTACACTATCTGTTGGAATACAATTAAAATCATTATTAACTGAATATTCAACAAATTTTGAACCAACTAACTCAAACTGAATTTCATCAAGCCCAACTAAAGAATCATCGGAAATGAAACAAATATTTTGGTTGGGAAATTGAGAGACAAATAAATCATAAAATGCAGATTCCCAGGAAATGTATTCTTCATCTAAATGGTAAACTGAATTTGGAACTACTTCAATATAATGAGTTAATGCTGTTGAATCAAATTCGTAACGAACACGGGTTTGAGAAAATTTGCTTATGAAAACTTGCAAAGCAGATTTTATATATTCTTGAGATATCATATTATAGGCATTTTTTTAGAATTAATAAAGAATCTTTAGACAAAGTAATTGAGTTGTAACTTACAGTATTATCAATTTGGACGTCTTTATAATCGGCAATCACTCTAAGTTTCTTCAATTGACCCATTAGATTATTAAAAGTTCTAAAATCAATTGATTTATTTTTCATAAAGCCCCCTGTTTGGTTAATTAAGACTTCGTGAGAACCTTCTGTTGATGATTTGGTTAGCATTTCTAAATCCTGTTCGGTTTTATTCATTTTATGAAGCCAAATATGCTTCATAAGCTGAATGCAACTATAATATGAGCAATGAATTACAGAAGGATAATAGCTTTGTTTATGTAACAATTCTGCTGCTGCAAAGTTTAATTCTGATTTATTCTTTAAATTGCTCATAAAAAAGTTCACAAAGATAACCACTTTTCCAAATATATGAAAAAATAATTAAATATAACTATATAACCTTGTTCAACAGTTCAATCAACCCATTAGACCGCTGTAATTGTTTTTGTTGTAAAACAATAACTAGCAGTGGTGTGCACATTTAAATCGCATTTAATAGATTAGACAACGGTTTTTATCAAAGCTAAATTCCATTTCTTTTCGCTACTATTCAGTTTTCTTTCCATAACAAACGTATTATTGTATATTTGTAATTGGCAATAGTACCAACAACTTTCCGCACCTATGGAATATACTTCCATCCATCAAAAAGAGGATTTAAAAGAAATTATTTTTTACATTGAAAATATCCAAAATCCGGTATATTTTATTGAATGGTGTATATGCTTGAACGTTAAAGATCCCAATTTTCAGAAAGGTACAATGCCCTATGCAGGTTATTATCTAAAAACATGGAATATTTATGTTGAATGTGGTTTGCTCGAAATTAAGGCTCGAACATTTCATAACAGCAACCCCGGTTATGCTTATGGGGACGATTTCCATTTTTATGGCTCAGTTTTTTTTAATCAAGATATGGATACATACGGAGTTCATCTGGATGAAGATATTGACACTTTTATTGATGATGCTATAGATTTTCGAAACTATATCACAGAAAACTTATCCCAAATTGAAGTCAGTATTGAAATTTGGGGAAATTCATAAATGGAATAAATTAATTGGATAAAAAAGAAACGCCCAACCAATGGCCGGACGTCGGACTAAAGATGCTATCTTTAGTGATACAAATATATAAATAAAAGAATGAATAAATTATCAAAAATTGAAATTTGAGTAACCCATAAAATTTATAAAACCTGCAGAAATATAAGGCAAAATTATACCCTGATTGATGAAAGTGATAATTTCTCACTCTTTTTGAAGATGTCCAATTGGTATATAAATTACAAGGCCTTAAAAAACCGAAATACTAACTATGAAATATTTTAAGTAGGCTAAACAATTTTATTAGCAAGTGTTTACAAGTTGCTGGCGACATATATGTCGGGAGCAAAAAAGCAAATAAAATGAAAGATTTAACAAACTCAAACATCGAACGCCAAAACATACTTAATAATAAATACGCTATACAGCGAATTCAGGAATATGTTGGCATTGAAGGAATGCTGTTTGATGGTGAATACAAGTTTAATAAAACAATGGTAACTCAATTTTTTAATATTGATGAACGTACCCTCGAACGCTACCTTGAACAGTATCAGATGGAGTTAAAACACAATGGCTATATTTTAATGCGGGGTAAAGCTTTGAAGGAATTAAAGTTGCAGTTTGCTCCCGTCATTAATGTCGGGAGCAAAACTACTCAACTGGGTTTATTTAATTTCCGCTCGGTGCTGAACCTTGCTATGTTATTAAAAGAGAGCGATAACGCCCAATTGCTCCGTAGTAAAATGCTTGATATTGTTATTGACACCATCAACGAACGTACAGGTGGAGGCACAAAATTTATAAACCGCCGTGATGCAAATTATTTCCCTGCCGCAATGCAAGAAAGTAATTACCGAAAAGATTTTACTTCGGCGTTAAGCCAATGCGTTAATATGGGAAACTACAAATACTCTTTATATACCGATAAAATTTACCAATGTATTTTTAAAGAAAAGGCAAAAGAGTATAAACAAATTCTCAAACTTGCCGAAAACGATAATGCCCATGATACCATGTATGCTGAAGTATTAAATAGCATCGCATCCTTTGAAACAGGTTTAGCCCATGAATTGGAGAAACATAGCAAAGCCTCAAATAGAAAGTTAGACCCTGTTGAGGTAGATACGATTTTTAATGATTTTTCGCAGCACCCACAGCAACGTCCATACATTGAAGATGCACGGATCAAGATGGCCTCCAGAGACCTTCATTTTCGTGATGCACTACATTTAAAGCTTGAAGAGTATATACAGTCTGTTACACCTTCCGATTTTGAACGGTTCTTAGGTGAGCAAAGTGTAAATTTTGAAAAGCAATTGGAAGATGCTAAAGAGGTTATGAAACGCTTAAAGCAAAGCGAATAGTGGCATATATTTATTTTAAAAATATTGATGAGATTATCGCCATTCACAAAAAAACGATCGAAGCAAGTGGTGGTGGAACTGAAGGTATTCTTAACCTTAATTCATTGGAAAGTGCCATTGTACAAATTCAAAACGATGATTATTACCCTGAATTTGAAGATAAATTAACCCATCTTTTTTGGATAGCCAACAAAAGTCATTGTTTTCAATATGGCAACAAACGTATTGCTATCTCAATTTGTGGCATGTTTTTATCAATGAATGGTTTTATGGGAATAGTTGGTTCTTTCTTTTTTCGAATGGAGGCTATTAGTTTGCATGTAGCCGCCGGAAACATTGACAAGGAACTATTACATGAAATAATTACCTCCATTCTTTATGAAGCCGATTATAACGAGACTTTAAAGCTTAAAATTCTTGATGCTTTTTCGAAAAACAAAGTAGATACTGATGAGTGATGATGATAAAAGAGCGGTTAATTTAATCCAAATAACTGTTTAATATTTTCACCAATTAATTAGTTGTTGCCCGTTCAAGTTGCTAAAATATTGCACGGGCATTGAAAAAGCCATCAACAAAGCCGAAAACGATGTTTTTTTGCCATTTTCATATAGTTTTTACATTAAATCAACCCAGTTTCAAAGGACTTTTTATAAAATAGAGGTCAATATCCAGCAATTTTACTGGGTATTGACCTCTATTAAACGGTAAATGTTGACCGCTATTTAGTGAATAAGCGGTGAAAATAAACGGTTAAAAATTCTCCGTTTATGTTTGCGTTAATCGGTTATCGTATTGGATTAACCTGTTTTGGTAGAACCGGATTTGGTTATTTAACTCTTTTAAATCCATCCGAAGCTGTTCAATATGCTTTTGCTTTTCGTCAATCGTTTTGTTCAATATTGCCAGTTGGCTGTCAAATTGATTCATTTTCCGGTAAATCTCTTGTTTAAATTCCTCAATTTCATATTTCGTCTCAGGGCTTATGTATTTAAAGTCAAGTTCTGTTACCAATTTTAGCTTCTCAGTTACTTTCCCCTCTCGTTGGTCTTTTTTAAACGACTGACTTAGCATGTAGTTATATAAATCTAGTTCGGACAGTTCAACTAAATTGAGCAAATCAATTACCTCCACTTTTTCAATCTGTATGATTTGTTCGTTCATTTTAATAACGGTTTCAACGTTTACGGCAATCTGATTTGAGATAATATCAATACTCTCTTTAATCTCACTAATTTCCGTTTCACATTTTTGAATAGACAATTTAATATCGTCATAGCCTAAATCGCCGGATAACTTAACAGGTGACTGCGGAGTTACGGCTTGTAAGGTTTGGTTAACCATTTTCTGCTTAACGGGTGTATGCACAATTGCTTTACGTTTTTGATAATTTGCCATTGCCCGGCATTTCTCGGAACAATAATTGGCATCGGAACGGGTGGCACTAAATGATGTGCCACAGGATTGGCAGTTTCTTGTATTCAAAGTTGTAATTATTTATAAGTTTACTTGACACTTGACAAAGCAAAAAAACTTATATTATCCCTTGTTTGTCAATTGATTATGATATATTCTTATTTAAATAACTGTCAACTTCAAAATTGTATGGTAAATATATGGTTGACACTCTCTTTTAATTGATATTGGGGTTAAATAGCAATCAGGCAATCTATTATAGGTGTTTTCAAATTGTGTCAATTGTCAACTGTCAACAATAGGTGTAACCCATTTTCGAATGGTTTCGTGACTCACATTTAATATTTTACCAATATCACGATAGCTATAGCCATTTTTAAGATACAATTCATTGGCGAAAAGTTTCCGGTGTTCATTGGTCAGGGAAATGGGTTGAGTAATGGCATCAATTACCGGCTTGGCATTTTCGATATAATAGTTGTAAAGGATAATTGCACCATCCATTGCCTTTTCAGAAACTTTTGAATTATCCCCTTCTCCACAGGCCCAACATAACATTTGAAGGATTAACGCAAACCTGGCAACGTAAATATCCATTTTAGAGTAAAAACCCCGGAGCTTATGAGGTATAGTTCCACTGTTTAAAAGATCTTTATTCTGGTTAAAAAAGCTAATATATTTAGCTTGGGCAGAGCTTGAAAAGTTTAGAATTACTGAATTTACACCTCCATCTTCATCCAAACTAACGGGTAAATCAATCAAACGGTTAATTATCACCTCATAGTTAACGAAAACGGACATTGGAACATTGCTTTCCGGGAAAGGGCTTTTTGTAAGACCTTTTGGATTAGTAAATAAAATCCGCTCAACGAATCCATTCTTCTCCCTGTTGTCTTTAAACAAATCGGGTAACATTTGAGGTTGAATACCACCAATAAAACTGATATTCGGATTCGGTATTAAAATAGGTTTTGACGATACCCTATCGACACTAATGGATTTTCCAGACCATGTCATTAACCATTGTTCCTGTTCGCTACCGTTATTGTAGCGGTTCATATTGTTAAAAAATCCAATGATTTCATCAAAATAAACCCCTAACCCTTTTGGATTATTGGCATGAACTCGATAAATTGCATCGATGGTTGAATCCTCAATTACAATTTGCTTTCTTTTGGGTATAACGCTCTCGATACCCTTCTCTTTCAATTCTTTTGCGCCCAGAGCTTGTTCCAATTGGTACTGTTCATCTTTTAAGCACCATTCCTTGTAATATTGCAGATTCTTTTTAATAAGCGGTGCTAATGCAATTGAAATTGCCGGGGTTTTAGAAACCCCTGTTTCTCCAACAATTACCATAAAAAGGCTTGCTCTTTCATTCCAACCATTTCTAACCTTTACTTGATAGCTGTTCCCGATAGTGACCGAAGTTGCATATAAAATGGAGCTTAAAACAAACTCAATATTGAGATTCAATCCTTTAAACTATATAGCCATTCATAAACTTGTAAAATTTCTAATTGGTAATCAGGGGTTCGCTGGTTCGAGCCCGGCTGGGCGAGAAGTTTATGCCGGTGCATTTTTCAAACGACTGCAGGGAGTATTGAAAAAGCAATCGGTAAACCCAGCTGGGCCCACAAATATTTGAGGTTGTAGTTTTGTAGCTACAACCTTTTTTTATGTTCAAAATTAAACCGGCTGGGCGAGAAGTTTATGGATTACTTTGAATTTATGGTGAATTGAAAAATATTAACCAAATAAAAAACAAACTAAAGTCAATCCTACCTATTTAATAAAAGACCTCCTCGTCTGAATTAGTTTCCTTTTTATTATCAAAGAATTAATCTTTTATGTAATTTCGCCCCGCAAAACAATTGTTGTTGGCTTTTGTTTTAATACATACCAATTGCATCGGTTCCCCATAATGGCTTTGCCTTTTTTAGAAAACCGATTTGAAACATAAAAAAATGAACACGCAAGATACTTTACTAAACGACGTAACCGAAAGCGAATACAAATACGGCTTTGTGTCGGATATTGAAAGCGAATCCATTCCCAAAGGATTGAGCGAAGATGTGGTACGCCTTATCTCTAACAAGAAAGGTGAACCGGAATGGATGCTCGAATTCCGCCTGTCGGCCTACCGCAACTGGCTTACCATGGAAATGCCTAAATGGGCGCACCTCAAGTTACCGGACATCAATTATCAGGATATTATTTTCTATTCGGCCCCCAAGCAAAATGCCAAGTACGAAAGCCTGGATCAGGTGGACCCCGACCTGTTGGAAACCTTCAACAAACTGGGCATTCCCCTCGACGAACAAAAAATGCTGAGTGGAGTGGCCGTAGATGCGGTAATGGACAGCGTTTCGGTAAAAACCACTTTCCGTGAGGCTTTAGCCGAAAAAGGAATTATATTCTGTTCGTTCAGCGAAGCCGTTCGGGAACATCCCGATTTGGTCCGCCAACACATGGGATCCGTGGTACCAGCCAACGACAACTATTTTGCAGCCCTTAATTCGGCGGTTTTCTCTGATGGTTCGTTTTGCTACATACCCAAGGGTGTGCGTTGCCCCATGGAGCTTAGCACCTATTTCCGCATCAACGCGGCCAACACTGGGCAGTTCGAACGCACTTTGATTGTAGCCGAAGCCGACAGTTATGTTTCGTATCTGGAAGGTTGTACCGCCCCCATGCGCGACGAAAACCAGTTGCACGCTGCCATTGTGGAAATTATTTTAATGGAAAATGCCGAAGTAAAATATTCAACGGTACAAAACTGGTATCCCGGCGACAAAAACGGGAAAGGCGGTATTTATAACTTTGTAACCAAACGGGGTTTATGCCAGGGCAAAGGTTCAAAACTGCGCTGGAGCCAAGTGGAAACAGGCTCTGCCATAACCTGGAAATATCCCAGCACCGTTTTGTTGGGCGACAATTCCACTTCGGAATTCTATTCGGTGGCGGTTACCAACCATTATCAGCAAGCCGATACGGGAACCAAGATGATTCACATTGGAAAGAATACCAAAAGCACCATTGTAAGCAAAGGTATCAGTGCTGGAAAAAGCAACAACAGCTACCGGGGATTGGTGAAAATTGCCAAACGGGCCGACGGAGCCCGCAACTTTTCGCAATGCGATTCGCTTCTGTTAGGCGACCAATGCGGTGCCCACACGTTTCCTTACGTGGAATGTGAAAACAACACCGCCATTTTGGAACACGAAGCCACCACATCAAAAATTGGTGAAGACCAGATATTCTATTGCAATCAACGGGGCATTTCAACCCAAGATGCCATTGGCATGATAGTAAATGGATACGCCAAAGAGGTGTTGAACACACTCCCCATGGAATTTGCCGTGGAGGCGCAAAAGCTGTTGGCCATTACATTGGAAGGATCCGTTGGATAAGAAGTATTTAGAATATTTAAAGTACTTAAAGTATTTAGAGTTATTGAAATTAAAAATTATTAAACAATGACGTTTAGTTAGCGATTCCCCCCTATAATCCACCCAGGGGGATACTTCCTCCGTAGCAGCAATGCTAGTCCTCCCTAGAGGGATTCCGATAAATATCGGAACGAAGGGTGGAGGGTGAAAAACCTTAACTAAACGGCATTAAGTTTTTAAATCTAAAATAAACGTATTGAATCTAGCATCTAATTTCTAAGATCTAAATTCTAAAATCTAATAGTCGAATAAAAATGTTAAGCATCAAAAATTTAAAGGCCAGTGTTGATGGCAAAGAGATATTAAAGGGAATCAACCTTGAAGTAAAAGCCGGCGAAGTGCATGCCATTATGGGACCCAATGGTTCCGGAAAAAGCACCCTTGCCGGGGTTTTGGCCGGAAACAGCCGGTTCGATGTTACCGGCGGTACAGTATCGTTTAATGATAAGGATTTATTATCGTTGGCTCCCGAAGACCGGGCCCGTGAAGGGTTGTTCCTGAGTTTTCAATATCCTGTGGAGATTCCGGGTGTAAGCATGGTGAATTTTATGAAAACCGCCGTAAATGAGCACCGCAAATACCTAGGAAAAGATGCCATGAGTGCCGGCGACTTTTTAAAAATGCTGCGCGATAAAAAACAGGTAGTGGAAATTGACGACCGGTTGACTTCGCGTTCAGTGAACGAAGGTTTTTCGGGTGGCGAGAAAAAGAAAAACGAGATTTTCCAGATGGCCATGCTCGAACCCAAATTGTCCATTTTGGACGAGACCGATTCCGGACTTGATATTGATGCGCTGCGCATTGTTGCCAATGGGGTGAACAAGCTTAAAACAGCCGAAAACGCTACCATTGTGATAACGCACTACCAGCGGCTGCTCGATTATATTGTGCCCGATGTGGTGCACATCCTGTATCAAGGGCAAATTGTAAAAACCGGAGGCAAGGAATTAGCTCTGGAACTGGAAGCAAAAGGATACGACTGGATTAAAGAGGAAGTGAAGGTATAATATGAGTGATTCTATCGACAACAATACCATGAAATACAAGCTGATAAATCTGTATCAGCAAAACAAATCCGTCATTAGCGAAGGGCTTCCCGAAAACATGAACAAATACCGGGAACCGGCCATGCGCGAGTTCGACCGGTTGGGGATTCCCGAAAAAGGGGACGAAAAATACAAATACACCGATTTGATGCGCGCTTTTGGCAAAGGGTATGGTTATACCTTTAAAGCTACCAACATTGCCGTGGACTCAAAAACATTGTTCCGATGCTCGGTGCCGGAATTGGATACGCATACTTTGTTGCTCGAAAACGGTTGGTACTACCAAAAGAATCAGGAACACGCCCAATTGCCTAGTGAAATTGTGGCTTGCAGCATCCGCGAAGCAGCGGTGAGTTATGCCGGATTATTCGAAAAACACTACAACCAACAAGCCGCTAAGCATCCCGAAGGTATTTCAACTTTTAACGCCGCATTTGCCCAAGATGGCCTGTTTTTATATATTCCTGATGGATTTGTTTTGGATAAACCCATTCAGATTATAAACCTGATGCGGGGAGGCAATCCTTTACTTGTAAACCAGCGGAATCTGATTGTGGCCGGAAAAAACAGCCAGGTAAAAGTAATTGTATGCGATCACACCTTAACCCAACACCATTTCTTATCTAACACGGTTACCGAGGTTTTTGTGGATGAAAATGCTGTATTCGATTTTTACAACATCCAGAACCAGCATAACGAGTCGGCGCAATTAACGTCGTTGTACATTCAGCAAATGAAGGGCAGCAATACCTTAACCAACACCCTCACTTTGCACGGTGGTTTTGTGCGGAACAACATTTATGTAAAACTGGCCGGAGAACATGCCGAGGCTCACGTTTACGGATTGGCATTAATTGATGGCAAACAGCATATAGATAATTTCACGTTTATCGACCACGCGGTTCCCAACTGCCAAAGCACTGAAATGTACAAAAACGTGCTCGACGATGAGGCTACCGGAGCTTTCAACGGCAGGATTTTGGTGCGCCGCGATGCACAAAAAACACAGGCTTTTCAGTCGAACAAAAATATTTGCTTATCCCCAACGGCCCGTTTTTTTACCAAACCCCAGTTGGAAATTTATGCCGATGACGTAAAATGCAGCCACGGCGCCACCATTGGCCAAATTGACGAAGAGGCGTTGTTTTATCTGCAATCGAGGGGCATTGGTGGACGCGAAGCCCGCATGATGCTCATGTATGCCTTTGCTTATGAGGTAAGCCGCAACATTAGGGTTCCGGTGCTCACCGAACGCTATGGCGAGCTGGTAGAGAAACGCCTGCGCGGCGAACTCAGCCGATGCGAGGGCTGTTTTGTGCATTGCAATTAGATATGAGATATGAGATGTGAGACGTGAGACTTTGAGGTGTGAGAGATTAGAATTTAGAGTTTAGAAAATGAGATTGTGCTAACTTGGTAACTCGTAGCTCAAAGGGAACTCGTAGCACCTGTAGCGAGGAAAGAAAGCGTAACTAATCTAAAATGAATTTAGCCATGAATTCTTACCAATTAAGCACGAAGACATGGTAAACTGCTTGAAACGCCCCTTTTTCTGCCGCAGCAGACATTTTCCCCGGTGGATTTTGGTAACCCCGGTGTAAAGCACCGTTTTGTTCTTGTTGGTAGCAATATAAACTGGTAGATGCCTAGAGAAGGGGTGGGTGAGGTTTTATTATACCACTAATATACAGAATTGGAATTGAATTTCATAATTGTAAAAACATTATAGTTAACCACTAACAACAAAAACCATTAGTAAAGAAAACCAAAAAGCCAAAGGGGTATTTTATTTACAAAACCAAATTCAATATCATCAGCTGCAATAAAGGCATCGGGTAAGTCCTTAATTTGCTTATTATCCTTGTCTTTACCTCCAATTTCAAAAGTAAAAGCACTATCAATAATAAAATCACCCTTGGGGGCATATTGCATTTGATGACTTTGTTTCAATTGATTGGCAAAAAATGTTTCTCTGAGATGCCCTTTATTAACCGCATAATGCGAAAGAGCATACATTAAGTTAGTATTCTCAAGATATACTTTATCGGGTTTTTGTAATTTGCTGATTCCAAATGCACTTTTATGCAAGTTCATGGTAAGATTACTTTCATTCAAGGCATGCAAATAAATTAGTAATGAATTACGCGTAATGCCTATGCGTTCGCTAAGCTTGGTTATATTGGGTACAAAAGGAACCGATTCGGCAATTATTTGAAGCAGCTGCTTCACTTTGGGCACAAAAGTAACATCAACCCCTCGCAATAAAGGCAATTCAATTTCGAGTACCAGGCTAACAATTTCGTTTATTTGTTGGTAATAATTTTGCGTTACCTCATCATAAAAAGGATAGTATCCTAGTTGTAAATAAGTGTCGAAATGTTCAAATACTTTTAATTGCGAAGTAAATTGGTTGGAGAGTTCCGTATGTGACTCTAATATTTGTTTAAGCGTAACCTTATTAAAAGTACTTCCTGCATTTTTATTTAGGTATTCACGAAATGAAAAACCCTGCATTTCATAAATAACGGCACGACGACTTAAATCGGCCTTGGCATTTAGAATTTCAAGTAACGACGAACCGGTAAAAACCACCTTTAGTTCAGCAAAATCGTCGTAAACATTCTTTATTTCTTGTGACCAGTTGGGGTATTTGTGAACTTCATCGAGCAATAATACTTTGCCCCCCCGTTTTACAAAAGCATCGGCTAAATGATAAAGTTTATGCTCGGCAAAATATATATTATCGAGACTAACAAATAGAGCGGGTAAATTGGGTTTTAACCGACACTTTATGTATTGAAGCAGCAAGGTTGTTTTACCCACCCCCCGGGCGCCCTTTATTCCTATTAAGCGAGCATCCCAGTTAATTTCATCCATTAAACCACGAATAAAATGGGTAGGTGTGTTTTTTAAACGCTGATGCGACCGCTCTATTAAACTTTCCATGTATGTTGTTTTAAATTCATACAAAGATAACCAAATTGTTTATTGCAGTAAACGTTTATTCCGTTATTTGTTAATTGTAGTAAACATTTTGAGGGATTACTTCGCTTTGAATTAAGGGTAGTGGAACTCGTGGCGGATTACTTCGTCACTCCCTGCGGTCGTTTCTCGTAATGACAGTTCCAATTGGAATGGTCATTACGAGCGCAGCGAAGTAATCTGTTGTTATTACGTTCAGCTTTTTAGTAATGGTGCATTACTAATTGTTCATTACAAATTACTAATTGTTAATTGCCAATTGCCAACTTTTCTCATAGCCTGTCCCGATTATTCATCGGGAACCGAAGGGAATAATTACTCATTGCTAATTGTTTTTCCCCGGTACACCAGCAAAATAAACAACCCCAAGGCTACTCCCAACAAATTGAAAGTCAAATCGTAAACATCGAACTTACGGTGGCCATGGGTAAAATAGGCTTGCAGCAACTCAATGAGTAACCCCAGGCAGAATGTGATGAGGGAAATTTTAAATAGCGAGAGGTTTTTAAAAAGAAGTTTGGTAACCACCATAAACAGGGCGAACAGTACCAAATGAAAATGTTTGTCCTGGTCAACCCACCACGATTTTACCACACCGGTTAAATCAAGTAAGGAGGTGGCGATTATGAGGCTAATAATAAGCAACCAAAGTACCAGTTTGTTGTGGATTTTTGTCATTTCAAGTGCATTAAAAAGGCATTTATTTTTATGGTAGCAAATCAATAATAGGGTTGCTCATAAACTACTCATCTCCCAAAAAACTAAAACAAAAAATGTTCAATACCAAACAAACAAACAATTATCAATTTTCAAGGATTCGGGTTTACAAAATGCTTGTTTATCCAATTTTTTTACTTGTTCATTGTATATTGTGCATTTGACATTGTTCATTATTTAACTTCTTTTTACCCCTCCCCGAGTTCTCGGGGCACCTCCCCTGCGAGCAAGGGAGAGCGTTTTGAACTGGCAGTAGTGGTTATTTAATTATTTCAATTTGTTGCCCATTTTAATTATTGGTACTACCCTGCTCCCTCCTTTTCAAGGGAGGGTTGGGGTGGGTAAATTACATTTCAAACTTTTTCATTTTCCCTTTTTTACTTGTTCATTGTATATTGTGCATTTGACATTGTTCATTTTTTCTAACTACCGTTTGTTATTTGAAGCGGTGTAGTTACAAAAATTAAGGGTATTGGGTCTAATTTGGTTTTAACTTGGTCTTATTATATCTCATTCTAAGTAGGAGGTTGGGTATGCAGGTAATTATGAGAGGGATAATTAATATTAAAATGCCAAATGTTTGGGCACGAAGGTTCGACAACACTAGCGATAGCAAAATAAATAGAATGGAAACCACTGAAAGTAAACCCGTCGCCTGAGTATGGTTTAACCCCAACTCCAACAGCAGGTGATGGATGTGACGTTTATCGGGATGAAAAGGAGAAGTGCGATTGTATAAACGTATCACAAATACTTTTAACATATCAACCAACGGCAAGGCCAGAAAACCCATAGCCACAACCGGTGAAGTATTAATTCCATACGAGCCATGATCGGTGCTGTTTATTTCAATGAATTCAATGGCTAAAAAGGCCAATATTACGCCCAACAGCAGGGAACCGGTATCGCCCATGAATATTTTTGCAGGGGTAATGTTATAGCGCAAAAAGGCTAACAAAGCCCCCATTAAAGCGGCAATAAGAATGGCTAATTGCAGGCTTACTTCATTGCCCACCAGAAAAAACCAAACACCAAAGGCAATGCTTGAAATAAGCGAGGTGGCGGTGCATAAACCATTGATGCCATCAATTAAATTAACGGCATTTACAATGGTTAAAAAAGTAAAGATGGAAAATACTATACTCCAAAAATAGGAAAGGGAACCGATTCCTAATAATTGGTAAAAACTTGTTATTCGCACATCGCCCAATATTACGAGTACTGAAACTCCAATTAATAAACCCATAAATTTTTTACTGGGAGCTAAGGCAATTACATCGTCCTTCATCCCCAGAAAAAAACCTATAAGCATTACAAACAAAAAGTATTGCAGACTTGGGAAAAGTTTAAAGTTGGTAAACAGGGTAACTGAAAGTATAAAACCAATAAAAATACCTAATCCACCCAAGGTGGGAATTGATTTACTATGCGAGGTCCGCTCATTGGGTTTATCAACCAAGTGTTTAAGTTCGGCAATATGTATAATAACTGGAATCACCCCGTAAGTAATTATAAAGGAGACCGCAAAAGCAGCTAAAAGTAACAACCAGATATTTTCGAAAACAAACATAACCCATTTATTTATTTAAAGAACTGTGGTACTTTGGTAACATTCTTCAAAAATAGGGAATAAATTCCACCTACATTATTTTTTCTTAACGCTTTTAAGTCTTCTTTCATTTTGTTAATCAAATTTTTGAACGCATTGCTTTTACCACCCACCCGCATTTTTACTAAATATACGGGAACAAAACAGGCCGAAATGCCTCCTGAGAAAACACGCAACATAAAATCGTAATCGGCCGCTATGTGAAAGGTAACATCGAAGAGACCAAATTTGTTATAAACTTCCCTTTTTAAATACAAGGTAGGGTGGGGGGGCATCCATCCTTTTTTCAACTTTTTAAGGGTGAATTCATTGCTCACCCAATTCCGGATAACCGTATCGGTATTGTCTTTGCTTACATATTGCAGGTTGCCATATACCCCATCGCACGGTTGGCGTTGAAAGGCATTCGCAATGGTTTCAAGTGCCGTATTGGAATAAAACAGATCGTCGGCATGTAAAAAACCTACCATGTCGCCGGTAGCTAACTGGATGCCTTTATTCAACGCATCGTAAATTCCGTTATCGGGTTCTGAAATTAATTTTACTGAGATGTGAGATGTGAGATGTGAGATGTGAGATTGAATAATTTCAAGGGTTCCATCGGTTGATGCACCATCAATAATTATATGCTCGATGTTTTTGTAACTTTGGCTTGCTACCGATTGTAGCGTTTGTTCAAGGGTAGCGGCATTGTTGAAGCAGGCGGTTATTATCGAAATTTTAAGCATGAGCTATTCTAAATTTAAAATAAAATCCATTACCGATTGGTGCATAATCCCTTTATATTGGCTACCTGTTAGTGCATCCATCGACAACACATATTTAGGGTACTGATCGTTTATTTTAAGCAAGTTACCAAACTCGCGTTCATGTACCTTATCGTCGGGAATCAGGTAGGCTACTTGTATATAAATCCGCTGATTGTTCCGTGTGGCAACAAAATCAATCTCGCGGCCTTGCTGCCAGCCAATTTTCACATCGAACCCGGCAATTTTTAAATGCAAATGCACCACATTTTCAAGTATTTTATTGATATCATTTTGCCGATACTCAATAAGGGAGTGCCTGATGCCTAAATCCTCAAAATAGTACTTTTGCCCTATCTCAAATACTTTCTTCCCTTCTAAATCAGACCGATCGACCTTGAAAATAAAAAACGAGGCTGCCAGATAACCCAGGTAATCCATTACAATGTTGGGCGATATATTTACTTTTTGAGACTTTAAAAAATCGCTGATTTTTTTTGCTGAAATGATACATCCCGTGTTATCGGCTACATATTTTACCAAACTCTCCAGAAAGTTAATGTTGCGTACCTTATACCGCTTTACCACATCTTTCAGCAATATGGTTGCATAAATATTCCTTAAGTATTCATACACCAAATTTTCGTTAAGACCAATGCTAACCAAACCCGGCAGCCCTCCATATTGGAGGTATTTCATGAAGTTTGCCTGATTTGAATCAAGCTTGTGAAATGTTAAAAACTCGCTGAGCGACAAACTAAATACTTTAATTTCAACATAACGTCCACTTAAATAGGATGCCAAATCGCCCGACAGCATTTCGGAATTACTTCCTGTGATATACAAATCGGCGCGGCCTTCGGCCAGCAAGCTTCGTAAACATTTCTCAAAGCCCGATATATCCTGAATTTCATCAATAATAAAGTAATTTGATTTACCGGCGGCATAGTGTTCATTAAAATAATTATACAAATCATTGTAATCGCGGATATGATCGAACTGATACAATTCTTTGTTTATATAAATTATGTTTGCTTGGGTATCGGTGGCATTTATTTCATCAATCAACTGATAACACAAATAGCTTTTACCTACCCGGCGTTGGCCTGTAAATACTTTAATCAGGTTTTTACCCATAAATGGTTTTACCTGATTTATATAACTATTCCGTTTTATGTATGTTTTTGTGTTCAAATTTATTTAACTATACTTAAACTTTAGGATGTAAATATAATATATTATAGTTATACTTAAAACATTATTTGCATTACGAGTAAGTTTTAAGTATAATTAAAAGTATGTGCTTGATAATTGCAATTTTTTTTTCATTGTAAAAATTTCATGATAGCTTACTTCGCTTTGAATTAAGGGCAGTGGAACTGTTGAGGGATTACTTCGTCACTCCCTGCGGTCGTTCCTCGTAATGACAGTTCCAATCGGAGAAGTCATTACGAAGGAGGCACGACTGAAGTAAGCCGTTGTTATTACGTTCCGCTTTATAGTAAAAGAACGACCAAAGTAATCCGGCACTTTTTATTTTTCAAGACGTTTTATTATTTCATCAGCCGCTAACTCCATTTTTGAAAAAGCAAACCATTTCTTCCCCAAATCTTTTAGCGAAGCTCCAATGTGATAAACTATTTTATTATCAATTATTAGAAACCGATCGTGCGATTTGTTGAATGTTTTTAATTCAACGGACTGATATTGTGCATTGAATTTTTGTAAATCGAATTGCAACTGTTTTGAAATTTTAGGAGTGTAAATGGTTGCCGAAACCTGTTTTCCTCGTTTAGAGAGGAGCATTAAAACACTCTCGTCAACATAATTGTCGATAAGTACAATTGATGTTTGTGCACTTTTAATAAGCGAAGACACAAAGGTGTAGGCATCGAATATTTGACCATCATAGAAAATACCCTGATTTGGAGGCAATGAAGTTTTCAATATAAGGTCGAATGTTTGGTCGTGTTCAAATAGCTTTTTTTCAATTCTTTCAAACCGATGGTGTATAGCATAACCCTTTAATAAATATTCTTTTAATACTTTGTTTGCCCAAATTCGGAACTGAGTTGCATTTATTGAATTAACTCTATACCCAATCGATAGAATGGCATCAAGATTATAATATTGGGTTTTATATTTTTGAATACCACTTTTACCCATGTGTTCCAAAATGGAACATGTGCTTTGTTCCAATAATTCACCTGATTTATAAATATTAGTGAGATGTTTTGTAATAGCCGGTCGTTTTGTTCCAAACAACAAGGCTATCTGCGCCTGTGTTAGCCATACCGTATCGTTTTCAATCCTTACCTCAAATTGGGTAACCGTATTATCAGGTTGGTACAATATTATTTCTCCTTGGTTCATAAACTATGGTTAAGCATTTAGCTAAAATAAGCAATAAAATGATTATGCCATGGGGGTAAGGTTTTTTTATTAACAGCTTACTTTGTTCTGAATTAAGGGTGGTGCAACTGTATTACTTCGCTTTGAATTAAGGGCAGTGCAACTTTTAGGGATTACTTCGTCACTCCCTGCGGTCGTTTCTCGTAATGTCTGTTCCAATAGGAGGGGTCATTCAAGGAATTGCACTTCAAAATAGTTAAGCTACTTCGTAGCTAATACCGTTAGGTTGCTTCATTTTTTTTGATGCATCCAATACTTCAATACCAACAATATTCCCCATGGCATCGTAATCGATAATTACTCCCGGTTTTTGCTCATCACTTTCGGTAATTTCGCCATCGGTCAATTTTATGTAAATAATGTCAACCTCTTTATCAAACCTGATAACCATATTTTTCGATTTTAGATGTTTTATACACTGTTATTATCATAGGAGGTGTTTTGTTTTCATTAACAAACACCCGGTATAAATATGTTTTAGACTCTTCAACCAGCAGTTTTGAATAAATTTTTGTTTTATAATCTTGTGTTATAATTGAATCGGGATTCTGAATAATCAACTCAACAATTTTTGAATAGATGCTTCTGAGTCTCATTTGATTAACTGAATGCTTTGAGAACTCAATTTCCATGCCTATTAGTGTATTTGCAGTTTTTATAATTGTAAATGTAAACAATTTGTTGAAAAAGTACAAAGCAATTGTTTTACTCTGTTGTATTAAGCACCATATTGTTCTTGTTGGTGGCAATGTAAACTTGGTAAGTGCGGTAGGGCATAGGGGTAAGGTTTTTTATTAACAGCTTACTTTGTTCTGAATTAAGGGCGGAGTAACTGTATTACTTCGCTTTGAATTAAGGGCAGTGCAACTTTTGAGGGATTACTTCGTCACTCCCTGCGGTCGTTCCTCGTAATGACAGCTCCGATTGGAACTGTCATTACGAAGGAGGCACGACTGAAGTAATCTGTTGTTATTACGTTCCGCTTTATAGTAAAATAACGACGACTATACTTGTTTCTATGATTATTCTACAATTACCCGTTCCCTCACTTTTACTGCCGGATTTCCTTGGTAAATTCCGTTTGCATCCAAATTTTTGGTAGCCACCGAACCCACAACCAATATTGCATGTGAACCCACAGTAACACCCGGACAAACAACTGATTTAGCGCCAACCCAACAGCCTTGTTTTAACGTAATATCACCCACTAGTAAATCAAAGGTGGTTTTTTTATAATTGTGGTTGCCACACAGCAACAGAGCACCCTGCGAAATGCATACATTATCTTCAATTACTACATTACCTAAATTATCTATCCAAACCCCTTCGCCTAACCAAACATTATTACCAATGGTTAACCGCCAGGGGTATTTTATGTTTATACCCGGTTTAATATTAATACCTTTACCAAGTTGGGCACCAAAGGTTCTTAAAACCATTACTTTAATACCGGAAACCGGCACCCAGCGGTTCTTTACTATAAGCAAATTGGCATAATACCAAAGCAGTTGTTTCAATTTTCCAGCTCCCGGCTTATACCAGGAGTTGTTGAAGGTATTTAATTCTATTGTGCTCATGAAAATTTAAAGTTAAAATCTTCTTCAATTACCTGTTTTACTGAACGTTTGGTGGTTCGTGCCAAAAAGTTAATCTGATAAATTTTTGCATCTACCAGGAAACGGTACCAAAACCCTTGAAGGAAATGCCAGATTAGCCCTTTTTTGCCATCCAAAAAACCAAGCAGGATAAAATAACGGTAAAAAAAGTAAAAAAAGGGACGTACAAATAGGGGAATTCGATTGTAAATGTTATTCTTCAACCAACGGACTCTTGAATCTTGGGTTTTACTTAAGGTAGCACCTATCGTTTTTTCAATAAAAAAATGGTGCTGTTTATTTAATATATCAATAGCTTCACGGGTGGCATAGCTGTTATGTTTTTCGGTCCACCAGCTAAGGTTGTTTAAGTTGGCATCAACAATATCGTGCTTAAATTCAACGGAAGTACCCTCATGTAAAACTATGTGTTCGTCCATCCAGCGGGCTTCGATAGTACCTTTACCATGGCGCCAAATACGCAATAACTTAACCGGGTAATACCCACCAAAACGAATCCATTTATTCATAAAATGAACCTGCCGTTTCAGTATAATGCCATTAACTCCGGTGGGCAAAGTATGCAATTTTTCCTTTATTTCGAGTGCCAACTCCGGTAAAACGTATTCATCAGCATCCATGCGCATCACCCATTCGGTAGTTATGGGGCAATTATCCAAACCCCATTGAAACTGGGTTGCATAATTTAGCCAAGGATTCTGAAACACTTTGGCTCCCAACGAAACCGCCAATTCCACTGTATTGTCTGTTGAATAACAATCAATTATAAAAACATGCTTAGCAAAGGGCGATAGTGAACGCAAGCAACGTTCCAAATGTAAGTTTTCATTTTTGGTTAATATGATAACACTAACGCTCATTATATTATGGCTTTTATAAACATGCTTTTCCAAAGATAGGGTATTCTTCCACTTCCTTTAAATTCAGTTACCTTAAACCCTTGTTCGGTTAACAATTGGGTTAATGTTTTGCGCGACCAAAATTTAATGTGGCCACCATCCCACAAAGCGGTGAAATGATTGTCTAAAGTTCCACTGGCAGCCATTACCAGATTCTTTAAATATCCATGGTATGGAGTTGAAAGAATTAATTCACCACCGCCATTTTTTTCCAATACGTTTTTGCAAAAAGCAATGTATTTACGTGGGTCATATAAGTGTTCCACTACTTCGGTGGATATGATGGTATCAAAATTAATGGCAGAAAGTTCGCTGGGTAACTCATCTTTGGTTAAATCTTGTACAAAAAAACGGTTTGCATGGGTTTTCCGTGCTTGCTCAATGCCTGTTACCGAAGCATCGGTGCTATAAACAGTATAGCCATTTTCAATTAAAAAACTGGCCATCGAACCATTTCCACAACCTACATCGAGCAGCGTTTTGTTTTTCCCTTTGTTTAGCATCCTCAATAAGGAGCCCGCTAAATAGGAATGTGCGCAAGCCCCTTTGTTGCTTTTGTATCCGTAGTCTTTATATTCACTCATAATATTTTTATATAATCGGGAACTAAAATTCAATAATTAATACCATATTTTTAAACTTTTATATATTCAGAGATGTAATTTTTTGCTAAATTTTTTGAGTTGAAATCACTGTAAATGGTCGTTTGAATCAATGGGTAGTTTACGTAGAGCTTTTCCTTTAAAATTTCATTTAGCATCTTAATCAAATCATCCTCTTTTAATGGGATTACCCACCCAAATTTATTACTAAATATATAATTTGCCAAACCAACTTTGTCGCTTACCAAAACAGGTAGGTTATAACACATAGCTTCAATTAGTGCATTGCCAAAATTCTCAGTTTTTGACATTAATATAAAAAAATGCCCTCGCCGTAATATTTCATCTTTTTCATTATCTTTTTTCCAACCATGCCAAATTACTTTATTTTCAATTTTCAATTCAACCGTTAAATTTCTTAGTGATTGCTCATATAATTTATCACCTGAACCAATAATCTCAAAAATAAAATCAGCCTTTATTTGGGATAATACCTGAAAAACAAATTCTATATTTTTAACAGGATGCAGGCGTGCCATTGTAACTATTCGCGTAGGCTTTGTTTCTAGAATTGTGTTAACATTAAATATCGGAAGAGGAATTAAATTGGGTATCACAAAACATTTATTTAGAGTAACAACTTCTTTTATTTCATCAAGTTCTTTTTCGGTTGTGGCATGTACAATCGTTCTTTTAATAAGCTGTTTACCAAGCAAATTGTGAAACAGTGCTTTTGTTGAAGTTTTACGTGTCCGAAATGTATAGGCACTTAACGAACCTCTAATAGATAAAACAGGATGAACCCCACGTAGAAGACAAAGTAGGGTTGAAAAAACAGCAACTAGATTCCACCAAGAATGAATGTGTACAATATCATATTTTTTGCAGTTTTGCCAAACAGCCTTTAGTAAAGAAGGTGAAAAATGGGTGTGGTCTTTGGTTAATCGTTTAAAGAATTTGACAGGAACTTCATCAATGATTTGTATTACACTCCTAGGGAACAAGAGCTCTTTATTACCATTTGCTAATGTAGTTAAAACAAAAACGTCATGGCCTAGTTTTACCTGATTTTCACAGAGCATACTTATCGAGATAGTAGGACCACCGTAAATAAAAGCGGGTTTATAAGAAGGCGTGATATGTAGTATTTTCATTGTTTAAAAGAGTATTGTTCAATACTTTGAATTGCATTATGCCATGTTTGATACGAAAAATTTTCATTAGCATAATTTTCAACATCTTGCGATAACTTAATCAATTCAGCAATTGGTTTTTTTGCAATAGTTTCAATGCATTTTTTTAGTTCAGCAGTTTGAAATCCGCAAACATAATACATGGAATCGTCAATAGTGGAATAAGCTTTGGTAGATACCACGATTTTACCTGCTAAAAAATATTCAATAATTTTTGAAGGAAAGTTAAACTCATTCTCTCTTACATTGGTATCTCTAAGGCTTAGAACAATACTAATTGAATTTAAAACGTTGATATATTCATCAAATTTTAGGTAACCCAAATATTTTATGTTATGGTATTTCTTAGAATATTCTTCAATTAACTCCACATTTTTACCAATGCCTGTAATGATTAATTCATACTCTGGCATTAATGAAAAAGCATCCAAAGCTAGTTTTATTCCTTTGTGTGAATCCAAAACTCCTGAAAAAAGAATCCTCTTTGTGCTAAAAGAACTCGTTTTTTGATTTGTATTTACTAGCGAGTAAGTATTTATGATTCCTGGGATTACTATGAAGTTTTTAATTTTTGGTGTAATCTTTGCAAATTCTTGAGTTAGTGAAATTATACCATGAGCCCTTCTTAATAAAGGTTTTGAAAATTTATTCATGGTGAGCTCTGGATTATAATCAGCAACAAGAACAAAGCATTTTTTCATTGTTAAAAAGCGAAGCAAACAAAACAAAACAAAATTATGAACCATTACATTGTAAAACCAGATGTGTTTTTCGCCACTTTTTAAAATTCTTGTAAAAACTATAATGTTTTCTATCAAGGCATTAAAAAACCGGATTAACCCAACATGAGGAACTATTCGAACACAGATATAGTCAACATTTTTGTTTTGTTTAAAAAAGGGTTTTTTCTTTTTTTCGGAAATAAGTTGCAACGAATAGGTTTTACTAAATTCACCTGCAATCATAAAATTATGGCAAAAATTGTTGCCTGCCTGTGAAGCCCCTTTTATATTAACAACTTCTTCAAAAGGGAATATTTGTGTAATTAACACCGACATAAACTTAATTTATATTTTTAATTACTCTTGCTGGATTGCCAGCAGCTATCGAATTTGACGGAATCGATTTTGTAACCACTGAACCTGCGCCAATTACAGAGCCTTTCCCAATAGTAACTCCTTTCAAAACAATAGTGCGTGCACCAATAAATACATTGTCCTCAATAGTTATAGGGGTAGTTAATGTTTTTGAGGGGTCTTTTCTTTCTGAGGGTAAAATGGGATGAGAATCAGAATCACTAATAACACAACCTGATCCAATTAGAACATTATTGCCAATAGTGATTGCACTTAATGCACTTAATGTGCTACCAGATATCCCAACATTATTACCGATAGTCAGTTTTGCGCCTACGCCTAAATTGAAATAATTGGGCTGGATTATTCCGAAACTGTTTCTTGTAATCTTTGCTTGTAATAACAAAAAATCACCTATTTTTATATTCGGCTGAGTATGGAATCTATTTGGCCTTGCAATAAAGAATTTGCCATAAATTTGCCAGGTTTTATTAAATTTTAAACCAACTCTTAAACATTTAAAAAAGGTAATTAATTGCGCCTTTAATTTAACCAGAATTCTGTATATTTTTCTAAATGCAGTTATCATGATAAGTTTGTAATTAATTTTTTGATTCTTTCGACTATTATTCCCTATGAGGCAATACTTAACCTTGTTGTAAGCGGGTCTACTTTAAATACATTGGAGTGTTTCATTTGTTCCCCAAGACCTGTTATAAGGCCAACAAAAAGCCAAAAGAACATACTAGCGGCATGTGTAATTATTGAATGGCCTGTTAAACCAAATACTATAAAGGTGCTAAAAAGGCCAAGTGCTATAGCTTGAATATATTTGGGTAAATATTTTGAATAAACCAGCATTTTATTAATGACATAAAAAGAATAATAAAAAGGATGCTTCCATAAATAACCCCATAGTAGTAGAGCAATTGAATTAACGAATTGTGTGCTCCAAATGAAATGTCTTTTTCAGTTTTATTTACTGTTTCCAATTTTATCGTTTCTTTAGGCACTACAAAAAAAGGATTTGCTTTTTTTATCTCTTCCAGGTAACTTGTCCACACAAAAAAACGATCGCCATAAATTTTATTATAAAGCCTTCCGTCAAGTGTTGTTTTATCTTGTAATTTAATTTGCTGTTTTGGTACTGATATAATGAAACCTAAAAATAAGATGTAAAAAATAAATCCTATTTTAGGTAACATATCTCTGACCTTATAAGATAGTAGAGTGAATGAAAGAAAAGTAACTAAACCACTAACTAGTGGAATTAGCATTATTGTAAAAGTGTTATTAAAGGATCCCATAAAAATAGAAATAAGTAGGAGAGTAAACTTAATTTTGTTTTTTTCAAAGAGCAATACATAAACGGCAACTGCTGCGGCCACCCCCAAATATATAAAAAGGATATGGTTGTACATCAAACCAACAATTAGTAAAAAAGCAAGAACATAAATGTAATTCCTGGTTAATAGATAAAATACTCTTCTGATATCACGCTTTTTTAATAGGGCATACGAGTATCCAAAAAACATTACTGACAAACCGAATAAACATCTCAAAGCCATCATAGAGCCATTAACTCCTTTTGAAGCGGCTATAAAAAAACCAAATAGTGTTGGAACAAATGATAATGCAAATAGAATGATTAAAGGTTTTGGTAAACCGGTTAATAAAGAAGAATTATTAAAAAGAACAAATAAGAAATATGCAAAGAAAAACATGCTTACTATAAATAGAAGAGAAAGATCAAAAATTCCAACATTTAGATTGAAATAATACTCCGGCAGGATTAATATGGAAACGCCTCGTGCCTTATTATCAGGGCTCATTGCCTCAATATATTGAAAAGCAAATTCTGGAATAGAATTCAGCCCAGTGTATATATACATCAAAATAAAGAATATACCAATGGATTCAATCTTTTTCTGTATTAATTCGTGGATTATAAAAGCACTACCAACTATTATACTAAACCCAGCAATTTCTTTTCCTAAGAAAAAAGATATGAAAATTAAAAAAGAAAGTAATATTTTGAAGGTAATTGTATTTATCATATTAACTCGCTGTATATTTTCATAATTTGTTCAATATTTCTATTAGTAAACTTTTTAAGAGCTATGCTATAAGCATATTCCCCCATTTCTTTTGCTTTTATGGAATTCTTTGTTAAGTAATTAATCGCTTCTGCCAAAGCTTTTCCATCATTTTTTTTTACAAGCAAGCCCGTTTTATTATGCTCAATAATTTCGTTCATTCCATCTACATCGGTTCCTATGGCTGGTTTTTTATGTAAATAAGCTTCGATAACTGGACGTGCAAAGTGAGAGGTTGTATATGGAGAGACTAGGCAACAGGTTTCATTGAAATATTTGGTTACATCATATACCAGCCCAATTTCAATTGTTCTGGGATTTTGTCGCATTTTATTGATCGCCATCCTTTTTTTTCTATCGTAGCCAATAATTTTTTTTATTTTTAATTTAAATGAATTATTATCATTACCTGTATATTCACCTCCAAAATATACCTTGATATCAGAGGCTAAGTAATCCAAAGATTCGACCAATAAATAGAATCCTTTTATTTTTTGAGTTCCACCAAGGTATAGCACTTTATTTGAACAGTATGATTCATCATCAATATTTTCATTTACTATATCAGAAAAATTGTATATTACCTCTGTTTTATTTGGTAATCCTATCCTTCTAGCATTATCGTAACTTATGGCAATTATTTTATCGGTATATTTCTGCATTTGCCTTTTAAAAAAAGAATATCTAATGCCAAACGTTCCAATTGAAAGTGATTCCCTAACATGCATGATTACTTTTCCTTTAGCCTTACTTGGAGCCAGCCAATCGGTTATTTGAGAGGAGTTTAAATGTACAATATCAAAATCGAGATTCTTAAGTTCTCTTTTTGCAAAAAAATACCGTGACAACATCCATAAAATGGAAAGTTTAAGCATTTTAGGAAGATTATAGAAGGAAACAAAGTAAGGTGTCATGTGAACAAAAAAAGTGTAATATTTTTGGTAGAATTTACTTTTTGCTATGACATAATTTATTCCATTCTTTTCTAAATTATTCCGTACTATTGAGTCTTTTATTAACAAGACGGTAGCTTCATATTTGTTTTTGTCTAAAGCATTGATTGTTTTTATCATACTATTGGGAGCGCCTCCCCAACCTGCGGCATGATGTATGAAGAGGATTTTTGTTATTTTCATTATTCAAATCATTATTTTGTGCGTGTTGCAAATTTCATCTCTTCATCAAGATTAACTTCAGGTAAAAAGAAAGGAAATTTTACATCCAAAGTATAGTTGTTTGCAATAAATCTTTTCACGGTATCAATTTTAAACCTCATCCGATGATATTGTGTGTGATTTTCCTGGATGTATTTTGCGGCATTGTTTGCTCTTTGTCGCAATTCATCATCTTTTATTTTTAAAATTTCTTCAATTCTATCAATAAGCTTTTCAGTTTCCTCCACATAATAACAATGGTCATTTTCTTTATAAATATTTTTTATTCGTGGAGTCTCGAACATTATGGTAGGTGCACCGCTGGCAATTTGAAAAAGATGCCTATTGGAAGAGTAATAGTCGGAAAATGACCTTGGAGGAGCATCTATAGCAAACCTACCTTTGTTAAAGGTTTCTTGTTGCAAATCGAAATTTATAGCTCCTTGTGAATACTTTTTGTCCCAACCTTCTCCGTAAAGACCAAACTTTTCTTTAAATTGATGGTGTAATTCTTTAACTACATTAACCCTTTTTTTACCAGACCACCATATTTTAGAGATGGGATTAATTTTGCCAGACAAACCACTGTTTCCAATAAAAACGATTTCGAATTCTCTGCTTGCATTTACGTCTCTTGTATATGCTTTAAATCGTTTCTGACACATTCCAAGAGGTGAAAGCACAACATTTTTCGCCCCCCATTTTATCATTTTATCTGCAGCCTTCCCCATTTGACTACTAAAGGTAATATCTGCAAGTTTTGAAGCATCTTTAAAATATTCAGGATAATCAGGCATCATCCAATTTTCTGAAAATGGATCTCCCACGCTAGTAATAACCACAGGTCTTTTGGGGAGTTGTAAAATTTCTTCAATGCAGTGCTTCGGAGTTAATTGAATACTTTTCCCTTTATGAAAATGGTGAAAATAAACAAGATCAATAGCCTCCTCTTTACAAAGCCGAATTACCTCAATATAAAAAGCCTCCCATCCATATTTTTCTGCATACCCAAGAAATGGAATGTTTATAAATGAATCTATAAACTCTTCTGCTTTCAACTTTTCCAACGAATCATTCCATCCCGGATGG
Organism: Salinivirgaceae bacterium; assembly: GCA_041664345.1. Lineage (GTDB taxonomy): Bacteria > Bacteroidota > Bacteroidia > Bacteroidales > SZUA-534 > GWE2-40-63. Next base: position 70,513 of record JBAYKX010000004.1, read on the forward strand.
TCCTCAACTTTTTTACCTTGTGATAAAAACAATACTTTCATAACACCTATCAAATCGGTTAGATTAAACTCTTTTAACTATTTTTTTGAATGTCAGCATACGAATCAATTAACTTGCAAGCATCTCTTGCCCGCTGTAAAATAGCATCTTTTCCGTATTCACTTAAAATAATTTTTTGGTTATTAATTTTATCTTCGTTACTAAGGGGTATGAGTTCTTTATTTTCCTCGAGTAATTGTTCAATAGAAAAAACCTTTATTCCTATATTGGTAAGGTAGTTATATATAACATTATTTTTGCTCAGATAGATTTTTGTGCCTTGCATTATTAATGTTATAATATTACCCATAGCCTGCTGCCTTAAAAAATAAAAGAAAGCATATTCACATCTAGCTAGTAGCTCCTCATATTTTTGGATTGGCATAAAATTCACTATGGGTTCAAAGTTCGAACCAAACAGTTTATTTCCTTCATTTATAACCGCAGCTTTATATATTTCATCAGAACCATAACTTAGGGGGACAATTATTTTTTTATTATCAAGCTTTATTTTACTTAATATGTTAAATATATCGATATGATTATTCGTGTAAGTGGCAGAATTTCCCACAAGTATCTGCTGTTCATTTCTAATCAAATTTCGTTCATCCTCTTTTAAAAAAACATTGATATTATAATTAAAATGAATTTGTTTGGCATTAAAATAAGGTAGCGACTTTAGCCGCTCGAATTCCAAAGGTATGATGGTTGAGCAAAACGCAATTTTCTGAAGAACTAACCGATATTGTCTTCGTTTAAAAGGCAATTTGAATTTTCCATAAATGTTGCTTAGTTTATTTTTTATACCACGATTGGTATTTTTCAGAATAAACATTTCCGTTTTTGGGAGAAACAATTTAGGCGCCAAAACAAATTCATTGTATATATCTCCGCCCCAGGTGATTAAAAAAATTAGTTTGTTTGAGTTATAATTCCTTAGTGTTTTACAATGAAAGGGATTTAATGAATGGACAATTAACAGGTCAAAAACTGAATCTAATATCTGATTGTATTCAGGTTGCGAATAAGTAACTGTTATTTTATTTGATTGAACATATTTTAATGGTTCATTGCTTGCTTTAAATATTAAGTAAATGTTATTGTTTTGGTTTATTGTCTCAAATAAATCAATGGTAGAATCGGTAAACTTATCATCAGTTATTAGGTGTAAATATTTCATCGGTTTAAGTAATCAGGTATATACTTATTTTAAAATCTATTTTGGCAATAAGTTGGTCATTTCCCTTTTCCGGGGTTTCATAAACTTAGCAGGAACACCCGCATATATACTAAATTCTTTTAAACAACTTGTTATTAAACTCATAGCACCCACCGCAACACCTTCTTCAATAGTAATATTCGGCAAAATAACACAACCTGCTCCAATTTGGCTGTATTTTTTAATTGTTATTTTACCTCTTGTAACATTTGTATACTTAACATCAACCATTGGACCAATAAGAAATTCTCCACTAAAGTCATCGGAGGCAGAAAGCAATGTACAGCGCGGACTTAGCCCTGAATAATCATCCATTTCAATTCCACCACCTCCATATAACGCACAAAAGGCAGAAATATGAATATAATTTTTTAATGTGATATCTCCCGATAGTAAACAAAAATCATCGATACGTACATTATTGCCAATAGATATTAAATTGGGGCTATAAAAACGGGCAAAGCGGCTAATTTTAACATTATCTCCAATCATTTTAAACCCTAATTCTTTAAGTTCACTTTTAGTATAGAATGAATCAATCATATTTCTGAAAGATAATTGTTAATTAAATTGAACAGTTTTTAATTAAATAAGAAATGCTTTTCACCGTTTCCAAATCTAGATCTGGATAAATTGGCAAACACAATACCTCGTTTGCCAATTTAGATGCCACTGGCAAGTTCTCAATCTTAGCACTTGGTAAACCCTTATAAGGAGAAAATGAAGATATTAAAGGATAAAAATAGCGCCGTGAATAAATATTATTTGTTTTAAGATGTTCATATAATTCATCGCGGCTAATGCTAAAATGTTTGTCAATAAAAATAGGGAAATAAGAATAGTTGGGAGTAACCCCATCAATATCATAGAGTAAACGTAGCCCCTTAACACCTTCAAGTTGGTTTCGATAATGTTGAGTAATTGCTTTTCTTTTTGTAATAAGTTCGTCCATGTATTTTAATTGTAACAAACCAAATGCCGCCTGAACTTCGTTCATTTTGGCATTAATACCAGGAGCAACTACAGTTACCTCGTCATGAATTCCGAAGTTTTTTAAATCATCAATGCGTTTTTTGGTCACTTCGTTGTGACAGATAATGGCCCCACCTTCGAAGGTGTTGAATACTTTAGTTGCATGAAAACTTAGAATGGATAAATCGCCCCAGTTTAAAATACTTTGGCCGTCCTTACGCACATGGAAAGCATGTGCAGCATCATAAATAATTTTTAAATTATAGGTTTCAGCAATTTTTTGAATTCGATCATGTTCACATGGATTTCCATATACGTGAACTGGCATAATAGCTGTAGTTTGGGGAGTAATAGCTGCCTCAATGCAATCGGGATTCAGATTTCCATAAACTGGGTCAATATCAGCAAAAACCGGTTTTATGTTGTTCCACCAAAGAGAATGAGTAGTTGCCACAAAACTAAAGGGTGTAGTGATTACTTCGCCCTTAATTCGCAAGCATTGCAATGCAGTCATTAAAGCCAAAGCGCCATTGGTAAACAATGAAATATAGGGTACTCCCAAAAAAGCAGCCAATTCTTTTTCGAGTTGCTGATGAAATTCACCATTATTAGTTAACCATTTGTTCTCCCAAATTTTTTCCAGATAGCCCTTAAATTCCTCTAAAGCAGGCATAAAAGGTTGGGTTACATTTATTTTTTTTTGCATAAAGTTTTACTTTTTATTGCTTTCTCAGCCCTTTTATCATAACAGGAATTTCTCTAATTTCACCCATGTTAAATAACCATGCACTACCTATATAAAACACTAAACCTTCAAATAATCCCACAATGAGTTTAATCAAATTTGATTTAATAAATAGATTGGTGCCATATATAAGAACTCCCATAGCAAAACTTAACAAAAGAATTGGCAAAAGATCATACATCTGCTTCCAAAATCCATAATTAATAAGATTCTTGGTATAAAACAGATTTATGAATAATGCGATATAAGATGTAATGATTTGTCCTATGATCATTGCCTTTATTCCCAATGGAACACTAATGATCAAAACTATAACGATAAAAGCTTTCTTATATACTTCTATTTTTAAAAATAAATCTGATCTCCCCTTAACTTTCATAACATTTAAATTGATGGCATTTATAGGATACCACATCATGGCGAAACATAATAATTGAAGCATCCAAATACTTTCTCTCCATTTTTCAGTAAGAATGGTAATAATTGTTGGTTCAGCAAGTGCAGCAAGACCTAACATTAATGGAAATACAATCAATGCGGACATTTTAATAATTTTTTTGTACGCCTCTCTTAATTTCTCAGTGTTATCCTGTAGTTCACTTAATACAGGAAAAGTAACCCGACTAATTATCCCCGTTATATTTGTTGCAGGAAAGCTACTGAACTGACTTGCACGAGTAAAAAAACCTAATATATTTGCTGAAAATAGTTTACCTATTATTATTAAATAACTATTTGAATATAAAGTATTTATTAATTCTGACAATAATATTTTCGAGCTATATGAAAACATAACTTTTAATCGAGTAAAAGAAAATCCATAAATAGGCATCCATTTAGAAATGTGCCATAAAAAAAAATTGTTTATTAACCCTCTCAAAATGGCTTGAATTACCAAAGACCAGACACCAAATCCCATGTATGCTAAAGTAATCCCGATTATGCCTGAAACAATTATAGATAATACAGAAGCTTTTGTTTGTGACTTAAAATCAACTTCTATGGTAAATTTAGCAATCTGGATTACTCCTAATGCATTAATAATAATTGTTAAACCAATTATCCTGGTTAACAAAACAAGTTGGGGATTCTTAAAAAAAGTGGCTATTATAGGAGCAGTTAAGAAAAGTATAATATAAAAGAACAGTCCTATTATTATATTGAAATAGAAAATTGTTGAAAAATCTAAATCATCTCTTTTCTTTTTTTGTATTAATGCAGTACCAAAACCACTATCAATAAAAGTTTGGGAAATCGCAAGAAAAATTGTTAACATTCCTATTAAGCCATAATCAGAAGGTAATAAAAGCCTGGCTAATATAAGGCCCAAAACAAACTGAACCCCTTGAGCTGAAAACCTTTCAACAGAACTCCAAATGATTCCCTTTAATGTTTTTTGCTTTAGATTTGACATTTTATATTATTACTCATTACTTTATAATTTCTTTCCGGAGTTCTTAAAATCATTAATGTATTTTCCTGGCTATTAACCCATATCCAATAGTAAATGTATTTGATGTTCTCTTTAAGACCTTTTGCCCAATCGTCGTTTTTAAGAACACCCAATTTAGTTTTTGTAGTAAAATTGCAATTAACTTACCTATCTTTGGTATGTAACAAATTATTTTAGAAATAAAATCTGTCAACACCTCAATTGCCCCCCCAAGCTCCTCAATTATAATAATTTCAAAATTTGAGTTTTGAGCGAAATTTTGCAGAGCAAACCTGGTGTACCTAAAATAATCATAGGGTATTTCATGGATGCTATAATGAAATGGAACATTCATTATCAATACACCACCTGGTTTTAAAATACGGCTCATCTCATCCCATAATAAACTCGGATTCATAATATGTTCGAGTACATCCGAAAGAATAATTGTGTCAAATTCATTTTCACTAAAAGGCAAGGGTTTATTCAAATCAACAAACATATCAATGTGGATATTTTTATGGGTAGTATTCTCCCAGTCAACACAAATGCATTCCTTAACACTATTCTTGTAAACTTCAAATAAAGGTATTTTACCACAACCTAAATCTAACAACCTCCCATTAGAGTATTTATTAAGATGCAAATCATAAAATTGAGCAACGAGGTCAGCTGCTAATCTTGAAGGAATACCAACCTCATGTGGGTCTTGCGATGCTCTCAATTTCCCCTTTTTATATACAAACTTATTTGGTTTCCATTTATCTTTATATTTCATAAATTTCCCTTTTAAAAATCCATATTTTAACCATGCTTCTAATTCCTAATAAATAATTGATAAAAGATGGAGCTATATTTCACTGGAATTAAAAAATTGACCCCGATCCTGTAATCACAAGTAATTATATATTTAGTTTTTCAACTATTATTATCTCTTTAGTAGCTTATTGTCTATATGAACAGAATATTGCATGTTCTAATTAATTCTAATTAATTCTAATTAATTAGAATTAAATACAATCCATATTCTTTTTCAACAAGCACATTAAACCCATGCCTTATAAAAAAATCTTTATGCACCTCATAAACTGTTGCTGGAAGTTTAGGTAATATTATTTTGTCTATCGTTTGAGGTACCTTCCCTTCACTTATCATTTCAACTGGACTTGTGAAATAGTAATTATGGGTTGGGTTTCTGTAACCGCAACTCACATAAAGCAAATTGTTGCCTCTAACATAAACGGAAGAGCCCTCTTCAAAGACTGTTAAAGCTTCCTTCGTAAAATCAATTCCGTATGATTTATTTTCGATAACATTGGTTTTAAAATGATAATAAATAAGTTTTGGGGACATATAACATACTGTTGGTAAGGAAATGACAAAAAGGAATAATACTGAATGTCTTAAAATACCCTTAGTTTTGTTCTGTGCACTTTTTTTCCAATAATCATTTAGTAATACAGCCCATAACAAAATTGACCAAGGAATAACCAATTGAAAATAGTGGGAGTATTGTCTCACATAAATTGACACTAATGATAATAATCCTATTAAATATATTCCATCACTAACATTTGTAATATTATTTTCAATTTTATTATATTTTCTGTATATAGGATAAATTATAAATGGAATTAGTTCAATCATATGCAAACCGATTACTTTTGCCATTTCATAAATTTCAATTTTTAAAAAGGAGGGTTTATAAGCAATATAGGTATTAGCGGCTCCTCCAATAAATCCAAAGGATACTAAGCTATTATAAAAAGTAGCTTTTGTAATTAACACAAAAAGGAAATAGGGTAGTAGAACACCAAGACTCCAAATAGTTCCATTTATTAGTAGGTTTTTAAAATTAGTATTTCCTTTATAAAATTCAAGTAACATCCACAATCCAATTCCAACAGCAAATAAAGCGGAGTATTGCTTACACATTATGGAAATCCCCATAAAAATACCAGATAAGACAATCTTCGAAATAGAATTTTTGATGTCGGTTAAGAATATAAAAGAGAGTAATGCAAAAAACACTTGAAAAGGCTCTAAAAACACTTGAAATGCTGTTAATTGGAATAACGAAAATATATAAAGACAAATAAAAATCAATCTTCCTGTTAATGATAATTTAATTCTGTTTTTAAGCAAGTGATATAATAATAGACTATTTGCTAAAGAAAATAAAAACACTACAATAACAGCGGCGGTGTGATTTGTATTACTAAATATCCAGAAAAAAAATGCTAAAATATAATAAACAAAGGGTGTATATTCTGTATCCACATTATATGTAGGAACATATCCGTCCAATACATCCCATGCAATTGGGATGTAATAATTAGAATCAGAAGTTGGATGCGCAACAAGGCCCATATAAAGTAGAGCTGATGCTAGAATTCCAATAAAAACAAGTAAAACAACTATTGCTGTTTTTTTATTTAATAATGTTTGTATCATACCTTTTTTAATTACAGTTTATATCAAAAAAATTATGGTCATTTATATAAAAAGAAGTTACAGGCATTAGCCATTAATAAAAGCAACGTTAGTTTTATAACTTTATCTATTCTTTTTCTTAATAATATAGCCAGGTCTATTCTTAACCTCTTCATAAATGCGCCAAATATATTCAGCGATTATTCCGAGTGATAATAAAATTAATCCAGAAAAGAAGCATATAATTAGAACAGTGGAGGTCCAACCTGGAGGTGCAATACCCCAAAACTTATTATTACCAAAAAAAGTTATATATAAATAAAATATTATAGCGATAAAAGAGAAGGTTGAGAAAAACTGTCCAATATATTTAATCATTCTAATTGGAAATGTAGAACTAGAATAGAAGGTATCTTTAGCTAGTTTAACTTTTTTACGAAAAGACCAACGTGATTTGCCATTTTCGTTAAGACCTTGAGGTCTTGTATATGGGAAATAATAAGGTGAATACCCAAGGCGGAGCACTTCTGGAATCAATGCGGTATTAATGGGTTTAATTTTTGAAATTAAAATATCAATTACCTCTCTATCCGCAAAAAATAAATCAGCACCTCCAGGGGGGTATTTAATCTCTGATAAAGCGTTCATTATTTTGTAAAAGAGTAGTGAAAAATACTTTGAATAACCTTTTTCAATGCGTTGGTTCCTATAAGGGATTATCAATTTTTCACCATGCTCCCATAAACGATACATTTCTATAATACTTGAATAAGGTTGCTGTTCATCATCAGGAATTATTACAACACACTCACCATTGCAAACAGAAAGCCCAGCAAAGCCCGCATAATTACTCGAATAATTTTTACTCAGTTGATATGCAAATACATTTTCACATTTTATTTCAAGCTCTTCTGCTATGGCAAAAGACTCGTCTTCTGATCCATCATCAATTATAATTAATTCAAAAGGAATTTTCTCTAATTCAAATATTCTATTGATTTTCTCATATGCACTAATAATCCTTTTATTACTATAGTAAGATAGTAAAATAACTGAAAGTAATCTATTACTCATTTTAAGTAATTATTAATATTTTCAATAAACTTATGTATTTCCTCAAATGTAATTACTTGACTTATAGGGATACTTAATACCTCCTTATGGATTTGTTCTGTAATAATGAAACTCAAAGTATTCCATTCTTTAAAAGCATGCTGTTTATGTGGGGGAATTGGGTAGTGTATCAGTGTTTGTATTTCGTTATCTGTTAAGTATTGTTGTAAGTGGTCGCGGTTTTTGCAACGAATAACAAACAAATGCCATACATGCTCTTTGCAATTAACAATGGGTAATTGGCAATTAGCAATTAGGGGCAGAGTGATATTTGGATTTTTTATATTTTCACAATAGTATTGGGCAATATCTCGGCGGCGTTGGTTTTCGTCATCCAGGTATTTCAACTTTATGCTTAAAAAAGCTGCTTGCAATTCATCCATGCGGCTGTTTAGCCCTTGATATTCATTTTGATATTTCACCTTCGAACCATAGTTGGCCAATGTTCTCACCACATCAGCCAGCTTGGAATCTTTTGTAGTAATGGCTCCCGAATCACCCAGTGCACCCAGATTTTTACCGGGGTAAAAACTAAAACCGGCGGCATCGCCTAAATTTCCTGTTTTAATACCCTTCCATTCGGCACCAATCGCTTGGGCATTGTCTTCAATAATTTTTAAGTGGTATTTTTTTGCAAGCAGTTCCAATACTTCGCTCCAACAAACCCGGCCATACAAATGTACCACCAAAATGGCTTTGGTTTTGGGCGTAATGTGTTGTTCAATTAATGAAATATCGAGGTTATAGGTAAGTATATCAGGCTCCACCAATACCGGTTTTAATCGGTTATCGGTAACGGCTAATATGCTGGCTATGTAGGTATTGGCTGGAACAATCACTTCATCGCCTTCTTGCATAACACCCAATTCAAGATAGGCTTTTAGAATTAGCCGAAGGGCATCAAGCCCATTGGCAACGGCTATGGCATTTGGGCTATTTATATATTTTTTTAAGTCTTGTTCAAATTGCTTTGCTCTTTCACCCAGCAGGTACCATCCGCTATCAATTACATCGGCAGCCGCCTGTTTAAGCTCATTGGCATATTGGGCATTTATTTTTTGTAAGTCTAGGAATTTAATCATTTGAATTGCTTTTTAACCATTCATCATAATCTTTCATATTCCAGGGCATTCCCTTATCAAAATTATAAGGCCAAGGATAATGTTTTATTCCTTTAATCACAAAGTCTCTAATATTTGAAATAATTTTACCTGGTGAACCTATACAAACCGAATAATCAGGTACGTCCCTTGTTACTGTTGTAGAAGCTCCAATTAAACAATGTACTCCTATTTTTACACTAGGTAAAACAACACAATTTACTGCAATAAAAGTATAGTCTCCAATATTTGGTGAAATTCGATTGTTTGAAGGTGGTGTTAAATCATTCGTTAAAATTGTACCAGGTGAAATCCATACAAAATCTCCAATAACAGCATTTTCAACTACACAAACACTGCTGTGTAAATTAGAAAATTTTCCAATCATTACATTACCATGTAATTCGGTATAGTTACCAATTTTGCATTTTTCGCCAACATTATTATTTTCTCTTAACATTATTCTATGGCCAGTAGTGACTCCATTTCCAATAGTATTTCCACAATAAATTATTGCATGACTTCTAATCAAACAGTCCCTACCAATAATGGTTTGCTTATTCATATATTCTTTTGAGAAATAATAGTCTTGGCTAGGTTCTCCAATAATACTGTCATTACAAATTATTGTATTTTCACCGATTGTCACATTATCATAAATAGTAGTGTTATCCCCGAGTTTGACATTTTTTCCGATAATAACATTTTCTCCTATGCTTATATTATTATTATTAAACTTCATACTATTAATGTTTAGTTAAAAATGATTCATAATCTCGAATATAATCCTTTTCATTATAATTATGCGAGGTTAATACCAAGCAAATTGCTCCCGAAGAAAACCCTTGTTCGGCGGCCCAAATACCCGGAGGAATGTGCAACCCAAAATAGGGCCGGTTAAGGGTAACGGTACGTTTGTTTTTACCATCGTCCAAAACCACCTCAAAAGCGCCACTGGCAGCCACCAAAAACTGGTGACACTCTTTATGGGCATGGGCACCTCGGTCTTCACCCCCTGGTATATCATACAAGTAAAAAACCCGTTTTATTTCAAAGGGGATGTTTTCCAATCCATTAATAGGGGTAATGTTGCCTGCCCGGTTGTGAATTTTTGGGAGTTCCATTATGGAGCAATCGTACACGGTGGTTTTTTTCATGGTAACAGCCCTTCCTTTATTTGCCAAAAGCCACCTTTTGCAGCGCCATGGCGTACAATAATACCCAAATCTTTTAATTTTTTTATGTTCTCCATTTTTAACTAGGTCAATAAAACTAAATATCGGGTTAAGAAATCATAGATATTGCATACTCTAACATCACCTTTTATTAAAAAGTCATCACTATTTGGAGTAATTATAAAGTTTTGCTCAGCACCTAAATCTTCAAATGCCAGTGTTGTTCCCCGTGTATTTTTAGGTGCAGCAGTATACTTTATTTCAATAGCCATTAAAGGCTTTTGTGATTTTGTTATAACAAGGTCGCATTCTGAACCGTCATGGGTTCTGTAATAAAAATATTCATATTTGGCGGGTAATTGCTGTATTATTTGCTCAATAACAAACCCTTCCCAAGAATTTCCAATAATAGGATTTCCATACAAATCTTCTTTATCGTTTATATTATGCAAATAATGGAGTATGCCGCTATCGCGTATATAAACCTTGGGAGCTTTAACCAAGCGTTTCTTTAGGTTGATGCTAAAAGGTACCAGTAGCCTTACTAAAAAAGCATTCTCAAAAAAATTGATGTATTTTTTGATGGTATTAGAACTAACCCCAAGCGATTTTGATAGATTGTTATAATTTAAAATACTTCCATGTACATGCGAAAGCATTTGTAATAGCTTTATTAATAAGTTTTTGTCTACAGCCAATCCCAATCCCGGTAAATCGCGCTCAACATAGGTCTTAATATAATTTAGATACCAAACCGAAACTATTTCGGCGTCACTGGCAAGATAAGTGTCGGGAAACCCACCTTGTAACCATAATCGGTCCAAGGTGTTAGCTTCAATTTCTGTAAGATTAAATGTTGATAACTCAGTATATGCAATCCTTCCGGCTAAACTTTCTGATGAATCCCTAATTAAATCAGGACTTGCTGAGCCCAATAAAATAAATCTTCCGGGTATCCTGTTGGCATCAATCATCGATCGCAGCACCGGAAATAGCCGGGGCATGTTTTGAATCTCATCCAGAATTACACATCTATTCTGATTATCTTCAAAATATAGCACCGGATCATCAAGTTTGGCAATATCACGGGGATTTTCTAAGTCTAAATAAACGGACTCGTAATCGGTTTTTTGAATTATTATTTTAGCAAGCGTTGTTTTACCCACCTGCCTAGGCCCGATTATCCCTACTGCAGGAAAAAAACTTAATAGTTTGAGAATTTCCTTTTCTTTATTTCTACGAATCATGCTGTAAATGTAATCATTAATACCGATATAATGCAAAAAACATTAATATTTACGGTATTATTGATAAAATATGGTTTTCGCCTTCAATAAAGGTAAGGTTCCCGCGGTCGTCCAATATTTTTGGGAGTTCCATTACGGAGCAATGGTACACGGTGGTTTTTTTCATTTTTATAGTTCTACTTTAATAAACCAATAACCTCTTGTTCCACCAATGCGTTCAATCATACCTATTTGTTTAAGTTTATTCAGTTGTTTTTGTTTGGCCTAATCCTAATTAGCAAGCAACAATTATTTATGAGTGTATATGGCAGGCTGTATTTTATCAGGGTCAATTTCAATAATTTTACCATTTTTTGATGTAATCAATGGGCTTTTTTTGTACTTTTTAAATTCAATTAGTTTTTGAAATGCTTTTTCAAGCCCTTGAATTATTTTATCTCTGTTTTCCATAATTTATTTGTTATACGTGTTATTCAAATTAGCCCAGATAATTTTATTTTGAATATCTGATTTTATTGGATTTCCTTCAGCTACTATTTCATAGGGTTCACCCGAATTATCTATAAACATCCATTCGTCAACAATTGGTTTGAAAATGTTAAAAAAGCTATTCAGTCCATTTTCATATCTTCTTCTAATCACTTCTTCAGGAATATTATGCCCGCCTTCTTTTACTCGTATTTCAACTCTTTTTACAGCCAAATCAGGAGTGCGCAACCAAAAAAACAAAAGACTAACTTTATATCCATTTTTCTTTGCTTTTATTACGAAATTCTTGTAACTTTTGGTTGCTAATGTTGTTTCAAATGCAAAATCCTGTCCTGTTTCAATTAAAAAATTTATTCGGTCTAACATCAAACGTCCGGCTTGAATAGCCTCCTTTTCAGGCATAAATGGAGATAATCCTTTTGCAATCTCGTCAGCATTTACAAATTCATTACATTCAAGCATTTCAGGTAAAATTGTATATGAAGCAGTTGTCTTGCCTGCACCATTACTACCCGAAATGATATAAAGTCTTTTCAATTACTATTTGTTTTATGCAAAGGTAAGGTATTATATTTTTAGAAATTATTCCGCTACTAGGCTTCACTAATATTACTTACCGCTTGTGAATTTTTGGGAGTTCAATAATGCGTGCTTCAAAGGACATGTTTTGTAAAATTTTGGGTAAAGATAGTTGACAATTGGTAATTAGCAATGAACAATGTGCAATTGGCAATGTGTAATGTGTAATTGGTTACTGGTATCTGGTTACTGGTTTCTCGCTTCTAACTTCCGTCTTCTGTCTTCTGACTTCCGACCGTGCAGCTCTATCCGCCAATATAAACGGTGGTTTTTTTCATGGGTTTAGCCCTTCCATTATTTGCCAATAGCCACCTTTATCGGGTCCAACTCTTGTTAAACGGCCTTGCTTTTTAAGTTTATCCATCTCACGTGCAATGGTCATTCGGGTAACGTTTAATTTTTTAGCCAATTGCGAAGTGGTAATGCCAGGCGTTTCGATTATTAGTGATAAAATTTTATTGATTCGTCCTTCTGTAACATTATCTGTAACATTATCTATAACATTATCTGTAACATTATCTGTAACATTATCTGTAACATTATCTGTAACATTATCGGTATCATTATCGGTATCATTATCGGTATCATTATGTGCATCCATTGTTAATGGCACATTAACAACAAAAGTATTATCTTCAATAAAACTAATATTTTCGCTTCCCGAATATGCTTTTGAATACTTGTAAACATTTCTTAAACCCGTACCCAACTCCTCCGAACGTCCTAATTGGGTAAACAATTGGGCTAAATGCGGATTTTTTGGAAAGGGTTCAAAATTATTTGGAAGCAATTGCCCATAAAAATGAGGAATATTAGCATTTTTTGTTTCAACATACCTGTTATAAATAACAAAGGATGATGGAAAGGCGTTTGTATATTCGCGGTGAATAAGCATATTGGCCACGATTTCACGGAATATTTTGTCGCGCAACGAAATACGCTGGTCACCTTGCAGGTAAAACTTATCGGGCAGATGCTTTGCTACAAATCCCATAAGTTTGTCATACGCTTCAACAATATTACAACGAATATTTTCGCGGTCATCGTATCGGTCCGTATCTACTTTTCGAACCAGAGCATCAATTTTATAGTGAGGTATGGCACTTTGAATGGCTTCATCTTTGCCAAATAACAAAAGAGCTGCTAAAGTGAACCCCTCAGAACCGGAGGCAAAATCGTGCCGGAATAAACCGGCAGTACGAAAAAAATCGTTGTCTGAAAGTTCATTCCAAGGATGATCGGGTCTGTTAATTTTAATAATCTTACGAACCCTATCAACCAGGCCAGGAACAAAATCGGTTTGAGTAAGAAAGGGATAGATTAAATTCTCGGTATAGAGTGAATTTTTACGGATGTATAAGCTTTTAATTTGCTCATCATTTTTAAGTTCAAAATCACCATCGGTACTTCTATCGAAAACTTTACCATTACACCGGTGTACTTGCGATGACACGGGTACATAAATGAAAATGAGTGTTTTCCCTTTATATTCAATCACATTGGTTTCGAGCAAAAAAGAAGGAAAAAGTTATTGTGGATTGTTGCTGAGATTGCTAATATTTTTACACAAAGTATCAGCTATTTTGGGATCAATATCCCATAAGGTTTTATCATCGTCAACCCCTAATAAAATAGTACCTCCATTGCGGTTAAGAAAAGCACAAATGGTTTCAAATAACGAATCGGGAAGTTTTGAGTTGGCTCTTTTAAACTCAACCGAAATTCCTTCACCCTTTTCTAATATTTGAGGTATATTAATATTCATATTAGTTCATTTAACTACTTATGGGCATGTCCTCCGCGCTTTTTCCCGACCGGAATCTCGTAAATCCAGTAGGTACGTTCAATTTTAAAGGGTATGTGGTTTTCACCCTCAATAAAGGTAAGGTTCCCGCGGTTGTCGAGTATTTTTGGGAGTTCAATTATGTGTGCTTTAAAAGGCATGTTTTGTAAAATTTTGGGTAAAGATAGGTTACAATTAGCAATTGGCAATTAGTAATTAGCAATGAGTAATTGGTTACTGGATGCTGGTTTCTCGCTTCTAACTTCAATCTTCCAACTTCGGTCTTCTGACTTCCAGCTTCGGTATTCCAGCTTCCAACTTCTAATTTCTGTCTTCCAGCTTCCAACTAGCCAGCTCTATCCGCCATTATAAACGGTGGTTTTTTTCATGGGTTACATTCCTTCCTTTATTTGCCAATGGCCTCCTTTTGCAGCGCCATGGCGTACAATAATACCCAAATCTTTTAATTTTTTTATGTTCTCCTCAATTTTTCGAGGCGAAATACCCACTTTTTGAGCTAGTTGAGGTGCCGATATGGTGTTGTTTTCAATCATATACTTAATAATGAGGGTTTGATTTGCCGATAAGTTTTCCCCGACCTTTTCCCCGACCTTTTCCCCGACCTTTTCCCCGACCTTTTCTTTAAACAGGGTTACTGAAAAACCTTGTGAAAGTTCTTGAAAATGAGGTTCTTTTATCCCGTATTCTTTGCAAATTTTCCGTACTCTATAAATTCCGGACCCATACCGTTCAATCAAGCCAATTTCCTTAAAAGTTTTAGCAATAAGTTTATTCGTTGTCCGTGAAGCGTAATTTCCCGATAGCAAATCTTCCATGGTGATGCCTCCATATAAGTTTCCTGGGTTAGTAAACTCAATACGGTCGTCAAAAATTTTAATAATACTAGCTGAACTTTGCCGGTAATCGCGGTGAACGACCATATTAATTACAATCTCGCGGATGGCATCTAATGGATAATCAAAACGTTCGGTACGTTGAGGTTCGCCAGTAATTATGTATTCAACCATTAAATGCTTTTTAATAAACCCCAGTATTTCATCTACTTGGGTAAATAAATCGGTATGCAACGAAATTGAATAATAATAGTTGTTTCGCTCTTGAATCGACCTACTTGCAAATCGCTTATTAGACAGTAATCGTTGGCAAAAAGAAGGTATCCACCAAAGGTTAATTTACCATTGCGCACTATTTCCATTTTAGTAAGAAATTCGATGGGGGATAAGGCCTCTCTACTTTGGGTTTGTTGTGCAATTTTTTTTAGAAGGAGTTCTACTTTAGTTAATGATATATGGTTTACATCATGGTTTGGATCAGTATAATAATCCCAACTGGCATTTAATGTTTTAAGATGTTCATTTGCGATTTCATCAATGCTCATTAAGTGGTTGGAATTAGCTACTCTTTTAAAATATTTCCCTTTAAATGAAATGGGCTTTATAGGGTATTCAATAACTCTTATAATTGCAATAGTTTGTTTATTAATTATTTGTAATTCAATATCGGATATTATTGCCGGTATAGTCTTATTTTTTATTTCGTTTATCCAATTTTGTATGGTTTCATTTCCCAAATAAAGTCCTTTAATTTCCCCATTATCAGCAACACCTAAATAAATACTGCCCCCTTGCGAATTAGAAAAAGCAACCAGTGTTTCAACAACTTCATCATTAAACGAAGTTTTGAACTCTACCTTTTCATTTTCTCCTTGGGCGATTAACTCTAATATTTTTTTTTGATAGGTCAAATTAATCTGGTTTTTAACTAGAATTATTAATTGGCTTGTACAAAGAAACAAAATTTTGATGGATTGAGAATATTTTGCTTGCTTTCCGAGGTGTTGGGTATCCGCTATTCTTCCCCTCCCGGCACATCGTACAGGGAATAAACCCATTTTATTTCAAAGGGTATGTTTTCCAATCCATTAATAGGGGTAATGTTGCCTGCCCGGTTGTGAATTTTTGGGAGTTCAATTACGGAGCAATCGTAAACGGTGGTTTTTTTCATGGGTTACAGTCCTTCCTTTATTTGCCAATAGCCTCCCTTTTCGGGGCCAATACGTTGTATTATCCCTTTTTTCTTTAGTTTATTCAAGTCACATATTACGGTGCTTTTGCTAACATTCAATATTTCAGCTATTTTACTGGTTGTTATATGCCTATTTCCTTTAATTAGTATAAGCAAATTATTTATCCAAGAATATACTGCACTTCATTTATAATAAAATGTAGTTGATCTACATCTTCAAACAGAATGGTTTTCTTAAACGGCACTTCCAATAATGCTGCTTTAATTCTTTGTTTATTTATTTTTCCATAGGTAAACAGGCCAAAATCAACAGATCTCCGGTGGCCAATATACAAAGCAATTGATGTACCCCCAACTAAAAAATAAGTTCGTTTAAATTTATTAAGAAAAGGCAATAATTCATTTTGCCTTTCATTTAAAATATTGTTATACATACTTTGCAAAAAGATATGTGAAATAATTAATCGTGAGTTCCTGATAATTTCCTTTTGTACGGATATCAAATTGAGTAGCTTTTCTAAAGATTTGAGCAACCCTACCAATGCCCATAAAACCAATAAGTTCAATAACAGCTCGCTTATCGCCATAATTCAATATGGTCTCAACAAGCAACTCGTCACTGATATTCTCCTTTTTATTGGCTGGGGTGTACCAAAAAAGATCAGCGTGTTTATTTATAAATGACTTTATTTCGGGTGTATGATCGGCCATTTTATCAATTAATTATATTCAAACAAAAATAATAAATATATTCCTAATCATGGTGTAACATTCTATTTCCTTCAATTTGAACTGTTCGCATTTTCCGAACAGTTGCTTCTGCTTCTAATTCTTTTGATTGATAAATTAGCTTAATATGCTCACTTACATTTGCCTTACTGTTAGAAAATAGGGTAACAATTTGAACTTGAGTTAGCCAAACGGTGTCATCCTCAATTCGGACTTCAAATTGGGCAAAAGTATTATCGGGCTGGTACAATATTATTTCACTTTGATTCATAAAAAATGGTTGAGATTTTAGCCAAAGTAAGCAATAAAATGATGATGCTAAAAACGAACATGAGGCTCTTATTGTGATTTTACCCAATAAGCCACCAAAATAATTACATCAAAGAGCCACTGGCCGCAATAATAAACTGCTGCAGCTCTTTGTGGGCATGCCATCCCCGCTCTTCTCCTCCCGGCACATCGTACAGGTAATATACCCGTTTTATTTCAAAGGGCAGGTTTTCCAATCCATTAATGGGGGTAATGTTCCCTGCCCGGTTGTGTATTTTAGGGAGTTCCATTATGGAGCAATCGTAAACGGTGGTTTTTTTCATGGGTTACAGTCCTTCCATTATTTGCCAATAGCCACCCTTTTCACTACCGACTCTTTTAAGTTTATTATCCAACTTCAGTTTTTCTATATCACGTCTAACAGTCCTCTTCGTCACGTTAAGTTGTTCGGCAATTTCTTGTAATAAAACTTTGTTGTTCTGTTTTATTAACCCCATTATTAACTCCAATCGCTTATCGGGGACATTATCGGGGACATCGGGGACATTATCGGGGACATCGGGGACATTATCAGTATGATTTAAAATATCAAAATTTTCATCATCAATAAATACCGTACATTTAAATACATCTTCTTCATGAAGTAAAGGTTTATGCACTGAATAAAGGTTGTAATACCTGTAAATATTCCGAACTCCTGAACCTAATTCGTCAGCACGTCCAATTTCTTTAAACACCCGTGCTATAACCGGGTTTTTGGGAAAGGGCGAAAACGTTTCGGGTTCAAGCTCAAGACCTCCATGGGCTTTATTTGCATTTTCGGTTTTTACTGAGTGCTGCTCAATTAGTAGTTTTGCCGGGTAAGGATTGGTGTACTCCCTATGAATTAAGGTATTAGCAATTATTTCCCTAAAAATAAGGTTACGTACACTAATGCGTATATCATCTTTTAAAACAAACTTGTCCGACAGATGCTTTTCAACAAAACGCATTAATCGATCATAACTTTCAATCAAATTGGTGCGGATATCATCCCGGTCATCATACCTATCTAAATTTTGAATTCGGCAAATAGCATCAGTTTTATGGAAGGGTAAAACGGATTGTATTACTTCATCCCTGCCAAATAATAAAATAGCTGCAAGGGTTAATCCTTCTTTACCCGTAGAATAATCGGTTTGATAAAGCTGTACACTACGGAGCAATTCCATATCGTTCAAACTCTCCCATGCATGAGCCGGTTGCCGGTTTACAGCCATTTGCCTTGCACGGCTTATAATGTCGGTGCGTAGCTCATTGATAGTAGCAAAGGGATAAATTTTATTTTCGGTAAAAGTAGTTTGTTTACGAATATACATGCTTGCCACTAAGTTCGTATGTGAACTTATATTGTAATCGCCATCTTCATTGCGGTCAAAAATTTTTCCACGGGTATTATGCACTTGTGAACTTTCGTGAACAGGAATAAAAAGAACTGTTTTTCCTTCTATTTCAATTACGTTAGGAATAATGTAAATGGGTGGATTAAGGATTTGGGGATTATTCAACGCATTAGCCAATTCTTTTTTGATTTTTTCAACATATTGGTTTTCGACTCCCACAACCTCGCCATTATCCTTAACACCCAGCAACAAAGAACCCCCCAAGCGATTTAAAAAAGCACATACCGTTTCGAAAATGCTTTGAGGCAATTCGTGCTGTGCAGTTTTAAACTCAACCGTTAAACCTTCGCCCTGGTGGATGAGTTGTTGGATTTGTGAGGGTTGCATTTTTTATTCTACTTGAGTTTGAAATGTATAGGTCACTTTTTCAGTTCTAATTTATTTGATGTCCTTAAGGTTTGGCCTAAATGGGTTAATAACGCATCATTTATTCAAAAAATTATAGGCATAAATATAGAAAAATATCAGTTAATAAGGATTAATAGTGACTAATATCAGGCATTAATGACTAATATCTTTTAATATTGAGACCATGTATTTCATCCAATATTAAAGGCAATTCATTTTACCATCTTATTAAATTGTTCGTAATCGCGGATGTAATCTGAGGCATCGTAAGCACCCGAGGCTAAAATGAGTGCTAATGAATTGGTGGAAAAATTCTCTACTTGTCGCCAAATCATTTTGGGCACATACAATCCATAATAAGAGCGGTTGAGGGAGAAGGTGCGTTTTTCGCGGCCATCGTCTAATACCACATCAAAACTACCCGAAAGGGCGACAATAAGTTCATTTAACTCTTTATAGGCATGTCCTCCGCGCTTTTCGCCTCCCGGCACATCGTAAATCCAGTAGGTACGTTCAATTTTGAAGGGTATGTGGTTTTCGCCTTCAATAAAGGTAAGGTTCCCGCGGTTGTCGAGTATTTTGGGGAGTTCAATTATGTGTGCTTCAAAAGGCATGCTTTGTAATATTTTTTGTAATATTTTGGGTAAAGATAGGTGACAATTAGTAATTAGCAATGAGTAATGAGTAATTGGTTGCTGGATGCTGGATGCTGGTAGCTGGTTTCTGGTTTCTCGCTTCTAACTTCTAATCTCTGGTAGCTGGTAGCTGGTTTATTCCCCAACGATAAAATAACCTCCCGTTTTTTTGCTTCCTCTACGTATTATATGGTTACTTTTTATTAAAATGCTTAATTGCCTTTCGATAGTTTTAATTGGTCTATTATTCAACAATATCGGTAAGTCTTTCGCTTGTATCCCTGGGTGTGAACGAATAACTTCGATCAAGGTTTTTAATCCCTCATTTAATCCCTCATTTAATCCCTAATTTAATCCCTCATTTAATCCCTCATTTAATCCCTCATTTTGCGTGGTGATATGAGCACCGGCTAACTCAAAAACAACTTTTACTACACCATGTTCTTCATAAAAATTGGGTTCCGGAATATTTGCCTTTTTACACTCCCCCACAATTTTAAGGGTACCTCTTCCCCAGCTTTCAATAAAACCAGCTTTGTAAAAAATGTCGGCTAACAATTTGTTTCGGGGTTTTGATAAATGTTCGCGCTTTAAATCGTCGAGGGTAATTTCGGGGGGCAGTTTACCTTCGTTTGATATGCTAAGGCTGTTGTTGTATATTTTTATTAAAATGGCCGAAGTGGTGTTGTAATCGCGATGGATAAGGGCATTAAAAATGGCTTCACGTAACGCTTCATAAGGATATTCCAATTTTTCGCGTCGGTGAATTCCTTCATAAGTAATGGGGCTTAGCAGGTATTTTGTTTTTAAAATGGCTAATGTATTTTCGGCTTGTTGAAACAAGTTCCCCGCAACAATATCGGACGAAACAATATCGGCGTCATTTAAAAAACGCCCTATTTTAATAACCGCTTGTGGAAAAAGGCGTTGCGGATTTTTATCAAATAACAGAAAGGCCGCATTGGTACATACTGATTTTGGGGCAAATAAATTCAATTTTTTTAACAATACTGTCATATCTTTTTCATCTCTCGCATAAGGTAATCTGTCAAACGAGAGTTTTTTAAAGAGTTCAAAAGCTGTCAAATCGGGTTCAAACTCCCACAATGAATTCGTTTGTAAAGCATCCCAAGTTATACCACTTTTTTTCAATAGAAAATCGCTAAGTTCACGCCCCTCTAATTCCAAAACTACGCTTCCGCTGAGCAAGAAATAATGCCCATTATATGAAATAGGTACCGATGAAGGATGAACGGTTATTTTTAGAATTAGTTTATCATCAATTTTCTCAGTGGCTATCAAAGGAATAATACCTGTTTTTTGATTGATAATATTAGGCAATGTTTCGAGTAATTTAGTTGCATTTTCAACACCAATCGGTATCGCTTTATCGTTTATGCCAATAAATAGAATGCCTCCTTCGGAATTAGCAAATGCACAGACGTTTTTTAAGAAGTCCTCTCTCCAATTCAGCTTAAACTCAATATGTTGACTTTCTTTTATAATCACAATTTTAATTTAGTAATGTATATTAATGTTCAACCCTTCCAACATTCTAATTAAACCTTGTTTTGCAGCCACAATGGGCTTGCTGTGGCAGCCATCAAAAGTAACAAATAAATTAAAATTGTTTTTCACACCACACGATATAATCGTGCGGGAGCGGGGCGGTTGGGTGTAATGCTGTTTTGTTATAACTGTTTTTGGGGTGGTATGGTTTTTTGGCACACGGGGTTCCGCCGTGTTTTTTTAATCCCCTCAGCCTTTTCCGCCGTGGAGAGAGAGGGAATAATGTTTTTTTTAATAACGATTTTTATTCCTTTGTTTTGGCAGTATTTTTTTTTTACTTTTCAAATCAAAGGTCGTTATTCGTAAATTTATTTTTTTATCCACGAATTTGTAGCAACCATTTCCACGCCGGGTATATTATAATGATGCAATTGTGTTGCACCAACGTTTCATCTCTATCCCATGTTATAAGATATAATTTACTGCAATTAAGTTCCAATGCTGCTTCAATCAATGCATCAATTTCACGTTTTAAGGTTTTAACATTCGAAATATCGTAACACACCTGTATAAGATGTTCAACAGTGTGCCCTTTACGGCATATAAAATCAATTTCTTTGTCATTACGTGTTCTATAATAAAAAATATCTTGTTCGGTACGATATCCAAGGCGCAGGAGTTCAATAAAAATGGCATTCTCCAACAACCTGCCGTAATTTGGTGAAATTTCGAACGAACGTGCCCGTATAAAACCATTGTCGATGATATAGGTTTTCTTAGAGGACTTTTGTTGCAGTTTTATTTTTTTATTGTAACGTGTTAAATTCAAAAACAGGTAGGGTTCTTCGAGATACCCCACAAATTTTTGCGTGGTGGTCACACTACTTAAGTTCAAATCGGCTTTTAATTGATTGTAAGAGTATAAATTACAATAGTTGGCTAACAAATAATTTGCCAATTGGTAAAGTTGTTGTGTTTGCCTTATTTTAAACCGCTTCATTATATCTTTGAGCAACACAGAATCAAAAAGAGACGACAAATAGTTTTTTAAAACCGAAGGATTGCATACCACCTCGGGAAAACCACCATTGGTAATATAATTATTAAGATTATTTAAAACCAAACCTTTGGCTTGTGGTGATAGTTCCACTTGCGAATGATCAACCCTAAAATAGTTAATAAACTCCTTAAAGCTAAACGGAAAAACGGCCAATTGAATGTATCTTCCGGTAAGCGAAGTAGCCATTTCGCTGGAAAGAAGTTTGGCATTTGAACCCGTTATAACTAAATTTACACCCCTGCGATATAATTTATTTACCCAAAGTTCCCAATTGGGTAAATTCTGTATTTCGTCTAAAAGTAAGTATTCATACCCCGCATATATCTCGTTCAAGGTTTCTACTACTGAGTTTTCATCAAAATTTTTAAGCAATAAATCATCATCAAAATTAAGGTAAGCAAAATTTGTTTTGTTAAGCAATTGCAAGGCCAAAACTGATTTTCCGGCGCGCCTCGGCCCTGTAATCAACTTTATTAAAGAGGTTGATAAATAATTGGTTGCAGATAAATTGTTTAAGCGTGGGATGTATTCCTGCGCTATCAAATTATCACGTTCTTGTTTTTGTTGAAATATTACTTTTTTAATCATTATTTTTACTATACTGAACAAATATAGTCATTTATATTCAATAGAAGCTGGTTTGTGAATGATTATTTTGATTTTCTGTGTGTTTCATGGTGTGTTTTTTGTTTCACATGGTTTCACGGTGTTATTCTTTTTGGGTACACAGAGTATCACAGTAAACTTTCATAGTGTTTCACAGTGTTTTTCTTTTACACCGTGTAATTATTCAACACCTCCGCTACTTTTTTTACCTCTTCATCAGTCATTACCGGGCTTATGGGAAAACTTAATACCTCGTTGTGAATTTTTTCTGTAGTGGGGCAAACGCAGTGAGTAAAATAAAGATACTATGCTTTTTTCATTTACAAGTAAAAGCTTTCGTGTTTTGGTATTTATTCCCATAATGTTTTTGTTTCACAGGGTATCACAACTTGTCCTGAGTCCTCGGGTGTGTTTTTTTTGCTTATTTTGTACGATATCCAAATTCATCATTTATATACCTAAAATTCTTCCATTAATAAAAAGTCGGCTATATGCAGGTGTTCAATTCCTTCAAAGGTGTTATGCCCATGTTCATCCATGGTAAGTATATACTTTGGGTAATTATCTTTAATATCCAAAAGGGGTTTATATTCACGCTCCATAGTTGCTTTTTCGGTCATTTTATAACTTACTTGTATGTATATTTTTTTATTGGCCTGCTCAGCAACAAAATCCACCTCGGTATGGTCGAGCTTACCTACATAAACCTCATACCCCCTGCGTTTTAGTTCAAGCATTACGATATTCTCGAGTATGCCTGAAATAAATCGTCCATTATAACCCATTACCGCATACAATAATGATTGGTCGCCAATAAAATATTTCTCATTTGTTTTGAGTATTTCCTTCCCTTTTATATCGTACCGTGGAATTCGATAGATAATAAAGGCACTTTCCAAGGCATTCAGGTAATTATATACCGTATTCAAATCTAACTTTCGGTTCTGACTTTTAAAATAATCGGCCACATTTTTTGCTGAAAATTTATTTCCAATGTTATCAAAAACGTATTTAACCACTCTTTCCAGTAATTCAATATCGCGTATCTTGTTACGTTGCACCACATCGCGTAGAATAACCGACGAGTAAATATCATGTACTATCTGATATGCCGATTCGCTTGAGTATGAAGTGTTATGGATGGCCGGAAACCCACCCAAACGTAAAAATGTTTCGAAATTGCTGTAAAAAGTAGCAGGTTCAAAATTGGGTTGCTCTGCTTTAAACAACAACATTTCCTTGAACGACAAGGTGTAAATTGGAAATTCAACATACCTGCCGGCTAAATAGGTAGCCAATTCGCCCGACAATAGTTTTGAATTTGATCCTGTAATATAAATATCTACATTAAAATCAACTGCAAAAGAATTTATGGCTTTTTCCCAATTCTGAACCTCCTGAATTTCGTCGAGCAAAACATAATGTTTTTCATCGTTTCGTATTTTTACTTTAACATAAGCATATAGCTCTTTTGCTACCAGAATTTCAGAAAACTCAAAACTTTCAAAATTCAAATAAATAATATTTTGTTCTTTAATACCCCGTTTTAGTAGCTCTTCTTTTAGCAACATTAATAGCGCCGATTTACCAGAACGTCTAATACCTGTAATAACTTTGATAAAGGGCTTATCAATAAACTCCTTTAGTTTTTTTAGATATAATTCTCTGTTTATCATCGGTGTTTTAGGATTATAACCGTAAAAATATAATTTATTTATTGCAATTTAGGGTTATAAGCTTAAATATACTTATTTTTCAGTTATTTTTATGGGTATAAGCTATATTTCTTAGGTGTTTAACCACTCCAACATTCTAACTAACCCTTGTTTTGCACCCACATTGGGTTTCCAGCCAATTAAGTTGGCAATTTTGGTGTTATCAGCCACAAACACCAAGTGGGGGCTTTCGTTTATTTTTTTACTTCTAAAATAAAAAATTGCTAATCGTTATTCATAAATAAATTTTTTTTGACAAAAATTTAAACTTTTCTATTTTTGCTCAGTGCGTCTCATTGTGCCTCAGCGGCTCTCATTGTAATCCTTTTTATTACTTCTGAAACCGAAAGTTTAAAAATTACTTTTTTAATCATTATTTACACTATACTGACCAAAATTGGTAATTTAGATTCAATAGAAGTTAATTTGTGAATGGTTATTCTAATTTGAAGGTGTTTCTCGTTTTTTTTGTGATACTGAGATTCCAGTGGCTGGATGCTGGTAGCTGGTTACTGGATGCTGGATGCTGGTAGCTGGTAGCTGGTCACTGGTTACTGGATGCTAGTTACTGGTAGCTGGTTTCTCGCTTCCGACTTCTAACTTCTGATTTCCGACTTCGGTCTTCGGTATTCTAACTTCCAATCTCTAAACTCTAATCTCTGATTTCTGCTAACTGGCTTCGTATTCATGGCTTCGCCCCCTCAGTCCCATTTGGGTGAGCAGGTTATCTAATTATGTAAAGAAACTATAATTTAATTACATCGCCCGCATTTACTTCTAACAGCAGAGAAAAACCAATATTGTTCAACCGGATTAAAAAATTTCTTTTATGCACCAACCGGATTAGTTCACCTTCAGCTCCTTTTATTGGTCCCGAAACCACTTTAACCATGTCACCAGGTTCAATGGTTTCATTGGTAATTTCAATTTCCAAGTTATTATCTACCGCCATTTTCATGGCTAGTATCTGATTTTCAGGAATGGGAGCTGCTTTTCCATCAAACGTTACATATTTTACTACGCCCGGTGTATTCAAAATGCTATAATAATCCCTTTCTGAAACATTAACAAACACGTAGGACGATATCAATGGTATTTCCACTTTTTGCTTGCGGTCGCTCCATTGACGTATTGTTTTTATTAATGGTAAGTAAACGGTGTACCCATATTTTTGCAGGTGTTCAGCTACTTTTTTTTCTTGGCGTGAACGCGTATAAACAGCATACCATTTGTATAGGTCCATTTTGTATTCCCTTTTCCCCAAAAATACTACATCAAAACAGTTATTGGCGCCATTTGATAATGGAAAAGGGGATTTATTTGATAAACAACCCGAAAATTGGAATAATTAAAAACTATTTTCTACCTGATAGCATTAGTAATGAGCTCATTTATGGTCGGTAAATAACAATAAAAAAGGCCACTCACAGAGCAGCCTTTTTGTAAGATTGTATTGTTGAGGTTAGATACCTAAGCTTTTTTTAAGTACATCAACATAATCTAATTTTTCCCAGGTAAATAGTTCCACTTCGAACTCTTTTTTCCCGGAGTAAGGCGATTCAAACACTTTTTTCACTTTACGGGGAGTTCTTCCCATGTGTCCATAAGCGGCAGTCTCCTCATAAATTGGATTGCGCAGTTTCAAACGGTCTTCAATAGCTGCAGGGCGAAGGTCGAATATGGCCTCAATCTTTTGAGCAATTTGTCCGTCGTTCAAATTTAAATTGGAAGTTCCATAAGTATTCACAAAAACCCCTACCGGTTTGGCAACACCAATGGCGTAGGCAATTTGTACCAAAACCTCATCAGCAACTCCGGCTGCCACCATGTTTTTGGCAATATGGCGTGCGGCATACGCTGCCGAACGGTCAACCTTCGATGGGTCTTTCCCTGAGAAAGCACCGCCTCCATGAGCTCCTTTGCCACCGTACGTATCCACAATAATTTTACGTCCGGTTAAACCGGTATCACCGTGAGGACCGCCAATAACAAACTTTCCGGTTGGGTTAACATGCAATATAAAATTATCGTCGAAAAGACTTTGAACCCTTGCCGAAAGCATTGCTTTAGTGCGGGGAATTAAGATGGTACGGACATCTTCTTTAATTTTTGCCAACATGGGTTCGTCTTTATCAAACTCATCGTGCTGGGTTGATACTACAATGGTGTGTACCCGTTTTGGTAAGTTGTTTTCGCCGTATTCAATGGTAACTTGGCTTTTTGCATCGGGGCGCAGGTAAGTCATTACTTTCCCTTCGCGGCGGATAACAGCCAGCTCCATCAACAATCGGTGCGATAACTCCAATGCAATAGGCATGTAATCGTCGGTTTCGCGGCAAGCGTAGCCAAACATCATACCTTGGTCGCCAGCTCCTTGGTTCATGCGGTCTTCGCGGTCCACTCCCCGGTTAATATCAGCCGATTGCTCATGAATGGCCGAAAGTACTCCGCAGGAATCGCCTTCAAAGCGGTATTCCCCTTTGGTGTAACCAATCCGGTTAATAACTTTGCGGGCCACTTCATGTACATCAACATAAGTTTGGGAACGGACTTCACCAGCCAAAACTACTTGTCCGGTGGTAACCAATGTTTCACAAGCTACTTTTGAATTGGAATCAAAAGCCAAAAAATTATCCAATAATGCATCAGAAATTTGATCGGCTACTTTATCAGGATGACCCTCAGGTACCGACTCGGAAGTAAATAGATATGCCATAATTAAAAATTTGAATTGTAAAATATAACAGGGAAAGACTGAGAATGTTATGTAGGAAGCAATACAATTTTAGCATTTTTTTCCGTGGTTGCAATCCGTTCAAATCTTTCCACAAACAGGGTGCAAATATAATACTTTATCTTTAATGCAGAAAACAAAATCGAATTTTAAACCTTTTACCGAAAAAAACGGTGCATTTACCGATTCCTTTTTGTTGATACTATAAGCTTACCCTACTTTTGGTTCGCAATTTATCTGGAAACAATAACGATTTAAAAATTATAATTATGGACTTCTCAAAAAACGAAAAATTCTCGAACAAACCTTACTGTTCCAAACCCGATGGGGTTCCTTTTATTGGAATTTTCCTGATTGGATTGGGATTGGTTTTTTTATTCGATCGAATGAATATTATTCCAGAGTATTGGAGAAATATCATTATTAGCTGGCAGATGCTTTTGATTTTTATCGGGGTAATCAATGTATTCCGGAATCACGCGCGGTTTCCCGGTATTATTTTAATATTGGTGGGTACGGCATTTCTTTTGCCTGAAATAATCCAAATCCCGTTTGAAACCCGACAACTTATTTGGCCTTTGGTACTTATTTTAATTGGGATTTTTATAGTATTTAAAACCAAGAACTTAAAAAAGCCTCATATTTTTAATACCTCATCGGAAACATTAGGTAGCGACGACCGCATTGATGAAGTGGCTATCTTTGGTGGAGGCAAACGCGTAATTTCCAGCCAAAACCTTAAAGGAGGGAATATTACCGCTATATTTGGGGGAGTTGAACTGGATCTTACTGATGCCGATTTATGCGAAGAAGGCGCCGTTATTGAATTGGCCTGCATTTTTGGGGGAGCCACCATTATTGTAAAACCCGAGTGGGATGTGCAGGTTCAGGTAACATCGGTTATGGGGGGTTTTACCGATAAACGGAAGGTTTACAAGCAGAGCGGAAATACTTCGTCGAAAAGACTTATCATTAAAGGGGCGGCCATTTTTGGTGGAGGCGAAATCAAGAGTTTTTAAGTTAAACGCAACAATTAAACAAGGCAAACCATCTCTTAGACTTATGAATTAATCCAAAAACGATAAATTAAGAAAAAATTAAGTTTGAGTTTGGCGGGTATTATTTTAAGCATTTTAACATTTGCCCAAGAAAAGACTGACGAATTCCGGACCATCTTTGGAAATGAAAAGGTAAATTTTAGTGGGATGGGGGTATTTGAAATGAATTTTTCATCATTCGACGGTCATTTTTCATACAGTACCGGAGGTGGAGGGGGTGTTGTTTTAAACAAATCGATCTTGTTTGGTGGCTATGGAATGGGCAATTACATCAACCGTAATGTAACCCTCGATAGCATTGATTACAGCAGTGTCAATTTTGGACATGGTGGATTTTGGTTGGGATATATTTTCAAAGGTAATGCAGCCATTCATCCTTCTGCTGGCTTGAAATTAGGTTGGGGAGGTATTTCACAGAATTATGATCATCATGAATACGCAATGAATGATAATGCTTTTGTTATAACCCCTTCGGTAGAAATGGAAATAAACATTACCCGTTATTTCCGAATAGCAGTGGGAGGAAATTATCAAGTGGTTACAGGGTTGACCAGCATAAATGGTCTTTCAAACAAAGATTTTAGTGGCCCTGGAGCAAACCTTTCTTTTCGGTTCGGATGGTTTTAACGTTATAAATAATCCATGAAGCACCCAATTGCACAAAAGATACAGTACATATTTATATATGCAGGTTTTTGGACTGTGGTTTTGGGGCTACATATTGCCACATTAATCTTGCTCTATAAAATCGATTGGTGGAGTGCAAGCATCGATGGACTGGTATTCAACACCTTGTTTGCTTTAATGGGAGTAGCGCTGTGGTATCCGGTATTTTATAATGATCTGGAAAAGCAATCCATTTCCATGCTGCTCATCAATCACCTGAGTATTATGGTGCTTACACTGGCATTTTGGGTGAGTTCGGGAGTTTTTATTTGCAAGCAGTTATTGCAAGATTACCCGGAATACCTTCAGTTTGTGGATGACGGCATTCCCTGGAGGATTTATACAGGAATCTTTTTTTATTTTTCCATTGTATTGGTGTATTACTTGCTCATATATGGCTTCAGTTTGCGCGAGCATATGCTACAGGAATCAAGGTTACGCGAAAAAATAAATGAGGCCGAATTACAAAGCCTGAAATCGCAGATTAACCCACACTTTTTATTCAATAGTTTAAATTCCATCAGTTCCTTAACCATTACCAATCCCGAAAAGGCGCATGAAATGATTATTAACCTTTCGGGCTTTTTACGATATTCCTTAGCCCACGATCCAACCAATTTAATACCCTTTAAGCAGGAGATTGAAAATATGGAGGCATATATTGCTGTTGAAAAAATACGTTTTGGCGACAAACTGGTATTTGTAACGAAAATATGCGAGCCTTGTTACCATCACAAAGTTCCTTTTTTAATATTGCAACCTCTGATTGAAGACGCCATAAAACATGGGGTTTACGAAAGTACGGAACCGGTAACGGTTGTAGTGGAATGTGAACAACTTCCCGACCAATCCATTAAAATTACGGTTGGCAACAATTTCGATCCGGAAGCAGTTTCCCGGAAAGGTACCGGTACCGGGATTAAAAATATAACCGAGCGCTTGAAAATTATCTATCAATTGAACGATTTGTTTACCATTGTAAAGACAAAGGATTACTTTTCCGTTCAATTGATTTTACCCAATAAACCTGCATTTACAAATACCAATAATCTGTAAATTAATTCGCCATGAAAGTAGTAATCATTGAAGATGAGGCCCCAGCCCGTGAAATTGTAAAAGCCTTTTTACAGCATCATGTCGATGTGGAAATTGTTGGCGAGTTTTCCGATGGTTTTTCGGGTATCAAGGGGATTAAAGAATTGAAACCTGACCTGGTTTTCCTTGATGTTCAAATGCCCAAAATTACCGGTTTTGAGATGTTGGAATTGCTGGAGGAACATCCTGAAATAATTTTTACCACCGCTTATGACCAATACGCGATTAAAGCCTTTGAAATGAATGCGGTTGATTATCTGCTCAAACCATTTTCAAAAGAACGGTTCAATCAGGCGTTGGAAAAAGCAAGAACCAAGGTAGAACATTCAATTACCGATAAACCGGCTGATCCAATAAAACAGGTAATGGAAGCATTGGACGAAAAACCTGAAAACCTATTCCGTGTGGTGGTAAAAAAAGGGGGCGATATTCACATGATTGCCGTTGAAGACATTCTATATATTGAGGCTAAAGACGATTATGTGATGCTTTATACCGAAAAGAGCCGGTACCTGAAAGAGAAAACCATGCGATTTTACGAGAACCATTTAGACCCGAACCATTTTGTTCGGGTGCACCGTTCATTTATTGTCCGTATCGATCAGGTTAAACGGCTGGAACCTTACGGAAAATCATCGTATTTGGCTATTTTAGGACAAGGCCAAAAAATTAACGTAAGCTTGGCAGGATACAAAAAACTCAAGGAAGTGCTGAGTTTTTAATACATATACCAGATATCTTGATCAACCGTTTCCCCCTGGGAATAACTCTCTGGGGAAATTCTTTTATAGAAAACACGATTACCTGTTTTAAGGCTGAACTTAGCGAAGCGATCTCAACGAAGTTAAAGCCTTTAATCAACAGCATAGGGCAACGCCTTATAGCCGTCAGGCTAACATTCATATAATATTGTTTATCAATTAAATAAGGACAAGCTATTAAAAACCTACCCACCCCTGCCCCTCCCTTGAAATGGAGGGGTGCGCTCCGAATAAGCAGTAATGCTTAATTGGAAAACCCTCCCCTCTCTTGAAAGAGAGGGGAAAGAGGGGTGAGTATTTTAAATCGTATTATATCATTCATTTCCTTAAACTTACACATTTAAGCCTGACGGCTATGGGGCAACGCCCTATGTATATGGTAATTATTATTTTGTCAGGCTGAAAGCCTGATAGCTTTCTTCTTTCAGGCTTTCAGCCTGAGTATCTTCCACTATTATTTCATAGGGCTCCCGATAGCTATCGGGACTATGCTATTGCTAATTGCCTTTCAGTCAAAAATTGAAAACTAAAACTTACCTTTAGAATTCGAAAAAGAAGCCTTTTTTATTCACCAACCTAATTCTCAACATAGAGTCAATTAATTTTTCGTCAACTCCTGAAAAACTTCCTCCAGCGATTTCTCTTTTCGCTGCATGGAGAGAATCAAATAACCCTTTTCAACGGCAAAATTAAAAACATCTTGTCGGATGTCTTTTTCCGTAGTAGCTTCAATTACCCAATGCAGTTCCTTTATTTTTCTTGCATTTAATACCCCTGTAATTGAAATCAGTTCAGTTAGGTTTGGTTCAATATTAAACTCTACCAATACAACTTGGGTATCCGCATCCAATCCGTGTTGAATATTATCCGTAAGGTCGTTGGCAACAATAACTCCGTTTTTAATAATAATAATACGGTTACAAATGGCTTTAACCTCTTGCATAATATGGGTTGACAGCAAAATAGTTTTTTCTTTGGCAAAGGAAGTTATCAAATTCCGTATCTCCACAATCTGATTGGGGTCTAAACCGGAAGTGGGTTCATCAAGTATGAGAACTTTAGGGTCATGAATAAGCGCTTGAGCCAGTCCCACCCGCTGGCGATAACCTTTCGATAGTGCTCCAATTTTTTTATGCTGTTCAATGGAAAGTCCGGTAAGTTCCACCATTTCCTGAACCCGTTTTTTAATGTGTTTTAACTGATAAATTCCACCTACGTATTCCAGATACTCTTTTACATACATTTCTAAATACAGGGGGTTATTCTCCGGTAAATAACCAATCAGTTTTTTTACCTCCATCGAATGTTCCACGGTATCAAGTCCTTCAACAAATACCTCTCCTGAAGTGGGTGGAATAAAACCGGTAATAATTTTCATGAGGGTTGATTTACCGGCACCATTCGGGCCCAGAAATCCCAATACTTCCCCTGACTGAACATCAAATGATACGTTGTTCAGTGCCCTTTGCTCGCCATATAGTTTAACTACCTGTTTTACTTCTATCGACATGATGCATTCAGTACTTCAAAAATTGCTATTCTACAGTTACCGATTTGGCCAAGTTCCTCGGTTGATCTACGTTGCAGCCTCTCATTACGGCAATATAATACGACAGCAATTGGAGAGGTACTACTGAAATTAAAGAAGCCAGATATTCTGGAGTTTCCGGAACCTCAATCACATGGTTGGCCATTTTTTTAATAGTACTGTCGCCTTCAGTAACTACGGCAATAACAATTCCGTTCCGGGCTTTTACCTCTTGAATGTTTGAAACAATTTTTTCGTAGGAACTGTCTTTGGTTGCAATTACTACCACCGGCATATTTTCATCAATCAATGCAATAGGGCCGTGCTTCATCTCAGCCGCCGGATATCCTTCAGCGTGGATGTAGGAAATTTCTTTTAGTTTTAATGCACCTTCTAAAGCTACCGGAAACAGGAATCCACGACCTAAATAAAGGGCGTTGTTCCGGTCTTTATAAAGCTTCGATATGGCTTTAATATGTTCGCTCGAACCCAATGCTTTTTCAATTTTTTCAGGAATCAACGACAGTTCTTTAATCATTTGATGGTATTTGTCATCGCTTATTTGAAATTTATTGTGGGCTAATTTCAGAGCCATCATGGTAAGAACGGTAACTTGGGCCGAGAATGCTTTTGTTGATGCCACACCAATTTCCGGTCCGGCATGGGTGTAAACTCCGGCATCGGTTTCGCGGGGAATGCTGCTACCAACCACATTACAAATCCCCAGCACCTTGGCACCGGCTTGCTTTGCCAGTTTAATAGCGGCCAAGGTATCGGCTGTTTCACCGCTTTGGCTAATGGCAATCACCACATCGTCGCTATAAATTATCGGTTTCCGATATCGGAATTCTGAACCATACTCCACTTCAACCGGAACACGGGCGAATTCTTCAAACAGATATTCTCCAACCAATCCGGCATGCCAGGAGGTGCCACAGCCAATAATAATAATCCTCCGGGCTTTTTCAAGATCGGGCCAAACGGCATGTAACCCACCTAAATGAATGTGTTGATGGTCAGGAGTTATTCTACCTCTAAACGTATCGGTAATGGCTTTGGGTTGTTCGTAAATTTCTTTCAGCATAAAATGGTCGAATCCCATTTTATCAATTTCGCCAATGTCGAGCGATAATTCCTGAATGTTAGGTATTAAAGCCTCGTCGTTTATAGTTTTAAGTTGTAATTCATTTTTCATAATTACCGCCACATCACCATCATTCATGTAAATCACACTTTTTGTGTATTCTACAATGGGAGTGGCATCGCTGGCCAGAAAGTATTCACCTTTTCCGATACCAATTACCAAAGGGCTTCCTTTACGGGCGGCTATTAGCTTATCGGGTTCGTCTTTACACATTACTACCAAGCCATAAGCTCCCACAACTTTTGAAAGTGCTAAACGAACGGCTAACTCAGCCGTCATTTTATCCGACAGGTAAATATATTCTATTAGGTTAGCCAATACTTCGGTATCGGTTTCACTTTTAAATTGATACCCTTGCTTTAAAAGTTTGTCTTTTAAAGGGGAGTAGTTTTCAATAATTCCATTGTGGATAACAATAAATTTATCATGAAACGATGCATGAGGGTGCGCATTCACATCATTGGGCTCACCATGTGTTGCCCATCGGGTATGACCCATTCCAATATTTCCGGCAACCGATTTTGATCCAATAAATTGCTCCAAATCGGATACTTTACCTTTGCGTTTATATAATAGCGTTTGTCCATTGAGTAGGGCTACTCCGGCAGAATCGTATCCCCGGTATTCCAACCTTTTTAGTCCTTTTATCAGAATGGGGAATGCTTCTTTATCGCCAATATATCCAACAATTCCGCACATATTAGTTTAGTTTAGTATAAGTAATTTTTAATATGGGTTTCTTAACATTTTTAGACCCTTTTAATATCATCCGGTTCGCTGATGTGGCTTCATTTGTTGAGGTAAACACCAAACTTAAGGTATCTTCTCGTGCCTGCATGGTATTAAAAAGTTCCTGGGTAAGTTTAATGTAATAGGCATTTGTTGCTGTATCGTACGCTGCCGTTCCACTTTGCCCGGTACTCGAATCGTAATAATCCGAAATAATGTTTTTTGTAAAGTCATCCCCCAGTTTATATATCCCAAGGCTCATGCCTGGAAATGTTTGTTCTTCAATGGTGTCGGTATAATCGGCATAAACCGTTAAATACGCTTTATTTATTGCCACATATCCTGAATCGGCCCACTGTTTAAGTCCGGTAATATCAATTCGGTTATCGGAACCATAATTACTTTTAACATAACACAGTTCTTGCTCTAAGGCTTCAGTAGGTTCTGTTTGATAAGGGACAAGGTTAATATTTGGATTGAACGACCGCTGAAACAAATTGCATTTGTCGGTTGAGGAATTAATTAAAAAGGGATAACTTAAAGTATCTTCATCATTATGATAATACATTTGTATAAAAGTGGAGTCGCTGATACTGAAACTGCAAGTTGCTCCTCCATTCACCAAGGGTTTCGCTATTAAATAGATTCCCCTAAACACATTTGAACTAAAATTTGGAACGGTATCATAGTACTTAAAGTTACTGGTATCCATAAGCTTTTGTGCCAGTAATTCAGGAAGTTTAAAACGTAAAACCGTTATGGTATCTTTGGGCGTAAAAGTATAGCTGCCTAAGAATTTGTTGGCATCATAATATTGATTTATTATGGCATCGTTGTTTGGTAAACTATCAATATTTCCTAACGGTAAATTGGTGTTAAGTTCATACATGGCAAAGGTTTGTGGCGTTGTTTTATCGCCATACGCCGAAACATATTTCAGAAAAAGAATAACTGAATCAGGTACCGGATTGGTTCCAAAATCTGGCTTTTCCCCTAATGTGGCCACTTCGGCCATAAAATTATTTTGAAAAACACCAATTCTTTCATCCACTAGGTAACCAAGCATTAAATACGATTTATTAATTAGAATTAATTCTTCGAGTTGGGTAGTATAAGCATGAATGGTTGACAACGTGTCGTGGTAAACAAATACTTGGTTTGTTGGGCTAATTTCAAGACCCACATCATTCAAATCATCGGTGCATGAAAATAATAACAAGCTTACAAAGAAAAAACCTGCCCATTGGAAGGTTTTTAGCGAAACGGGAGTATTCAAGATAAAGATATTTTGTGGTTTTTACTAGGATAAAAGTTCATCATAAAATGCAGCATAAGCATCAATGTAATTGTCGGTGTTATTGAAAGGAAGTACCGGCTTTTTGCTATCTGAAACATAGTTATCAATGGTTGTATTTATTTGAGGGCTACCCATAATCAGACCATCGGAATTATCAACGGCAAGTTTGGTTAAATTCTCAAAACTTGGAGTGGCTAATAGTTCAACGTCTTTTTTAGTTATGCCATCGTATAAAAGTTTAGTTTTAAAATTTTTATCTAATTCCTTGTCAAAGCCATCCTCATAAATTGAATAAACCAATTTTGCATCGGAAAAAAGGGGATTATCTTTAAACGATTTTTTTACATAAAGAGGAATTAATGCAGTAAACCAGCCATGGCAATGGATAATATCCGGCGACCAACGCAATTTTTGAACGGTTTCCAGCACTCCTCTGGCAAAAAATATGGCTCTTTCGTCATTGTCTTTATAAAAAGTATCATTTTTATCTTGCAAAACGTATTTTCGTTGAAAATAGTCTTCGTTATCGATAAAATAAACTTGCATGCGTGCTGCTTGAATCGAAGCAACCTTAATAATTAATGGGTGGTCGGTATCGTCAATGATAAGATTCATACCTGAAAGACGGATCACTTCATGCAATTGGTTCCTTCGCTCATTTATACTGCCAAACCGGGGCATAAATGTCCTAATTTCTTTGCCTCTTTCTTGAATTCCTTGGGGTAATTCTCTGCCTATCTTTGCAATTTCACTTTCAGGCAGGTAGGGGGTAATTTCCTGAGAAATAAACAAGATCTTCTTCTTTTCCATCTATTGTGTGATTATTTTAACCGGGCAAAGGTAGTAAAAATATTGCACAAATTAAATGGAATACTTCTTATGCAATGATATATAAGCCATTAAAAGAGGGAGACTTTATACAAATATTCGGGATTGATTAACGGACTCCTGACGATGGAAACAGGCTTGCAGGCTGGGATTTGTAGCATAGTCAAGGGATGAGTTATAAGCATCCTGATAGGATTTCGGTTTCTTGCTCTTTGGAGGTTAAGTAAAATAGACCAACAAAAAACACGTCCGCATATGTGTGGGGAAGTTCATCCTTTTTTTCTCCTTTTTTTTTGAAATGATACATTTTTAAACTTCATTTGCAGCCTATTTGGGCTTTTCTATTGAATGATGCAAGTTTTTTACACAAAGAAGGAGCTGACCGCGTTTATTGAAGAAATAAAAAGTCAGCATAAAAGAATTGGATTTGTTCCTACCATGGGAGCATTGCACGTTGGTCATCTTTCATTAATTGAGTATTCGCAAAAAAGTAGTGACATCACAATTGCCAGCATCTTTGTGAATCCAACACAATTTAACGATAAGAACGACTTAAAAAACTACCCGCGAAACATAGCTTTGGATATTGAAAAACTAGAACAGTTAAGCTGTGATGTTGTTTTTGCTCCCGGCGAAAACGAAATGTATCCTGAGACGGATAACCGAATTTTTTCATTTGATGGAATGGATTCCCTAATGGAAGGGGAGCATCGACCCGGACATTTTAACGGAGTAGCCCAAATTGTTAGCAAACTTTTTGAGTTGGTTCAACCCGATAAAGCATTTTTCGGGCAGAAAGATTTTCAACAAGTGGCCATTATCAAAAAAATGGTGGAAAAAATGAAGCTACCCATCGAAATTGTTGCTTGTCCAATAATAAGAGAGTCCGATGGTTTAGCCATGAGTTCACGTAATGTATTGCTAACTCCCCAACACAGAGAAGCGGCGCCTTTGATCCACAAAACGCTATTGCTTGCGGTTGAAAAAGCTCAAACACTTCCTCTGGAAAAAATTAAAACATGGGTGGTTGAGCAAATTAATACCTCTGAGTATTTGAAAGTCGAGTATTTTGATATTGTTGATGAAAATAAGTTAACTTCATTAAAAAGTCTCCAGATTGGGAAAAAGCAGGTTGGATGTATCGCTGTTTGGGCTGGTAATGTTCGGTTAATAGATAATATCGTTTTTAATTTGTAATTTTGTGCAATAAATGCGTGCATAATGAATATTGAAGTAATCAAATCGAAAATTCATAAAGTAAGAGTAACAGAAGCAAACCTGCATTATGTTGGCAGTGTTACCATTGACGAAGATCTTATGGATGCAGCAAACCTTATTGTGCACGAAAAAGTTCAGGTTGTAAACATTAATAACGGTGAACGATTTGAAACGTATGTTATTAAAGGCGAGCGGGGTTCCGGATCAATTTGTTTAAACGGACCGGCTGCCCGTAAAGTGATAGTTGGCGATATTGTAATTATTATGTCGTATGCCACCATGGATTTTGAAGAAGCAAAATCGTTTAAACCGAGGTTTATTTTTCCTGATTCGGCCTCAAATTCTATCGTTTAATAAACGACCCATGAAACCCCCATGCAGGAAACTGCACAAAAACGTATGTAAGTTTACATAGGGTGTTCCATTCGTACGAAACAATTGACATTCATCGAACTAATATTTATTTACGGATGAAAACCATTGAAAAACTGGAATTAAAACAAGTAAGTCCGGATCAATTGGATCGGCTTCTTTCGTTTTGGCGGTTTAAAAAAGAAAAATTGGTGTTTACCAATGGTTGCTTTGATGTGCTTCATTTGGGACATTTGCAATATCTTGCTGCTGCCGCCGATTTGGGCACAAAGCTTATAATTGGGCTGAATTCCGACCATTCGGTAACCCGATTAAAAGGAACAGGAAGGCCAATAAACAACGAATTGGCCCGTTCAATGGTTTTAGCCGGCTTTTCCTTTATTGATGCAGTGGTTATTTTCGGTGAAGATACTCCGTACAATTTAATTACTCAGGTTCAACCCGATGTGTTGGTTAAAGGTGGGGACTATAAACCCGAAGATATTGTTGGATACGATGTAGTAACAAAGAAAGGAGGATTAGTGGAAACCATAACGTTTGTGGAAGGGTTTTCATCTTCCGCCATCATAAAAAAAAGTGGATTAGCGTAATTTTTTTTTGACCCTGAATTTAAATTAGTATTTTTACCTCAATCATTTGTAAACTACAGACTTATTAGCACATAAAATGAAAAAGATACCATTTATTACCTTTTTGCTGCTCTTAATTGCCCTGCTTTTTAGTTGTCGCGGAAGCCAACAAGATAAGTTACTTGGCGATTGGGAGCGAATTCCATTTACGGAACCAACCGAAATTAAAAACTACTGGCGATTCTATTCCGGTAGTGCAATAGAGATATTTACACTCGATAATGGTGTTCTTTATGGGGATACCCTAAAATACACTTATTCTATCGATGGAAAGACATTTTCCATTTTTGGTGATGGGGGTTACGATGCTGCTGCTGGAGATATAAGAGGTAAATATTGGGTTGATGAATTAAGCGACAGTTATTTAAAGTTAACAAAGACAGATCATCCGGTGGATCCATCCGGAAATAATTGGGGTGATACTGTTAAAGTATATGCCTATATAAGGATTGAATTGGCTAAACGTTAATAGTTATGGCTAAAGCCAAAGCTATTTACGTATGTCAAAATTGTGGGGCGAATTCTTCAAAATGGATCGGTCGTTGTCCTTCGTGCAATGAGTGGAACACTTACAGCGAGGAAGTAGTATTGGTTTCCACTAAAAGCCCCGCACTTACCAGCAGTTTTGCCACTGGGAACAAACCCATTCTACTTAATGAAATAAAGGAATCAGCCAGTAAGCGAATTTCTACATCAAGTAAAGAATTTGATAGAGTATTGGGAGGTGGATTAGTTCCTGGAGCGGTGGTATTAATAGGTGGTGAACCGGGAATTGGTAAGTCCACCTTACTTCTTCAAATTGCTCAACAGTTCAGTGGAAAAACATTATATGTGTCGGGTGAGGAAAGTGCAGAACAAATAAAAATGCGGGCCGACAGGCTGGGTTCAACAAAAAACAAGGTCTATTTTTTAGCTGAGGTTCTTACCGAAGCGGTTATCAATCAATCAAAGCAACTAGTTCCTGATTTGCTCATCATCGATTCCATTCAAACCCTTCGAACAGAACAAGTGGAATCATCGCCCGGAACGGTTACGCAAATACGCGAAAGTGCCACACAGTTGCTTCATTATGCCAAAGAGACTAATTTACCCGTTATTTTGGTGGGACATATAACTAAAGATGGGTCATTGGCCGGGCCAAAAGTTTTGGAGCACGTGGTAGATACGGTGCTTCAGTTTGAAGGCGACAATCATTTTATGTACCGCATCCTTAGGGCAAATAAAAACCGTTTCGGATCAACCTCTGAAATAGGAATTTTTGAAATGCTACAAAGTGGGTTGCGCGAAGTGGAGAATCCGTCGGAGTTTTTACTTTCGCATCATCAGGAATCATACAGTGGTATATCTACTTGTTCGACTATTGAAGGAGTGCGTCCCTTCCTAATTGAAGTACAGGCATTGGTTAGTTCAGCAGTATATGGTACCCCGCAACGCACTTCCACCGGATTTGATACCAAACGGTTAAATATGTTGCTGGCGGTGCTTGAAAAGCGGATAGGGTTTAAACTTTCAACCAAAGATGTTTTTTTGAATATTGCCGGGGGATTAAAAGTAGCGGATACGGCCATCGATTTAGCGGTTATTTGTGCTATTCTTTCATCCGATGTTGATAGGCCAATACCCAAGGGAAACTGCTTTGCCGGTGAAGTGGGTTTATCAGGTGAAATAAGGCTTACCGGGCGTTTAGATCAACGGATTGCTGAGGCAGCTAAATTGGGTTACAAACGTATTTTTGTACCCTCACAAAAAAACAACACCTCAAAAACTTCAGGTATTGAAGTGGTTGAGGTGCAAAAAGTAGAACAAGTTTTTGCTAAACTATTTTCTTAGTACTGGTACCTTTGGAGAATTTTTTTTTGAGGTACTGAGAATATCTACCTTCCTATTAAATATTTCCATGTCAAATTTCATGTAGGCTATCCTTCTCAAATGTCAGCTAAGAACGGTGCGGTGGCCTGACAAAACTGCGGGTTGGCGGTGGGGTGAATGCCAAATGGTTAGCCCCAAGTGCTAGGGCGCTTGCGTTTTGAAACGGAAATTTTTCATTAAAATGTTTTGCTGGGAGAAATATTCAAAAAATTGAGTTTCATTTACCTTGCCGTGGGGCTTACTGTTTGGCAGAGCGGGTGGAAGCATTGTTTTGTCTAGTCCCGATAGCTATCGGGATTGTTACTTTTTCATCATGGAAAAAGTATAGAAGAATTTTTATTAGATTACCTCACTCTACAAATTTATCTTTGGATGAGATTAAACAGAGTCTCAATTAATATTTTTTTCTTCGTTCTTTTCCTAGATGAAAAGAACCAACTTAGCCAAAGGCGTTTTCACGAACACCAAAAAATATAATAATTGTGAGTAACAATCACCGCGATTTCCGAATTTAGCGTTTTATACCCACAAACCCACCCTGCTTAGCTATAAAACGTTAAATTCCGCACCATATCGCGGGGAGCCTACGTGCGCGGCGATCGGTATAAACTTCAGAAAATATTGAAAATTTGTAATTTAAATAAACTGCACCTTAAAATTTACTTTAACCATACCTTTGTTTATTACATAATTTCTTCGGGTACTTCCGTTTCATCTGAGTTTGTACCATCCTGAACATCAATACAATCAAAATCTCCGGCATAGTCAGCAGGTTTTTCAAACAAATCATCCTGGGTTACCCCTAAGGTACCATCTTTATAAACTTTGTTCATAAAAATGCCCCAAATTGGCAATGCCATGTTACCTCCTGCTCCTAAAGTTAGACCATCGAAATGGGCTGCACGGTCTTCGGCTCCGATCCAAACACCAGCAACTAAATTGGGTGTAATGCCCATGAACCAGCCATCGGATTGGTTTTGCGTAGTACCCGTTTTTGCAGCTATTTCAGCATGTATGTTATAATATTCGCCCCTAAGGCGTATGGCTGTTCCCCTATTAACAACTCCCTTTAACATTTCAATCATTAAGTAGGCTGTTTTTTCATTTAACGCTTCATTTTTTGTGGGCAAAAAGGTGGCCAACAAGTTTCCGTTTTTATCTTCAATCCTTGTTACAAAAATGGGTTGAGTATAAACCCCTTTATTGGCGAAAGTACTGTAGGCTCCAACCATTTCATAAAGGGTTAAATCAGCCGTTCCAAGGGCTATCGACAATACTTCGGGTATCTCACTTTTAACCCCCATATTTTTAGCAATATCAATAACAGCAGCAGGGCCAAACTGTCCCATTAACCAAGCAGTAATATTGTTTAGCGATTTGCTCAATCCAAAACGAAGCGAAACCATTTTCCTTTCATACTCTTCGCGTCCTCCGCCCTTTGGAGTCCATGGAATACCGGTTGAAGGGTCGGTTAAAGTGATGGGTACATTGGGAACTAACCGGCACGGGGAATAGCCATCGCGCATGGCTAACGTATATAAAAAGGGTTTAAAGGTTGACCCAATCTGCCGTTTAGCTTGCACCACATGGTCGTACTGAAAATGGCGGTAATCAATTCCTCCTACGTAGGACTTCACATATCCGGTATGAGGATCCATTGCCATAAAACCCGAAAGCAAGAAATGTTTGTAATACCGGATAGAATCCATTGGCGTCATAATGGTATCAATATCTCCATTCCAACTAAAAACAGTCATTTCAGTGCGTGTTTTAAAATTAAGAAGAATGGAATCCATAGGCATATTTTGGCTCTTTAACACCCGATAACGCTCTGACCTTTTCATGGCTGTTGTCATGATACTCTTAACCTCTTCGTTGGTAAGGTCTTCAGAAATGGAGAGGTTGCCTGAGTTGATTTTTCAATATCAAACGAAACCTGCAAATTATATTTCAGATGGTCGTGTATAGCCTCTTCGGCATATTGTTGCATTTTTGAATTAACTGTAGTATAGATGCGTATTCCATCTTTATATAAATCGTAAGGGGTACCATCGGGTTTCTTATTTTTATTACACCACCCATACAATGGATTTGTTTCCCATTCAACGGAATCTTCTTTAAAACTTGCCGGATTGTTATAATTATCGGAATTTGGTTTTGTGGCGTTTAGTGCGGTACGTAAATATTCTCTAAAATAAGTGGCCGTTCCCATTTTATGGTCAACCTTTTGAAACCGGAGTTCCAAAGGAATCATTTTAAGAGAATCATACGCAGCCTGAGTTATTTTATTATTCCGCAGCATTTGAAACAGCACCACATTCCGCCGATGCAATGCTTGTTCCGGACGTCGAAGGGGATTAAACAGTGAAGGATTTTTGGCCATTCCAACCAATAGGGCGGCCTGCTCTATTTTCAGATCTTTTGGGGTGCAACTGAAATAAACCGTTGAGGCTGTTTTGATGCCAACGGCTAGGTTCAAAAAGTCGAACTGATTGAAATACATGGCAATAATCTCGTCTTTGGTATAGCTCCGTTCCAGTTTTACGGCAATAACCCACTCACGCAATTTACGGATGACTTTTTTAATGGGGTTGCTGAATTCTTCGCGGGGGAAAAGCATTTTGGCTAATTGCTGGGTGATAGTACTTCCGCCACCGGAACTTTGATCGCCTGATAAAACAGTCTTCACAAAAACCCGTCCCAACCCTTTAAAATCAACACCCGAATGGCTCCTAAACCGCTCATCTTCTGTGGCAATCAAGGCATCGGTCAAGTAGGGCGAAAGTTCAGAATAGGCTGTTTGTGAACGGTTTTCTTTGTACCAGGTTCCTAAAAGGATCCCATCTTCACTATAAATCTCTGTGGCTAAATTACTATTTGGGTTTTCTAACTCTTCAAACGAGGGCATAAATCCTAAATGTCCGGAGGATATTTGATAAAAAAGGAAAAATATTAAAAAGATAGGTATCAGAATGATGGACCAAATTAAGAATTGCTTTTTGAAATATACGGTGGTGGTCTTTTCCATAGTTGTTGATTTACCAATTAAAAGCTCAAAAATACAAATCAAAGAGAGAAAAAAGTGTCTATTCGTAAAATATTTAAAAAGGGGGATAAAAAAAAATCAAACTCTATTATTCATAAGGTTTTAAGGTTGATTTTTTTGTACTTATCGGCTCCCGTTTTATTCTTTGAGATGAAATAATTTTGAACATCTATTTATAAATGATTTAATTTGCGGAAATTTTAAAGAATTAATCCTGGCAGTATGGTTGAAAATTTAGTAATTGTTGAATCACCGGCAAAAGCCAAAACCATTGAAAAGTTTTTAGGTAAAGGGTACGTTGTCACCTCAAGTTTTGGTCATATCCGCGATTTGTCGAAAAAAGACTTTGGAATTGACATTACCAATAATTATACGCCAAATTACCAAATATCGGCCGACAAGAAGAAGGTGGTAACGGAATTAAAGAAACTTGCTAAAGAAGCAAAAACCGTATGGCTGGCTTCCGATGAGGACCGCGAGGGAGAAGCCATTGCTTGGCATTTGTATGAAGTGCTTCAATTGGACGAAAAAAACACCCGGCGTATTGTTTTTCATGAAATAACTAAAGAAGCCATTCTTAAAGCCATTGAGAACCCAAGGAAAATTGATACCAATTTGGTTAATGCACAGCAGGCCCGAAGGGTTTTGGATCGTTTGGTTGGTTTTGAGTTATCACCGGTACTTTGGAAAAAAGTGAAACCATCACTTTCAGCCGGTAGGGTTCAATCAGTAGCAGTTAGGATATTGGTGGAAAGGGAGCGTGAAATTATTGCTTTTAATCCTAAATCAGCTTTTAGGGTTTTGGCTCAATTTAATAAAGCCGATGGCAAAA
Source organism: Salinivirgaceae bacterium (assembly GCA_041664345.1). GTDB lineage: Bacteria > Bacteroidota > Bacteroidia > Bacteroidales > SZUA-534 > GWE2-40-63. Next base: position 115,005 of record JBAYKX010000004.1, read on the forward strand.
CCATTGATTTAAAAGCGGAATTGAATACCCGTTTCGATGAATCAAAAGAGGCGGAATCGTTTTTAACTATCTGCAAACAGGCGGCTTATAAAGTAAGTGACATTTCAAAAAAGCCCACCAAAAGAACACCTGCTCCACCTTTCACTACTTCAACACTTCAACAAGAGGCCAGCCGGAAATTTGGATTCTCAGTATCGCAAACCATGACTTTGGCCCAAAGGCTTTATGAGGCTGGTAAAATTACCTATATGAGAACCGACTCCGTTAACTTATCGGATGCCGCAATAGGTGCCATCTCAAATGAAATTACCACAGAATTTGGCGAAAATTACCTAAAAGTTAGGCGGTTTAAAACCAAAAGTAAAGGAGCACAAGAAGCACATGAGGCCATCCGTCCTGCATATATTAATAAGGCATCCATTACTGGGAACGTCAATGAAAAAAAACTATATGAATTAATATGGAAACGGACCATTGCTTCACAAATGAGTGATGCAGAGCTTGAAAAAACCACCATTCTCATTGATATTGAGGGAAGCAAACATCAATTTGTAGCCCAAGGTGAAATGATTAAATTCGATGGATTTCTTAAGGTTTATATGGAGTCAACCGATGATGAGGAAGAAGATTCCGGGAAAAATTTATTACCCATTATTCAATCCGGTCAAAAGTTGGATTACCAAACCATAACGGCAACCCAGAAATACACGCTGAATCCGCCGCGATATACCGAGGCAAGCTTAGTTCGCAAACTCGAAGAACTTGGAATTGGCCGTCCCTCTACTTATGCTCCAACTATTTCGACCATTCAAAACAGAGGATATGTTGTAAAAGAAGACCGAACAGGAAAAGAGAGGGTTTTTCAGCAAATTACATTAAAAGAGAATAAAATAACCAAACTGGAAAAAACAGAGATTTTTGGAAATGAAAAAAGCAAACTGTTTCCAACGGATATAGGTATGGTTGTAAACGATTATTTGCTTGAACACTTTCCAAACATTATGGATCTTAATTTTACAGCCGAAGTTGAAAAACAATTCGACGATATTGCAGAAGGGGAGATGGTTTGGTATCAAATGATTGATGAATTTTACCGTCCATTCCACGAACGCATCGATGGAGCACTGGAAATTGTTGGACGAAAAAGCGGAGAGCGTCAATTGGGAACAGACCCAAAAACAGGCAAACCAATTATCGTAAAAATTGGGCGGTATGGCCCCATGGCTCAAATTGGCGACAATGAAGATACTGAAAAGCCACAATATGCGGCATTACGTCGCGATCAGCATATTGAAACCATTACCATTGAAGAAGCGTTGGAGTTATTCAAATTACCCCGCGATTTGGGAATGTTTGAAGACAAAAAAGTGGACACCTCCATTGGCCGTTTTGGCCCTTATGTACGGCACAATAACAAGTTTTATTCCCTCAAAAAAGGGGTGGATGATCCCTATACAGTTGAACTGGCTCGGGCTATTGAATTAATTGAAGAAAAACGCATAACCGACCAAAATAAAAGCATCGCTGTTTTTCCGGGACCTGATGGTGAAATTCAGTTGCTCAATGGCCGTTTTGGGGCATATATTGCTTACAACAAGCAAAACTACCGCATACCTAAAGATAAAATTGCCAAGGAGCTTACTCTGGAACAATGTCTTGAAATTATTAAAAACACCAGCGTTAAGCCTGCCCGAAAAAAAGGTAAATAATATATATGGAGGATATAAAAGATTATTTCAATCCCATAAATAAGGAAAGTTTCAACCAAAGTTTTTTAAAGGAAGGTTCCTATGGCTACGCCTTATTAAATAATTCAAAACCTCTTTTATCAAACAATGCAGCGATTGCGATAATTGGCATAACTGAAACCAGAAATTCATATCCACAAAAATATTCCGTCTCCATTGATGCGGTGCGGGAATATTTTTACAAACTTTCTGAAATTAACCGGATTAATGTTATCGATCTGGGGAATTTGAAACCCGGTCAACAAGTTAAAGACACTTATGCTTCCATTACCCATATATCCAATGTATTAATTTCAAACGGTATTATACCTCTTTTTATTGGGGGATCGCAGGATACAACCCTACCAATTTTATCAGGAATTACTCAGCAAATCAAGGAACCTGAATTGGCTCTTATTGATTCTTTTCTTGATATCGACAATGAAGATTTTCATTCAAAAAGCTATTTTCATACGTTATTAAATCAATTCGGAAATAAACTACTCGTTTCTATCATTGGTTATCAAACCTACTTCGCGGTGCCTAATCAATTAAGGTTTTTAGCCGATAATCATATTGAAGCAGTGCGTTTGGGAAATGTTCGCAACAGCATGACTCAAGCAGAACCCATCCTTCGCGATGCCGATTTAGTATCCTTTGATCTGTCTTCCGTCCGGCAACCCGATTGCCCGGCTTCAACATCACCAGGCCCTAACGGGTTTTATAGCGAAGAAGCCTGCCAATTGGCCAACCTGTCAGGATTAAGCGATAAGTTGAAAGCTTTTGCAATTTGTGAATACCAATCGGATAAAGACACCAACGGGCAATCGGCACATTTGGTGGCTCAACTTATGTGGCATTTTATTTTTGGGATATCTCAACGAAAAGGCGATTTTCCGGCAAAAGATCTTTCAACCTATAAAAAAATATATGTTCGATTCGACAAAACCGACTCGGATCTTGTATTTTATCAAAACGAACTAAACAATCGTTTTTGGGTTGAAATTCCTATAAATGCTACCGGCAATAAGCGCATTATTTCCTGCTCAGAGCGCGACTACCTTGATATCTGTAACAATGAAATACCCGATCGTATTTGGAAAAATATCTCCAAGTATCTTAAATAAATGAAAAATATTTATAATACCTTTACCGTTAAAGCGTTTAATAATTGCAAATTATTTATTAATCTTGCTCTACGATAGTTTTTTTGTTTATTTTTACCACCAAAACTGCGAAAAATTAAGTTTTGATATATTCAAATGCCAAATAAATTTACATTAGTTGCACTATTTTTTGTTTTATCGATAAATATATTCGGGCAAATAACCAATTATTCAAGCCTGAACATGTTTAACCAAATGTATTATAACCCCGGTTATGCCGGCGATGGCAATGATATTGAAGCAAAAATACTGGTGCGTAACCAATGGATGGGTTTTCCCGGACAACCCAATACTCAAACGTTTAATATAGATGCTCCATTCAAACTTTTTAACCAGCAACACGGCGCCGGGTTATCAATAATTAATGATAAAATTGGAAATTATAGTAACGTTGGGTTAAATATTTCGTATGCATACCGACGTTCTTTGGTTCAAGGCAATTTGGGTATAGGGATTGGCCTTAATATGACAAGCAGTGGTTTAGATGGAACTTGGGTGAAAAATGAAGAAACCGACCCATCAATACCCGAGTTAGGAGGTAATAAACCCTTTATTTTTGATTTAAATTTGGGAGTATTTTACCGGGCTGACAATCTTTATTTAAGCATTTCATCCATGAATTTAAGTCAAACCCGTATTAAATATATTGAGGAGGGTACAGGTAATACAGCTTCAAACACTTCATTTTTTGGTAGAAGTGTATATATAAGCACCGGATACGATTATCAATTAGCAAATCCTTTGTTTTCAATACAACCGGGAGCATTTATAGCTTCTGATTTTGCTTCCACCCAATTAAGTATTTCCAGTTTAATAACGTATAACAAAAGATTTTTTGGTGGGTTATCGTATAAAGTGACAGATGCATTTATTTTTATTGCTGGGGTTGATTTACCCAGCGGGATTCAAGTTGCCGTTTCGTATGACATTAACACATCAAGAATAATAAAAAGTAGTTTTGGATCGTTTGAATTTATGGTGGGTTACAAATTTAACCTTGATATGGATAAAGATAATCGAAAGTTTAAAAGTGTTCGGTTTCTTTAATTTGGTTTTTTAAATTATTTTGTTCATTTTTATAATTCTAAAATATTTACCGATAGACTATGAAAAAACTAGCATTTTTCAGTGCCACATTAATAATTCTAGCAGGTTGTGGTACAAGTAATGAAAGTGGTGAATTAACCGGCGTTCAAGATAGAGCGCCATGGTACAGTGCACCTCCTTCAGGTATGGTCTTTGTTCCAAGTGGCAGTTACCGGATTGGTCCGAATGATCAAGATGTACCTTGGGCTTCCACTGCACAATCGAAAACTGTTTCCATTGCCGCTTTTTATATGGATCAAACTGAAATTACTAATAACGAATATCGACAGTTTGTATATTGGGTTAGAGATTCACTTGCCTATCGGATGCTTGGTGAGCAAATTGACCAATATTTGATATCTGAAGATGAATTTGGCGAAGCCATTGACCCACCGTATATCAATTGGGAAATGGAGATACTTTGGGATGGCCAGGAAGAGAATGAGATTTTACAAGACTTATTCTATCCAGAGCATGAACGTTTTTATCGCCAAAAAACAATTGATCCACGTAAGCTGAATTATGAATATTTTTGGATTGATTACAAACAAGCCGCTCAAAAATTTACTTTTGAAAATGAAAACCGCAGGCATTACAATTACAAAACAGGACAATACGATGGGGAAATTGTTGGTCTGGATGGTAAAAAAACTCCAATTAAAGATCGTAGTTCATTTATTATGCGTGATATGGTAAATGTATATCCCGATACATTATGTTGGATCAGCGATTTTTCTTATTCATACAATGAGCCAATGGCAAACATGTATTTCTGGCATGCAGCATTCGATAATTATCCAGTGGTTGGAGTAAGTTGGAAGCAAGCCACTGCTTTTTCAATTTGGAGGACTTCATTTCATAATTCTTATTTAGCATCTAACGGTGAATTCTTTGTTCAAGATTACCGGTTACCGATGGAAGGAGAATGGGAGTATGGTGCCCGTGGTGGATCAGATCTTGCCGTTTTTCCTTGGGGAGGACCCTATACCAGAAATGATATGGGATGTTTTTTAGCAAACTTTAAACCCATGAGGGGCAATTATATATTGGATGGTGGTTTGCACACATTAGAAGTAGCAGTATATGAAGCAAATGATTTTGGTTTGTATGATATGGCGGGTAATGTAAGTGAATGGACCAATAATGCCTTCGATGAAAGTGCCTATAGCTTTACCCATGATTTGAATCCTGATTATTCATACAACGCATTACCCGACGATCCCCCTTCAGTAAAAAGGAAAGTAGTTCGTGGTGGTTCGTGGAAAGATATTGGTTACTATATGCAAAATGCAACCCGTACTTATGAATATCAAGATACTGCTAAAGCATATATTGGATTCCGCTGCGTAAGATCATATTTAGGTTCTGATGAAGGCGGTGCTAAGTCGAATGTATATTAATAAGAAGCCTGAACAAATAAAAAGTTAAGCCATGAATATTAGTGAATTAGTTGAGAGTAAAGGGTATAAAAACTTTATGAAGTACGTCTATGGATGGGGTGCTTCTGTTGTATTGATAGGTGCTCTTTTTAAAATTCTTCACCTTCCCGGGTCATCCATTATGCTTGGCGTTGGATTAATTGTAGAAGCACTTATTTTCTTCTTTTCAGGTTTCGAGCCGTTGCATGAAGAATTGGACTGGACCTTAGTTTATCCTGAATTGGCAGGGTTGAATGATGAGTTTGATGATGAGGATACACAAGTTAGACGATTTGACCGGGCCAATGAAATTCCACAAGGGGTTGGAGGTAGTGTTATAATTGGTGGTGGAGTGGTTGGTGGAGCAATAGCTGGCGATGGTGCTGCAAAAGGCGTTCCTGCCGCATCCGGTTCTGGACAAGTTATTAGCTACGGTGGTGGTAGTCCATCAGCCCTATTAAAATTTGATGAAATGCTCATGAAGGCAGATATTGGTCCTGAAATTTTTGACAAATTGGGACAAGGGCTCAATAATTTAAGCAATACAGCCGCTAAATTAGCCGATATTTCTGATGCAGGATTAGCTACAAAAGATTTTGTTAGCAAAATGCAAAATGCCACATCATCCGTTGGAAAACTGGATGAAGTATATCAGAAATCGTCGGAAGCATTGAAGGAATCGGTAAATACGTTATCAGAAACCTATTCAAACTCTGCGCAAACATTTAATCAAACCAATGCAGTATTAGCGGAGTCGTATTCTAATTTTGCCAATAAGATTACTGAAGAAATTAGTACCATTGGAAATGAAGGCAGTAAGTATTCTGAAAAGCTAGGATCGCTCAACTCGAATCTTTCTTCACTGAATGCAGTATATGAACTACAGATTAAAAATCTAAATAATCAGGTGGAATCTTCCACCGAATATTTTAAAGGATTGAATGGAATGGTTGATAATATCCATCAAACGGTGGAGCATACTACTAAATTGAACGAAGGAGTTAAGGAACTTGAGAAAAATATTTCCTCGTTGAATAGCATCTATGGAAATATGCTTTCCTCAGTTAATTTTAATAAATAATAAAGAAACTATAATAATATGGGCCACGGTAAGGAAACACCCAGGCAGAAGATGATAGGACTTATGTACCTGTTTCTTACTGCTTTAATGGCGCTTAACGTTTCGAAGGATGTTTTAAATTCTTTTGTTCTTGTGGGTGAAAGTTTGGAGAAGACAATAAGCAACTATGAGTCGAAGAACGAAAAAATGTATTCAGAATTTGATTTACAAAATACATTGAATGCGGATAAAGTGGGTCCATGGAAAAAAAAGTCAGATCAAGTGAGAGAGAAGGCTACCGCTTTATTTACAGTATTGGAAAATCATAAATTTGGACTGGCGAAATATGCTGAAGGGGAAGAAACGAAAACCATTGTTGATGGAAAATTTGATATAAAGCTTTTAGAACAGAAAGATAATATCGATAAAGGGGGAGAATATTTTGGAGCCTTAGGATTTAGGCATGGGGTTGAAATTAGGGATCAGTTAGCTGAATATCGTGAAGTATTGCTTTCTATTGTTCCTGAAAATGTGACGGAATTAAGAAAGAATATTGAAGAAACCCTTGAGACAAATGATCACGAGGGGAAAAAGGACGAAGCCAAAATTAAGTGGGAAAGCCATAATTTTGAGCATATCCCTTTAATTGCCGATTTTGTAATGCTTACCAAAATACAAACCGACGTCAAAAACATGGAAACCGATGTGCTGAATTATTTGTATAACCAAATAACCGCTAACGATTTTAAGGTAAACAAAATGGTAGCCACCGTTATTCCAACATCGAATTATGTTACAAAAGGGGGTGAATATAAAGCGAAAGTGTTTTTAGCAGCTTATGATTCAACACAAGCTCCTGAAATATTAGTGGGTGACTATCGATTGAATGCTTCCGGTAAATATGAAATGGTAGGAAATCCTCTACCTTTAAAAGTAGAAAATGGAAAAGGAGATTATACTGTTTCCGCAAATACGGCAGGTGATAGAAAATGGCGGGGATTAATTAAAATTAAATCACCCAACGGAGATGAAAACATGTATCCTTTTGATGAAGAATATCAAGTGGCGGAGCCAAATTTGGTTATTTCACCTACAAAAATGAACGTTTTCTATTACGGAATCGAAAACCCAGTTGATATTTCAGTACCGGGATACCCAGCCAATAAAACATTTCCGCGTATTGTGGAAGGAGCATCAATAACTAAAGTTGCCGATGGATATGAGGTGAAGCCTACCAAAAAGAATGGTACAGTATCCATTCAAGTAGATGTTGAAATTGAAGGCAAACGAAAAAGTATGGGGACTAAAGAATTTAGGATTCGGACAGTTCCTGAACCTAAAGCAAAAGTTATGGGACAAGCTAGTGGATCTTCAATTTCCATTGCTATGTTATCGCAAGCTCCAGGTGTTTATGCTGAATTGGAAGACTTTGTTTTTGAATTGAAGTTCCAAATCACACAATTTTCTGTAGTTTTTCAGGAAGGGATTATTTCAAATTCAATACAAACAAAAGGAAGTGCCTTTTCAAAAGAACAACAAAATGCTATTAAAGGAGCAAAAAAGGGAAGCCGTATTACTATTGAAGATATTATAGCACGTGGGCCTGATGGTCAGGAAAAACCATTAGCACCCATTGTATTCAAATTAAAATAAGCAGACTATTAAAAAATTATTTTTTATTTCAGTTATATCATTAGCTTTTATCTTGATTGCTCCATGGGGTGCGGATGCTCAGGTATTGGATGGCATTTACGTTAAAGAGCATGTTCCTGCCCGAAAACCAGTACCTTACAAATTTCTTCGCGAAGGAGATGTTATGTGGACGAAACGAATTTGGAGGGTTATTGATTTACGGGAAAAAATTAATCATACATTGTATTATCCAAAAACTAAGATTGGCGATAGGATGAGCTTAATTGATTTAATTATTTGGGGTATCAATACTGAAGGTATTACTCCTTATAGTAAAGATGATGATCGGTTTTCGCAACCCATTACAAGAGCTCAAATTGATGTTGAATTTGGTGCTGTGGAAAAGCCTATTACTTATACCGATGAATCAGGTAATGAAGTTACAAAAAACGTGAAAGAGGAGATGAATACCTCTGAGATACAGCAATATTGGTTAAAGGAAGATTGGTTCTTTGATCGTCAACATTCCATTATGGATGTACGTATTGTGGGTATTTGCCCGGTACGTTTTTTCACCAGAGAGGATCAGGCTGGTGCTGAAGGCGAAGAAGCAGAGGTTCGAATTTCGCAGGTTTTTTGGATATATTTTCCTGAGGCAAGAAGAATTTTAGCCAATCATGAAGTTTTTAATGAATTCAATGATGCCGAACGCAGAACTTTTGACGATATATTCTTTAAGAGAATGTTCAATAGTTATATATTTCGTGAAACAAATGTTCACGATGACCGTCAAATTAGCCGGTATTCAATTGGATTACAAAGCCTGTTAGAAGGGGAGAGTATTAAAAAGAAAATTACGGACTACGAACAGGATTTATGGAACTATTAAAAAAAAGGCTGAACATTTAGTTCAGCCTTTTTTTTAATAGTTTTAAAGAGTACGATTTGATTCTAAACAAATTTTTCACCTTTTTGCACTTTAATATCATTTACAAACAAGCGAATTTGTTGTTCATCTTTCTTGTTACATATCAATAGCGCATCTTTTGTATCAACAACTATAAAATCTTTTAATCCTTGCACTACAACCAGTTTACCCTCCGGAACTTTTATAACGGAATCGCTGGTATTATAAGTAAGTACATTTCCTGTAAGTGCATTGTTATCAGAATTTTTTTCTGAGTTTTCGAACAAAGAGGTCCAGGTGCCTAAGTCGGACCAACCAAACTGCGATTGCAAAACATAGGAATTGGACGCTTTTTCCATTATACCGTAGTCAATTGAAATATTGCGGCAGGCAGGATATATTTCTTCAATTGCTTTTGCTTCTTCAACGGTTCCAAATACAGTTTCTTTTTCTTTAAAAGCGGTATAAATATCATCTAAGTACATTGAAAAAGCCTCTTGAATAGCCGACAAGGACCAAATAAATATTCCTGAATTCCAATAAAATTCGCCGCTGGCAACAAAGAATTTTGCCAGTTCAAGATCCGGTTTTTCAGTAAAAGTTTTAACTTTTTTTAATTTTTCAGAAAAGGACACTTCCTCTTCTTTATTTATTTGGATATAGCCGTATCCGGTATCTGGGCGGGTAGGTTGAATTCCTAAAGTAAGTAAATTATTTTGCTGACTAATAAAATCAAAACCCAGTTGAATGGTTTCAATAAATTTGTCTTCATTCATTATTAAATGGTCCGAAGGGGCAACAACAATCTTTGCATTGGGATTGATGCTCTGGATTCTAAAATTTGCATAGGCTATACAAGGAGCTGTATTTCTACGGGCTGGTTCTAGCAACACTTGTGATTCCGAAATATCTTTCAATTGTTCAAGAGTTATATTCTTGTACTCGGCACTGGTTACAATAAAAATGTTTTCCTTTGGGCATATTTGTGCAAAACGCGAAAATGTTTGTTGTAACAAGGTTTGTCCCGTTCCTAATATGTCGATAAATTGTTTTGGAAGAGTAGTACGGCTAATTGGCCAAAAACGGGTTCCTGCACCACCTGCCATTATTACACAATATTGGTCTTTGTTCATAATCAAGCACTTTGAATTTGAAGGTTATATTTAGTTTCAATAATTTCAGTGTGCTAAGATAAGAAATTTATTTACCTATTCTTTTTTTGATAATTGGCTAGGTTTTTAATATTTTGCAACGTATTTAATCCCTTATAAAAATGAATCCCATAATACATATTGGAAGGTATTTTGTGTTTTTAGCCAAAGTATTTTCGCGACCTGAAAAATATGGTGTTTGGTTTCGGCAGTATATAAAAGAAATACAAAAACTTGGAATGAGTTCTGTGGGTATAATAATTCTGGTTTCATTGTTTATTGGAGCGGCCATAACTATTCAAATGGCCTATAATATTCAAAACCCGTTAGTCCCTGATTTTGTTATAAGTTTAACAACCCGTGATACCATGTTGTTAGAATTTTCATCAACCATAATATGTTTGGTATTAGCGGGCAAAGTAGGTTCAAACATAGCTTCAGAACTAGGAACCATGAGAGTTACAGAGCAAATTGACGCCTTAGAGATCATGGGAATTAATTCCTGTGCTTTTTTAGTACTTCCAAAGCTATTTGCTTTTGTAATGTTTATTCCTATTCTGGTTATAATAAGCATGTTTGTTGGTATTGGTGGGGGTTGGCTTTCCACAATTACCATCGGTGCTATTTCTCCACAAGATTATATTACTGGAATACAAATTGCTTTTGAGCCGTATTATGTAACGTACTCTATTATTAAATCGCTCTTTTTTGCTTTTTTAATTGTATCCATATCAGCTTATCAAGGATATTATGTTTCAGGGGGTGCCTTGGAAGTTGGAAAAGCAAGCACCCGGGCGGTAGTTTATAGTATTGTAATGGTTCTTTTATTCGATTTACTATTAACCCAATTACTACTTTCATGATAGTTGTAAACAATGTAAGTAAAACTTTTCAGGATAAATTGGTACTCAACGATGTTTCGGCCACTTTTTTGCCTGGGAAGGTTAATATGGTGATTGGTAGAAGTGGATCCGGAAAAACGGTTTTATTAAAATCACTGGTTGGGTTACACGAGGTGGATAGTGGTTCAATTATGTTTAATGAAAGAGATTTTACTAAAATGAACCAAAAAGCCAGAATTAGCATTCGACAAGAAGTAGGCATGTTGTTTCAAGGTGGTGCCTTGTTTGATTCGGCAACCATTGAGGAGAATGTAATTTTTCCGTTAGATATGTTTACCGATTTTACAACCAAGGAAAAGTTAAAAAGAGCCAACTTTTGTTTGGAGCGGGTTCAACTCAAAGGAGTGAATCAATTACTTCCATCGGAACTGAGTGGTGGGATGCAAAAAAGAGCTGCCATTGCCAGAGCCATTGCATTGAATCCAAAATACTTATTTTGCGATGAACCGAATTCAGGTTTAGACCCACAAACAGCGATGGTAATAGATAAACTTATTCAGGAAATTACTATCGAATATAACATTACAACGGTAGTAAACACCCACGATTTGAATTCTGTTATTGGAATAGCTGACAGTATTGTTTTTATTTATGAAGGAAAAACCTGGTGGACCGGTTACCGGGATGCATTGTTAACCATTAAAAACCAAGAATTGAATGAATTCCTATATTCATCGGAAATAATGCAACGGTTAAAGGCTACAACCGGGCAATAAACAGATTCTAACCATTCTTTTTTTTATGGTGCAATTAAAAGGAATTATGTTCACACTTTGAAAAATGTGGAAAACCAATCCTCAATGGAGCGGACAGGGAAAGCGAAACGCTCCGCCACAGCGGGGCAGCTGCATCGCTTTTTGTATTATCTCGCAGCTGGCGCTGCAAGTTCCATCGACTGAATGTAAGTTAGTAGAATCAAAAAATCTCAATTGTTTCGTACCATTTTTACTACAACCATTCTCCCTTGCTAGCAGGGGAGATGTCGACAGACAGAGGGGTACAATAAAATACCGACAGCCTAACCGGCATGTCGGTGATCTGATGATTATATTTAAAATGACAAGTTGCCATTTTGAATTGATTAAACCAAAAACCTGAAAGATTGGTTTTCCGTATGATAACCTAATTTTAAATGTGTTATCTTTTTAGTTTTAAAAAATGCACCTTTTAGCCTATAATAAGATAAGAATCATCAAAAGCATGGCTTGTAGTGTGGTTTTTATATTATATTTGCAATTATTGTTCATAAATAATGAAAATTATTACTTTTCCAGTTTAGATATATTTTGAATATTCAATATTTATAGTTATGAGGAAGATATTTCTACTTATTTCATCCGTATTATTTGTATCACAAATAATGGCTCAAAGCAGCCGCTATTGGGTTAATGGTGCCGGTAACTGGAACGATGTGAACCATTGGGCGCTTACCAGTGGGGGTGAACCCGGGGCTTCGTTTCCCGATAAAACCGCCTCGGTTGTTTTCGACAACAATTCCTTGAGTCCTAAAGGAAGCATAGTAACCATTAATGTTCCCGCCGAATGCAATAATATTACCGTTACTTCCACGGGAATTAGTTTTAAGGGGAAAGCCCCTATAACCATAACAGGTTCTGTGGATATAGCTGTAGGCACCGATTTTTCAAAATTTAAAGGTGATTTGGTTTTTGCATCCTCAGGCAAAGTTGAATTGGCCATTCCCATTGAATTAAACTCAAATATGGTTTTTAATGGAAAAAACGGTAGTTGGAATTTTAATTCTGACGTAAAAACAAAGAAAGATATCATCCTTGAAAACGGAAATGTAAATACTCAAAACTATTCAGTTGAGACTAATTCCTTTATAGCAAAAGGCAAAAATAATAGGGGGTTGCAATTAGGAAATTCTGAAGTAAAGGTAACAAATTGGGACTTTACGGAATCTATTAATTTGGATTTTGATGCTGGGAAATCAGCTATAACTATCCCTAAAAGTGTTGAAAAAAGTGTAAAAACCGGAAATTTGTTGTACAATGTCATTATTCCTGCTAATTCAGGTTCTAAAGCATTATCAGCCACAATTACTCCGGTTTCAACAACCTGTCCTAATAATAGCACTGTGGGTATTAAAGATGATGGACAGATTGCGGTTACAGTGTCGGGTGGATCCGGTTCATACGTTATTAGATTATATGACGCGGCACTTAATCCGATTAAAACTGTTTCAGGAGTGGCCTCATATACATTCAAAAAACCAGAAGTGGCTGCTGGTATAAAATCTGGTTCATACATTATAGCATACGGTGAAGATGTTAACAATTTATCGGTACAAGGTACTACGGTTGGTCCTGATAATCTGGCTGGGAGTATAGTAGTAAATACTCATATTACTTGTCCTGATGCTCCTGATTTAAGTTTAACCATTAATGGAACAGGTGGTACTGGAGCTTTAAGTTATGCCTGGACTAGCCAAATCTATGGATATACTCATGCAGGGCAAACAACCCCCGCTGAATTGGTTATTGGTGATAATTACATTGCAACCATGACTGATGCTAATGGATGTAAGCTTAGTGATAATTTTTATTACCTTCCAATAGGTGTATCTAACAATGATTATTTTGTGGCTGATGGACGACCTGAAACCATTTCGATTTCGAATGTTACAAGTGTAAATAGCTGCCAATGGTTATCAACTGGAAGTATTACTGTTGCTACAGTTACTGGAGGAACACCTAATACAGGGCCATATTTTTACGGTGTTGAGGTAGCTGGAGTACCAGTATATGGAGGCCTAGGCGTAAATACAATTTCTGGTTTAGCAGTAGGTAATTATAATGTTTGGGTTAAAGATGGTAACGGTTGTGAAAAAGAATATGCCACCGTTGTTGCTGTGGGAGAAACAGCTTTACCAATACCAACATTTACAGCAGGTGCAGTAACTGCATGCGTGGGTACAACAGGGAATGTTTATTCAACAGAAGCAGGAATGTCAGGTTATGTTTGGACAGTATCAGCCGGAGGTTCAATAACATCGGGAGCAGGAACAAACAGTATCCAAGTAACATGGAGTGCCATTGGTTTACAAACAGTAAGTATTAGTTATACTAATGCCGGTGGATGCACCGCAGCATCACCAACCTCAAGGAATGTAACAGTAAGCGCTGTACCAACTCCCTCCTTTACTTCAGAAGTATTAAGTGCCTGTGCTGGTTCAACCGGAAATGTTTATACAACAGAGATTGGAATGTCAAACTATGTATGGACACTATCAGCAGGAAGTGCAGTTACTTTAGGTGGAGGAATCAATGATAATTCAGTTACTGTGACATGGAATACAGCAGGTGCCCAAACAGTTAGTATTAATTATAATAATGGAGCGGGTTGTGCCGCATTGACCCCTACCGTTTCTAATGTCACGGTCAATGCCCGACCTACACCAACTTTTACTGCAGAGGTAACTAACACCTGTGTTGGTTCAACAGGAAATGTTTATTCTACCCAAGCAGGAATGTCAGCATATGCATGGACCGTATCAGCTGGAGGTACAATAACATCTGGAGCAGGAACCAATAGTATTCAAGTAACATGGAATACAGCAGGTGCCCAAACCGTAAGTGTAAATTATAACAATATAAGTGGTTGTAATGCCACAACTCCAACGGTAAGTAATGTAACTGTAAACGCATTACCGGTGCCCACATTTGTGGCAATTGTAACTGATGCCTGTGTGGGTTCAACGGGGAATGTTTATTCAACCCAGCCAGGAATGTCAGCTTATATATGGGCGGTATCAGCCGGGGGTTCAATAACATCAGGAGCAGGAACCAACAGTATCCAAGTAACATGGAATACAGTAGGTGCTCAAACAGTTAGCATCAGTTATACTAGTGCTAGCGGTTGTGTTGCCGCATCACCAACAATAAGGAATGTATCAGTAAGTGCTATTCCAACACCAACCTTTACGGCTGAAGTAACAACTGCCTGTGAGGGATCAACTGGCAATGTTTATACTACGGAGGCAGGCATGGTGAATTATGCTTGGATCGTATCAGGGGGTGGAACAATAACTTTAGGTGGAGGAACAAGTGATAATTCAGTTACTGTAACATGGAATACGGCAGGAGCCAGGACTGTGAGTGTTAATTATGATAACATTGTAGGTTGTTCAGCGGCGTCCCCCATAGTTTCAAATGTTACAGTGAATGCCCGACCTACACCTACTTTTACCGCAGAAGTAACTAGCGCCTGTGTGGGTTCAACAGGAAATGTTTATTCTACCCAAGCAGGAATGTCAGCATATACATGGATCGTATCAGCTGGAGGTACAATAACATCTGGAGCAGGAACCAATAGTATTCAAGTAACATGGAATACAGCAGGTTCCCAAACCGTAAGTGTAAATTATAACAATGTTAGCGGTTGTGCCGCATTATCACCTGCAGTAAGCAATGTAATAGTTTCCGCATTGCCAACACCCACTTTTACAGCAGGACCAATAATTGCCTGCGTTGGATCAACGGGAAATGTTTATTCAACAGAGGCAGGAATGTCAGGTTATTTATGGACCGTTTCAGCCGGAGGAGCAATAACTTCGGGTGCAGCAACCAATAGTATTCAAGTAACATGGAATACTTCAGGCGCCAAAACAGTAAGTATTAATTATACCAATGCGAGTGGATGTACAGCAGTATCGCCAACAGTAAGAAATGTAACCGTTAGCGCTTTACCCATTCCTACCTTTACGGCAGAAGTTAATAGTGCCTGTGTGGGTTCAACTGGAAATGTTTATACCACTGAGGCAGGAATGTCAGTTTATGTATGGACAGTATCAGCCGGAGGTTCAATCACATCAGGAGCAGGAACCAATAGTATACAAGTAACATGGAATACAGCAGGTGCCCAAACAGTAAGTGCTAATTATAACAATGGAGCAGGTTGTACCGCATCGAGCCCAACCGTTTCAAATGTTGTAGTTAATATACGTCCTTTGCCCACTTTTACATCAGAAGTAACCAGTACCTGTGTTGGCTCAACCGGGAATGTTTATACAACAGAAGGCGGAATGTCGGGATATGTATGGACCATATCGGCCGGAGGCATAATAACTTCAGGAAACGGAACTAATAGTATTGAGGTAACATGGAATACAGCAGGTGCCCAAACGGTAAGTGTAAATTATGACAATGCAAGTGGTTGTGATGCAGCTACTTCAACAGTAAGTAATGTGACAGTAAATGCCTTGCCAGTACCCACATTTACGGCGGGAGCAATAAGTGCCTGCATTGGATCAACAGGAAACGTTTATACAACTGAAGCAGGCATGTCAGGATATTTATGGACTGTATCAGCCGGAGGGGCAATAGCTTCGGGTGCAGGTACCAATAGCATTCAGGTAACATGGAATACGGCAGGACCTCAAACAGTGAGTATAAGTTATACCAGTGTGAGTGGATGTGTTGCTGCATCACCAACAGTAAGAAATGTAACAGTAAACTCTTTACCTATACCTACCTTTACTTCAGAAGTAACAAGTGCTTGTGCGGGCTCAACCGGAAATGTTTATACAACAGAGGCAGGAATGTCAAGCTATGTGTGGACAGTATCAGCTGGTGGTGCAATAACATCAGGTACAGGGACAAACAGTATTCAGGTAACATGGAATACAGCAGGTGCCCAAACGGTAAGTGTCAATTATAATAATGGAGCAGGTTGTGCCGCATCAAGCCCAACCGTTTCAAATGTTACTATAAATGCACTTCCCATACCCACATTTATTGCAGAAGTAACAAGTACCTGTGCAGGCTCAACAGGAAATGTTTATACTACAGAACCTGGAATGTCAAATTATGCATGGATCGTATCAGCCGGGGGATCAATCACTTTAGGGACAGGAACGAATAGTATTGAGGTAACATGGAATACGGCAGGACCTCAAACAGTAAGTGTAAATTATGACAATTTGGATGGTTGTACAGCAACATTACCAACAGTCAGCAATGTAACAGTAACACCCGCACCAACATCTTTTGCAGGTATCGACACTACATTATGTAGCGATGCGATTAGTTATGCAATTAGTGATGCATCAGCAGCAAACCCTATTGGAGTTAGCTGGGTAAATAGTACCACTGGATTTTCGGATGGTTTTAGCGATAGTTTTACACAAAATCCAATATATACTTTTACTACCGATGATTTGGGAATTGATACATTGAAATTAGTAATGACTGTATCAGAAGGCATCTGTAATGATGTTACAGATACATTATTATTAATAAGAGCTCCTGAATTAATTGCATCGGTTGGAGGGCGATCGCCTTATTCAATTAATGTAGCGTCCACAGAAATAAATGTTGCATTTTCATTAAATCACATTGATATTTCTCAATTGAGTTTTTATCTTGTGGCACCTGATGGATCAACTGAGTTAAAACTCTATAGTTTCAATATAATTACTGACGGTTGCAATCCCTTATTAATTAATGTACCAAATACTATAGATAGTCTTGTATTTAGTTTGAATAGCGCTGGAAGTTCCGGCACCTTTAATTTGTGTGATTTTGATGGCTTAGGAACTATTTCTGGAGAATTTGATCCAACCGATAGTTGGAATATTTTCAATGGATTCGATCCTGCCCAAGGAGGTTGGTCAGTAAAAATAGTTGATAATTTTGGAGGTTCCACTGGGTTTTTAACTAAAGCGAGGATAACTTTCTTAGATAAGAATGAACAGGGAAATGATCAGGAAATTACTTTTTACTCGGGAGATATTAATAACGCAATTGTTGACAATTCTTCCACAACCTATACCGTACCCATTGGCTTGCGTACCAACTGTTATGGAGCTTGTGATGCCATGGCAATTGTTTCGGTAATAGGTGGAAAAGAACCTTACAGTTATGATTGGAGTATTCCTTCAACCAATGACACCGTTTTATTATGTGGTGGAACCTTTGATGTTACGGTAACCGATGCCAGAGGTTGTCAATCTATTGCTACTGTTGATGTTCTTGAACCCGATCCAATTGTATTAACTTTCACTTCGACCAATATAAAATGCTTTGGCGATTCAACCGGAATGGTAAAAGTTACTGCAACAAATGGTGCTGGAGCTCCTTATACTTACTTGTGGGACGATGGCCTCCATTCGACTACCGCCCAAGTAAACAGCCTTCCTGTAGGAACCTATACGGTAACTGTAACCGATAAAAACTTATGTACTAAAGATAGTTCCATTACCATAACCCAGCCAGCTTTACCCCTTTCAGTAACTTATGTGGTTATACCCACCAATTGTAATACAAATACCGGAAGCATCACTCTGACTCCTGCCGGAGGAACTCGGTTTACCGTTGGCGATCCATATAAATATACTTGGTCTCAATATCCGCTTCTGGTAGGTAATGTGGCCAATAGTTTGCCTGTTGGTAATTACCAGGTAACTATTAAAGATACGTTAGGTTGTGAACTGGATACCACCATTTCCATGATAGACAATGGTGATATGGACATTACCGGATTTACCATGAATACTCCCGTTTCGTGCAACAGCGCCTGCGATGGTGTGATTCAGGTGGTCTTTACCGGTGGAAACGGTTCCTATACCTATAATTGGAGCGGCCCCAGTTTAACAGGAACCGCTATTTCGTTAGCCAATGTTTGTGGCGACAGCACCTATTTTATTACCGTAACCGATGACCTTACCTCCTGTGTGGCTGACTCAAGTTTTGTAATTCCGCAACCCGATTCGCTCAAACTACAAATCCTTTCGCAAACCGATGTGCTTTGCTTTGGCGATAGCACCGGAAAAGCAAAAGTTACAGGAACCGGTGGAACCGGGGATTATTCATATATTTGGTACACCCCTACAAACGATACCTTGAGCATTATTGACACAGCCAGCAACTTACCTTTTGGATATACCTACATTGAAGTGAAAGATGTTAAACTATGCAGCCACATTGATAGTATTTATATTGATCAGCCTACGTTATTAACAGCTACCAAAGATTCTACCGCAACTAGTTGTGGTGTAGCAACCGGCTCGGCAACCATTACTCCTGCTGGTGGGACAGCTCCTTACACTTATTTGTGGGACGATGTCTTAGCAACTACCGATTCAATAGCCATAAATCTGGCTTCAGGTATTTACCATGTTATAGTTACCGATAAAAACTTATGTGATTTACAGGAATCGGTTACTGTTATTGATAATTCAACCATGCTGGTGGTATTGGATAGCATCCACAATGTACAATGTGCCGGATCCAGTGATGGACAAGCATTTATTACCGTTTCAGGTGCTGTTGAACCTATAAAATTTGAGTGGAGTAATGATGAAACTACTGAAGATGCCCAATTGATGCTGGCCGGTACTCATTTTGTGACAGTTACCGATTTCAATTTGTGTTCACGGGTGATGGAAGTAACCATTACCCAACCCGATTCGTTGAAAACGGTTCAATCGGTGCTAAACGAACCGTTGTGTTTTGGAACCAATACTGGTAGTGCTGTGGTAACGCCTAATGGTGGAGTGATACCTTATACTTATTTGTGGGACGATGCCGATGAACAAACCGATTCTATCGCCATAAATCTTTTTGAAGGAATTTATACTGTTACGGTTACCGATGCCAACGGTTGTGATACAACGGCCATGGTTACCTTAACCGAACCCGATTCTATTACTTTTGCTTTTGAATTTAAACAGACCAATTGCGGCGACAGCATCGGCCAAATAAATATTGCCAATATTTTAGGAGGAACCAGTCCTTACACCGTTGACTGGGCATCATCCGATTGGAATTCTAATCCATTGCCCGATTCTATTGGCACCGATACCATCCGAAACCTATGGGTGGCCAATTATGTAGCTATAGTTACCGATGGAAACGGATGTTCCGTTCGCGATTCCATGAATATGACCGACACCTCAAAAATGAGCATAGTTCTGGATTCTATTGCTATGGTAACTTGTAACGGAGGAAACAATGGTGCCATCTTGGTTCATGGCATTAATGGAAAAGAGCAATATACCTATTTATGGGATAATGTAGGCGCGGATTCCGATTCATTATTGAACGATGTAACAGCGGGTATATACAGCGTTAAGGTAACTGATGCCGGCCAATGCCAGCGTGATACCGCCTTTACCATTACCGAACCTTCTGAAATACAGAACCAATGGGTATTTACCGATTCGATTGTTTGCCATGGCCAAACCACGGCTAGTTTATATGCACTAATCGCTGGAGGAGTTCCACCTTATGAATACGAGTGGGTAAATAGTTCCGATGAATTAAAGAGTAAAGATTCCTCATTGATAAATGTCGGTCCCGATTGGTATTACCTGACAGTAACCGATAATAATGGTTGCATGTATGATGACAGCATCCAGATTTTTGAGCCAAGTGAACTTATAGTAAACATAAATGACTTTGGCCCAACAAATTGTACCGATTCTACGGGATGGGCAAAAGTAACCATTGAGGATAGATTAGATCAAGCAGATCATCTTTATACTTACTCCTACAATTGGTATTTAGCTTCCGAACCTTCTACTTTTATTGAAGGGCAGACAACGGATTCCATTTCCAAACTTTGGGTAGATAGCTATATTGTGGAAGTAACAGATAATTTGGGATGCCTTGACTCCGATACAATAATGATTCAAGATACTAGTGGGTTGGAATTTGTAATTGAAACTATTTCTTTACCTACCTGCTTATCCATCAATAACGGTGTTGCTGCTGTTCATACTATAGTAAATGGGACGGCTCCTTTTGACTTGGTTTGGAAATTTGGAACTGATACTATTGGAACTACTGATACCACTAGAGTATTACCCGTAGGTACAACAAATGTATTTGTTATAGATGTTATGGGTTGCCGTGCTGTTAAAACAGTGACAATGGCTGATGATAGCGTATTAGCAATTAAGCTTTCAGTAAATAACAACACCAATTTAATGAACTGTACAGGTTATGCTGAAATAAGTGAAATTAAAGGAGGAGTTAAACCTTACTCATTTATATGGACTGATGAAGAAGGAAATATCCTTGAAACAGAACAGAGCTTTATCTCCGCTAAATGTGAAGGTTTGTATTACCTAACAATAAAAGATGCTCTTTCCCTATCTTCATGTCATATAGATACCAGTGTTTTTATTAAATATGATCCATTAGCATGGGATACCGTAACCATAAAGCAGGTATTATGCTATGGCGATAGCACCGGAAGCGTTACAATTACCGGAGTTGGTGGAGGTTTTGGTAATTACGTATATGAGTGGGCTCACCAAGGATGGGACCATTTCCCTGCATCTGATTCCGTTGGGGCATCAATAACTAACCTTGAAGCAGGGAAGTACTATTTTACGGTTACTGATCAAGGAGGATCTGGTGAAGCAATTCATGATTCAATTGAAATTACTCAAAATGATAACTTGATAATTGTTTATGACAGTACACCTTCTGATTGTGATGCACCAACAGGTTTTATTGCTATTAATGAGGGTTTAACTAGTGGTGGAAAGCAACCTTATTTATATAAGTGGAACAATGGTGAGTGGCTTGAGGATAGTCTCGGAATACAAATTACCAATATCGGTGCTGATAACTATTATGTAACTGTTACCGACGAAAATGGTTGTGTTTATCTCGATTCAGTTGTGTTACCCGATAATTCGGAATTTGCCATTGATCCTCAAATAATTTCTCCGGCTAGATGTAATGGCAGTACCGCGGAAATTTGTACCAATCCAAATGATAAGGGATTTACACCTTATGAATTCAGTTGGTCCAATGGGGCTCAAACAGATACTACCAATGTTGAAGCGGGGACTTATACCGTTACTGTTACCGACGTTGCCGGATGTAAACGGTATGGGGAGCTTGATATTTCTGAACCGGATTCAATCACTTTTGATTATAAAATAGTGGATTCTATACTTTGTTATGGATATGGCCGTGGTTCATTACAATTTACCAACGTACAAGGTGGAAATACAAATGACTCATACCAATTTAAAATTGATGTTGGATTAGAACCATATCGCCCTCTCCAACAAAATTCTTCATTTAGTGATTTGCCTGTTGGACAATATACTTTAGTTGTAAGAGATGACAAAGGTTGTGTTGAAAGCAAATTCTTTGAATTCCTCTCTAAATCTCCACAAATGATTCCTGATTTTGAGATAGTTGAAAAAGATAGCTGTAATTATTTTACTGAATATGGTAAAATGGCCGTTAAAGTAGATATTGGTTATTTCGATCAACCAGTAAATTGGGAAGGCGAACCCATTACGTATCTGTACCAATGGGATGGAAATCCTCAACTATTTAACGACACGCTGACTCAGGTTTCGGCAGGTTACCATTATGTTAAGGTAAGTGACAGCTTTGGTTGTGCAAACACGTTTGATTCAATATTTATGCCAGCCCTTACCAATATATATGATACAGTTTTTTCTTTTATACACGAGGAAGCCTTTAAAACTGGTAATTATTATTGCCCAGATGATTCTGTTGGGTTATCGGCTAGTGTATGGTTAAATTTTGAAATAAGTCCGGTTCAACCCGAATCAATAATTTGGGAAGCATGGGCCGATGGGGTGAACCTTTATGAAGAAATTGGAGATACGATTTATTCCGACACCAATGTGGGAATGGCATTTATTGCTATGGTTACTTATAATCGTTGCAGTGCACCCGATACCCTATTTGTAGGCCGCTACCAAATTGATAGTTTGGATGCTACGGTGGGTGGCGATAGCACTACCATTGCCGAAGGAAAAGAAATTGTGTTGTGGGCAAATGAACCTCCGGTTACATATTCCGACTTATTTTCAACACCCGATACGGTTACGCACTCGTATCTTTGGATACCCAATAACGATATGGTGACTTGGGTTTCGGAACCAAAGGATTCTATTTCACCCAAAGTGCAACTGAATTATAGTACGGTATTTACGGTGTACGATACCATTACGATATACAATTCGCCTTATTCCGTCCAAGTATGTATCCTATCCGATACTGTGAGTATTAAAGTACTGTCGGATGTTATTCCACCTAAAGGGTTTACCCCAAATGGTGATGGCATGTTTGATAAGTGGGACATACCGGCACTTTTATTATACAATAACGCGGACATACAAATATTCGACCGATGGGGAGGTTTGGTTTGGGAACATTCCGGAGCCTACGAAGGAAACGAGTGGGAAGGTACCAATACCAAAGGAAAAGCGTTGCCATCGGGCACCTATTATTACATCATCAAATATGGTGACGATACCGGAACAAAGACATTAACAGGACCCGTAACAATATTGAGATAACATGAAACGGACTATGAAAAAAATTACAGTAATTGCATGGGTAATTCTCTTGACAGCCCAAGTTGGAAAAGCCCAACCCATGTTTCAATTTTCGCAATACATGTTTAACGACTATGCATTGAATCCTGCAATTGGAGGAACTCATGATTATTGGCAAATCCGTTCCAATTACCGATACCAATGGGCAGGAATTCCTGATGGACCACAAACTTATATGTTGGGAGCTTATGGGCCACACAAAACGTTGCCTATGGGTTATGGTGGGTATATTTTTAACGATATTGTGGGTCCCATTTCCTATTTAGGGCTTTATGGTTCGTATGCATATAACATTAAAATATCCGGCGAAATTCGATTATCCATGGGACTTTTAGCTGGGATGGTTCAGCATAAAGTTGATTTTTCAACAGCCATCGATGCAACGGATCCTGCAGCATTAGGAACTCCCAGTAAGTTTATTCCGGATGCATCGTTGGGGTTTTATTTATATACATCGCAATATTTTGCCGGGCTTTCAGTAAACCACCTGTTCTTTAATAATATGTCGTTGCTCGAGGAATATGATGATGGCTATAACATTAACGATAATCGTCTGAAACCTTATTTTAATATTCAGGGAGGTTATAAGTATAATTTGAACCGTAATTTTGATATTGAACCTACGGTATTGTTGAAAACTTCTCCTCATTTCGATTTTATTACCGATATAAGCGCACGGGCGATATATCAGAAAATGGTTTGGGGTGGTTTAGGTAGTCGGTTTACCTTTAAAAACTTGGATGCCATCATTATTTTTATGGGGTATAATTACAACGATTTGGTGAATATAGGATACTCCTACGATTGGTCGTTATCTAGCTTTGGCAGAACAAGTTATGGGTCACACGAAGTAATGATAGGCGTTAAATTTGATGATATTCGTAAATCAAAATCGAAACGGAAAATACGGTAACCGGGGTTAAGTTAGAGTTTAGAAAATAGAGACTAGAAACTAGAACTGGATATCGCGAGAGCAAACCCTGAAAGGGCGAAAGAATAAAGCCAAGGGCAACGCCCTTGGTAAAATGGCAACGGCAGCAAGCGGTGCATCCAAAGAAGTTGCAATGGAATGGCAATGTAACATGCACCGCAATATAGAGAAATTAGAATATGGATCCCGGTAACGAGAACTCAGTATTCAGTATGAAAACCATAAAAAAGGAAAAATGCCGTACACCCTAAAAGAGTTGCGAAATGGAGAAAGTAATTTAAGACTATTCATTTCGCATTTTTCATTAAGAATTACAATAAACTAATTTAACCAATTTTGTATGCGAATTTGGCTGATTTCAATTTTATTACTAGGAACCATAAGTTGTTCAAATAGTGAGTCTAATCAGAAAATAATTGACAAAAACACGATGATTGAGGTTCTGGTTGATATTCATATAGCCGATGCCACACTTTCCATTGCCAATTTGAAAATTAACCGCGATACCAACGAAATTGAATTGTATTACGGAGATGTTTTAAAAAAACACCACATTACTCAAAATCAGATTGATAATTCACTAAAATACTACACATCGAGACCAAAAGAATTTGAAAAAATTTATGAAAAAGTATCAGAAAAATTGGCCAAAATGGAAAGTGAATTTCAGCAGAATCAAGCCAAAGATGATGATTTGGTAAAAGGTGATTCAATAAAGAATGACACCTTGCTTATGGAATAGCGAAAACCCCTCTTTTTTTGTAATATTGTTGCCGAATTGATTTAGCGGGTTTTTTATGAGCTCAGAGTTTGATATACGCGAAAATGCCGGTTTTGTTAACGATAAAGAGTTTGAACAGACCTTACGGCCATTAGCTTTTAACGATTTCAGTGGGCAACCTAAGATTGTTGAAAACCTAAAGGTATTTGTGGCTGCGGCCAAAATGCGGAGTGAGGCATTGGATCATGTATTACTGCACGGTCCTCCCGGGCTTGGCAAAACCACCCTTTCTAATATTATTGCCAACGAGTTAGGTGTGGGGTTCAAAATAACCTCAGGTCCTGTTCTTGATAAACCAGGCGATTTAGCCGGATTACTGACCAACCTTGATGAAAATGACGTGTTATTCATCGACGAAATACATCGGTTAAATCCAGTAGTAGAAGAATATCTTTATTCAGCTATGGAGGATTTCCGCATCGATATCATGATTGATAAAGGTCCCAGTGCCCGTTCGGTACAATTAACATTAAATCCTTTTACATTAATTGGTGCAACCACCCGTTCCGGATTATTAACCAGTCCATTGCGCGCAAGGTTTGGCATCAATTCCCACTTGGAATATTACGATTCCGAAACCTTAATGAAAATTATCAAAAGGTCGGCTTCCATATTAAAAGTACCAATTTTGGACAATGCGGCTCATGAAATCTCCTCGCGGAGCCGCGGAACACCCCGTATTGCAAACGCCTTATTGCGCCGGGTACGCGATTTTGCTCAGGTTAAAGGAACCGGTGAAATTGACTTAGCCATTGCCAAATATTCGTTGGAAGCGCTGAATATCGATCAGTACGGCTTAGATGAAATGGATAACCGGATTTTGAATACCATTATCGACAAATTCAATGGAGGCCCCGTTGGATTAACCACCATTTCAACCGCTATTGGCGAAGATGCGGGTACCATTGAAGAAGTTTACGAGCCATTCCTGATAATGGAAGGCTTTTTAAAGCGTACCCCACGTGGACGTGAAGCTACTGCAAAAGCTTACGTACATTTAGGAAAAATCCAAACAGGTAACCAAGGGAAGCTGTTTTGAAAACTTTTCCTCCCTTTTTTATCTGGAAAGATGGAAAATTTGAAAGGGTAACCTGATGAATCAATATCTAACAAATATGGAAAATCCCCCCTAAAGTCCCCCATTGGGGGACACTAGCACTGTAGTGCAGGTTTTTTGGTTAATAATAAAAGTCATAAGATACTACTGGACTGCAATCATGGATAGTCCTCCCCGACGGGGAGGTGGACGCGCAAGCGGACGGTGGGGGAAAGTTAAACGAATTGTTACGAATGCCAAACACTATCCAAAATCCCATGAATTACAATTACCATGCACATTAAGCCCCAACCGTTGAGCCAACAAATTAAACTGAAAGCCAAAGAATTGGGTTTTGATGGCGTCGGGATTTCCAAAGCCGGGAAACTGGATGGATTTGCTGAATCATTCCAAAACTGGTTGCAAGCAGGTTATCATGCTGGAATGGAATACATGGAGCGGAATATTGAAAAACGGATTGACCCAACCATTTTGGTACCGGGGGCTAAAAGTGTCCTGTCATTGATTATTTCTTACTATCCAGCAACAAAACAATCGGAAACCATTCCCCAAATTGCAAAATATGCTTACGGAACCGATTACCATTGGGTGTTGAAAGAAAAAATGCAGCAGCTTTGGGATTTCATCAAGGTACTGGAACCAACCTTGGATGGCCGTATTTTTGTTGATTCAGCTCCGGTTTCTGATAAACTATGGGCGGTAATAGGCGGTTTGGGGTGGATTGGCAAAAACAGCTGTTTAATAAATAAGGAATTTGGCTCTTTTGTATTTATCGCCGAACTGATAATAAATCTGGAGTTGGAATACGACGAACATTACCCTTCGAACTTTTGCGGAAGCTGCACCAAATGTATTGATGCGTGCCCAACCAACGCCATTGTTCAACCTGGAGTTATTGATAGTAACAAATGCATATCGTACTTAACTATCGAAAATAAGGCGGATACCATACCCCATGAATTGGCAAAAAATATGGGTCTCCGGATTTTTGGTTGTGATACCTGTCAAGATGTTTGCCCTTGGAATAAAAAGCCTTTGATTACCAGTGAAAACGCTTTTGAACCTTCGGCAGATGCCTTTAATTTATCGCTGGCCGATTGGGAACAAATGGAGCCGGATACTTTTAAAAAACTTTTCAAAAAATCAGCTTTAATGAGAGCCAAGTTAAAAGGGTTGCAAAGGAACATTACTGCGGTTGCATCCAACAAACTGCCTAACTAAAACAAAACCATGGCTACACCCACTTCAATGGGAGTCACGGTGGGCCCTTTTCCGGGATCAATAAGGTTGCTCAACGAATAGTAACTATGCACCATAAATTTTCCGTAGCCCACACGAAGGGTTACGCCGTAGTCAATTTGGGCAATGTGGTCGATGTAAAACGATTTTTCCTTTACTTTCTCGTTGGTCAGGGGGTCGCGTCCCATATATTTGGTATGCACGTTTACCAATATGCCAGTCCGGAAGCCAGCATATATTTTTACGCTGCGGCGATAGTGTTTATCGGGATTAGTGCGGATTCTAACCTCTAAAGGGAAGGTTAAATAATTCGTGTTTAATTTATATTTTTTACTGTCAAGGGTATCGGGGATGGGAGTGAACCACAAACTGTCGTTATTGGTTTGAATGAATTGGTTTAAATAATAGTTTTGAGCGGCATAACCAAAGCCTAATGCCAGAGCTACGTTTGTTTTCTCGCCCAAAACAGGATACATCATTTGAAAATTTACCCCACGGCTAAAAACAGAGGGTTCAACATCCAAATCTTTTGAAATCCATTGAGAACTTATAAAAGCAAACGACAATTGGTCTTTGGCAAAGTAGCGGTTGTATTTATCGGTTGATTCCTGCGAAAACACAAGTGAACCCTTAAATAATGCTGTTAAGAATATCCCTATTAACAAGTTTTTTTTCACAGCGCAAATTTAGGAATAAAGGTTAAATTTAAAAATCAACTTTGGTTCATCTTAATATTGGTCGGCTATTTTTAGCAGTTGGGGCTCATTTAAAAGGATAATTTTCCGCCCTTTTATTTCAATCAAACCTTCTTCTTTAAACTGACGGAGTAACCGTGTTAGCGTTTCAACTGCCGTTCCAACCATGTTAGCCAAGTCTTCGCGCGGTAACACAATTTCAGTAGCAGTTTCATTCGGAGTGTCAGTTTTATATTTGTGGTTTAATAAGATTAACGACAAGGCAACCCGCTCCCGTACTGTCCGGTGGGCATAAGTAACTACATTGTTAATCATAACACCGAATTCATGGCTAAGGTTTTTTAGTAAGGTTAACGACAATACGGTAGAACGGTTTAGTATTTTTATGAAAACATCTTTTGGAAGATATCCAATAGTTGAATCTTCAAGCGCTGCTGATGAATCAGCATAAGGTTCGCCACTTAAAAGAGCAGAATATCCGAAAAACTCGCCATGGGTGCAGATATAAATTATTTGCTCTTTGCCCTCACTGTACGATTTGTATTTCTTAATTTTTCCTTCTTTAACATAGAAAATTCCTGAGGGATAAGCACCTTCAACAAATATATTCTTTCCCGTTTTATACTTACGGTATCTCATGTTTTCGTCAATTTCCTGTATATCTTCCTCTGTTAATCCCGAAAACACGGAATTACTATGGAATTGAAATTTTTGAATTAAGTTATCTTCAGTATTATTTACCATGATAGAAGCTTTAATTGGCAAAATTAGTATAAATGTTGAAGTCAAATACAAATTTGATTTAAATCAAGTAATAATAAAACTTCACTCAATCGAAATTACTTTTTTAAGGATTATTTTTGCGCATTATTTTATTTTCTAATAAGCAGCAATGAATTGCATTTGTAAAAATGAAGCGAATTAATGTCAATAAGAAAACTCCAAAAATCAATACTCAAAAATCAAAAAAGAATCAAAACTCAAAATATGGATAATGTTAAAATACAAATTATTAAAAAGTGGTGATAGTTCATTTTGAGTTTTGTTTTTTTGAAATTTACTTGCTATCGTTGCGTGAGATCGGCTTCGTCTAAGTTGTTTTTTTAAAAGCGCGATTTAATGTATTCGATACATTTTTAGTCCGATAGATAGCAAAAAACGTAAGTTTTGTCTTATTAGGACAGGTTAAAAAGATATATTTGTTTCTGGTTCAATGATATACTATGGAGGGTTTTCAATTTCTCTTATTTACGCTGTTAATCGCCCTAACTGGTTGTTCTTTAATTTTGGTCACTCCCAATAAATATCAGGGTTGGGTGAACAGTATTGTGGTTTTCCTTATTGCAATCATCAGCTCGGTTCCGGCAATTCAAGTTATTCTTGGAACCTCATACAACCATATTGTTCAACAGTTTGGTTTTTTAGGCGATGTACCCATCCGCATTGATCTTTTATCGGCTTGGTTTATGCTGCTTTTAAATCTAATTTTCACCATCGCTTCTTTATATGCCATTGGCTACCTTAAACCTTCGCTGAATAACAGGAGCAGCTTTTCCATTCACTGGATTAACTTTATAATTTTTCATGTTTCCATACTCTGGGTTTGTGTTTTGCAGAACTTTCTGGCATTTTTAATTGCTTGGGAAGTAATGTCGTTAAGTTCCTTGATGCTCATTCTTTTCAATAGCCAAAATGTTAAGGTGCTGAAAGCGGGAATAAACTACCTGATTCAAATGCATATTGGGGTTGCCTTTTTAACCTTGGCTTTTCTTTGTGTATATGTATCAGAGGGCTCTATGGATTTTTTAGCTATAAAATCTTTTTTTAGTCATCATTCCAATGGTTGGCTTTTTCTGATATTTTTTATTGGGTTCGGATTCAAATCGGCGTTCATGCCGTTTCACACCTGGTCACCTTATGTGCAGACTCATGCTCCGTCTCATGTTTCAGCTATGATGGCGGTTAAAATTGGAATGTTTGGATTGTTGAAGATAGTTTTCTTTTTGCAGGCTGATTATTTATTAATTGGGCAGTGGGTTCTTTCCATCTCAATAATTGCGGCTCTTTACGGGATTATTAATGCAACGGTTCACCGAAACTACATGACCTTGTTAGCCTACAGTTCAGTTGAGAATATGGGAATTATAGGGGCAGGCATTGGATTGGGTTTATTAGGATTGGGATATCAAAACACATTGTTAACGCTGGTTGGTTTTGGTGCTGCCCTGTTACATCTGTTTAATCACTCTCTTTTTAAACCGCTTTTGTTTTTTGCGGCGGGTTCCGTTTACCAAAAAACAAATACCCGCGATATGGACAAGTTGGGAGGTATTATTAAAAATATGCCTCAAACGGCTTTCATTTTCCTGATAGGTTCCTTAGCTATTTGCGGTTTTCCACCGTTTAATGGGTTTATATCAGAGTTCATGCTTTATTACGGATTTCTTGGCGGAATAAAAAACGTATCTTTATATCATGAGGTAATATTAGTATCCGCCATGGCAGGTATTTCCCTAATTGGGGGAATTTCTATTTATTCATTTACTAAAAGTTTTGGGGTTATTTTTTTAGGTTCAGCCCGAACAAACGTTAACATTGCCACTTCTGAAACCGATAAGTTGATGCGATTGCCACAGTATTTGTTAGTTGCACTAATTCTTACTGTGGGGTTGTTTCCGGCATTTTATATTGAAAAGGTATTTAAAATTGTGTTGTTATATTTTCCTTTTATCAATAATATTGAAATTAATGGACTTCAATTTATTAATCAGGCTCAATCTGTTGGGAAATATGCTGTTTTATTTTTAGCTTTCACAGCTTTAATCTTATTTGTTAGGTACTTTTTTGTTCGAAAACAGTCGGTGGTGGTGAAACCAACTTGGGGATGTGGTTATGCAAAACCTTCACCAAGAATACAATATACCGGTAAATCGTTCTCAAAAACAATAGGTAAATTATTAAGTACTTTAGTATTTGAAAATAAACGCTATAAAGAATTAACGGGAAAGGAATATTTTCCTAAAGGAAGAACGCATTCGGCCAGTTATACTGACTTGTTTGAATATAGAATTGTTGATAAATCATTGAAACGCATCCTATATTTTATGAACCGGTTTCAATTTATTCAGAATGGAAAATTGCAACGCTATATTGTTTATGGATTGGTATTTATAGCACTCATATTTTTAGGTACTATTTTTAATTTCTTATAATGGAGTTTTTAGAAGTTTTTCTAATTGTACTGGTGCTTTCTGGAATAGCTATTGCCATAATACCCATGAAATATAAAGGGGCGATGGTTCTAACAGCAATGGTACTGCTTGCTTCAATTGCCAGCATTCTATCAATTGAAGTGTTGGTAGGTTCTCCTTTTGAATACACGTTTCCGGGTTCAGCAACCACAGGAACGGTGCCCATTGTTATTGATTCATTATCGGCTTGGTTTATACTCATTATTAGTTTCACTTTTGTTACCGGGGCTTTTTATGGATATCATTATTTAAAGGCATACCCAACGGCTTCGTCAAATTTAGCCATGCATTGGATTGTCTTTATTCTTGCTTATGCATCATTAATGGCAGTTTGCATCCTGCAAAACATGGTTGTTTTTCTTATTGCATGGGAGGTAATGGCCTTGAGTTCATTTTTTCTGGTAATATTCGAAGGCCATAAAAGCAAAACCATAAAAGCTGGAATAAACTATTTGATACAATCCCATTTGGTGATCTTATTTTTAACCATAGCCTTTATTTGGGTTTATTCAACTACCAATTCATTGGAATTTGATGCCATTGCCCAATTTTCATCAAATGCTAAACCCTTTCGGAGCTTCTTTTTAATGATGCTTTTCCTGATTGGTTTTGGAACCAAAGCGGGTTTTGTTCCTTTTCACACATGGCTTCCGCATGCTCACCCTGAGGCACCATCACATATTTCCGGTATCATGTCGGGTGTTTTGGTAAAAATTGGTATTTACGGAATACTCCGGTCCTTGAGTTTTATACAGAACGATTTTGAAATAATAGGGATTATCATCATCCTGCTTTCTATGGTTACCGGGTTTTTTGGTATCATAAATTCGGCGCTCCACCGCGATTTTAAGCGCATGTTGGCCTATTGTACCGTGGAGAATATTGGAATTATTGGATTGGGAATTGGTTTGGGTGTAATTGGTTTGGCTCATGCGAATTATGTACTTATTTTACTCGGATTTGGCAGTGCGTTGCTTCATACCTTAAATCATT
Organism: Salinivirgaceae bacterium; assembly: GCA_041664345.1. Lineage (GTDB taxonomy): Bacteria > Bacteroidota > Bacteroidia > Bacteroidales > SZUA-534 > GWE2-40-63. Next base: position 147,359 of record JBAYKX010000004.1, read on the forward strand.
CACTCATCAAATCGTTGCTGTTTTTTTCAGCAGGTTCAGTATATCAGCAAACCCATACCCGCGACATGGAAAAACTGGGAGGACTTATTAAAACGATGCCCAAAACAGCCTTTCTTTTTTCGATTGGAGCTTTAGCCATTGGTGGGTTGCCCCCTTTCAATGCGTTTGTTTCGGAGTTTATGCTCTATTCGGGATTATTAAAAGGGATGCAGGTGCCCAGTTCATTCACCACGGTATTAATGATTACTGGTATTGCAGCATTAGCGGTTATTGGGGGCATTTCAATTTATGCGTTTACTAAACTGTTTGGGGTTATTTTTTTAGGAACACCCAAAAGCCAGCTTTCAAATAAGCCACAGGAAGTTGCTTTTGGAATGCGGCTTCCTCAATATCTTATTTTGCTGGTAATGGTTTCTGTTACTATTTTTCCATCCTTTTATTTTAATAGTATAAAAGAGGTCGTTTCCACAACCTTTAATTCGGTTCAGGCAGACCAAGTTCAGTCAATGGAGGTAATTGGAAAGACTGTTCAATGGGTAGGAATATGTTCCCTGCTTTTTATTGCTTTAGTGGCTTTGGTATATAGCCTGCGTCGGTATTTTACCAGTAAACAACCGGAAGTTATTAATTCCACTTGGGGATGTGGTTATGGGGCACCAAATTCAAGCATGCAATATACCGGGAAGTCGTTTTCGAAAGCCATGGCGAAACTCCTGAGCTTTATAGTTCCAGAAAAGAAAAAATATCAAGAGTTAAATGCAAAGGAGTTGTTTCCCTCAAAAAGAAGCCATTCCACCACTTATTCCGATTTCTTTGAACGGGTATTTATTGATAACGGAGTTCGATGGTTGCAAAACTTTTTGAACCGGTTTCAATTCATCCAAAATGGGAAATTACAACGGTATATTCTGTTTGGTTTGTTTTTTATTATAATTATTTTAATTGGGTTAGTAATCTCATTGGTACATGGCATATTTAATTAGTTACCTAGCCATACTTTTAATTTCTGTTTTTTTTATTGCCGGGTTGGGCAGTAAAAATAAGGGAACCGCTGCTATTATAGCCATAGTTGGCCTTGCTACTGTGAGCAGTTTATTGGCTGTTAAGGCTTTATTAGGGCAAACTTTTTCAATTATATTAGCCGGAACCCCAGTTACGGGTGAAATACCAATTGTTATTGATCCGTTATCGGCATGGTTTATTCTGGTAATAAATTTCACCTCAATTACTGGAGTTGTTTATGGAGCCAAATACATGCAAGCCTATAACAATAAACCTACCAACCTCATATTGCATTGGATAAGCTATTTATTGGCTCATGCTTCATTAACTGTTATCTGTTCCATTCACAACAGCATTGTATTTCTTATAGCTTGGGAAATAATGGCATTGAGTGCATTTTTTATGGTAATTTTTGAAGGGCACAAAACTCAAACACTTAGGGCAGGTATCAATTACCTCATTCAGTCGCATATAGCCATCATCATGCTTACCATTGCATTTATATGGATTGCTTTAATAGCTGGAACTTTTAGTTTTAGTGGCATAACACTGTTTGTAACCACACAAAAACCTTCACAAAGTTTCATTTTAATGCTGTTGTTTTTTGTGGGTTTTGGTATTAAAGCAGGCTTTGTACCCTTTCACACTTGGTTACCCCATGCCCATCCGGCAGCGCCTTCGCATGTTTCGGGTTTTATGTCGGGTATTTTAATAAAGATAGGTATTTATGGAATACTCCGGATGGTTTTACTCATCAACATCAATTACCAAGCTACAGGATATTTTATTCTGGTAGTATCGGTTATTACCGGAGTTTATGGGGTGATGCTTGCTTTGGTGCAACACAACCTGAAAAAACTGCTGGCTTACCACAGCATCGAAAATATTGGTATTATAGGAATAGGAATAGGAATTGGCTGCATTGGGCTTGGAACAGGAAACGTTTATCTTTCCTGGTTAGGTTTCGCAGGAGCGTTGTTGCATACATTGAACCATTCTTTATTTAAATCGCTGCTGTTTTATGGTGCCGGAAATATTCATCACTCAACACACACAATGAGTATTGATAAATTGGGTGGTTTGGTGAAACAAATGCCGCACACCGCCTTCCTTTTTCTTATTGCAGCTTTAGCTATATGCGGTTTGCCGCCCTTCAATGGGTTTATTTCAGAGTTTATTATTTATAGCGGATTATTTAACGGCATACAATCGTATAATTTCCCAAACATGCTGGTTTTTATTGTGGTTTTATTCGGTCTTACCCTGATTGGTGGTTTGGCTATTTTTTGTTTTACCAAAGCTTTTGGATCTATATTTTTGGGTACATCGCGTCATCTCACTTGCGAAAAACAACCGGTTGAACGAACTTGGCAGCAGCTGTTACCTATGTATTTCATCGTAGGTTTAATCATAGCTATCGGTATATTTCCTCAGGTATTCTTAAATCTGCTGTCGTTGCCCACGGGGCAATTTGTTGGGGTCATTCCCAATACACTTTTTGCATCGCATGCTGAGGCGTTTAATACCGTAAATAATGTGGGTTATTTTTCAATGGGTTTTATTCTTTTGGCAGGATTGGTTTTCTTTTTCCGGCAACGAATGAAACGTTTGGTTATCACTTCAACAAAACCAACATGGGGTTGCGCCTATATTTTACCTAGCTCGCGGATGCAATATACAGCCAGTTCTTTTGTTCGGAACTACCGCAAATTGGCACAGCCCCTATTGAGTTTTCAAGAATTTAAGAAAGAGGTGAAAGGAATATTTCCGGGTAAAGCGGGCCATCAATTCCACCCGCAAGATAAAGTGGAAGAATACTTAATTAAATGGCCTTTATTGCGATTACGGTACTTTATGTTTCGACTTTCCTTTTTGCAAAACGGAAGGTTGCAGTTTTATATCTTATATGGAATGATGTTTATAATTTTACTGATTGGGGTTCCATTCATTGTATATCTTATCAGCATTTTTGTTAATTTTTTAAATACAGTATAAACATGGTAAGTTTTGTTTTGATAGTATTAGCAAGCCTTGTTTTTTCCGGAATTATTCTCAGGACTAAAAGCATTGCTTCGGGCAGGAAAGGCCCGGGAATTTGGCAGCCAATGAAAGACATATTCAGGCTATTTAAAAAAGGGGCGGTTTATAGCGAAACAACCAGTTTTATTTTTCAGATAGCTCCGAGTATTTACTTTGCTTCGGTGCTTATGGCTATTATGGTTATCCCTTTAGGCAGTAGCAAAGGCATTATCTCCTTTTCGGGCGATTTTGTATTCTTTGCCTATATATTGGCATTGGGAAAATTCTTTAACATTATTTCGGCTCTCGATACAGGAAGCAGCTTCGAAGGCATGGGAGCGAGTCGTGAAGCACTTTTTTCCATGTTGGCTGAACCTGCCTTTTTCATTCTTATGGGTTCATTGGGGTTGTTAACCGGGCACACCTCGTTCCATCAAATATTTATGGAATTCCATTTTGGCTCCTATATTTCCTATGCATTGGGAGTTATTGCCACCTTCATACTTATAATGATATGTATGATTGAGAACAGCCGAATGCCCATTGATGATCCTAAAACACACTTAGAACTGACCATGATTCATGAAGTGATGATTTTGGACAACAGTGGTTTCGATTTGGGACTTATTTTGCATGCTACCAACCTGAAGTTTGCTATGTATGGTGCATTAATTGCCAACATGTTTTTAGGCGATGCCCCCATGTATTATACCATTCCCCTTTTTCTGGTAATTCAGTTTTTATTTGCCGTGATAGTGGGAATTCTCGAATCATTTTCGGCACGATTCCGAATGAGCCACAATTCGCAGTTTATTCTGGTGCTTTCCTCCTTGTCGTTGCTCATGTTTTTTGGGGTTTTAATGGTTTTAGGAAAGTTTAATTAAGTTGAAAACTAATAAATTATGACAAACATACTTTTAATTGTATTTACCATTTCGCTGCTCTACTTTGCCATTGCAAACAGGTTAATGACTTATGTCAAGATATTGTCGTTGCAAGGGTTCCTTTTGTTTGGGGTAGCATTTATTGAGCTTATTGAACCCAATATGGTGAACCTGGTTTTTATTTTGCTGGAAACAATCATTGTGAAAGCCATTGCCATCCCCATGTTTATGCGGTATGTTATTAAAAAGAACAACATCACCCGTGAGGCAGAGCCGTTTCTCCCCAATTTTGTTTCACTCATCTTGGTTACCGCAATAATTGCCGGCACGTTTATTATTTCGAATATAATTAACGACCCACAATTGAATAAAATTTATTTTGTAACAGCGCTTTCAGCCTTATTTAGCGGCCTATATTTCATAAGTACCCGGAAAAAGATTATTACCCATGTTATTTGCTATGTAATCATCGAAAATGGGGTTTTTATTTTGTCGCTGGCGGTTGGAAATGAAATGCCTTTGTTGATAAACCTTGGTATTTTACTCGATGTGTTTGTGAGTGTTTTCCTTTTGGGGATTTTCATTAATAAAGTGGGCGACGTTACCACCGATGGCGATGTGGCCGAATTAAGTAAATTAAAAGATTAATGGTTATACTATGATAATTCCATATTTAGTTGGTTCGGTAATTATTGCAGGGGCATTGTTTCTGAACAGCAATCGGTTATTAAACAAGTTATTGGTAATTGCTTTTATGATACTGCAATGGGCTTTTACCTTGTTCGAGTTGTTCCATAAAGGGATGGTGGAATATTCCTATTTTTTACCTGATGCATTGGCTTTGCTGCTTTTAATTACCGTAAGCATTATTAGCATACCAGCCATGGCACATAGTTACGACTATATTTATCACGAAAAGGACAATCCCCGCACCCGGGGCATTTACTACGGAGCTATGGTATTGTTGGTTATGTCGCTTAGCGCAGCCTACCTTTCGTCGCATATTGCCGTTACCTGGATATTTGTGGAGATTACTACCCTGAGCGCCTCGGCTTTGATTTTCCACCGCCGGAATGCTGGATCCATTGAGGCTACCTGGAAATATGTATTTGTTAGTTCCATCAGCTTGGTGTTTGTTTTTATTGGCATCCTGTTTTTGAGTATCGCCCTAGGTAAGGGGAAAGAAGAAGGCATGTTTTACTCAGAGTTGGTAAATTTAGCTCCTGAACTCAATACTTTTTGGCTCAAAATGGCTTTCATTTTTATATTTACAGGTTATACAACCAAGCTGGGTTTGGTTCCCATGTACACCGCCGGAATTGATGCCAAGGACAAGGCTCCCACACCTGCCGCAGCTTTATTTTCGAGCGTTTTGATGAATGTAGGGTTTGTGGGAATGTTCCGGTTTTATCAGGTAGTGGCGCATACAAGTATTCATCCCTGGGCCAACCACGTAATCATGATAGCGGCTTTCCTTTCCATATTTGTGGCTACGGTTTACATGCTCAAAGTGAAAAACATCAAGCGAATGTTAGCCTATTCCAGCATTGAACACATGGGGCTAATTATGCTTGGTTTGGTTGCGGGAGGAATAGGATATTATGCTGCTGTGTTGCACCTGATTCTGCACTCTTTTGCTAAATCGGCGCTGTTTTTACAGATTGGCCATTTGTACAAAACGTTTAAAACAAAAAACATTTATGCCATCGGAAATTATTTCAAATACAATGTATCGGGAGCCGTATTTTTATTGCTAGCATTCATTGTGGTAACCGCCATGCCACCTTCAGGACTTTTTATCAGCGAATTTTACATTTTCAAGGCGCTATTCGAAGGGGGATTAATTTGGTTGCTCATTCCGGTTCTGATTCTGCTTACCATGATTATCTGGGCGTTGGGTAAAAACATCCTGAAAATGGTGTTCATTCCGCCGGTAGGGTTTAACGAGGAAAAAGTTGATCCAGTAAATCCCTACGAAACACTGTCGCAATATCTGTTGTTGGGTTTGGTTATCTATTTAGGGATAAACCCACCACAAGCATTTGTCGATTTGATACACGAAGCAGTTAAAAACTTAACCTTCTGAAAAACATGAACTATCTGAACGTTAAAAATAATCAGCGGGTCGCTATTGATTCCATCCCCACCTTGCCCTACGAAACGTTGTTCGAAGTGGTGACAAAGGAATTGATGATAAGCGAGGATGCCCATTGCGTGAACTATTTTGGATACAATTCGGACAGCGGCATAAAATTAATATGTTGCATTGCCAACGACGAGTTGGGGGTAATCCATTTGCTTTCGACCGTGGCAAAGCCCGACAAATCCATACCTTCAATTACTGCGCAGAACTATTCATTCCATGCCTTTGAACGCGAGATTCACGAAAACTTTGGCGTTAAGTATTCCGACCATCCGTGGCTAAAACCCATCCGTTATCCGTTCAACCGGGGCAACCCCAAAAGCCAAATTGCCAACTACCCGTTCTATAAAATTGATAGCGAGGAACTGCACGAAGTGGGAGTGGGGCCAATCCATGCGGGCATTATTGAACCGGGCCATTTCAGGTTTATCTGCAATGGGGAACAGATACTCCACCTTGAAATACAATTGGGGTATCAGCACCGGGGTTTGGAAAAGCTTTTTCTGGAAAAGAAGGGTCTTTTGCAACGGGCCACCTTAGCCGAAAACATTGCGGGCGATACGGTGGTGGGGCATTCTACGGCTTTTGCCCAGGCTTGGGAAGCCCTTTGCGGATTTCAACCATCCGAAAAACTCCAGTTCGATAGGGCATTAGCCTTGGAACACGAACGCATTGCCATTCATACCGGCGATTTAAGCGCAATATGCACCGATGTGGCCTATCAATTAGGCAGCTCCGTTTTTGGACGGTTGCGCACCCCGGTTATCAACTATTTTCAACAATGGTGCGGCAACCGGTTGGCAAAAAGCCTAATCCGACCCGGAAAAACAAATTTTCCTTTCACATCAGAACTTGCCATAAAATGGCATGAAGTATTTAAGGCTTATGAACCCGACTTTACGGAAATGGCCTTGCAGATGTTCGATTTGCCATCCATGCTATCGCGTATCGAGAAGACAGGCGTGGTGACCACCGAAACCGCAGTGGAAATAGGGGCTGTGGGAATGGCTGCCAGGGCAAGCGGGGTGAACCGCGACATCCGGCATTCGCATCCTACTGGTTATTACGATAAGATAAAATACCAACCGGTAATGGGCCGGGTGGGCGACGTATTTGCCCGAGCCAAGCTCCGTTTCGACGAAATACATACTTCCATTGACTTGATTAAGGTGATGACTGCTAACCAACCGGCTGCAGATACCGTGACTCAGCCATTGGGAATCCCCGAACCCAATTCGCTGGTGGTTAGTTTGGTGGAAGGCTGGCGCGGCGAAATTTGCCATTGCGCCCTAACCGATTCAAAAGGGGAGTTGATGCTTTACAAGATTAAGGATCCATCGTTCCACAACTGGCTGGCCTTGGCCTTGGCCGTTCGGAACAATGAAATTTCCGATTTCCCGATATGCAACAAAAGTTTTAATCTTTCGTATTGCGGACACGATTTGTGAAAGATAGATATGAGACAATGAGATGATGAGATATGAGATATGAGACGTTGAGAAATGAGAGATAAGACCGTGAGATTTGAGAAGTTAGAAATTAGAGGTTAGAAGCTGGAAGTTGAAAGATAGAAACTAGAATTTAGAAACAAGAAACCAGTACCGGAAGTTAGAGGCTGGGGAAGCCCCAAAGGGGCGAAAGAATAAAGCCAAGGGCAACGCCCTTGGTAAAGTGGCACAAGTAATAAACGGTGCATCCACGTTAGTTAAAATGGAATGGAAACGCTACATGCACCGCAATTATCGGCAGTTAGAATGAGGAGATTTGAGACAATGAGATTTGAGAAGTTAGAGATTAGAAGATGGAAGTCAAAAACTTGAAGTTGAAGAAGCCCCAAAGGGGCGAAAGAACAAAGCTCGGGGCAACGCCCCGAGATAATAGATAAACGTTGAATGCGGTGCAACCAGATAATTTGCAATGGAATGAAAAAAATACATGCACCGCAATTAACGGACAGTTCGGATAAGGAATAAAAAAAGATGAACAATTTGCAAATACTTTAAAACCCATTACCATGATTTTCGAAGATTTAAAAATATGGTTCCATCAAGGGAAGCAATACATTCCCGATGTTACCACCGTTGAGGTTCCCGGTATTTTCAGAGGACGGCCCATAATTACCACTGCACCGGTTGACGAAAATGCATTGGCAACGCTTTGCCCTTTGGGTGCTATCGGCAAATCACCGGTTAGCATCGATTTGGGGCGGTGCAGCTTTTGCGGCGAATGTACACTGGCATTTCCCCATAAAATAAGCTTTACCAAGGACTATAAACTGTCAGCCAATATCCGCAACGGATTGGTTATAAAGGAAGGCGATAACCAACCCATAACATTGGATGCAAAGGCCATCCGTAAGGAAATTCACCAACTGTTCAATGGGTCCTTGAAACTACGACAAGTATGTGCCGGTGGAGATGGTAGCACTGAATGGGAATTGGGTGCCGCTGGCAATGTGAACTTTGATATGGGCCGCTTTGGGATTGAGTTTGTGGCATCGCCCCGCCATGCCGATGGGCTGGTAATTACCGGTCCCATAACCGAAAGCATATCCGAACCGCTGAGGATGGCTTACGAAGCCACTCCTGAACCAAAAATAATAATCCTTGCCGGAACCGATGCCATAAGCGGCGGTATCTTTGAAGGAAGCCAGGCACTAAACCGCTCCTTTTTAGAAACCAGACACATCGACTTGTATATTCCCGGAAACCCGGTACACCCGCTAACCTTTATCAATGGAGTGCTGAGCTTAATAAGGACGAAAACAAGACAAAGAAGTTTGGATTAGGAACCTTCGCTAAACCTGTTAAGGATTTTTGATTTGTTCAATTCACCGGTTTATCTATATTTGTGCACGTGCCGATTAAATAAAAAATATGAAAAGGAGATTTCAATTAATACTAATTCTACTAATTCCCATTAAATTAAATGTGTTTTCACAATCTGATTATCAAAAAGGGTATGTTCAAATCAACGAAAAGGATACAATTTTTGGTTTGATAAATTATAAAAGTGATGAATCTAATCATGAAGTTTGTTTTTTTAAAAAAACCGAAAATGATGCAATCCAAAAATTTTTACCTGAAAAAACATTTGGATATAAATATATTGATAGTAAGTATTACGTTTCAAAAAAAATAGCAACTAAAAATGGATATGAAGAAATATTTGTTGAGTATTTACTGAAAGGGTCTATAAATTTATTTTTCTATCGTGATGTTTCCGACCATTATTTGCTGCAGAAAGATGAGATGCCAATAAAAGAGATTTCTTACGAGGATGAGATAATCTATAGTGAAAACACTGCTTATTATCGGGATTGCATGATTAATAGGGGTTTAATAAAATTCTATTTACAAGACTGCCCCAAAATATTTGGAGATATAGATATGATAAAATCACCCTCACATAATGAATTAATAAATTTGATAAAAAAATACCATGATATAAAATGTCCAAATGATGTTTGCATTATTTACAAGAAAAAACTACCTAAATTTAGAATTGATATTCAAGGAATAGCAGGAATTCATAAATCAGTAAATAGTGATTTCGGCAATCAATATGGTATATTCACATATATATGGATGCCATTAACTAATGAAAGATTTTTTTTCAAAAGTGGTTTTTTGGTTTCAAATGTAAATACAGATTTTCCTCTCGAATTTGATATGTCTGGAGATACCATTAGAAAGGATAATTATTCTTATAAAATATATAGTATTCCATTTCAACTTCAATATATTACTTTAAGACATAGAATTTCTCCGACTTGGGGTTTTGGCTTTAATTTGCTTTTGGACGATCATGATAAATCTTCTTTTTTATTATCATCAATAAATCTTGGAGCGAATTTAAGATTAAGTGAAAAACTTTATGTTTCATTATTTTCAGAGTTGAATTTTTTATTTGTTCCAACTCCCAAATACCTTATTTCAGAATTTTTTAATTTAGGTTTAACTATAAAAATTTAAAAAAAGGATAATAATACAATTAACCTTTGAGTATTGCATTTAAAGCAATTCCTGAACCAAAAATAATTATCCTTGCCGGAACCGATGCCATAAGCGGCGGTATCTTTGAAGGAAGCCCGGCACTAAACCGCTCCTTTTTAGAAACCAGACACATCGACTTGTATATTCCCGGAAACCCGGTACACCCGCTAATGTTTATCAATGGGGTGTTGAGCTTAATAAGGACGAAAACAGAATAAAAAGAGCAAAATGGGACTCATAAAAGAACCAAAAAATGTGGACTTTTCAGTACAATCTGAACCTTGGACTGAAGAAGAGCTTAAGGATTTTCGAACATTAATGAATGAACTTAAGGTGAAAAATTCTAAAAAGAAAACACGGTCTTTAGCGACAAAAAAGAAGGTTAAAGTTTAACCGAAATTAATCGACCTGTACATTCACGGTAACCCGGTGCACCCGCCAACCTTTATCAATGGGGTACTGAGCCTGATTCGAACGAAAACAAAACAATAAAGTATAGATAAAAAACCTTAACTAAAACGGCTAAGGTTTTTTATTTGGGTTAACTGATGGGATAATCTATATTTGTGTAAGTAACTTTAGAAAAGCTAAAGGAGGTTTTTATATCTTAATAGAAAAGAAATTCCTCTTAAGGCAATTGAAATTCAAATAAAGTAATATTTGGACATGAAATGAAGAAAATTCATTCCGTAATAATCTTGTCAATTTTACCCATCATATAACATGCAACAAGCCAATTTAAAAACCGGCGATAAGAAAAAATTTGATCCGCTAAAAAACCGGAACTTAATGTATTAGTTCAGTGGAATCATGATAACCGGTTTTGCGCTCGATGTTATTTTTATTGAATCCCCGATGCCGGTTTATTATCTTAATTTTGCAAACATCCTCATTTCAGTGGTGGTTTTACTGCTGTTTTATTTTGAAAAAATTGAAATCAGGAATGTCGTTAAAGTCAATATTCTTGGGTTTTTGGCAAACCTACTGTTGAGTTTCCTATTTAATCCCCCCAATGCCATTGATTACACCAGCATGTTTCTGCGCAATGCCTTCATCATGTTCATGTTTATTCCGGTGTATGGATTGTATTGTGGCAAAAAAAGTGTTTCTCATATTGGCATCGCATTTATGATTCTATTTGTGGCCGTTTTATTGCGCACCAACAACCATTTTCTGATTAACAATGCTCCCCTATTGATATTCGGAACAGTTATTTATCATTTAGCGTTTTATTACATTTTTAATGCTCTTGAACTGATGGGGAAGAGTCAGCTTGAGTTAAACAATAATTTAACGTGAGTTCGATGTAAGAATTGTGTTTAAAATTTGCATAAAAAAAGGTTTTTGATTATATTTAATTGCTTGAATATTAAATATATAACAATCAAAAACCTCTTATAATATGATAGACAA
>JBAYKX010000005.1:0-158009 GCA_041664345.1 Salinivirgaceae bacterium
ATAGATTTATACAATTCATCGGTAATACCATAAACTTTTTTAAGGTCATCGTTGGAATAAAATTTTCCTCCGGCTTTACGATATTTTATTAATATAGCAGCCTGTTTGTCAGTAAAACCTAATTTAAGGAGTTCTTCTTTAGAAACAGAATTTGGATTGAAAGAAAACAAAACTGGTTTTGCAGGTATTGGCTCAATTTCTTTACTTTGGTTAGCCATTAGTATTTTCTCAATGGTTTCTTGATATTCAGAATGATCCCATACTTTATCTTTATTGAATAGATTATATACCATGGGAACTAAAAATACCAAAATAATGAGCAAAAGCATAACAAAAATACCGCGCAATTGCCTGCGGGAATACGAAAAATAGGATTTAATAATTCGTTTCACACCAATGAATTCAATTTTATTATCATGAGTTAAAAGACCAAGTTATAAAGATATTTGCATTATTTATACTTTTTAATTTCTCCATTTTTAACCCTTTGCATATAACTTTTCAAATCATTCCTGACTTCAGGAGCCATAATAATTAAGCCCAAAATATTAGGAAACGCCATGGTAAGAATTAACATATCGGAAAAATCCATTACTGCACCTAGTGATGAAGATGCTCCGATAACAATAAATACTAAGAAAAGTGACTGATAGATTCCATTAGATAGTTTTCTATTACCCAACTTTTTTTCAAAAAAATCACCAAACAGATAATCAAATCCCTTCAAACCATAGTAAGACCATGAAATCATGGTTGAAAATGCAAATAAAAATACAGCCAGAATTAATATGTATGGGAACCACCAAACCACGCTTTCAAAGGCTGCTGAAGTTAACTGTGAACCTTCCAAAGAATTAGGGTTTGTATGTACTCCGGTAAATATTAATACCAGCGCAGTTAAGGTGCAAATAACTACGGTATCAATGAACGGTTCCAAAAGTGAAACAATTCCTTCGCTAATCGGTTCATTGGTTTTTGCCACAGCATGTGCTATGGGAGCTGAGCCAATTCCGGCTTCATTTGAAAAGGCTGCCCGTTGAAAACCAACAATTAAAACGCCTAAAATACCACCTTTTAATGCATCTGGCGAGAAAGCTCCATTAAAAATGAGATGAATGGCCTCACCCGTTTTATCGATATTGATGGCAATAATAATTAAAGCCGCCGATACATAGAGAATGGTCATAAATGGAACCAGTTTTGAGGTAACTCTAGCAATACTCTGAATTCCACCAATTATTACTGCACCAGTTAAAAGAGCCATAATTATCCCAAACCAGAATCCCATACCAACTAATGAGGGGAATTTAGTGGTTATTTGTGCAAAAGCCTGGTTAACTTGAAACATATTTCCGATACCAAACGAACCTACAATTACTAAAAGGGCAAAGACCAAAGCCAAAATATTTCCAAATAGTTTCATATTACGCAAGGCTAAACCCTTACTTAAATAGTACATGGGGCCACCTGATACGTTACCTTCCTTATTAATTTTTCGATACTTTACTGCTAAAGTACATTCAACAAACTTTGTTGACATTCCTAATAATCCGGCAACTATGAGCCAAAAGGTAGCACCTGGACCGCCAATACTTATGGCAATGGCTACACCAGCTATATTTCCTAACCCCACAGTAGCTGATAAAGCTGTGGAAAGTGCCTGAAAGTGAGAAACTTCACCGGCATCTTTTGGTTTATCGTACTTACCTCTGATTAAATCAATGGCATGTTTAAAACCCCTCAAACTAATGAATCGCATGAATAATGTAAAAAAAATAGCCGCTAATACCAACCAAACCACCACAAATGGCAATTTTCGGACAATAATTTTTCCTTGTTTATTGGTTAAAGGTTTTCCATCTTTTTGGATAACCGTTTCATAGAATCCCATTTTTGCAAAAGGATCAAAAAAGAGTACTGTCCCCATTTTTTCAACTATCGGCGAAAACCAATTGTTAATCCGATTGCCAATAGTTTGATTGTCGGAGGTTTTATTTTCAACTTTTGGAATTGAATCTACTTTGGTTGATGCAAAAATTGAATAACCCGTATTCAATAATAAAAAGCAAAACGTAAGTATGAAGTAATATTTTTTCATCATAATAGAACTATAATATTTTTAAATAAATGAATCAAATTTAGAAAGGATACCCAATAGCAATATTCCATATAAAGTCCCTATATTGAAGAGGTTTATTAAATAGCACCCAACTTTCAGCCTTTTCATATTTTGGATCCCTAAGAGGCAGTCCCCAATCAATTCTGAAAACAGCAAAATCCAAATCATAGCGTAATCCAAACCCAGTGCCAATTGCCAATTGCTTGTAAAAAGAATTGAAATGAAATATCGCCTCATCGCGCGTATCATCTTTACTTATGGACCAAATATTTCCAATATCAAGAAAAACAGCACCTTTCCATGATTTAGAGTAAGTAAACCGGTATTCTAAATTCATTTCTAATTTAAAATCTGCCATTTGATTGGGATATTCGGTGGGAATGCTATCGCTGTAGGAACCCGGACCTAAATCCTTTGGTCGCCAAGCCCTTATACCTTGTGCTCCACCTGCAAAATATTGCTTAACAAATGGAATAGCTACTGCGTTTCCATAGGGTATGGCAATTCCGGCAAAAACACGGTGCACCAATTGATTTTGAATGGTAAACGAATGGTAGTAGCGATGATCAATATCTGTGGTGATGTATTGAGCATATTGCCGGTTAAAAACTTCATAATACCCCCCGGCTACAGTATCATTTACACCCAATTTATTTAAAATATAAAGTAAATTACCTGCCGTTCCCACATTCCAACGCATATACCGGTAATCTTGACTTTTAATTTTCGATTTATTCTGGTAAATTAGGCTGTAATTACCTCCGGCTATAAAGTAATCTTTATAATTATTAACCAGATAAGGATAATTCTTTTGAATGGAATCATAAAAATTCTCTTTTGCAGGAATTACATCTACGGAACTTAAATCGATAGGACTTACAACATGGTGAATGGTTTCAGTTCCTTTCCAATGGTAACCCATATTTATGTTATTAATTTTTCTCGTATAATCAGGCCGCTGTTGAATGTTGTACGAGGCAGAGAAAAAAGTCTTTGGGTGCTTAGTTCTTGCAAATTTCTCATTTTTAAAGGGTAAAAGAAATGATGGCGTTTCTAGTTTTGCCTCAACACCAGTTTCATAAATATTAAAAGGAGGTGAATCATCGGTCTTTGATTGCCGTTGAAAAGACCCTGAAAACTTTATATTTAATATTTCAGCCCCTTTAAAAATATTTTTGTGCTGGTAATTAAAATATCCCCCTACCCCTAAATTACCCTGTGTATTGGTAGTTTCAAAATTTACCGAAAAATTTTGGAGGATTGCCGGTGTTAGTGAGATATTACAATTAATAAGGGAATCATTTGTAGCTATTTTATAGAAATTGGCATTACTAAGTCGAAATAACCGAAGCTCATTAATGTTTAACAACGTATTATTGACATCACTATTACTATATAGAGCACCCTGCTGAATGGAATTATTCCGGAGTATGACTTTAGGTTTTAAATTTCGATTACCTGAATAAATAAAACCAAATCCTTGATAACTTATGGTGTCAAAAGTGCTAAAATAGGAAGAACGGTCTCTAATGGTTAATTGGGGATCGAAATTTGGCAAAAAATATACCTTATTGACCCAATATTTTTGGTGCGGAACTTCCGTAATTGTGTTATCGGCATTTTTATTCACTGGATTATTTACCGTTATTTCAACATCGGCAAAATGTTTATTTGTATCCACTTTAAATCGCAAATAATCGGCATTAAACTCAAAATATCCGCTATCGCGCAGCTGATTAACCATCCTATTTCTTTCTGCTTCCATATTATCCAATGAAAAAAGCATTCCTGTACGTAACAACCGATGCAATGTATCAGAAAGGAATATGGGTATCAGCAATGAATCAACAATAGTGTACGTAACATTTTTTATAATTACAGGTTGGTTTAGAATAATATTATAGGTGACTTTAGCTTTTTTGTTTCTTAGCTCTACATTGCTTGAAATTTGTGAATCATAATACCCTTTATTTTTAAGGAACCGTTCAAATTGTTGTGTTGTGCGAGTTACGTATATTGAATCAAAAATTACAGGCTCCTCGCCAATCACCCGCTCAATCCAATTCTTCCATTTTCTTTCGTTACCCAAATTTGAAAAGTTATACACGGCTAAACGAAACCGAAAAAGCATGAATGTTTTAGTATTTGGAGATTGCCGATAATAAGCTTTCAATTCATTTTTGTCAATTGCTTTTGAATCCATTTTAAGTTCGTTGGAATAAAGCAAATATTCGTCGCTAGTAAGCATTCGGGTTGGCTTGCAGCTTTGGCTAATAATGGCTGTAATAAAAAAAATAAATATAAGTAGTTTGTTGGTCGCCTTTCGCAATGACTGCATCATTTAAATAAACTTAAAACACAAATATAACTAGTGCTTCTTAGAAAACTACGAAAATAGATTTCTTTTTTACCTTTGCACAAATCAAGTATCTATGCTATCAATCAATCAGATAAAGTTTATTAAATCGTTAGAACATAAGAAATACCGAAAAACTCATCAGTGTTTTGTGGTAGAAGGTGAAAAAATAGTATTGGAACTTATGCATAGTTCCTTTGAAATAATTGATGTTTTTGCTATCCAACCATTTATTCATAACTATTGTAAAGGAAATAACTACTCCTTTAAAATAAATGAAATTACTGATTCCGATTTAAATAAAATTAGCTTTTTACAAACACCAAATCAGGTTTTAGCAGTTGCCCGGCTTCCCATGTTAAAACCAATTGAACTTAGCCAAACAGAATTAATGTTAGCTTTAGATAATATTCAGGATCCCGGAAATTTAGGCACTATTATCCGTACCGCAGGTTGGTTTGGCATTTCCCAACTGTTTTGCTCCCCCGAAACGGTTGATGCTTTCAATCCAAAAGTAGTGCAGGCAACTATGGGAGCCATTTTTAGAATACAGATTATTTACAATCCTTTACCAGAGATAATTCAAAAGGCAAAAGCAAACAGGATACCAATTTTTGGAACGGTACTTTCAGGTAAAAATATATACAGCCATAAATTACCCAAGAATGCCTTAATTGTGATGGGAAACGAATCAAAAGGAATATCGGATGAATTACGCACCCAACTTGACACAGAAATTCTCATTCCTTCGTTTCCCGAAAATAGTATTACGATGGAATCGCTAAATGTTTCGGTAGCTACTGCATTAGTTTGTGCTGAATTTCGCAGGCAACAACTTATACCTTAACTTTAAATACTGCTTTTCTGATTTTTATATGATTCTGAAGGGCAATGGAAGGACAATGCAAATCCGTTGGGAAAAAGATGGCAAACCAACCTTGTTTTAATTCAAAATAATCTAAACTAGCATCATAAAAGGTATAATCATTTTCGTGATTGTAGCTTTCAGTAATCTTTTGATTGTCTAAAAAACTAAAACCCACTTTTTCGCTACCATCAATCATCCATTGTATATCGATATATTTTCGATGGGATTCAGTTTTACAATCCGATTGATCTTTTGTTTCGTATTCATTCTTCAATAAAAAAACATCATCTCCAGCAATTTCAATCTTCCCAGCAGGCTGGTTCATTGCATCACCTGAGATAATAAAGTCAATTGCTTTTGACATGTTTAATGAAAGAGAGCGGTATCTTTCAATATTAGCTATTGTATCAAGTATCATAAATAGTTTTTTAGTTTTTCATATAATTAGCCACAAAAGTAGCGCAAGTTTCGCCATCCATAGCTGAAGAAGCTATTCCTCCGGCATATCCAGCACCCTCACCGCAAGGGAACAGTCCTTTTATGTGAATGTGTTGAAATGTCTCCGGATTTCGTGGAATGCGCAATGGAGAACTGGTTCTACTTTCAACTCCAACAAGCAGTGCTTCATTGGTATAGTATCCTTTCATTTTTTGCCCAAATACCATTAGCCCTTGTTGCAATCGGGTTCGAATCATATCAGGAATCCATTGGTGCATTGGTGAAGAAACCACTCCGGGGTGATAGGATGTTTCAGGCATTGTGGAGGAAAGCCGGTTTTCGACAAAATCAACCATTCTTTGAGCGGGAGCAATTTGTTCGAGACTTCCGTTATTGAAAGCCAGTTTTTCAAATTCCTGCTGAAACTTTAATCCATTTAATACCGATTCAACTTTATTAGTATTTACATCACTTAATTGGATTTCGACAACTATGCCAGAATTTGCCCGATGGGTATTGCGCATTGAAGGTGACATCCCGTTAACAACCATTTCACCAGGTGCCGTAGAAGCGGGCACAATGACCCCACCTGGACACATACAAAATGAATACACTCCTCTTTCATTTATTTGCTGCACTAAATTATAGGAAGCTGCTGGTAAATAAGTGCCCCTCAATTCGCAAGAGTATTGAATACTGTCAATTAATTCCTGAGGATGTTCAATCCGCAGTCCCATAGCAAAAGGCTTAGCTTCCAAAGCAATTTTTTGATCATAAAGCATTTGGTAGATATCACGGGCAGAATGTCCGGTTGCTAAGATTACTGATTTTGCATAAATTTTATCCCCCTTTCGGGTAATAATACCTTTAATGGTATTATTTTCAAGAATCAATGATTCCAGATTCGTTTTAAAATGAACTTCTCCCCCGTATTCAATAATAGTATTTCGAATACTTTTAATAATATTGGGCAATTTATCGGTCCCAATATGCGGATGGGCATCAAATAATATTTCGGGATTGGCTCCATGAAAAGTCAACACATTCAGAACACTTTTCACATTTCCCCGCTTTTTGCTCCGGGTATAGAGTTTTCCATCAGAATAGGTTCCGGCACCCCCTTCGCCAAAACTATAGTTTGAATCGGGATTAACCCCTTGATTCTTATGAATTGCTGCAATATCGAGTTTGCGGGTATTCACATCTTTTCCACGTTCAATAATAATAGGTTTTAAACCCAATTCCAACAGCTTCAATGCAGCAAAAAGTCCTGCCGGACCTGCACCTACAATAATTACCGGCTCACAGGAATTTACTTTCTGATAATTGAAATTAATTTTTTCAGGAGCTGGTGGAGGAGTATCAATAAATACCAACAACTTTAAATTTATTTTAATGTTTTTTTGCCTTGCGTCAATAGAGCGCTGCAGCACTTGTGTAAATTTAATCTGCTTTGGGGTAACTTTTAACTGATTGGCAAGTATGGGTAAGTAAAATTCTTCGCTTGAAGCTTGTTTAGGAGATAAAACTAACGTTATTTCTTTTTGCATAGTTCACATTTTATAGAGCAAATACATCAGGCAGGCATTATTTGTTCAAGGAATCGTTGATTTTGTTCCCGTTTTCAGAAAACTTCAAACCATTCATAAAAATCAGGTTAAGGAAAACCAATCCTTGGTTGAATAATCATTTATTCAAAATAGATTACCAAGGTAGTCATTTTGGAACCCAATTTATCAAAGACCTTTGTATATCGAGTATCATCATAGGTAACAACGTTCATTAATCCATAAGAAAAACGTAGTTCCGTTGAAAATTTAAAAAAAGGTAAGTAATAATCTACCCCAAAACCCACTTCCAAATAGAGATCCTGCCGATTCAACCGTATTTTAGGTTGTTCTTCATCTTTAATTTTTTTACGGGCTGCTAAATCAATAGCATAATTAACTCCGCCAATCAAATAAGGGCGGTAATTGTTTTGTCGAACGGCCCTATATTTAAGCAACAATGGAAATTGAAGAAATGTGGATTCAATCTTCATATTATGCGAAATAGTGTCGTACGGAGTTTTATCAGAAACCATTAAATAGGTTAAGTCTCTTTGTCCAAAATGTAACCCAGGAATAAAACGCAAATCAAAGTTATCGGTTATTCGTAAATTGGAAACCATGCTGGCTCCAAATAAAGGCTTTGCCTGACCTTCGATGGAAAAAATAGTGCTAGAATCCTCCAGTTGATTAAGGAAATAATCGGAATGTTCCACTGAAAAATCGAGTACACCAAAAGTAAAAGCAAAACCAAAATGGAATGGAAATGCATCGTACAGAGGTTTGTTCCAAACCTTTGACTTTTGAGCAAAAAGGCTCAATGGAATTAGAAGAAAGAGTATTATTAGTTTTTTCAATCTCATTTATAGTTCAATGAACGCCAAAAATACCAAATTATTTTGAATGCAAGGAAAGTGTTATTCTTTTATTGCCAGTCAGAAGACCGAAGTTAGAAGACCGAAGTCAGAAGTTGGAAGACCGAAGTTAGAAGACCGAAGTTAGAAGACCGAAGTCGGAAGTCAGAAGCAAGAAGTTAGAAGTTAGAAGTTGGAATCTAGAAACAAGCACCCACCATGCAGTAACCAGCAACCAGTATCCAGTAACCAGTATCCATTAAAATTAACATTTCTTTCCTGTATAAATTGCGGCAATTCCCATGGTTAAGGTTTTAAAGCTATTGTGGATAAACCCTGCCTTAGCCATTTCGTCCACAAAGAATTGGTTCTGAGGGAAAGACTTTACCGACTCGGGAAGATAGGTGTATGCTGATTTATCCTTCGAAACTATTTTTCCAATAAATGGAAGCAGGTATTTAAAATAAAAACCATAAAACTGTTTAAATGGGAATTTACGGGGCATGGTAAATTCTAATACCACACAAATTCCATTTGGCTTGAGTACTCGTAGCATTTCATGAAGGCCTTGCTGCAAGTTTTCGAAATTACGAACTCCAAAAGCTACGGTAATGGCATCAAAGGTATTGTCGGCATAAGGAATGGCTTCGGCATCGCCCAATTGAAGGAATATTTTCTGTTCCAACTTTTTTTCTTCAATTTTGCGTTTACCCACGGTCAACATGCCCTCTGAAATATCTATTCCATCAATTCTATCGGGGTTTGTGGTTAATGCGGCAATGGCTAAATCACCGGTTCCGGTGGCTACATCTAAAATTCGTTTGGGGTGGTGTGCCGATATTATTTTAATAACTTTCTTACGCCAAATTTTATCTACATTCATTGACAAAAAATGATTCAAAAAATCATACTTAGGTGCAATGGTATCAAACATACCGGCAACCTGCTCTTTCTTGCCTTTATCGGAATCGGAATAAGGGGTAACTTGTTTATTCATGACAATAAAATATAGCGCAAATTAAACAAAAAACCTTCAATAGCAGGTTAGGTTTTTTATCTTTACAAAAAAAAAACAATGAGCTATTTGTTGCTATTCCTTTATTGTGGGTTGCTTATACTTCTGATAAAAAATATCCCCTTTTACAAATCAGTAAGTTTTAGCTGGAAAATTATAACGGGTGTGTTTTTATCGAAATTTATTGCAGGAATAATACTCTATTTGATTTATGCCTATTTTTATGGTGACCGCGAATCAGCCGATGTGTTTAAATATTTTGATGATGGAAATATTCTATTCTCATCGCTAAACGAAAACCCGATTGATTATTTGCGAATGGTTACCGGAATTGGTGCTGACTCTCCCCATTTGATGAAATATTACGACACCTGCGTATTTTGGATTAAGAATTTTAATTATGGCTTAATTAACGATAACCGGATTATAATACGTTTTAACGCTCTGGTACGCTTGATTTCGTTAGGTAACATCCATATCCATACACTTTTTATGAGCTTTTTATCGTTTACCGGATTGTGGGCGTTATTCAAAGTTTTTGAACTCCAATTTAAAAAACAAAAATGGGGATTGTTACTCGTAGTTTTCTTTTTACCATCGGTTTGGTTCTGGACCTCTGGATTATTAAAGGAGGGGCTGCTGGTTTTTGCTTTTGGAATGCTTTTTTATCTGATTAATAACTTATTACAATCAAAATTCAGTGTGAAAACCAGCATCGGTATCTTGATTTGCCTTTTAATACTTTTATTTTCAAAATTTTATTTTCTAATAGCAGCCCTTCCGGGAATCCTATTTTTATTCGTTGACCGCTTTTTACCCTATAAGCATCGAATTTTATCGTTTTTAGCCGTTCATTCAGTCATAATTATAATGTTATGGTTTTCAAAACCTTTAACCGGATACGATTTTCCGAAAATAATTGCACAAAAACAAAACGATTTTGTGAATTTCACGAATAGTCTGAATCAAGTGGGAAGTAAAGTTGCCATGGAAAAATTAGAACCTACTTTTACTGATATGATTTTAAAAACACCAAAGGCTCTATTCACGGTTTTTTTTCGTCCATCAATAGTTGAAATACACAATCCAATGGTTGCATTGGCGGCCATCGAAAATTTGTTGTTATTACTTTTATTT
This sequence comes from Salinivirgaceae bacterium, assembly GCA_041664345.1. Lineage (GTDB taxonomy): Bacteria > Bacteroidota > Bacteroidia > Bacteroidales > SZUA-534 > GWE2-40-63. Next base: position 10,335 of record JBAYKX010000005.1, read on the forward strand.
ATTCTAGCTGCAGTATTCTTTAGCAATAAACAGGTGCAAGAACCCTACTTTTTGTTTGCCGTATCTTTTACACTTATTATTTTTACACTTATTGGCCTAACTACTCCAATATTAGGAGCTTTGGTTCGCTACAAAGCACCAGCATTGCCATTTTTGGGAATACTTTTATTGTATTTAATTGATTTTACTAAACTTGAAACTACTTTTAAAAAGATAAAAAAATGAATAAAATTGCCTTAATAACAGGAGCCACATCGGGTATTGGAAAAGCCACTGCCGAAATTTTAGCAAAAAACAAGTTTAATTTAATTATTACCGGTCGTCGCGACGAGCGTTTGGGAACTATTGCCAGCAAACTAATTGATAAATACGGAATTGAATGTTATCCTTTATGTTTTGATATCCGCAGTGTAAAAGAAACCGAAGAAGCATTTTACAGTTTACCTGCAGCTTGGCAGCAAATTGATGTATTAATTAACAATGCTGGTTTAGCAGCGGGATTAAGTCCTATTCAACAAGGTGATACGGAAGAGTGGGAACAAATGATTGATACCAACATAAAAGGATTACTTTACATAACCCGCATTATAGCACCACTAATGGCAGAACGGAAAACTGGGCAAATAATTAATATTGGAAGCATTGCCGGAAGAGAAACTTATGCTAACGGGGCTGTTTATAGCGCTACCAAACACGCTGTTGATGCAATTACCAAAGGGATGCGCATCGATTTGAATCCTTATGGAATTCGTGTAGGTTCCATTTGCCCAGGTGCGGTGGAAACTGAGTTTTCCATTGTCAGGTTAAAAGATGCCGACGCCAATAAAAAAGTGTATGCAGGATTTACTCCGCTAAATGCTGATGACATTGCCGAAACGATACTGTTATGGTAAGCCGTCCGGCACACGTGAACATTGGCGATGTGCTGATTTTACCAACCGCCCAGGCAAGTGCCACGGTTATAAACCGGAAATAAAGTGGAAAGAAGTCAGGGTAACAAGGTAACAAGGTGGCAGGGTAGCAAGGTAGCAAGGTAACAAAGTAGCAGGGTGGCAAGATGGAAACCTTTGCGTAAATAAATTCAATGAATTATGAATAACGAATCGAAAAGTGGATTAATTTCGCGCGGCAATTAAAAATATTTTATTCAAATAATTGTAAAATTATTTTATTCATTAATTAATATTAAAAATTATGGGAATTTTCAATTTTGGAGGTGCAAAGCCTGAAATTAAAGATGAAAAAGAGGCTTTTTTAGCTATTATTTATTCAGCAATTGCTGCTGATGGCGTGGTTGAACCCGAAGAAATGAATGCTTTGGTAGTAACATTGGCAAACCGCAAGGTTTTCCGTGGTATCGATTTGAATGATACGTTTAAAAGAATTAACAAGATTCACAAAGAAAGTGGTTCCGTATTAGGAATTCTTGAAGCAGCAGCACCAAAAGTTACTGATGGTTACAAAGCTACTGTTTTTGCTACCGCCGTTGACTTTTTGTTGAGCGATGGAACTGTTTCCAGTGTAGAGGAAAAAATGTTATACGATTTAAAAGCGGTATTAGCTATTTCGGATGCTGAAGCAAAAAACATTGTGGATGTAATTGTGATTAAAAACAAATAATCGACAAACACATTGCATTTAAAAACCGGTTTTTGCGAACCGGTTTTTTTTGCCTTATTTTCACAAGTCACGGGGTGACTAATTGAACAACAATTGTTTGCCTTATTTGTCAAAATGAGTCACCCCGTGACTTTCAACGGTTTCCCATTTGATTAACGGATTTTTTATTATTACTATATCACTTTTATTCGTTTCTCACCTTTATAAACATCAAGCTTTCCAATAACCCCATTGAAAAGTTCATTTTCATACAGAATTTGTTCTACTTGCTCCGATGAACCTTCTTCAACAGCAATGAGCAAACCACCACTGGTTTGTGGGTCGGCCAATATAAATCGCATTTCCGGATCGGGGAGCTCAATTTTATCGCCATAACTATCCCAGTTTCGAACAGTTCCTCCCGGTATGCATTTTTGGGCAATGTATTCCAAGGCAGGTTCAAAAACAGGAACCTTATTATATTCAATTAAAGCCTCTAAATTACTGCCTTCGCACAGTTCCAGTAAATGACCCATCAATCCAAATCCGGTAACATCGGTCATTGCTTTTACGCCGTGAATATTGGCTAATTGAGTTCCAATACTATTGAGAACCATCATTGAATTGGGTCCTATATTTTCATGTTCCGGCTTCAATTTCCCTTCTTTTTGCGCCGTTGCTAATGCTCCAACGCCCAATGGTTTTGAAAGGTAAAGTTTGCATCCAGCAGTAGCTGTATCATTTCGTTTCAACTTATCAAGGGGAACAATTCCAGTAACTGCTAATCCAAACAAGGGCTCCGGGTTGTCGATGCTATGACCGCCTGCTAATGGGATGCCTGCTTTCATGCAAACCTCGCGCCCACCCTCAATCACTTGATTGGCCACTTCAACCGAGAGTTTATTTATTGGCCAGCCTAAAATTGCGATAGCCATCAATGGAGTTCCTCCCATAGCATACACATCGCTTATGGCATTGGTGGCTGCTATCTTTCCAAAAGTAAATGGATCGTCAACAATAGGTAAAAAGAAATCGGTGGTACTAATAATTCCCATTCCGTTACCTAGGTCAAAAACGGCGGCATCGTCGCGTGAATCGGTTCCCACGATTAACTTATTGGTAATAAACTGAGGAGTATTACTTTTTAATACGGTGGTTAATGCTTTTGGCGATATTTTGCATCCACAGCCAGCACCGTGACTATATTGGGTAAGTTTTATTTGATTTTCCATATTGAAATACTGATTTAACTTAAATTTTAAACGCACAAAAATAACTATGCACAACTAATAAACTACTAAAAAATGAAAAAGTAATTAATACTTTTGCCAAAGTTTTTTTGATAGATTATGAAGCTATTTCCAATTAATAAGCAACAAGTAACGATAAAAATATTATTCTTTTTAAGTTTTGCTGCTTTTGCATCGTGGTTGAGCTATTTTTATGTTTACTTGAAAGAGGTTCCTCATTTGAGCAGTCTTGAAATTGGCATTATTGCAGGTTTTCAACAGTTCAATAATATTTTTGTAGTTCCGGCTTGGGGCTTAATGGCCGATAAATTTGGCCGAAAAAAAATGCTCCTCATTGCTATGGGGGCTTCAACTCTTCTTATTCCGGGTTTTCTACTTTGCCATGGCTTTTTAAGCATCACTTTATTTATGATTGCATTGACTTTGGTATATAATCCCATGATTTCATTGCTCGATACCATAGCCTTAGATTACGAAGAGCAATCGAAAGGAGCTGCATCGTATGGCGAAATGAGACTTTGGGCTTCTTTGGGTTGGGGCAGTTCTTCATTACTTACCGGTTTATTTATCAATACTTCGCATTTACCCTACATTTTTCCCATTGCTTCCACCCTATTCCTGCTTGTTTGGCTATTGCTCTTTTTTGTTTACAAACCATTAACCACCGAAACCCATTTAATATCGCTAAAACCTGGTGTTATAGGTGATTTGTTAAAAAGCGAAAGGAAACTTATGCTGTTTTTTCTTTTGGTGTTTGCCTACAGCCTTTTTTCGGCACCCATTTACTTAATTATCAATGTTTACTACCACGAACTGGGTGCCAGCAATTCCATTATTGGATTGGCTTTTGCGGTTCAAGCCATGAGTGAATTGCCTTTTTTCTTTTATGGTAAAAGGCTTGTAACCCGCTTTGGTGCCAAGAAGGTTTTTCTATTTACTATGATTGCCACCTCAGTACGGATGTTTTTATATGGTATAAACCATAACCCTGAACTTGCCGTTGGGATTGGCATTATGCATGGAATAAGTATTGGGCTGTTTTTTGTTTCCATGATTGCCTTTGTGCACAATATTGTACCTGCCCACATGCGTTCCACCGGGCAATCACTCATTTATTCTTTTTATGCCGGCGGGGTAGCTTTTGGAAATATCCTTACTGGCGTTCTCGATGATTTTATTTCCATCCGCATCACCATGCTGGTATTTGCTTCGGCAGTATTTTTATTGGCTATGTTTGTTTTATGGATAGGTCCCAAAATTAAATTGGGTTAACCTCTTGCAATGGCATCATCAATGAGTTTTGAATAAAATTCAGTAACCGATAAACCATAGGCCTTAGCTTGCTGGGGTATAATACTTTCGGCGCTCATACCCGGAACCGTATTTATTTCCATAAAGTAAAATTCCTCGTCTTGTTTCAGGTAATCGATACGTACCACCCCATTACATCCCAATAAATCGTATATTTTAGAAGAAAGTTCATGGCATTCCTTGCTTTTTTCGGCAGTTAAACGGGCCGGTGTAATCTCCTCCGACATGCCTTTGGTATATTTGGCTTCAAAATCGAAGAACTCGGTTTTACTCACAATCTCTGTTACCGGAAAAACCATGGTTTCGGTAGCTGACTTAAAAACCCCACACGTATATTCCCCGCCTTTGATAAAAGGTTCGATGATGATTTCATTATCTTCTTCAAATGCTTTTTCAATAGCAGGTAACAATTCCGAGGCCGCTTTCACCTTAGATACGCCAAAGCTGGAACCCCCATTGTTGGGTTTCACAAACATTGGGAATCCAAACCGGGTACTAATACTTTTGGTATCAATAGGCTGTTTTTTTCGGAACATTAAAGCATCTGCAGTAAGTATTCCGTATTCTTTAACAAATAGTTTGGTTGCAAACTTATTAAAAGTTAACGCCGAGGCAAATACATTGCAAGTGGTGACAGGAATTTCAAGCATTTCAAAATAGGCTTGTAACCGACCATCTTCGCCAGGTGAACCATGTATCGCCATAAAAATAGCATCAAAAGTAACTTTGCGTCCATTCATAATAAAGCTGAAATCATCTTTATCAATTGAAATATCTTTCCCGGGAATTTTTGCCACCCACTTTTCCCTATTTATCAGTACGGTAAATGTTTCGTATATTTTTTTGTCAATTACCTGGGCAATCTGCTCCGCACTTCGCAATGAAATTACTTCTTCTTTTGAATATCCTCCGCAAACAATAGCTATGGTTTTCATGCATCTAATTTAAACAAGTTCCTTTTCTATTAGCCGGCAAATTATTGAAAAAAAACGAATGTGGCACACGAACACAATGAAATAATTTTGAATTTTTTGCTTAAATAAAATAGAACTTTTGCCCCATTTTATTACCAATTGTAAGTTTTTAACTCGTTGTTGCGCGATTATCTCCGATGCCCTTCTATTGTTATTCGCAAAGCTCAGAGTTAGTCCTGGTGGGAGGTTAGCCATTTTCTTTATTAACTACTTAAGCAAAACTTAATTGACTTAGTTGCTTTTTAAGCCAAACGATAGGAATTGCACGACAGCGGGGCAAGTTCCTGCATCGTTTTTAATATCCAGGTTTCATTGATTGTAATAACTTAACGACATTACTTGTACGGCAACGGGTCACAAAAAACATAATTTCTGTTTTTAACTTCAAAATAAATTATTATTTGAATAGATAATTTATGTTTTGTATTTTTGTTGATACATTGTATAAGACAATAAAAACCTTAAATGGATTGAAGATTTAGAACTTCTCGAAGAAGAAAAAAAAGAAAACTATTTTTGATTTGATTGATACTTACATCAGAGATGCAAAAATCCGTAAGGCTTTTACATCTTAAACTTAATACTTCAGCTATGCAACAACAGTTTGTTATTACGATAGATAACAGGGTAACTACCGATTTTGCCCTTAGTTTCCTTAAAAGCGTAAACTTTATCAAAGCTATCAAACCCCAGAAAGATAAAGGCAAAACAAAAGCAGTTATTGAAGAAGTTACTTTAATGGCTGAAAAATCATTAGCCGAAGAATGGCTTTCGGAAGAAGATAACCGCTGGGATAAAGTATTATAGCATGTTACAGAAAGGCGATATCGTAATTATAAAGTTCCCGTTTGCCGATGCTGCGGAATCCAAAAAAACGCCCTACATTGGTTATTTCTAATAACGAAGTGAACAAAACAGGCGATTACCTAATGGTACAGATTACCTCTAAAGACAAGAAAGACGCTCTTTCTTTGCCTGTGAAAGCTACCGATTACACCGACAATAAAGAACTACCGCTAAAAAGCTTTATTAGACTACACAAAATATTTTTGCTTAACGAAAGCTTTGTTATCTCTAAAGCAACTTCCATTAAACTTGATTTCCTTGAAAAAGTAACCAATAAAATTATAGAACTCATTAAATAACAAAAGCCCAGCAAGTCCGGGCTTTTTTTTATAACTTTTCTCGTAGTTGCCCGCGTAGTATTTGGTTTCGGTAAGGGCTCCCTGAAAATAGCTCTTCATCAGATTGCGGTTTTCGTCGAACCCGTAATCGAGCCACCATTTCCAACGGTCGCTGTCAACCCCAATATAGGTAGCTTTAAATACCTCCGTATAGAACTCTGCAAACCCATCACATTCCACCAACTTTATCGTTTAATTTTTATTTTCTTTGCAGCATGAATCACAAGGAACCACAGATTAGAATCCGTAATAAAAAAGCCTATTTCCATTATCATATTTTGGAGACATATACAGCTGGCATACAATTGGTTGGCGGGGATATTAAGCAGATTAGGAGCCGGAAGGTTAGCCTTTCGGAGGCTTATTGCAGTTTTGTGAATAACGAGCTTTTTATCAGCAATATGCATTTAGCCGAACGGGAAGGGGAACGGTTTGTGGTATCGAAAAACAAAACGCAGCGCAAACTCCTGCTCAACCGCCGGGAATTAAACAAATGGATGAAGCGGGTGGCCGAAAAAGGGATTTCTATGGTTCCATTAACCCTTTTTTTTAACGAAAAAGGATTGGTTAAGCTTGAAATTGCTTTGGCAAAAGGCAAAAGGGAATACGATAAAAGGCAAAGCCTGAAAAATGCAGAATCGGACCGGGAATTGGACCGTCATAAAAAGCAGCATAATGCAAAGCATAAATTGAACTGATTTTTACTCAATATCCCTATCCGAAATGTAATTCCGCCATTTGTTGATTACAGAGGTCATATCGGCGGGGATTTCGGAATTAAATATAACTAATTGATTGGTTTTGGGATGCCTAAATCCAATTTCCTTGGCATGCAATGCCTGACGGGGAAGCATGGCAAAACAATTTTGCACAAACTGCTTGTATTTGGTAAAGGTGGTTCCTTTTAAAATCTGGTCGCCACCGTATTCGGCATCGTTAAACAAGGGGTGCCCAATATATTTCATGTGAGCCCTTATTTGATGAGTCCGCCCAGTTTCCAAGTGGCATTCAATCAAGGTTACATATCCCAGCCGTTCCAATACCTTATAATGGGTAATGGCATGTTTGCCGTATTCGCCTTCCGGAAATACATCCATCACCTTCCGGTTTTTAAGGCTGCGGCCAACGTGTCCGGTAATAGTTCCTTCGTCTTCTTTTACATTTCCCCAAACCAGTGCATTATAGCGACGATGGGTAGTATGTTCAAAAAACTGTAAAGCTATGTGCGTCTTGGCTTGTTCTGTTTTGGCTATTACCAACAACCCCGATGTATCTTTATCGATTCGGTGAACCAATCCTGGCCGGGCATCGTTGCCATTAAAAATAGGCAATTCTTTATACCGGAATGCCAAAGCATTGATAAGTGTGCCGGTGTAGTGTCCATAACTGGGATGCACCACCAGCCCCGGCGGTTTATTCACAATCACAAAAAAATCATCTTCATACACCACATCAATGGGAATGTCTTCGGGAATAATCTCAATTTCACGGGGTGGATATTCCAATACAACGGTGATTATATCCCCTGGTTTTACCCGATAGTTTGCTTTTACCGGTTTTTCATTCACCAGAATAGAACCATTTTCAGCTGCAATCTGGATTTTTGATCGGGAAGCATTCTCAACCCGGGCTTGTAAAAATTTATCGATGCGCAACAATCCTTGCCCCTTGTCGGCCACAAAACGGAAGTGTTCAAATAACTCACTGTTCTCCTCCTGCTCTTCAAAAAATACTTGATCTTCCATTTATATTGCTGTATTATTAATTCTTAATCCATTTGATTGCTTGTGGAGCAAGATTTTCGGATTGAATGCTGATTATGTAGATACCCGGTTTAAGCTTGGTAAAATCAAAACTGGTAGTGTTCAGTTCTGTCTGCCCCACCATACTCCCTAAATTATTGTAAATCCGAAGCATTCCTGATTGAAACTGTTCTGTGTTTTGAATGGTAAATTTTCCCTCGGATGGATTAGGAAAAACCATTAAAGAAGCTTTGCTGGCCAACTCTTTATGCACACTTGTTCCGAAAACCGGTTTACCAAATATGGGTCGGAGCATTAATGACCCTGATTTATCCGCATCACCCATCACCCATTCTTGTCCATGTTTGTAAAACCTTTTTTTTGAGGTATTGGTATTGGAATCAAAACCAATATTAATACTCAATCCGTCTTGTTGATCCCAGCCAATAAAAAAATCCCCTTCCAAATAAATGGAACTATCCAATTTAATGGTAATAAATTGATTTAGGCCATTTTCAAAAATCACATTTTTTGCCACATCTTCTTTATATATCAATTCACCAGGGACTCCATTTTTCGATTGCCACACGCATAATATAAACGAATTCAATGCGGCTTCTTGTTCCTTATTTCGTAAAAAATACAAAGAGAATGCTCTGAGACTATCGGGCTGATAAATTTTATAATAATAAGCTGCTAAATGGTCGTTACCTTCCAGGTTATAAGCATATTCAGCCGTGCCATCATCATAAGCGTAATAATTAACGCAATCCACTGTTCGGTAGGCTGCATTGTTTGGCTTTGAAAAATCATATCCATCGGTGGAAAGCTGCGCTTTAATTTTAAAATGAGCCTCCTCATTATCAGAAGAAACAAATCGGGAAGAATCAAATTGATAATTCAAATCGGAGCGGTTTGTAAATGCCTCTAAATCAATGTCACCAATAGCAAACGAATCGACCCACTGTGTTTGGGAATCAGACAAATCGAATCTGATTTGTGTCAAATTACGGCTTGTTTTATCATTGTTTCTTACATGTACATAGAGGTTTTTAAGTTCCAAATCAATGGCTGATTCAAAATGAGCCCAAGGGATGGAAGAAAAATTCTTTAAAAAAGATCCGGGGGGTTCAACCATGGACACGTCCTTAAAAATAGTGTCAGCAACCGTGCGCCCTTTATTCAGATAAACATAGTCGATATTCCATTGGTCGCAATTAATAGAAGTAGCATTATTCCAACCAAAAGAAGCATAATTAATAAACCGGAACTGAAAATTATCTTTTAAAAAAATGGGGTTTTTAATTTTCAGGTGAACCAATTTAAAAAGCAGCGTATCAATTGGGTTAGCTCCCAATTTAAGTGTGTCTTTTAAGAAATCATTAAATGAGATTCCATTGGCAGCCCAAACAGTTACTATGGTATCGGGAGTTATGAATTGAAGAATCAGGGAATCATCGGGCTCCGGTTGGTCACCAAACCCCTGAGGTTGATAATAAAAGGAAAGAAATAGGGAGTCGGGATTTACTCCTGATAAATTAATGTATCGTGAAGTCAATGTATCGGCTTGAGAAGGGATCTCCGACAAAGTTGTGTACAGATAACCCAAATTATTAATAGCATCAAATGTAGCTACACCAACCGATGGAGGGTTCTGCCCATAAGAATTGTTTACAAAAACATGGGTGTTTTGCCAATTATCAGCCGATGGAAAAATACTGTTATTGCTAAAATCATCGAAAAATGGAAGGCTATTGATCCCATTTTTTTGAGGACTTGGAATCGGTTTATTGAAAAGTTGTGAGTTTTCCGAAATGGGAGTAATTGATTCCTGTGCACTCAACGATAGATTGGTTAAAACCACCCAAACTAAAGCGAAGATAAGGCACTTCAACCGTGTTTGATATTTCTTTATTTTAAATACATCTCTTCTTTGCATAACATACATAATCTTTAATCTTTGATTTGATAAACTCCTAATTACCATACTATACATAAAACGGGATAAATTTCCGCATTTAAATGTTTGGGCTAAAGCCCGAATCTTTTCTATTATCAAGCTACCCCGCCCTAAAGGGCGGGGCAATTTAATTGTACTAATTTATCCCGGTTGCAATATAGTATAGTCTGAATAAATCGAATTTAATAGTACCCAAATTGAGCGATTTGAAAAAATAAATCACTCGTTGTAATTTAACATTACTCAGGCAAGGTATCCGGACTGGGAATTTCTTCCAAATCCAGAGTTAACCAAATATCGAAACGAGAGCCCATTACAGCTCTTCCATCCTCAAAATAAGCTGGTCGCTGTTTCCAGACCATCGCATTTAAGGTATCGGTATAACTTTCAATTGTGGCATCAAATGTTACCACCCCAATATTAAAATACGAATCGCTTATCTCATTTAGTGCTTTATTGTATTTCAACCGGATTAAATTTGGAATTGGGTAGCTACTTTGTCTATTGCCATTTCCTAATGCCAAATCAATTAACTGCCCACGTTCAATCATTGTTCCCGGCATAATTTTTTTACCCTGAAATAATTGCCTGAGAATGTTGTTTTTTGCAAAATCGGGTTCATAAATTAGTTTACCTACTTTTAATCCTTTACTCTCAAGCAATGTTTTTCCTTGTCGAAATGAAACACCCACTAAATTTGGCATTTCAACCTTTGCTTGATTAAACGCATTAATAGTTAAAAAAATTGTTCTGTTCTTTTTAACACCAATACCCGGTTGAGGATATTGTTCAATAACGCTTCCTTTGGGCAGATAAGGGACAAAAGAAGAATCAACAATTTCAATTTTTAAATCATTCATTAATGCCACTTCCTGCATGCGTTCAGGGTTTAACCCTTTAAAATCGGGTACTGGATAAGTTTGACCATGCTGGGTATATATTCGTAAACTAATAACAACTACTAAAAACAAGGCAAGGTAAATTCCAATAGCATAAACTACTGTTTTCCAGAATATATGCTTTTTAAAAATCCGCAACCATCTCATAATTTTGTGTTTTAATAATACTATTTTCAGTAAAACTCAGGAATGTAGCAAAAGTAGAATTATAGTTTGAGAATTTTATTTTTCAGAATAAATAATCGCTACAAAAGTTTATTAAAAAAAAGAGCAAAGGAAACTTTCCTTTGCTCTTTTTTTAATATTATTTATGTCAAAAAATTACATTTTGTGACGTCTTTCATCAGAAACTGTGAGCTTTTTCCTTCCTTTAGCTCTTCTTGCTGACAATACTTTTCTTCCTGCTTTAGTTGACATTCTTTCGCGGAAACCATGTTTATTTTTTCTTTTTCTCTGTGAAGGTTGAAACGTTCTTTTCATTGCTCAATTTTTTTCTTGTTATGCAGTATCAATCAATTTCTTATGTAAATAGCACAAATTCGGAGTGCAAAATTAATTTTTTTTTCTTAGATACAAAACTCTTGAGTAAAAAAAATGAAACTAATTTATCACTTCACCGTCAATTGGCTGATCTATAATGGGTAAATATCCATTTCCCAACTTTAAACCTTCCTGATAAAAATAGTTAAGTACTTCCCCCTCAATGATACTTATTTTCCATTGTATATTGCTCAATGCGCTCAAAACGGTTATTAAAGGGAAATTATAAAACTGTTGATACTCCCATGTTTTATTATACCGCCGGTTATTTAGTTCATGAGTTTTTGTATTTAAATTGATGGATGCATACTCTCGAAGCCAAATCTGGTCTTCGGGAATAAGCCCAAAAATGGAATTTTTATATTTCAAAATTTCTTCTTTAAGCAAATATGCTTTTCCCACATTTTTACGCAGCATAAAATTACTTACCGAGTTAATCTCAACATTCGATTGTACCGGAACCAGATTATCAAACGCCTTGCCTTCAAACATTTTATAAGCATCGCCCTCAACTTCTTTAATTAGCAATAACTTTAAATCTTCCATGTATTTAATGATAGATTCTGACTCTTTCCTCAATTCTAAAACCTGACTTCTAATCTGGGTTAAGCGCTTATCGTTTAATGTGTCGAGCATCATTAACTGCTTACATAACTGATTGTTTTTATTCTGCGATGAGATAAGCAATTCAACGCTTTCTTTGTTTTCAACGGTAAATGCCCTCATTACATGGCGATGAACCATGCCTGTTAATAAACTTATTACAATAAAAACACCAAAAATTAAAACCGGAAACCAAGAATCGATGTGTGTTTCGTAAAACCGCCGAAATAGGATAATTAGAGAAAGTATGGCTGCAATTAATATTCCGCCTCCCACATAAATTAAAACAATGCCCCCACCCCAATTAACTACAAAAAAGGAAACCCCGGTAAGAAAAGTTAAGAAACCAAGTATGCTAAATACAAGCACCACTCCAATTTTATTTTCCTGGTTTTCTTTAAAAATAACGTAAAACAATGGAATAAGATAACCAATATTAAAAGCCATAAAACCGGTCAAATACAGAATTCTTCCTGCCAATAAATCCATGCTTATTAAAATGGAACCCACAAATAATATGAAGGATGCCAAATAACCCCATATTAATACGCCTCTATTCATCGGAAAATATAACTGTTATTATCAGTGAAATAATCTTAAAAAATAAAATGTTTACAAATTGAAAACCTACTATAATTCGTTTTATTTTAATATTTTTAAGTGTTAAAATTACACTTTATTTTTTTAGTTTTGAGCATTGACTAATTGATGTCAAATGACCATGAATTAACCCAAAAATAATTATTTTAGTTCAAAATATTATTTCATAAATCATTAATTAGTAAAAAATTATGAATAATCTTATAATTTTCTCCCTTATATCTGTATTTGGATTTTTACCGTTAGCAATAATCTCAGTTCGAATATTCTACAAAAAAACCATTGTATTTCCAATTGCTGTCATAATATTAAGTTCAGCTACTTTTTGCAGCCTTTTATCGTTTGTTATAGGTGAAAGAGGTTTTACCATGCTGTATTGGATAGCTCCCGTATGTATAGTTGGACTATTAATTTTAAATTTTTATATAAAAAAAATAATACAAAAACCTTTACAGGAATTAAAAAAGAGCATTGATTTGAGTGCACAAGGAATATTAAATTTTGAATTACATTCCAATATTTTAAGAAAAGAAGATGAAATTGGTGCTACGGCTCAATCATTCCATAAATTGATAATTGCCTTAAATAAAACGGCTGAATTCTCCGATGAGATAGCCAAAAACAATTTTACGGTTGACTATGAGTTGTTAAGCAATAAGGATGCGATAGGCAAATCGTTGCTCAATATGCGAGAAAGCTTGCTCAAGGCACAAGAGCAAGAAAAAATAAGGATGGTAAAAGAAGAAGAAGAAAACTGGGTAAATCAAGGCATTGCAAAGTTTAGCGACATTTTACGCAGCAACTCCGATAATCAAGAACAATTAGCCGTAAACTTTATTCGTGAATTGGTTGATTATCTGGGTATTGTGCAGGGAGGATTGTTTATTATAAATGAAGAAGATGAAAACGAAATATATTTTGAATTAAAAGCTGCAGTTGCTTACAACCGGCAAAAACTGCTGAATAAAAAATTCCGGATTGGCGAAAGTTTGGTTGGTCGCTGTGCCTACGAAAAACTTCCAATATACATGATGGAAGTTCCATCGGATTATGTAAAAATAACATCCGGTTTAGGTGAGGCAAATCCCCGAAGTATCTCTTTAATTCCGGCCGTAATGGAGAATAAAGTTTATGCGGTAATTGAACTGGTTTCGTTTGAAGAATTTAAACCTTATCAATTGAGTTTTATCAGTCGTATTGGTGAAAATTTAGCATCAACTATTTCTATGGTTCGCGTGCATGAACAAACCAGTAAACTGCTCGAAGAATCAAAATTACAGCAAGAAGAGCTGGCTGCACAGGAAGAAGAGATGCGACAGAATATGGAAGAACTTATTGCTACCCAAGAACAAATGGAACGACGAGAAAGTCAATTGAAACAAATTCTAAGCGAATTAGAAAATCAGGAAGGGGAAATGAAACGGCGAATCGAAAAAATTAAAACATTATAAAATGGTTCAAACTGAATTGATTAAACCAATGAGATTATCCAGAATTATAACTGTTGATAAAAATAAGTGTGTAAATTGTCATCAATGCATAGCTGCATGCTCCACTAAATATGCAAACAATGGTTTTGGAGATACGGTTGAGGTTAACGATAATTTATGTATTGGTTGTGGGGAGTGTATTAAAGCCTGTAGCCATGAAGCCCGTATTCCTGTTGACGACTTTGAAGCCGCCATGATAGCCATTCAAAATAAAGAAAAAGTAATTGCTTTAGTTGCTCCAGCCATAGCCACAAATTTTCCGCAAAAATACTTGAATATTAACGGTTGGCTCAAGACTATTGGGGTTTCAGCTCTATTCGATGTGAGTTTTGGAGCTGAGTTAACCATAAAATCGTACCTAAACCACATTACAAGCAACAAACCCAAAACAGTGATTTCGCAGCCGTGCCCTGCCATTGTAACATATATTGAAGTTTATAAACCGGAATTACTACCGTTTTTAGCACCTGCTGACAGTCCTATGATGCATACCATAAAAATGATACGTGAGTTTTATCCCAAATACAATGACCATAAAATTATAATTGTTTCACCTTGTTTGGCAAAAAAAAGGGAATTTGAAGAGGTAGGTGCCGGTGATTATAATGTAACGATGAATAGTTTGGAAAATTATATTGAGCAACAGAACGTTGATTTGAAAAAATATCCTGAGGTTGGTTTTGATAATGATTCGGCTGAACGGGCTGTTTTGTTCTCTACACCAGGTGGTTTGCTAAGCACAGCCGAAAGAGACTTTCGCCCGATTAGAAATGTGACCCGGAAAATTGAAGGCCCCCATACCATATATCCTTATCTGGATTCGCTGTATGAACAAATAGAATTGGGTAGAGCACCCCTTCTCATTGATTGCCTAAATTGCGAAAAAGGATGCAATGGTGGAACCGGAACAACCAAAAAGGATAGTGCGGTAGATGAATTAGAATTTCATATTAACGAGCGCAGAAAACATCAGCAAGAGCGATATAAAACCGATAATGAAGCAGTAGAATCAATCACTTCCCTTCAAACCATCATTTCAAAATATTGGAAAAAAGGTTTGTATGATAGAGATTATATCAATCGCAGTGAATTATTTACCACAAGTATAAAAATACCATCGGAACAGCAGTTCGACAGTATTTATAAGGAAATGCATAAATATTCTGAAAAAGATATTATAAACTGCTCCAGTTGTGGTTACAATTCCTGTGAAATGATGGCTACAGCAATCCATAATAACTTGAATAAACCTGAAAATTGTCATTTTTACATGAGCCATATAAATCAGGAAAAAGCAGAAGAACTGAACCAACACAATTTAAAACTTCATGAACAAAAAATGGAATTGATAGAACAATCGGAAAACCTTTTGTTATCCATTGAAAAGATCCGGAATTTCACAAAATAGGATAAAAATAACGGCTAATTTCAGATTGGTTGTTATGCGTTAAACCTCAAAATAACTAAAGATGCAAATTAAAATGTAGCAAGCAATTGGTAAATTGTTCGGTTTAGAATAGTACTTTTAGAAAATTTAGTAGTAATTTCTTTAAAACATTAATAAGTATGGTAGCTATAGCAATTGTTGGAATAATCGTTGTCTTTATTGGTTTTGTATTAGAAAAATCAAATTCTCCTTTCCGAACCAGCCACCGATTGGTAAAAATGATTGGTGTTATCTTAGTGCTGATTGGTTTGCTGGTTGCTTCGGTTGTACAAATTGAACCCGGCCAGGTGGGCGTTCAAAAGCTTTTTGGAAAAGTAAACAAAACATTCTCGAAAGTGGGTTAAACGTTATTAATCCGTTAGTTAAAGTGGAAACATTTGATATCCGCACTCAGAACTATACCATGTCAGGAGTTTACGATGAAGGTGCTAAAGGCGGCGATGATGCCATAAGGGTTTTAACGGCCGATGGATTAGAAGTAGTTATTGACCTCACGGTACTTTACCGGGTGGTATCCTCTGAAGCACCCCGTATTCTAAAAGAAATTGGTATTGATTACCGCAATACTATTGTGCGTCCTATTTGCCGTACAAAAATTAGGGATAATGCAGTTTATTACGATGCGGTTTCATTGTATTCCACTAAAAGAGACGAATTCCAAGGCCGTATTTTTAGCACTATTGATGCCGATTTTAAAGGTCGGGGATTATTGCTTGAACAACTTTTGGTGCGCAACATTACTTTACCACAATCGGTTAAGGAAACCATTGAATCAAAGATTAATGCAGAGCAAGATGCTCAAAAAATGACTTTTGTACTTCAAAAAGAAAAACAGGAGGCTGAACGAAAAAGAGTAGAGGCTCAAGGTATTGCCGATTATCAGAAGATTTTAAGTACCGGTTTAAGCGATAAACAGTTGCAATATGAGATGATTAAAGCAATTGCCACATCGCCCAACGCTAAACTTATAATTATGGGTAATGGTTCTGGAAAAAATACTCCGATAATATTGGATGCCAAATAGTTTATAAAATCATGCAATAATTGCATTTCAGCAAGTAATCATTATTTCAAGCCGAAAAGTTTTTAGTTTTCCTAAAGGCTTTTCGGCTTTTTTTTAGAATAAATGAGTTTTTATCAGTGACAATAATAGAATACGGTTTAATGGTTTGCTTATATAATCGTTGCAACCCGCTTCAAAGGCTTTTTGTTTATCATTGTGAGCCGCATAGGCTGTTTGGGCAATAATTTTTAAATCGGGCTTTTGCTGTTTTATTTGTCGTGCCACTTCATATCCAGTTATATCGGGCAAACGAATATCTAATAATACTAAATCGAGCGATTGGGATGTTGCTATTTGAATTGCTTCATTTCCATTTTCAGCATAAATAATATTCAAACCGGTATCGGAAAGAATTTCTTTAATAAAAGCCGTATTATAACGATTGTCTTCAACCACTAGGATGGTTTTATTTGTGAAATGATATTCATTGGGCTGAACAATGGGAATTTGAATCTGATATGGCGATTTAGCTATTTGCATAGGAAACGAAAAGTAGAAAGTAGTTCCACCTGGCTTGCCGGAAGACAAGTTTTCAATTTCAGATTCAAGCCATATTTTGCCGCCCAATAAACCCAATAAACCTTTTACAATTGACAAACCTAAACCAGTTCCACTATAAACTATTCTTTTATTTTGATGTAATTGGGCGAACCGTTCAAATATGACATCCTGCTTATCGAGAGGGATGCCAATTCCTGTATCAGAAACAAAAAATAAGAGATTATGATTCTCATCGAATAGGCAGCCTCCTTCAATCTTGCCAGTATCGGTAAATTTGAAGGCATTGCCTATAAGGTTTATGAATATTTGCCGCAATTTTACCTTATCGGTAACAATAACAATTTCGGATGGTTTGCAAAATACTTGTATTTTTAATTTAATTTGTTGTTTACCAATGCGTTTTTGATGCTCTTTAAAAAAAGTAGTTAATTCCGAAAATAATTCATTTAGGTTACATTCTTCTTCATTAACAGGCAATTGACCGGATTCAATTTTCGAAATATCAAGAATATCATTAATAATCTCAAGTAGATCGTTGCACCTCTGGTTAATAATTTCAGAGAATTGTTCTAGTTTTGGTTTGTTGTTATAATTTTCGACCAATAAGGAGGAGAAACCCATAATGGCATTCATGGGCGTTCTGATTTCATGGCTCATGTTTTGCAGGAACGCTGTTTTGAGGCGGTCGCTTTCTTCGGCATGTTCTTTTTCTTTTATTAATTCCATTTCAGCCTTTTTGCGGTCAGTAATATCGTCGAATAATACGAATATTTTATTTGAAACCGGAACCCCCGAAATATAAACCGTCTTACTTGTACCATCCTTGCATGTTAACAAGAACTCCTTTCCAATTATCTCAGACCCATTAGCAATTGCCAATTGAACACTTTCCATCCATTCGGGAACAACTTCCTTACGATAATCCTCATCTGGGTAAGCCTTTAACCACCAATCGTCCATAGTTGGGATGTCTTCTGGTAGGTATCCAAAAACTTTAGTAGCTTTTTGGTTTATAAATTCAATTGCCCCCTCCATGCTTATAATAGCCATGGCAATGTTTGCCTGCTCAACAACTTTCCGGAAGCGGTTTTCACTTTCAAATAAAGCTTGTTCAGCCAGTTTGCGCTCAGTAATGTCGTGCACCATTGAATGCATCACATCCTTATTTCCAATTTTAATTTTGCTACTGAATACTTCAACGTCTCTAATAGAACCATTCTTAAGCCGGTGCTTAAATTCAAATTGCATACTTTTATCGGACAATTCATGCTCAATTTTCGATTTAATTTCTTCAGTTGTAAGGGTATTTATTTCACTTATTTTCATTTGTTTCAATTCTTCAATGCTCCATCCGTAATAATTTGCGGCAGTTTTATTAGCATCTAAAATATTACCCGATTTGGGATCAATTAGTAATTTAACAGCAGAATAATCTTCGAATATTTTACGAAATTTTTCTTCACTTTCCAGCAATGTCTTTTCAGCTTTTTTCCTTTTTGCTTCTTCCTTTAAAACGTTACGTACTTTTACCAGTGAATAAAAATAAAATGAAATTATTATTATTAACAACGAAAAAATTAAGATTAACCGATTACGAAGCCGGGCAAGTTCATTGTATATATCTTTTTCCTGACAGGAAATTAAAATGATCCAATAGGTATTGATAAGTGGAGCACGATAAAAAGCAACATACATTTCACCTAACTGAGTTTTTCCATTAACGCTAAACTCCTGGTGAAAACTCCTTACTGTTCCACTTTGCTCCGACTTTATTTTATTCGACAATTCAAGAGCTGACTCCACATTTTGTAAAATAGCAAGAAAAGATTCCCCTGTATGACCTTTAATAGGACAATACAATTCGATGCCATTTTCACTCAGCAACCATGCACTACCAGTTCCCCTTATCTTGATTTTCCCAAGATAAATTTCCCCTATTTTATCAATCGGGAATACAATGGCAATGCTTCCTACATATAATTTTTCCTTAAAAATTGGAACATGCATCGCTATGGCGAAATAGCCCTGCGCTGCCATAAACACATCACTTAAAACCGGTTGTTGAGTTGCTATAACTTGTTGAACATGTTTTTGATATGAAATATCACTACCAATTACCAATGGGTTGTAAGGATACGTATATAGTATGGTTCCCTGAGCATCAACTCTTGTAATAGCGGCCATTATACTTTTGTGATTTTCATAATAATTTTCCATTATCACTTTACTTTCATCTGAAAAATTGATAATGCCATTAAAATGAGATAAAAAAGTAGCGTCCGATTGGCAATCATCAAAAAAAGACGTAATTCCCTGAGAAGCCGTTTTGGCCAAGACTAATTGCTCATTTTTGAATTCATTAATGGTTCTTTCTTTAATATCTTCATAAACCAGATAAAATGCAAAAAAGAATAGTACTAGTACCAATGGCATCAGTATATAACGAATCGGAAATTTTAGTTTTTCCATTAAAAACAGTTGAAATTTAATATTTATTAATTACTCTAAATGTATTAAAAATTACCTTACAATAATAGTTTTAAGGAAAAGTAAATTCTTAAAAAGCAGAAATGGTACTTAAAAAATAATCGCAAGTTTATTATTATACCTAAAAAAAAAGAAATTGTAAGTCGCAGTTCAACTTCTCCAAATTATAGAAAATAAATGAGTTGTAAAGTGAACATTAAAATAGTAGTCTGAAATTTGCTGATTCAAGGGAAAATAACTGGTAAGACAGTTATTGATAGTACTTGGAGTTAGTTCAATTGATGCCAATAGTAATTGAAATATCGATGGACAATGCGCAGCGTATAGACCTTATTTACTATTGGTTGGAAATTATTGGGTACCCATTTAATTTTACTTCCCTCTTTTCAAACTAAAATGAACCAAGTCCTTTGGTATTAAACGAAATAGCGATGAAATGATAATTTTCTATTTCTTTTTATGCTTATCTTTTGAATTATTATTTTCAGATTGGTTATTGGGGTTAGAATTGTGAGGATGGTTTGAGCTTTTAAACCAACCTGTATGCTTTCCCGAATCATGATGCTTTGAGCTTACAACCACGCATGATGTGGTTGAAAACAGTAGAAAACCAATAAAAAAAACAAGTGGAATAATTTTCGAAATAATTCTCAACTTTGTTTTTTTAGAAATCCCTTTTTGATTGGTCCGCGTATTATTTGTTATACTTAAATTGTTGCAGGTATCATTGAACATTTTAAAATTTTCGTGATTCATCAGTCATATATTTGTTGGTGCAAATAAATTTTTACACAATGTAAAGGTGAGTGTATTAATTAGGATAGATATTATATAACTGTAGAAATAAGTTACATGATTCTCATATTATACCTACTACATCTTGCATACATGTTAAATCAGCAGTGATTCACTTTTTTTGTGTGATTAGTTTAACCTATACTAATTATGCATTATGGAAATAATGAGTTATTGACTCCTTTTTGAAATTATTGAATAGTCAGCATATAAATTTTTATCTTTCACCATTCAAATAAACAAGAAAACTAATGACTGTATTGCATGAGCTTTATTAATCCTACATATAATAAAAAAATTGAAGATAAAACCGATTCGGAACTTATTGCTTTATACAAAGAAACCAATAACAATAACTATGTAGGTGAGCTTTTTACCAGGTACCATCACCTTGTTTTTGGAGTAGCTTTAAAATACTTGCATCACCCCGATCTTGCTGAAGATACTTTGTTGGAGCTTTTCAGTCGCTTATTTGAACAATTGCACAAGTATCAGATTGACGATTTTAAACATTGGCTGCTGACCGTTACCCGGAATTATTGCTTAAAATACATCAAGGCATCGTCGCAAACCGTTGTATTTGAAAACATCCATGAGAATATATATTCAGTCGATTTTATGGAATCGGAGCACAAATTGGATCTATTACATGAAAATGAAGAAAGAATTGAATTACTTCATTTGGCATTGGCTCAATTAAAACCGGAACAGCAACAATGTGTGCGTATGTTTTATATTGATGATAGAAGTTACCAGTATATTTCGGACCAAACCGGTTATGAAGTGAAAAAAGTGAAAAGCTACATCCAAAATGGGAAACGGAATTTGCAACTTATTATGGAACAGCATAAAAAATAAACACATGAAAACAGTAACATCTGCTTACCAAAAATGCCCCAGTGCTGCTGAATTTGAGCAGTACATTAAGCAATCTGGGAATACCAATTTTAAAACCACCTTTGAGAATCATTTAAAGGAATGTCCTTTTTGTGCTGAAGCTCTTGAAGGATATAATAAAGCAGAAATTATTGATATTACAGCTTTTTCAGTTAAAACAACACGGGCATTTAAAAAACAACACACGCAGCCTAATTTTAATATTACCCAATGGAGTTTTGCCGCAACCATTGCTTTACTTGTGGGTATTTCAACCTTTTACTTTTATAACAAAAGCAACCAAGTGTATCAATACCAAGCCACACCATCGGATAATGAGTTTATTTACTCAGAATCGGTTACTGTGAATGGGCAAAAAAAGCTGACAAAAAACCTGAACGAACAGTATTGGTATTTAGGCCAAAATAATGTGATTGCCGTAAACGATGTAATAGTAACTCCGGAAGCTATCGAACAAATTATTAAAAACTCGGAGCCTATTGAGAGCATTATTGTTGAAATAAAAAACCTTGATTTTGAATACAGCAATCAACTTGTTAACACCCTAAAAAGCATTCAAAAAGCACCCGTTTATACTTTATAAAATGGAAACGGCATAAAAAGAACTAACCTCCCTTGTGGAATTTAGGAGGTTAGCTAATAGGGTGTTTCTCAAAAAGGGTTTTTCATGGGCCAATTTAAGTGGTTTTATTTATCTTTTAAATTAGCGTCATTAATTTGATGATGCTAAAGTAACGGATCACTTCAAATCAATTTACATAAATCTATATTTGGCAAGAAGAAATTGTTATATGGATGTGTTTAATTTATAATTGGTAAATTCTCACTATCCAAACAGTGAACTTTTAAACTACTTTACTTTCAGTTTTCGAAAAATGTTTAAAAAACCGTTCTACCCTTTTTATTTGAATCTTATTGTCCTTAGATTTGCTTCCCTTAGCATCAATATGGATGGAAAAAACATTTTTAAGTATCCTTCTTTTTTTATTATCACTTGGAATTTCAGCACAGTCCAATAAAAGAAACATTCAAGCATACCGTATTAACTCAGAAATGAAAATAGATGGCGTTTTGGATGAAGAAATTTGGACTCGAGTACCAGGTACCCATGATTTTTTGCAATATGAACCCTATAACGGCAGGGCTTCGAACTTTGAAACCGTAGTAATAATACTTTATAATAATGAGGCTATTTATATTGGCGCCCATTTGAAAGATAATTATCCCGATAGCATTATGAAACAACTGGGGCGTAGGGATGAAATCGGTCAAACTGATTTTTTTGGTATCTCAATTGACCCATTTAATGATGCACTCAATGCTTATACTTTTATAGTTACACCGCAAAATGTACAGTTTGATGCCCGTGAAACTGAGGAAGAGGATGAAAGTTGGGATGCGGTTTGGCAATCGGAGGTTTCGATTACCTCCGATGGTTGGGTGGTTGAAATGGAAATACCTTATTCTGCCCTGCGGTTTCCTAAAAAAGAGGTTCAATTGTGGGGATTAAACATGGTGCGTAATGTTCAACGGTCGCGCGAAAAATCGTTCTGGAACTTTGTAGATGCAAAAATTGATGGCTTTAATAAGCAAATGGGCGAACTACAAGGTATTTCAGAAGTTGATGCTCCAATTCGCTTATCTGTCACACCATACCTTTCGGGATATTTACTTAAAAACTCAGCCAATGCTCATTTTGATTATTCAATAAAAGGTGGTATGGATGTTAAATACGGTATCAACGAAAGTTATAGCCTGGATATGATGCTAATTCCCGATTTTGGACAGGTAGAATCGGACGATAAAGTGCTTAACATATCGGCATTTGAAACCTATTATGAAGAGAAAAGACCATTTTTTACCGAAGGAACTGATTTATTTAACAAAGGTCAGATTTTTTATTCGCGCAGAATTGGTTCGGTAAAAAGTGAGTATCTGGAAAAAGATTTTGGATTGAATGCAAATGAAATAGTTAGTAATAATCCGTATGAGGCACCCCTTATAAACGTTACTAAAATAAGTGGAAAAGGCCAAAATGGGTTGGGAATAGGTTTTTTGAATGGAATGGCGGCAGCTACTTATGCCACAATAAAAGATACAGCATCCGGAATCACACGAACAGTTCAAGCCCAGCCTTTTACCAATTACAATGTATTTGTTTTTGACCAATCGCTAAAGAACAATTCTTATGTAAGCCTCACCAATACCAATTATTTGCAGCCAAATTCCCAATATAAAAGTAATGTAACCTCAACCCAATTTCATTTAGAATCGAAAAAAGGAAAGTACGCATTAGAAGGTGTTTTTGGGGTTAGTTATCAAGATGGTTTGGAAAAAAACAATGCTATGGGTTCCGGATACAATGTTTCTTTTAAAAAAATTGCAGCAAATTTTCAGTTTGAAACCTCTCAAGAATTGATATTCAAATCGTTTGATGACAATGATTTGGGGTATATTGAAAAAACTGATGAGATGAAAACAACTGTTGAGGTTGCTTACAATATTTACGAACCTTTTGGAAGGGTTTTAAAACTTTATAACAATTTGGAATTTGTTCAATCGACCTTGTTTTCGAGAAGAGAGAAAATGGGAAACTCCATTGAATACAGTGGTTTTACTACGTTTAAAAATTACTTGAGCTTGGAATTGGAAGCCCAACTGGTGATGGGGAAATATAACGATTTTTACGAACCACGAACCGATGGCCGCGTTTTTGTGAGACCGGGAATATTTGTAATTGGTGGTTTTATTTCGCCCGATTACCGTAAGAAATTTATGGCCGATATTAAATATGGATATTGGGGCGCTACTTCGGATAATATTTGGGGATATTGGTTTGGCGTTATGCCTAGAATCCGTTTTAATGAGAATTTTAACTTGAATGGAGGCGTGGATTTTAATACCGACATAAACGACCAAGGTTTTGTAACCAAAACAACCAATTCCGATACCATTTATATGGCCCAACGCACGGTAAAAACCTTGGTAAACTCGCTTACTATTAATTACCTGTTCAATAGTACTATAGCTTTATCGTTCAAAATGCGGCATTATTGGAGCTTAATCAATTATTCGCAGTTTTATACCCTTACTATGGATGGCTTCTTAGAAAATGCCCCGAATTTCTCAGCACCAGATATAAACACCAACTATTTTAATATCGATTTGGTTTACACATGGCGTTTTGCCCCCGGTAGCGAATTATCGTTGGTCTGGAAAAATGCCATTGAAAACGAAAATAGTAAGGCAGTTTTTAATTACTCCCGAAATTTTTCGGACTTGCTAAATTTCGATAAACAAAATAGTATTTCATTACGGATACTGTATTACATTGATTATATGCAGGTAAAACGAAAGTTAAAAAATTGATAATGTCAATTAGAAAACTCCAAAAATCATCCCGATAGCTATCGGGACAAAAATCAAAAAAGAATCTAAACTCAAAATATAGACAATGTTGTAATACTAATTAACGTCAGTTCGATGTAAGCAGATTTATTAAAACAAAGTGATTTTTGAAACCGGTAATTTGTGGAAATAGAAAAAAAAAAACGGAGACTGGAAAACTAATTTATTTTGAATGATTGCTTTAAATCATTACACTAAAACTATTTAGATTGGTAATGAGCCCAACGGGCTCAAAGAATAAAGCCCGGTGCATCGCACCGGGTATTGATATACAATAGAAAAAGCGGCGCAAATTCGCAGTTTAATTGAAATGCCACTCTTGCATGTGCCGCCAAAAACCGCAATCCATTTATTAAAATTTAACTATCAATATCGTTTTGAGCTAACCCCTTCGGGTTCAATTCGAAAAATTTCAATTAAAAAAATGTCCCCAAACGGGCTCAATCCTTAAGCGGGTTGCCAATTCCATTCAACTACCTTCATCTTGCTAATTTTCTTTGAAATTTTGTGCTTTCGGCGCATGAACAGGGGGTAGTCATAATTAAAATTAGTGCTTGCGCCGATATTTACTTGTCATTTTCATTCCCGGTGCGTTCCGCTAAAGCGAGACTCATGCACCGGGCTGAGTTCTTTCAGGCTGTCAGCCTGATTTACCCTGACTTTAAATTTAGAAACAAGTAATTGACAACAACTCATCAATTGGCAAAAACAAACGGGCCTCAGGTCAACTACATTTATTTAACAATTACAACTCAGATGGTATATTACATCGAACTCACGTTAATTATTAAAAAGTGAGATTTTTCATTCTGAGTTTTGTTATTTTTTTTTGAAATTCTTCCTAGATAATTTGCTTATTTTGTTAACTCTTTAAACTGGAGTATAAAGCCTGAAAAAAGGAAAAGGAGATCCAAATCAGATCTCCTTTTTTATTTTGATAAAGTAGGAATAAATCAGTATTATTCCACTGCAACTTTCAATACCAATAACTGCATTCCAATTGTTACTTTTAACAGATAATTACCTTTTTCCAATTGATTCACGTTAATAAGTTCCTCCATTTTTTTAGAAGCTACTGGTGTTTGACTTACCAATTTTTTTCCAATCAAATCGAACAATTCAATAGTTACCAGTTCTAACTTTTCATTAGTAATTTGAACTGTTACCTTGCTGGTCGCTGGATTTGGAAATACCTGAATCCGGTTATTCCATTCCTGTGGTATATTGTCTGGATCCACCACAATCAGGTTTTCTTTAGTAATAGAATTGGTTCCAGCCGGATTGGTAACTTCAAGTGTAACCGTGTATGTTCCTTTTGAATAGGTGTTTTCAGGATTTTGAAGTGAACTGGTATTTCCATCTCCAAAAGTCCAATTCCATTGTTGGGCAAATTCCGACAAATCGGTAAATATAACTACCAATGGATCGTTACCGGTTGTTGGATTGACTTCAAATTCAGCTATTGGCATAGGCCAGATTGCTTCAATATAATTCGATTTTATAAGTGTATCAGCAAAATCAGCATTCGAAACAACCAATGTTACCGAATATAAACCCGGACTTTGATAACTATGCACCGGATTTTTGATGGAACTGGATTGGGAGTCTCCAAAATCCCAGGCATAGCTTGTTGCATTTAATGAAGTGTTATTAAAGGTTACTTCCAGTGGAAAAGCACCAACTGTTGGATTAGCCGTAAAACTTGCGGTAACTGCTGCTTGTGTTACGGTGATGTAATTTACCTTCTCTTCGACGTCAGAAAAATCAGCATTCGAGGCGGTAAGCTTAACCGTGTAGATTCCGGGATTTGTGTAGGTATGTACCGGGTTTTGCTGTGCACTGGATTGAGTGTCACCAAATTCCCAGAAATAGGTTGCAGCATTCACTGAACTATTACTAAATGTTACTTCCAAAGGAAATACACCGGTAGTTGGATTGGCGGTGAAAACCGCCGTAACTTCCGGTAAAGTAACTTTTACGTAACCTTGTTTTTCTTCACTATCTGAATTATCAGGATTTGATGCGGTTAAAATAATAGTATATGTTCCGGGGTTTGTAAACGTGTGAACCGGATTTATCTCCGAACTGGTTTGCGTATCGCCAAAATCCCATAAATAGGTATCTGCATTTACTGAACTATTGGTAAAGGTTACTACAAGCGGTCCACCACCGATTACGGGTGTTGCCGAAAAAGCAGCCTGAGCCATACCGTAAACCATTGCCGATGCATGATTTGAAGTATCGGATGGAATATTTTGATTGCTATAAAGCGCCTTCATATAATAATTATAAGTACCGGGAGCCAAACTTAAATCAACGTAGCTTAGAAATGAGGTATCGGTGAGTGTAACTAATTCCACAGCATTCCGGAAAAGCTTATACCCACTAAGTTTAGAGTTTATCAAAACATCATCTACCATAAGTTGATACCCATCGTTATATTCATAAACAAAGGCAACTTGCACTGTTTTTCCAGCATAAGCAGCCAATGATAATTCAACCAATGTATTGTACTCATTATTTGGTGATGAAATACCATAATCCATCAAGCTTACCCAGGTCGGTCCGTCTTTTACCATTACATGGAATTTTGTAATATAGCTTTGTGCTGCATCAGAATAATACCAAATCCAGAAACTGAGAACAGATGCTAAGGTAGCATCAAATTCAGGCGTAATTAACCAATTGAATTCCGGAGCAGAAAAACCAATTCCTGCAGAATAAGTCCCCGAATGAATGTACTGTGGATTGGGGCCATTAACAAAAGAATTTTCGTCGCATTGAAACCATGTTCCTAAGGTAGGAACGGATAAGGTTCCATCGAGGGTAGAAGAATATTGTACTTGCCATCCGGTTGGTGGCCAGGAACCTTCAAATCCTTCTGAAACTAAGGTATCCACAATGGGTTTTTCCCAATTCAATGTTACCTGAGTTCCACTAGCCGTAGCCGTTAAATTAGTTGGAGCCGGAAAATCAGGTAGCGGAAGCACCGAAATATAGCCCACATAAGTTGTATCATCGGTACCTCCAACATTTGTAACTATTAATGAAACATCATAAGTTCCGACATTGGCATAGCTAACACTTGGATTTTTAATGGATGATGTTGAAGGATTACCTCCTGAGAAATTCCAATTCCAAGCAGTAGGCGCATTTTTTGATGTATCGGTAAAAGAAATGGATTGGCCTTCATAAATTACCATTTTATCAGCCGTAAATCCAGCAATTGGAGCAACAGCCGCATTAACGGTAATATACCCTGTTTTAGTTTCGGTATCGCTTCCTGCGCTATTAGTGGCAACCAATGTTACATCAAAAATACCGGCTGAATTGTAAATAACCTGTGGGTTTTGCAATGTTGACGATGCAGGTGTTCCACCGGTGAAGGTCCATTCCCATGAAATAGGTTCCTGAGAGGAAGAATCGGTAAAGGTTATTGATTCCCCTTGCTGAATTGTTGTTGATGAGGCACTAAATGCGGCAACAGGAGCTACTAAAGGCACTGAAAACAAATCGCTTTGCCACAAACCCCGTCCAAATGTGGCAGCCCTAATTTTGCTGTTTTCCGGTATAGCTGAATTATAATAAATATCTAATTCGGTTACCACCACATTGGGCAATCCTTCCGAAAAGAGTTGCCAATTTTCAGTTCCATTTTTCACATACACACCCACATCGGTTCCAACGTACAATTGTTTGTTTGCAATACTTAGCTGGTTTTGCACCACACACATTACGGGTAAATTAGGAAGCCCTGTTGAAATATTAGTCCAGGTGCTTCCTCCGTTGGTTGATTCGTAAACCCTTTGGGTATTGTATCCACCCAAGGTTACCCAAATAGTATTTTCATTAGCAAAATCAACAGCTATGTAGGTAATACTAGTGGATGCTACAGGTAAAGTACCCGTAATATCCGTCCAATTAGTTCCTCCATTTATGGTTTTCCATATATTATTTCTATCGGCAATATAAAGGTAACTTGAATTGGAGGCTGCCATTGACATGGAACGAATTTTTTCGGATGTATTAATGGCTGATATTTTAGTAAAAGAATTTCCTTTGTCGGTAGTTTTCCAAACATCGGAATAGCCTACATACAAAGCATTATGGTTGTTTGGATCCATTATATATGGGGTTACCCAAGCACCTGCATTTCCCCCTGAAATATTGTCTGAAATGGTAATGCTGTTGTTCCAAAGATCGGTAGTCCGGTAAATCTCACCTTCCACGTAGGTAGCATATTGAATGTTTTTATCGGTAAAATCGATGATACATTCCATTCCGTCACCACCGGTAACATCGCTCCAAATGGCACCATCAGCCAGTTTCGATCCATTGTCCTGCAAGCCATTAATGGTCATATTAAAATCGGTTTGAGAGACACCCAAACGGTAAATCTGACTAATTACAATACCATTGGATAAATCGGTCCAGGAAGTTCCATTATTTGACGATTTATAAATACCGCCATCGTTTCCTTCGAACAAGGTTCCATCGATTCGGTAAGCATGAATGTGCTTATCGGCATGAACTTCGGGAGCTCCACTGAAATTGTACCCGCTGTATGAAGTCCACATATTGCATATAGTCCAGTTAGTTCCTCCATCAATGGTTTTCCAGGAATTTACGCCACCAATAATAACCCGATTTTTATCGGTTGGTGAAACTGCGATTGATAAATCATACGAACCTTGTCCGGAGTTACCTCCTGATCCATCGCTATAATAGTAAAGGAACGCTTTGTTGGTATCGTCTCCATTTACCTTTTGTGTAAACGATGTTCCTCCATCAATGGATTTATAAATTCCCGTTAACCCACTACTTTGATTTGCAACAATGGCATAAATATATTGGGCATCGTTTGGGGTAACTGCTATTTCAACCCTATAGTCGGTATCAGCAAAATTTTTCATAGTGGTCCAACTATCACCTGTATCAGAAGATTTCAGAATGCGGGCCACACCCCAATAGTCTTTATTTGAAGCATAAACTACCGTTGGATCGCCGGGTTTGAACTCCATATCAATTATGTATGTTCCCGTATATTCTGACGTCCAGTTAGTTCCTCCATCAATTGTTTTTTTAACCCCATCGGAAGTACCGGCCAAAAGAATATTTGTGTTGGTTGGGTGAATGAGTAACCGACCTACCAATTTATTTTGCGAAACAGTGTAGGTCAATCCCGTTGTATTCCAGGTTACTCCGCCATCGGTTGATTTTAAAACACCCATACTATTGTTATCATTGGAGTTACCTCCACCCAAGGACCAAACACTTCCGCCGTCCTTATCGCCCGTGGCAATATAAATAGTATTTGAAGTAGCATAATCGGAAGGTATAGCTATATCGCTCACTCCCAACACGGAATTGTTATCGGTTAAAACAGTCCAGGATGAGCCACCATCAGTGGTTTTCCATAATCCACCTGAAGGAGTTCCAATCCAAAAGGTATTGTTATCGGTGGGATGAAAAGCAATGCAATTAACTCTTCCAATTCCGGCATATCCACCTGTTGAAGTTGAAGGTCCAATGGCAGTCCATGCTCCGGCACTGCTCTTTGCATTGGGTGTGTTTTTCAGATAAGCAGCAAACTCTTCGGCAGCACTGGTTTTTGGAAATTCACCGGTTACCGGATTTACTCTTGATTCCCAAAAATATTCCCAACGTTTATATTGTTTCCATCCGGGAACTTTTACTTTTTGTCCGTTTATCAAGCGCTTACCTTCTACAACCCCATTTTCAATAGTAAACTGATTAAAGGCTTTTTGAATGTCATGAAATGTTAGTTCACCTTTTTGGGCTTTTTCAGCCGGTAAGTTTTTTACCCATTCCTGGCTTAACAAAACCAATGGGAAACAAAAAATAAGTAGTAGTAATTTTACTTTCATAGCAGCTATTGTTTTGGTTTATAGGTAATTAAAAATTTAGTGTCGGGTATATTTCATAAATATTTATCAAAGTAAATAGAAAAATTAATAAACCAACTCTATAAACCTTTTAAAGTGACAAATAGTTTAAAATAATGGATGGAAATTAATTCAGGAAAAAAACCCGGACTCTTTTTGTAACTAATAAAACTTTGTATCTTGCTTGTCAATTTGCAAATCATCAAATACAAAATAAATGGTACGTTTTGGGTTGTTAGTTTTCACTTTAATCTGGTTAAATACCTATAGTCAGGATAAGTCGGATTGGAAAGGAGGAGTACCGGAAAGCTGTACTAGTATTACCGTTGGTAAAATGGCCACAACCGATGGTTCAGTAATGACATCGCACACCGATGACAGCCATAGAACCCGTTCGGAAATGAATATTGTTGCGGCTAAAGACCATAAAAAGGGAACTAATACAACTCTTTATACCCGAAAACCTTGCGATACATTGGCCATGCCAAGTTATTCCAACATTCCGGTTGGTTCCATTCCACGAATTGATCATACCTATTCTTACATAAATACAGCCTATCCGTGCATGAATGAAAAGCAATTAGGCATTGGCGAATCAACATTCGGTGGTCGTGAAGAATTGCAGTCGGATAAAGGATTGATTGACTGCCAACGATTGTGCCAATTGATGCTTGAACGGTGCACTACAGCTAGGGAAGCGATAAAAATGGCCGATGAACTCACTCAGAAATATGGTTGGAGCGATTATGGAGAATGCCTTACTTTGGCTGATAAAAAAGAAGTGTGGCATTTTGAAATAGTGGGGCCCGGAAAAGATAAAGTTGGCGCTGTATGGGTGGCTCAGCGGGTTCCTGATAACCAAATAGCTGTTAATGCCAATGCCAGTACTATAAAAGAGATTGATTTAAATCAGCCCGATTATTTTATGGCATCGAGTAATATTTACGCTGTTGCTAAAGAGAATAACTGGTGGAATGAAAAACAATCCTTTAAATTTTGCTATGTTTATGCACCTGAAAGTCGTCAATCAGTAGCTTCACGAAGAAGAGAGTGGCGTGTGTTTGATTTATTGGCTCCTTCGTTACATCTAGATCCTAACGATCAGGATTATCCTTTTTCAGTAGTGCCCGATAAAAAAGTATCGTTGGAAGATATGGTGAACGCTTTTAAAGATTATTATGAGGGTACGCCTTACGATATGACCCGAAACATTAGAACCATTAATGCTGAAGGAAAATCAGTTGTTTCGCCACTAGCCAATCCATTTATGCCATACGATCAATTAGAGCTTCAAAATGTTCAGGGTGGATGGTTTAATACAGATACAAAAACAAGCAACATTGATTTTTTAGGTGAGCGCACCATTGCCCGCTGGTACACCATGTATGGAACCATTATTCAATGCCGCGATTGGTTGCCTGATGAAATTGGCGGTGTTGCCTGGTTAGCTTTGGATAATATTGCTACATCAATTTATATTCCTATTTACGCCGGAACCACCGATTTACCCGATAGCTATAAAACCCCCGGTAGAACCAAAGGGTTTACTCATGAATCGGCCTGGTGGGCATTCAACCGGATGAGCACTTTAGCCGCTCAACGATGGGGTGACATAAGGCATGATGTGGATACAGTTTTTATTCCTTTGCAGAAAGAACTATTTAATAACCAGACCGTTTTTGAACAAAAAGCCCTTACAATTACTCCTACTGTAAAACGCAAACAATTTGTAACCGATTATACCCTTTTATGGGGAAACAAAGTGGTAAATGAAGCTTGGAAACTGGGCGATTTTATCTGGACAAAATATGACGAAAAATTTTAAATACAATAAAAACAACACATTATAACACTTAAATATAAAGAAGTATGAAAGTAACAGTTATTGGAGCAGGCAATGTTGGAGCCACTTGTGCCGACGAAATCATTAAAATGGATTTAGTTAGTGAATTGGTTCTGGTGGATATTAAAGATGGCATCGTTCAAGGTAAAGCCTTGGATTTATGGCAAACATCGTCGATAATGCAATTTGATACCCGTGTTAAAGGAGTAGTTGACGACTATGAAGCAACCAAGGACTCTGATATTATTGTAATTACTTCAGGGTTACCCCGTAAACCGGGTATGAGCCGCGACGATTTAATTGCAATTAATGCCCAAATAGTTAAAGAGGTAACAAAAAAAGCGATAGTACATTCCCCACAGGCAAAAATTATAGTGGTATCGAATCCATTGGATGTGATGACTTATGCAGCTTACTTAGCAGCTAACGAAGTAGTTCCCAAACGTTCCAGTGAAATATTTGGAATGGCCGGTATATTGGATACAGCCCGTTACAAAGCATTTATTGCAGAAGCATTGAACTTATCACCAAAAAGTGTTCATGCCATTTTAATGGGCGGACATGGTGATACCATGGTTCCACTTCCCCGCTATACCACTGTTGCTTCAATTCCTGTTCGCGAACTTATGGACGAAGCTACCCTACAGGCAATTATTGAGCGTACCAAATCAGGTGGCGGCGAAATTGTTAAACTTATGGGAACTTCGGCTTGGTATGCCCCTGGAGCAGCGGCTGCACAAATGGTAGAAGCCATAATTAAAAACAGCCGCCGCATATTTCCAGTTTGTGCCAGTTTAAATGGCGAATACGGGCTGGAAGATATCTATTTAGGAGTTCCGGTAGTATTGGGTAGAAATGGAATTGAGAAAGTAATTGAACTGGAACTTTTACCCGACGAAAAAGAATTGCTCTACCAATCGGCACGGTCGGTTAAAGAGGTAATGGTTGCTCTTGACGATATGAATTTGTTTGAGCAGAAATTTGGCAGATTGAACCCTATTGATAGTAAATAGTTTTATTATAAAATAATAACCTAACAGAGGCGCCTGAGTTGGCGCCTCTATTTTTTTTATGCTATGAAATAGCCATAAGCAGGGATTTGCATACAAAAAGTAAACGATTATTTATGGTGAACCTTTAGTTCACGAACACCTTTAAAAATAAATATGGAGTGAGTAATTCCATGTGGCCTTGATCTAAAAAAATAAAAATGAACACATGAAAATAAAAATACCCATTGAGCTAATAACATTAGAAGATGCCAGTTACCACATTATGGTAGAAGCCGTTTTTAATAAAACTATTCGTGGAAATCTTATCATAGATACTGGTGCTTCAAAATCGGTACTTGATTTTAGTTTTGCTGAATCCTTTGCACATTCAATTGAGGAAGTACAAGATCAAAATTCCTCAGGAATTAATGCGTTGATACATCAGGCACATGTTGGAACCATAGATAAATTTCAACTTGGTAAATTAAAAATTAAAGACTACCAGACCGTGCTTCTCGATTTATCTCACATCAACCAATTATATGCCAACTATTCGGACAAAACCATTGCTGGATTGCTGGGCAGCGATTTCTTGGTTGAATACAATGCTGTTATTGATTATGGCAAAAAAAAGTTGTTTTTGCAAATTGATTAAATGGTTTACATAAAACCAATTGCCTGTTTAAAAAGTGGCAATTGACTCAATATCAATCTTGTGAAACTCATCAATAGTTTTAATATTAAAGCGTTTTAACAAATCGGGGTTGTTAATTTCTTTCGAAAGCATTTGAATCGATTCCACAGGTACTGTATTTAAGTCAAGTACTAGAAGTCCATCCAATGAATTATTGAATTTTGGATCTACATTAAAACCCGCAATTTTTCCATTCAAATCGAGGTATTTTTTTAACAGTACGGGTATGCGCATCCCTTTGGCATTGGTCTCTTTTATAATGCCATCGAGCGATTTCAAATCGGTGGCTTGCTCTGCTAATATGTCGGTATCCGACGCCATTGCTGAAATATTGAATTTTCTTCGGGGCTTTACCATTTGGGCTAGATGCCCATTGTAATGATTCTCGGAAATGTATTTTACCAACAATGATTTTGAAGTACTTGAAAAATCGTTACTGATGCTTACCGGCCCAACAAGATACCTATATTCAGGGTTGTTAATCAACAACTTAAAAATTCCCTTCCAAAGAAAAAACAGGGAATGTGGGTTTCGCTGATATTCTTTTACAACAAATGAACGTCCCAATTCCAGTGAATCCTCTAGCACCGGGTGGATGCTTTTTTTAAATTTAAAAAGGCTATTCAGATAAAAACCTCTAACCCCATAAGTTAGCATTATTTCTTTTCCAAATCCAACCCTATAAGCACCAACAATAGCTCTATCAGCCGTATTCCAAATAAAAAGGTGGTAATAATAAACATCGTATTCGTCCAAATCGGTTTTCTTATTGGTCCCTTCGCCAACTTCGCGGAAGGTTATTTCGCGCAAACGGCCAATTTCTTTCAGCGTTTCAGGTACCATGAAAGCCGGGGCACAGTAAACTTCGTAACTATTTTGGCTGAATAGTTTATACCGCTTAGGCAAATGGCTGATTTCCTCGCTCATAATACTTGGGTCGATAGCAGGAACAATCTCTTCAGGACTTGATGGGAATGAAAACAGAGGGGTTTCATAGAATGGCTTCAATTCAATCTTACTATCCAATAAATAGGTTTTAGCCCTTAAGAATCTTCCTAATCGGCTTGTTTGTAGGTAATCCTTTTGCTCTATTACTGGGATAGGACTTCCGATGCGTATTTCAATTATTTTGTTTCGTTTATTGAATAATTCCGATGGTAATTTCAACGTGCGCATCAACGGATGTAAAGCCCCTAAGGCATGAAACAGCTTGCTGTTGGCACCTTGAAAAAACACAGGAACAACCGGTGCTTCGGCCATTTTTATAAACTTAATAGCCTGTTTCATCCAAGGACGATCAACCACATCTTGGCTTCCGGGGTAATAAGTTGATACCTCGCCTGATGGGAAAATAAGCAATGGATGACCTTGCTGCACATATTGCAGTGCTTCTTTTAAGCCACCGATACTCGATTTTTCGTCTTTATAATTCTCGAATGGGTTAACTGGGAATATAAATGGTTTTAAAGTTTCGATTTTATGGAACAGGAAATTCCCCATGGCTTTTAAGTCGGGCCTTATATGCTGCAATTCTTTAAAAAGCAACAGTGCTTCAATTCCACCAAAAGGGTGATTTGCCACCAGAATAAACGGACCTTCCTTGGGGATGTTTTTCAAATTATCGGCAGGTAAACTATACTGAATGCCTAATTCATCAATCATTGATTCAATAAATTCGAAGCCTGGTTTATCTTTATGCTTTTCGTAAAGTGCATTTAATTTATGGATGCCAAACATCGACATCATGATGGTTGCAACACCATTAGCCAGTGGCTGCCGAAATTGGGTTACCTTGGCAATATCACTTTTTGAAATCAATAGGTTAGCATTATTACTTTTGGTCATAGCTTTAAATTAATTTAGTAAATGTTGTATGTGAACCGACAAAATATCGGACAAATCAACTCTGCTAAAGTCTCTAATATCTATTAACTGAAAGTAAAGGGAGTATTAATTAACTGCGAATTTTTTTGTATCGTGTTGTAACGCATCTAACAAAATTGCATCGGTCAATTAACTCCTATAAAAATTGAAAACTCAATAATTTTTTTATCTTTACTTAGTGGTTACGTTTATTTTCTGCTACAGAATAAATGAATTACATACTTTAATCATCATTAAATTAATTTATGAATACCACCAAAACTCATACTAAAAACCTAAGGGTGGCATTTTTTACCACCTTGAGTATTGCGGTATTTCTGGTAGTAATTTTTTTATTTACCAATATTAGACTTAAAAATAAAGCAGTTGAAGACTCTTACCAAACTGCCATTCTAGTGTCAAAAGAGGTTAAACATTCCATTGAAGAATATTTTCGTGATGCACTTACAGTTAGCGTTACTAAAACCGAAAGTTTTCTTCTCTATAAACAAAACCACATACCCCGAAAACTAGCTTACAATTTCATGAAAGGGGCGCTGGAAAAAAACACCAATTTTTTAGCCTATTGGACTATGTGGGAAGCCGATGCTTATGATAAACAAGATTATTTGTTTAGAAATGATTCATTGCATGATGATGAGGGTCATTTTGCGTTTACTTATTATTATTACAATGGTGAAATACTTACAGAAATAAATGATACCAATGATTATAATGAGGAGTTCTACACATTAGCTGCTGAACTTAAAAAACCAGTGATTTTGGATCCCTATCATTATCAATATCATGGAAACCCAAAAGATTATTACGAAACCTCTTTTGTGAACCCCATTATAGTTAATGATACCTTATTGGGTGTATTTGGAATTGATATTGACATACAACTTCTTCAAAATCAGTTTAGTTTATTAAAAGTTTATAAAAACGGGTTCATCAGCATTCTTTCGAATTCAGGTTTAATTGTTACCCATCCCGATTCAAAATATGTGGATCATAAGATTTCTGATTTTTTGCTTTCTGAAAACCATTTTATTATTGATTCTATAAAAAAAGGAGCGGAATTCAGTGTCATTCAATACTCTGAGTTTTTGAATCAAGAGGTAGTCCGTTTTTTCTATCCCATAAATATGGAATATATGGTAGCACCTTGGTATATTATGGTAGAGATTCCTAAAACTGAGATATTCACTGCTGCTAAGCGGATTCAATGGATTTCAATATTCATTTTGGCTATTTTATTGACATTACTGCTCTATCTGGCATTTATACTGGTTTACGACCGTAAAAACAAGGAAATGCTGATGCAAGCATTGAAACAAGTTCTGGCCAGTGAAGCCGACCTGAAAGATGCCCAAAAGGTGATGATTGAAAATGAGGAAAAATACCGGGCAATATTTAACAATGCCAACGATGCCCTTTTTTTAATGACCGGTGACCAGTTTGTTGATTGTAATGAAATGACGTTGAAAATGTTTCGTTGCCAACGAAATGAAATTATTGGAAAACCTCCTTATCTATTCAGCCCTGAATTTCAGCTTGACGGGAAGCGTTCGGATGAAAAGGCATTAGAAAAAATAAATGCTGCGCACAATGGAAACCCACAATTTTTTGAGTGGACGCATCAAACAATTACTAAAGAATTATTTGAAGCCGAGGTTAGTTTAACTAAAGTTACTATTCATAATCTACCCTACTTACTTGCAATTGTAAGAAATATTAATGAAAAGAAAAAAGCGGAAAAAGAACTGAAAAACTATCGCGATAAATTAGAGTTAATGGTAGATGAAAGGACTGAAGCCTTGAAAATAGCTAATTTATCGCTTGTTTCGTCGAATGAAGAATTAAATACACTCAATGAAAATTTGGCTGAACAGAAAGTAACTCTTGAAGCCACTTTAACTAAACTTAAACAAGCCCAAAACCAATTGATACAATCGGAGAAACTTGCCTCGTTGGGTGTATTTACCGCAGGTATTGCACACGAAATAAACAATCCTATCAATTATATCTCAGGTGGTGTATCGGTATTATTGGAAAATATTAAAGAATTAAAGACACAATTTGCCAATAACGCAAATCTTGAAAAACTATTTGAAGAGATTATTTTTTCGTGCCATGCCATTGAAACAGGGGTTCAAAAAACTACCACTATTATTTCCAGCTTGCGCAACTATTCCCACTCTGGTGGAGATGTATTTGTTAAATACAACAGCATTCAATGCCTGAATGATGCTTTGGCAATTCTTAACAATACTTTTAAATTTCATATTCAAATAGTAAAAATTTTTCCTGAAGAGCTAATTATTGAATGCATTCCTGATAAAATTAACCAAGTATTTGTTAATATTATTAATAATGCCATTCAGTCCATTCAAGGCAATGGGGTAATTACAATAACCGGTTATCAATATTCGCAAAATGCTATTTTTGAAATTGAAGACAATGGTGCTGGGATTGACCCAAAAGTAATGGATAAAATATTTGACCCTTTTTATACTACCAAGGAAGTTGGCAAAGGTACAGGACTTGGGCTTTCAATTGTACATAATATTATTGAGAACCACCAAGGAACTATTGAATTAAAATCGGAACCAGGAAAAGGGACTTTGGTTAGACTAATTCTTCCATTGAAACCGGTTCAAAATCCTAGTTAAGCTTTGAAATAATTGAATTTAAAAAGCTCCAACGCTTGCTTAAATTCGCTGGTCGTCTGATACCGTTGCTCAATACCTTCTTTCAAACGGTGAATCACTTCCTCTCGCTTAAAATGATTAGGTGGCTTTTTAAAATGATATTTCGATGCAGCTTTCAACAATATTTCCATCAATTCTTCAGGTATCACTTTCTTAA
The DNA here is from genome assembly GCA_041664345.1 of Salinivirgaceae bacterium. Classification (GTDB taxonomy): domain Bacteria; phylum Bacteroidota; class Bacteroidia; order Bacteroidales; family SZUA-534; genus GWE2-40-63. Next base: position 49,254 of record JBAYKX010000005.1, read on the forward strand.
CAGGTAATGGGAATGAAGTTTGAAGCAGTATCAGCTTAACCGAAATGCGGCTTTCGTAGGCAGGTTCTTTGGTAATCATCTCGTAAAGCAACAAAGCTATGTTGTACAAATCGGAATGAAAACCAACCAATTCCTGAAACCCCAAAACCTGTTCCGGTGGCGAATATACCAGTACAAAAGGCCTGCGGGTTCGTTCTGAATTTGGGATTGGAGTTTCGTTGTATTTGCGAACCATGCCAAAATCGATCAATTGAAACTGAGGGTTTTTATAGTCGGGGTAACCCGCCCGGTTGGTTAGCAACAAAACATTGGCCGGTTTAATATCGGTATGGATAAAACCCCTGCTGTGTAAGGCTTCCAGTGCATCCAATAATTGCAACCCACATTCTATGGCCAAGCGGATACGCCTTCGCTTAAATACGATGCGGTGCCTGATGTAATCGCCTAAATCAATATTTTTTACATACTCAATTATTAAGTAGTGATGATTATCTTGAAAAATATATTCAAAAGGTGCTAATAAATTAGGGTGTAACCCATACCAGTTTATTTCGCTTTTAAACCTTTCCACTTCTACCATGTTAGATGTCAATTCCGATGGCAGCATTTTTATCACCACGGGAGTTCCCTCGCTGGATTCCCCCTTAAACACGCGGCTAAATTTCGATATTTTCCGGATCTGTGACTTAGCAGAAGTAGGATTAAACAAATAATCCGCATTTTGTCCGTGTAATACTATTATTTGGTTTTGGATGGCCATTTTTATATGCTGGTTACTGGTCTTCAGATTTCGGATTGTTGATTTCGTATTGTTGGCCTGCTTAATCCGCAATCATAAATCATAAATCCGCAATTCTTCTGACTGGTTTCTGGTTACTGGTTTATAATCACTATTTAATCACTTCTGAATTGTAACTATTCCATTTTGCGGTGCATGATAGGATGCCATTCCATTGCAACTTAGTTGGATGCACCACTTTCAACGTTTATCTATTACTCCGGGGCGATGCCCCGGGCTTTGTTCTTACGCCCCTTTGGGGCTTTCCCGTCTTCTAACTACGATCTTTCAACTTCAATCTTCGGTCTTCCTACTTCCGGCTTCCTACTTCCTACTTCTAACTTCTGACTTCTGACTTCTGACTTCCAACTTAAAATTTTGCACTTACCACGCACACTTTTTTGTATTTCAATAAGTCGCCTTGCAGATTGTAAATTTCGAAATATACCAGATAAATACCAATTAGTGCTTTTTCTTTATCATCGGTTAATCCATCCCACTCAAGGATTCCTTTTGTGCTCAACAATTCATTTTGCGTCAAAGCACGCACTTTTCTTCCCTTATCATCAAAAATAGAAATGGTTGCCACATATCCAGGTTCACTGAAATTATAATGAAGATTCAGCACATCGTTGTACCCATCGTTATCGGGCGAAAAAGCTTCCGGCTCCAATTGAATCTCTGTTTCAGATGTATTTGATTCAGCATACATGGAATTTTGATATCCAGGGGTTGCCCATTCGGAAGGTTCCGAAGCAGAATGCCAGTTCGATTTTTCGTTGGTGGGACGGTCGAAATGAACTCGCTCCAAACTCACCCCTTTGGTAGTCTGTAACAATGGAAATTGCATGTTATCGGTATAATGGAATTCATCCACAACTATACCCGATGTATCTAAAAGCACTACGGTACCGGCATCATCGGCAAACGAGGGCAGGTTTTCCATATCGTAAAAAGCCTGATCGTTTTTTGTAGAGTAGGTATTTTTAATAACCTGCCCGTTGATTGAAAGAACCACGTATTCCTTAGCAAAAACAATGGCACCGAAAGGTGAAACCGGGTACAAACTCTTTAAGTTCCCGACATCGTCGCGCATTGCCAAAATGAACTGATTCAAATTGACCGGGAAACCGCTGCGGTTATATAGTTCCACAAAATCGACGGCAGTTGGTACGGGATTGTAAAGCAATTCATTAATTACCACTCCATTTATGGGGGCATGGGTGGCCAAGGCAAATTTGGCTTCACTTGTTTGAAGCTGGTTGCCTGCTAAATCAATCACAATATCATTAGCTTGTAAATAATAGGTAACACCATTTTGCAGCGGACCGGTTAAAACCAAATCGAAATACCAGAGGTTTGGCGGATACGAAACCATTTGTTTTAATAATGCCGGTTCGTTGATTACCTGAAAATCGGTATAAGTGAACGATTCAAAATCCATGGGTTCCGAGAATTCAACCCGTACCACACTATCACTCATAGGATAAGCTCTCATCAAATTTGGGGCTGTAATATTGGGATTCACTCGAAAAACCGAGTTTTGCTGACCCGGCGTTCCTCCCTTTTCTGAAAAGCTTTCGCTCCAATTGCTTTTGGTTTCATCGGCATTGCCGGGATCGATGCGTTCCAAGCTATATCCGCCATTGGATTTAAAATCATCCGAAAACCAAGTTGACGACCAACTGGTGCTGCAAATGAAGTTATCATTGGATTGAAACAAAGTGGCATTTCCCGAGCCCGAAAGCGATGGAAGGTTTTCAACTTCCAACACATTGCCATAATTGGTGAAAAGATTGCCGTTGCCTTTATTGGTGAGTATCAGATAACTTTTAGGTGGAAACAGCATGTATGGCAATACCCTTACCGAACTTCCAACTTGTAAGGTCCATTGATATAGGTGGATGCTGTGCTCGGTGGAATTGTACAATTCAAGGTATTCCGCTTCGGGCAAACCGGCAGATGGCGTTGGAGTCGCCATTATTTCGTTGATAACCACCTGGTACAATCCCGGCGTAAAATGTTCAAATTCAATGGTGGTATCGGTAATAGTGTTTCCACAATAATCGATTATATTTTTTACTTGCAACTGCTGCAACTGCCCTGATTCCAATATTATTGTAAACTGAAGCAATACACGGGCATCGTTTAAACTGTCCGATTGAACCGACTGTGGAATTTCCAAGGAATTGAGTTGATAATTATTCCGTTCCAATTTACTTTCGAATTCCGGGGTTTCAGAAAACTCTACCCAAACCTGTTGGCCGGAAATAGGTATTATATTATTGACGAAAGGTGCTTTTGTATCCAAATTGTGCGCATCCACCGAATTAACAGACCCTGGAGTGCCGCCCATATTGCTCTCCGATGCCTTCCAATTGTAAATAGGGCCACAGGTTCTTTCTATGTCGATTATCTCCAGCGACCAACCCCCGTTGTCTTTTTCGGAATCGTGATACCAAGTGTTGGAATAGTATAATTCACAAACCTTCTGATCCAAGGTGTCTAACAATTGAAGGGCTGCGTATTCATTGGGCAACGAAGGGAAACCGGGCATTCCCAGTACATTCCCAAAAGGCTGCAATTCCAGGGCTGCATTTTCAGAACATAAAACCAAATAGCTTTTGGGTTTCATTTCGTAACGTGTCAGCAGCTTTGTTTTGCCACCAACCCATAATTTCCAGTTTTCCAATTCAATGGTTTTTCCGCTCCGATTATATATTTCAATATATTCCTGTTCTGGTAAACCCTCCGATGGTGTTTTATCAATCATTACTTCGGTAAATACCAAATCGTTGGGCGCAATGGAATTGAAAACAAAAGAAAGCAACGTGTCCTTCAACGAGTTGCCGCACCAGTCATTCAACCCGGTTATTTTAAAAGTATAACTCTTACCCGAAATAAATGAATTTGCCACCGATAATTCCACGGAAGGTATATCAGGATTTACTGCATCTACCGATAAATAACTGCCGTGTAAAATATAATGAAGCGAGTCGGCTAGTTGCGTACTTAAAATTGGTTCCGAAAACCCCACATATATTCGCAGCGAATCCAATACCTTCCAAAAAATAATAGTGGGTTTTACCGTATCATCATTTTTTGCATAAACTGCATTACGCGAACCGGGAGTTCCACCCATGGAACTGGAACTTGCTTTCCAATTGAAACTACCACTGCATAAATTATCTGCATCAATCCGCTCCAGCGACCAACCGCCATCCTCCTTTTCAGGATCACCATACCAGCTTTTCCGGTAATCAACTTCCGTTATCAATTGCCCCGATGAATCCTGCAATTGCAACAGTTTGCCTGTAGTGGTCAAAGTAGTACTACTTAAAATATCCATCACCTCGCCATAAGAATCCAACTCACCGGCTAGTCCGGTTGAACATAGCAACAGATATTCCCCGCTTTTTAATAAGAATGGTTTTAGGGTTTTAAAATATTCACTATACAACAGCTTCCAATTTTGCAAATCAATGGGCCATTGGCTCCTATTGTACAATTCGATATAGGAAACAATGGGCAATTCAACCGGCGGATTTGGGTCGGCCATAATTTCGTTTATAATAATGTCGTTGGGTTGAGGCAGGTAATATAAAATCTCCAAAACAGTGTCGGATGATACATTTTCGCAAGGATCGGAAAGGTTTTTAACAGACAATTGATAGGTTGTTGGCGATTCAAAATCACGGTGAAAGAATAATTCCAATGCATTTCCGCCCACAGCATCAAACTGAATGGAATCAGGGTTTCCAAAGGAATTATCCATAACAAAATTTGAAGCATCGGAATAGGATTCTTCTACTATTGGTTCACTCATCAGGAGCTTTATTGTGTTTGTGGAATTTATAAGAACCGAACGTACAAAAGGAGCTTCCATATCGGGGTTTGATGCCGCAACCGAGTTTGCTTTTCCAGGCGTTCCACCATCCGGAGCTAAGGAAACCGTCCAGTTGCCTGATGAACCACAAAAATTCATAGGGTCGATACGCTCCACCGACCAACCTCCATCGGTTTTATTTTCATCGGTAATCCAATACGGACTATAAAATAAGCTGTCAATCAAGGTTCCCTCTTGTGAAGTCAGCTTTATGGATTTTCCGGTGTTGGTCAAATCAGTAGTGGAGATGCCACTCAAAGTCTTTCCAAAAACCTGAAACTGCTGCACCGCCGAGGAGCTAGTTATAATCAAATATTCCCCCTTTTCGATGATGGAATCAGGCAATGTTTTAATTACTCCATTTATATTGAGTTGCCATCCGCCTAAGTAAAATGGATTATCAGCTTGATTGTATAACTCCAGAAAATCGTATTCAGGTAAACCAACTACCGGCGAGGGGTCGTACAAAATTTCGTTAATTACCACATCGCCTGAAACGGCAGGAATCCGATATAAAAAATCCTTTGATTGAAGCTCCATGACACTTCCCTCTTCATCGGTTAACCCGTTAACTTGTATCAGGTATTCGGCGGTTTTAAGCTGATTAACATAGAGAAATACTTGTTGATGATTCGCTGGATTCAATACGGCAGAATCAATGGCAATACCGGAATCGGATAACGAACTGATATGAAAATTGGAGGTGTTCCCGGCACCAGCAGCAGCAAGATTCTCAGAAAATGTCAACAATACTGTTATAGAATTGATTCCTTCCGCCTCCAAAAAAACAGGAGGGGAATTTAACTGAAAAAAATTGAATCCATCAGCCCATAGCAAACCGGAGCGGGTGCTGCTGTATTGAAACACCAGCCCGTGATAGGGCAAACTATCCAAAAAACCATCTTCCGTTTTTTGGGAATAAGCCATTTGCGTAAATTGATTGCCCTGCTGCCAGCCCAACTGCCATAATCCAGAAACATCTCGCATAACTTCAATTGCCACGGTATCATTGGCATCCCAGTCAAAATCCGATTTTATGAGCAACTGCTTGGTTCCATCTTCCGACACCTTCCAAAGCGACAAGGAATCGGTGCTTCCGCTCAGGTTAATACCTACCGCATATCCGTGAATATTGGGAGCCAGTAAATTGGAATCGGAAGCCATTACATAATACCAAAACCGGTTGGACGAAGTAGGATCGAAATCCCCATTTTGAAGCACCATACGCCAAACCATCCTTCCGTTGTTGTGTGCCGGGCTTTTGAAACCGGAACTTACATAACTATAACCCTCAACACCCGATAAGTTATGCTTTAAGGAGTAATTTCCTTCCAAGGGAAATTCATCAGAGGCCGTCCAATCAGTATTGTGGAGCCATTGACTCAAATTGCCAGATTCAAAATTATCCGAAAAGAAAGGATGCCCAACCAAAACCGGATTGGATTGGAAGGTTCCCAAATCATTGGTAACGATGGAAAAAACTACCGTGTCGGCACCCGAAAAATGCAACTTATTAAAAGTAAATGCACCATTATCCAAATTACCATTTAGTTCTAAGCTAGAGGTCAAAACGCCTTCATCGGATAGTGCCGAAAGGGTTACTGTACCAACATTATCAAAATCGAGGTTCCCGTTGGCATCGGTAATTTCAACATCCACAAAAAAAAGGGAGTCGGTATAAAGCAAGTCCTCCGAAACCCGCATTTGAGCTTGGCTCCCGATAACTTCAATTTTCAGTTGATTTGTAGCCGTATTTACCTTACCAAAATGAACCTGCGAACCCTGCGAATCGCAATATATTTGGGTAGAATCGACGTAAAACCCAAGATGGAGGTTATCGGCCGATGGCAATTCCTTTTTAAGGGAAACCCAAACCTCGCAACTTTCTTGTTGTTCGGTTCCTTCATCAATGGATAAAAACCCTTTTGTATTGAAGAGGATGGCATCTTTTGCCACAGTACCTAAAATCCCATCGGGAAATTGAGTCCCTTTCAACACAATCTGATCGAACATCGTGGTCCAATCATTGAATTGATTTATTGCATTCGGTACCAGCCTTATGCTATCAACTATTGTTGTTACTCCATCACCCGATGCTGAATCGGTAAATACCAGTTCCATTAGTTTTATTGGCGCTGCAAGTGTATTCAGTGAGGAAACCGTAGCCGGAATGGGAAAACTTCCCAACGATACTGAAGATGTGGAATCCTTAGCCGGTATGGCTTCCATAATGCCATTAACTGTCAAATTATCAATTTTCAGCAACCCGGAACCCGTAGTAACCCGTGACCCATTATTCCAACCGGCAATTTTTATGGTTACCGAAGAAAGTCCGCTAAAACCGGTAAGAGGTTGAATTATCTGCTCAATGGCAATAGGGGCAGTATCGGTGTAAACTTGAGTACCGTTTACCAAAATACTCAAATCGGCTGGGCCGGCACTGCTTACCAATGCCTCAACCGAAATTGAACTCAGCGAAATTAAATAGCCGGTTTGAGCAGTTAACGTAATGCTATAATATTTTGCTGAACTTAAAACAGTGGACGACCACCCGCCTGTTTCTTCAATATAAGGTTCATCCAAAAAGGAGGTTCCTGTGGTTACATTGGTTTCAATGGTTCCGGTTGATAAAGCAATGGGCGAAGCTGTACAATAAGCCGAAATTACGGAAGCATTTACATATGGACTGGTATTAAAATCATAAGATACCAACTGCGAAAACGATAATTTGAAAGCAAGAAGGCCGAATATCAATAAAATTGTATTTTTTTTCATTTTCCGTGCGAAATTGTTATGGAAAGCTACTATTTTTGGAAAGTTATTAAAAATCATTGAAGACGGTAAAAAATTTAAAAAAAACATTATGAAAATTGCCATTGTTGGCGTCAGCGGAGCGGTTGGCCAGGAATTTTTGAACATTTTGAATGAAAGGAATTTACCTTTTAGCGAGTTGGTGCTGTTTGGTTCAGCACGTAGTGCCGGAAAAGTGTACGATTTTAAGGGTAAGAAGCTAACCGTAAAGGAGTTGAAACACAACGATGATTTCAAAGATATAGATATTGCTTTGGTTTCGGCTGGGGGAAGCACTTCCGTAGAATTTGCAACCACCATTACCAAACACGGAGCCATTATGATTGATAATTCCAGCGCATTCCGCATGGATACCGATGTTCCTTTGGTGGTGCCCGAAGTGAATGCAGCCGATGCATTAAACCATTCAAGGAATATTATTGCAAACCCCAACTGTACAACTATTCAAATGGTGGTGGCCTTGAAAGCGCTAGAGAACCTTTCGCACATTAAACGGGTTCATGTTTCGTCGTACCAATCGGCCAGTGGCGCCGGTGCCATGGGAATGGCCGAACTGGAAAAACAGGTTACCGAATTTGTGGAAGGCAAAGATATTACTGTTAATAAATTCGCCTACCAGTTGTTGTTCAATGTAATCCCTCATGTTGACGTTTTTACCGACAACGGCTATACCAAAGAGGAGATGAAAATGTATAACGAGACCCGCAAAATAATGCATTCCGATATTCAGGTAAGCTCTACCTGCGTGCGGGTTCCGGTAATGCGTGCCCACTCAGAGTCGGTTTGGGCTGAAACAGAGAAACCGGTATCACCGGAAGCTTTCCGTGCTGAGTGCCAGAAGATGCAGGGTATTACGGTAATTGACAACCCAGCCGCAAAAGAATATCCTATGCCATTGGACGTTGCCGGAAAAGACGATGTTTACGTGGGCCGTATCCGTAAGGATTTAACCAACCCCAATGGAATCACTTTTTGGTGCGTAAGCGATCAAATCCGTAAAGGTGCCGCCTTGAATGCCGTGCAAATTGCTGAATATTTGATTGAGAAGAAGGTGAAATAATATACGCATGTTAAAAAAAAAGAAAGGCGCAGGGGATTTTCCTTTGCGCTTTTTTTGTTGTTGTTGCTAAGAATTCATAGAATTTCGATAAGTTTGGTACATAAAAATGAAATTCTACCATATGAAATCACACTTACTCTTCCTGTCCCTTTTGGCAATAACACTGGTTAATGCACAAAACAACCCGATACAGTTGATTCCGCAACCGGTTGAAATAAAACAATCCGAAGGATATTACGGGCTTACCAATAAAACAACAATAAGTTACAGCCATACCGAAGTCGGTATTGTGGCTGACTTGCTTGCCCAAAAACTGAAAACGCCAACGGGGTTCTCCATAAAACCTGTTTTAGGAACAACCGGTTCCATACAACTTCAGTTAAACAATTCACCTAATTCACAAATCGGACAAGAGGGCTACAAATTGGAAATTAACCAAAAGGGTGTTGTTATTTCAGCCAACCATAAAGCGGGTTTATATTACGGTATTCAAACGTTGCTGCAACTCTTACCCAAAGAAATTGAAAGCAAGAAATTGGAAACCACTAACTGGTCTATTCCATGTGCTGCCATAACCGATTATCCCCGTTTTGCATGGCGTGGCATCATGCTCGATGTGAGCCGCCACTTTTTTACCAAAGAGGAGGTAAAAAATTACATTGAACAAATTTCGAGACTGAAATACAATACTCTGCATTGGCACCTGACGGATGACAATGGATGGCGCATCGAGATAAAATCGTTACCCAAACTCACTGAAATTGGGGCCTGGCGCGTTGACCGTGCAGGTAACTTTGGAAACCGAACTAAACCAATACCTGGGGAAGCTGCCACAGTAGGAGGATTTTATACCCAAGATGATATCCGTGAAATCGTAAAATTTGCGCAGGAACGCAATGTTACCATTGTTCCCGAAATTGATATTCCCGGCCACTCCATGGCGGCTATTGCGGCTTATCCCGAATTATGTTGCACTAAGGACACCAACGTTAAAGTTGATCCCGGTACCAATTTCGCCGAATGGTACGGTGATGGTACATTCAAAATGCTGATTGACAATACGCTAAATCCATCGGACGAAAAAGTGTATGAATTTATTGATAAAGTTTTTACCGAAGTAGCCCAGCTATTCCCAACTACTTATATTCATGCCGGTGGCGATGAATGTTACCACGGTTATTGGGCCAACGATGCCGGCTGTCAAGAGCTCATGAAAAAATTAAATATCACAGATGTGAAAGATTTGCAGAATTATTTTACCAGTCGGGTTGAAAAGATTATTCAATCCAAAGGGAAAAAGCTCATTGGCTGGGAAGAAATTTTGGGGGGAAGCTCCTCAACAGAATCAGTTATCATGAGCTGGCACGGAATGCAAGGTGGAGTTGATGCTGCCAGAAAAGGCTACTCCTCGGTTATGACCCCGGCACCGTTTGTTTATCTCGATTTTAATCAAGGGGAAAGCACCATCGATCCGCCTATCTATGCTGATTTGCGTGTGAGTAAAAGCTACAGTTTTGAGCCCGTTCCCGATAGCGTGGATGCCAAGTACATTTTTGGAGGTCAAGGCAACCTTTGGACCGAACAAGTTCCCACTTTCCACTATGTGGAATATATGACCTATCCCAGGGCCTGGGCTTTATCGGAAGTTTTTTGGACGCCAAAAGAAACCAAAAACTGGCCTAATTTTGCACAACGGATAGAAACCCACTTCAACCGTGCCGATGTGGCTGAAATAAATTACTCGCGTGCGGTTTATGACGCCATAGTTACCACCAGTTTAAAAGATGACAAGCTTGTGCTACAATTGGGTGCTGAGATATCGGATATCGATATTTTCTTTTCATTTGACGGCACCATGCCTGATAAGTACTCGCCCAAATACACCCAACAGGTTGAACTGCCCGAAGGCCCCATAACGCTTCGGGTTATCACTTATCGCAACGGAAAACCGATAGGACATTTGATAACACTCGACCGTGAAAGTTTAATAAAACGGGCGCAGTAGTAATAATTTTTACTTTTAGGATGGGAAAGTAAAACCTATTTGATTTAATTTTATTGGCATTAAAATGCAGTTACTTCTGTATTAAACAAATAGGGAAAAATCTATTCTGTGAAATATATTCAATTCAGATAGTAACCCTGTTGGTTACATTCAAATAAAATCCTAAAACTTAACTCCAATTTAGAATAATAAACTATTTTTGCTATATTTGTCAGACATAAAAACTAATATTTACACACAATGCATTCCAAACGTCTTTTTATATCTTTTCCCGTCCTAATCGTTCTTTCATTTTTACTTATTAGTTGGGGCTCAACGGGCCATTACAATATTACTCAAAAAGCCGCTCTTTCGTTTAACCAGGAAATGCAACCATTCACTGCATGGTTGCCATATATGGCGGATCACAGTGCTGATGCCGACGATAGGAAATCATGGGATCCCAATGAGGGCATTCGGCATTATATTGATATTGATAACTATCCCGAATTTGTAAGCTCCGGAGCCATTGCCCAATCATTGACCGACCTAATTGCCCAACATGGACAAAGCGTGGTTTATGACAATGGCACATTGCCCTGGACTACCCTTCATACTTACGATTCGTTGGTAAAATATTTACGGCTTGAAAATTGGGAAAAAGCCAAATATTATGCTGCCGACCTTACCCATTATGTAGCTGATGGACACATGCCCCTGCACATTACCAAAAACTACAACGGGCAATATACCGGCAACACAGGCATCCATTCCCGATACGAATCAACCATGATTAATTACCGCATCGGTCAAATTAGCTATACTGGTGAATCCATTGCTCCTATTGCCAATGTAAGCGATTATGTATTTAATTATATGTATGCCCATTACAAATATGTCGATTCCATTTTGCTGGCTGATACCTATGCACAAAGTGTCACCGGAAGCACAAGCTCTAATGCTTATAAAGATACCCTTTGGGCCAAATCCCAGTATTTTACTCCTATCCTATTTAAAAATGCCTCACATGCATTGGCTGAGCTGATGTACAATGCATGGCTTGAAGCTGGGAAACCTTCGCTAACCGGAAACTCTGCCAACCAAAAGGTAATGAATTCAACGGAACTGTTAATTGGCCCCAATCCTTTCAAAGGAGCAACATCCATTTCATTTACACTCAATCAGGACACTGATGTGAAGCTGCAAGTAATGGATTTAACAGGGAAACAACTGGCTGTTATAGCAAACGGAACTCTTTCTCCGAATTCCTACACCCTGAATTGGGATGCCGGGAATTTACCCGCCGGTGTTTATTTGGTTGAGTTAAAAACACCGGAATCAAGGCAAGTTAAAAAGCTGGTTTTGATGCAATAAGGGAATTATACTGCAAATGGGATATAATACATCACTGGGCTTGGTTCTAATTAACACTAAATTTTTGTAATTCCAACCTTTCGGCGCATGAATCATTAACAGTCAAAACTAAGTCACTTCTTGCGCCGATCGTTATACGTGATTGCAAGTCCCGGTGCGCTGCACCGGGCTTTATTCTTTTAGCCTTGCAGGCTAATCCGTTTTAGTAATATTGATAACAATACAATAACTTCCATCTTCCCATCTCTCCCTTTTCCCATCTTCCCACTTTTCTACACTGCTACACTGCCACCATCTACCTATCATTCTCATCTTTAGACCATTCTAAGCTTCTTTTTTCCATCTGTCACGCTGCGAATTCAGGGAAAGCAAAGCGCCTGCTTCGCTTTTAATTATGTGTTTCTCTCGCAGCAGGCGCTGCGAGTTCCCTCTTTCCAACCCTTTAACCCTGCAACTTTGTTACCCTGCAACCTTTCCTTCATTCAGGTGTATTCACCATCCAGTTCGAAAAATCGTGAAGGTATTTCCAATAAGCTTTAATTAAATGTTCCGGAGCATCGAGGCACATCAATAGCTGTTGGTAGCATTCTAACCAAACCAAACGGGCTTCGGGTGTAATTTTAAATGGCTGATGCCGGCTGGCTAATATAGGTTTTCCACGGGTTTGGTTAAAGTATTCGGGGCCACCCAGTTTTTGGATGAAAAAATCGGCTGAGCGTTTCTTGGCCATCTCCAATCCCATTCCCCTAGGTGGAAATAGTTCTTTTATATCACTCTCTACCAGCAGTTCGTAGTGGTCCGATACCAATTTACGGACACCCTCTTCGCCCAAAAAATCATATATTTCATTGTCCGGACCATTGGTTTCGGGACGATCGCCAAAAGGTAGTTTTTCAATTTTAAGTTCCATTGAGTATTTATTATATACAAGTTTTATCCATCCTAAAAATCAATACAAACACTTTCATAAATGCTTTGATTATTGACCCGAAAACATTTTGTCCATCCTTTTTTGCATCTCTTCGGAACTAACATCTTCTTTATGAGTAATTATCATCCATTTGTAGCCAAAAGGATCCATAACCTGACCAACTCGGTCGCCATAAAATTCGTCCTTTAAAGGCATAATTGATGTAGCCCCAGCATCAATAGCTTTCTGAAATGAAGAATCGACATCGGGTACATATAAACTAAATGTCATGGGGTTTCCACCAATGGTTTGAGGACTTTTATTCCCCCAATCCAAATTTTCGTCGGCCATCATCAGCAACGAACCTTCAATCTCTATTTCGGCGTGGGCAATCTTTCCATCGGGCATCAGTAACCGCATACGTTCGGTGGCATTAAACGCTTTTTTGTAAAATTCAATGGCATTGGCGCATCCTGTAATGGTAATGTAAACATTCAGCGTATGCGCTTTGGGGTAAATGTGCGATGTTTTCATATAATAAAGTTTATTGGTTACTAATTTTAATCAATTATGTTTACCCCACAAATTGCAATTCGCTCAAATTGCGGTAAATCCCTTTTCCTATTTGCATCAGCTCGCTGTGGGTACCCTTTTCCACTACAGTTCCTTTGTCGAGAACCCATATTTGGTCGGCTTTACGGATGGTTGATAACCTGTGGGCAATTACTATGGACGTGCGTCCCTTCATCAGTTTTTCCAAGGCATCCTGAACCAACCGTTCCGATTCCGAATCGAGCGATGAGGTGGCTTCATCGAGAATCAGTATCCGCGGGTTTTTGAGTACTGCACGGGCAATGGCAATGCGCTGTCGTTGACCGCCTGAAAGTTGAGTTCCCCGCTCTCCCACCAAGGTTTCATACTTTTCGGTAAAACGTTCAATAAATTCAAGAGCATTGGCCTTTCTGGCCGCTTCGTAAATTTCATCTTCCGTAGCCGATGGTTTTCCGTAGGCAATGTTTTCGCGGATGGTTCCTCCAAAAAGGAAAACATCTTGTGGAACTAGCGCAATTTGGCTGCGTAACACCGTTAAAGGAATGGTCCGGCTCTCTTTTCCATCAAAAAATATTTCTCCCGAAGTGGGATTATGCAAATGCAGGATTAATGCAGCTAGGGTTGATTTCCCCGCTCCGCTGGGTCCCACCAAAGCAATTTGTTGGTTAACGGCAATGGTCAAGTTCAAGTTGGTCAACACCTCTTGTTCATCGCGGTTGGGGTAACTGAACGAAAGATTTTTAAAGACAATTTCGCCTTTCAACAATTCGCCAGAGGTCAGGGGTTGCAAAGACGTCAGGTTTTCCTCCTCTTCGTTGAACAGTTCAAAAAGTGCTTCGGTAGCTCCAATAAATTTCTGGATGCTGGCAAAAACTGAAGCCAGTCCGCCAATGGTTCCCCCAACAAAAACTGAATAAATGACAAACGAAAACAAATCGCCGGCCACTAGTTCACCTTTTGCCAACAGTATAGAACCTTGCCAAATAACGGCAACAATAGCACCAAACAATCCAAATATGATGAACGACGAAAAGGCACCCCGGTATTTTCCGCTGGTAATTCCCAATTCGGCAATTTCCAGGGTGCGCTTGCTGTAGCGCTCCATCTCGTATTCCTCGTTGGTAAACGATTTCACGCTTTGTATTCCTTGCAGGGTTTCTTCCACCACCGTATTGGAATCGGCCACCTGACTTTGTACATCTTTTGAGAATTTACGGATAAACTTCCCAAAAAACCGGGCGGCTATCATGGCCGGAGGCAATATTACCAGCATAAAAAGGGTAAGCTTAATGGAAGTAACCGCCAACAAGGCTATACCGCCTATGATAATGATGACTTGCCGGATAAGTTCCGCCAAAGTGCTGGTAAGCGTTTCCTGCAATAATGCAATATCCGACGAAATGCGGCTGTTCAGCTCCCCCACCCGATGCTTTTCGAAAAACCGCAAGGGAAGTTTTATCAAGTGGTTGTAGGTATCGCGGCGAAGCAATGCCAAAGCCTTTTCGGTAACATTTACAAAAAGCACTACCCTAAAATAGGAAAATACCGATTGCACCAAGAGTAACCCCGCCAATATTAATGCTATGCGGTTTATATCGTTGCTTAAAGTTCCCTGGTTTCCGGAATTGACCAAATCGCCCAAAAGCTTGGGAAATGCCAAATTTGCAAGGCTTGAACCCAATAAAAATAAAATCCCTATAAAATATTCGGTTTTATAAGGTGCAATATATCGGTATAACTTAAATGCCTGACGGAGCCCTTGTCGGGTTATTTTCTTTTTGCGTGGTTCTTCCATGATGAATGATTGATTCGAATAAACCTAAACAGTTCATTTACCTAATGGTTCAATGGATTGGTGATTTAATTTCTTTTGTTTGATTGGGATAAACTGATATAAAAAATGCCCAACGAATTATTACTGAGCATTTTTTATTATTTTTTAAATAATTCTATCTGGTGGTATATTCAAAAATTGCTGTTTCTGTATAGATACTTCCATCCAATTTCGTCCATGACACTGTTTTTTTTGTGGGAAAATTACTGGAATTATATTCATAGGTATAATTACTTATCCAATCCGCTTCATTTGGATATGAAACCGTGAGCTTGGTTATATTATTTCTGTTTCTATACGGCAAAAACCCTATATTATCTGAAAGTGGATTGTTTTTATCATCATAAATATAAGTATAGACTGCATATTTTGTGTCATTTAATGTCTTTAAACCTGCATCAAATGCACGCATTTCAAATTTTTTAATAACCTGTGCAAAAGAACTGTTTTTTCTGGATTCTATCCTCCAACTTTCCCTTTTTTCAAGATTTCCATTAAGCCATGTGTACAAAGCATAAGAATCATTTATCCAAACATTATTTTGCTTATAAAAATATTGATTCTTTACGATGTGTCCATCACTGTTAAAATCGGAGACACTTTTAATATCACCTTCAATCCAAACATTGCTCTCGTCTTTATACCATTTTACTTCAGTTAGGGTATTCGTTGTCCAGGTATAGATGATTTTATTGTTTTCTAAGCCATTCCTCAAAACGAATTCCTGGCTCACTTTTCCATCTGTGAAGTAGGCAATTTGGGTTTCTATTCTTATTGCATCCATAGAACTTATGGTTTTCACCAGTCTATTTTGGCTATCATATTCAAAGGTTACAACCTCATCGGTAACATCGTCTACAACATAGGTTATTTTTGATAATAAAGTTAAGGAATCACTATCATTTGATTTATCGCATGCAAAGGTGAATACCAATAGGCTTAAACAAAACACGACAACTAATTTTTGAATGCTTTTCATAAGAGAAATTGTTTTTTTAAGTTTATTTTAATTTGGTTAAGCCACCAAATATATAGTATTATCCGTAATCCTACAAAACCTTGAAATGATTAAAGTTCGGTAATAAATACCTGACCGCAATGACAGCCGTAAACCGATAAGCACAGTCTTAGAATATTATATGTTCCTAAAATACTTTCAAGTTTTAGGAAGTCTAATTGTATTGTACTAAATTCGGGTTTTGTTTGTCGAACCTATTCAGTTAAACCATGAAAAAGTATGCCCCATTTCTATTACTCAGCTTTTTGCTGACAATTTCATTTTCCGGTATAAGTCAAAACAGTGCCGGTTGGTTGCGCTATCCGGCTTTATCGCCCGATGGAAAAACCATCCTTTTTAATTACAAAGGTGATATTTACAAAGTACCTTCCAATGGTGGAACCGCCATTCCTATAACGATCAGCGATAATTATGAATATGATGCCGTTTGGAGTAATGATGGAAAAAATATTGCTTTTGCATCGAATCGATATGGCAATTTCGATGTTTTTGTGATGAATGCCGAAGGCGGTAATTCCAAAAGGCTCACCTTTCATTCAGGTGATGAAAAACCTAGCAGCTTTACCATCGATAATCAAAAGGTAGTATTTGCGACATCACGTCAGGATTTGCATACCAACGTACAATTTCCATCGGCCGTTATGGCTGAATTATACAGCGTTCCAATAACCGGTGGCCGGGTTTCACAGATACTCACTACACCAGCGCACGATGCCGTTTTTAGTTCCGATGGAAAAAAATTGTTATTCCACGACCGTAAAGGATACGAAAACGATTGGCGGAAACATCACACCTCAGCGGTTACCCGCGACATTTGGGTTTACGACTTGGATACAAAAAAATACCAACAACTTTCGCAGTTTAACGGCGAAGACCGAAACCCTATTTTTGCAACCAACAACGATGATTTTTATTACCTGACAGAAGAAAGCGGTTCATTCAACATCCATAAAAGTTCGGTAAGCAATCCAACAAAAAATACAGCCATTACCACATTGAAAAAACATCCGGTTCGTTTTCTCACAAGTTCCGATGATAATACACTGTGTTTTAGTTACGATGGCGATATTTTCACCCTTGTACCCGGTGGTGAGCCAATTAAAGTGGAGGTTCAGATTAATTACGATGGTAGGGAAACCTTGAACCAGATTGTACCGGTAGATAATGGATTTACTGAGGCTAGTTTGTCGTCGAACGGGAAAGAATATGCATACATTTTTAGGGGCGAAGTGTTTGTGAGCAGTGTGGAATATGGAACCACCAAACGAATTACCAATACCCCTTGGCAGGAACGCAGCGTAAGCTTTAGTCCCGATGGAAAATCGCTGGTTTATGCCGCCGAAAAAGATAACAGTTGGAATATATACACTCAAACCATTTTAAGGAAGGAGGAACCGTATTTTTATCTGTCAACTACTTTAAAGGAGGAAATCATAGTTGCTACAACAGCGGAAGAATTCCAGCCGTTATATTCCCCCGACGGAAAAGAGATTGCTTACCTTGAAAATCGCACCACCCTTAAAGTTATCAACCTAACCAGCAAACAATCGCGTACGGTTATGGCCGCCGAAAACAACTATTCATATGCCGATGGCGACCAATGGTATCAATGGTCGCCCGACAGCAAATGGATTTTGGTCCGATTTGGCCCAAAGGAAGATATTTTTCAAAGTGAGGTGGGTTTGGTGGAAGCATCCGGAAACGGACCAATTAAAAACCTGACCCTAAGTGGATACGATGATTATGCACCCAAATGGACCATGGATGGAAAAATGATGATTTGGGGTTCAACCCGCGAAGGGACTAAGGCTGAAGCCGGATATCATACAAGTGGGGATGTATATGGCATGTTTTTTACAAAGGAAGCATTCGATCGGTTCAATCTATCAAAAGAAGCGTTTGAATTGATAAAAGAAAAGGAAGATAAAGCCAAAAAAGAGGAAGAAAAGGAAAAAGCAGAAGCAGACAAAAAAGATAAGAAAGCTAAAAAAGATACCAGCGAAATAAAAAAAGTAGAAGACCTGAAATTT
Source organism: Salinivirgaceae bacterium (assembly GCA_041664345.1). GTDB lineage: Bacteria > Bacteroidota > Bacteroidia > Bacteroidales > SZUA-534 > GWE2-40-63. Next base: position 67,491 of record JBAYKX010000005.1, read on the forward strand.
GACTGGGATAACTTAACCGATAGAAAACAAAAACTAACCATTCATACTTCAGAAATTGCTGATTGGATTCTTTCGAAAGAGGGCGATAAACTCTATTATTTAACCAGCTTTGAAGATAAAAACAACCTTTGGGTCACCGATTTAAGAACCAAAGAAACCAAAGAATTTGCTAAAATTGATGCCCGAAATACCAGCATGGAACTTTCTGTGGATGGTAAATTTATCTTTGTTTTAGCTGATGGTAAACCAATGAAAGTGGAAATAAAAGAAGGAAAAGTAACTCCAATAAAAGCCAATGGAGAAATGTTGTTGAAACCGGAAAGCGAGCGGGAATATATTTTTGAGCATAGCTGGCGCCAAGTTCGGGAAAAATTCTATGTGAAAGATTTGCAAGGTACCGATTGGGATTTTTATCATACTGCTTATAAAAAATTCCTTCCATACATTAATAACAATTACGATTTTACTGAAATGTTAAGCGAAATGCTGGGCGAATTGAATGCATCACACACCGGAAGTGGATATCGGGCTAACACAGGAAATAGCGATGAAACGGCTTCGTTGGGTGTTTTGTATGATTATTCCTACACGGGCGATGGATTGAAAATAGCCGAAGTATTGCTAGGTGGACCCTTTACCAAGGCTACATCGAAAGTTGCTGCCGGAAATATAATTGAAAAAATTAATGGTGAGGCTGTTACTCCTTCCATCGATTTTTACCAATTACTGAACCGCACAAAAAATAAAAATACCTTGATATCGCTCTACAATACAAGTACAAAAGAACGGTGGGAAGAAGTAGTAGTTCCTATTTCGTTAGGTGCTGAAAATCAACTACTTTACAAATGGTGGGTAAAAACCCGTCAGGATGAGGTTGCAAGGTTATCAAATGGAAAGCTGGGCTATGTGCACGTGCGTGGAATGAACGATGCCAGTATGAGAACTGTATATGAAGAAGCATTGGGCAAATACATTGGAGCCGAAGCCCTAATTGTAGATACCCGTTTTAATGGTGGCGGAAACCTGCACGATGTACTCTCCGACTTCCTCAACGGCAAAAAATACATAGATGTAATACCTCACGGCCAATACATCGGCTCTGAACCATCCAACAAGTGGACCAAACCTTCAATAGTGGTGATGGGCGAAAGCAATTATTCCGATGCGCACCTTTTTCCGGTTGCATACAAAATAAAAGGCGTTGGAAAAACTTTGGGAATGCCTGTTCCCGGTACCGGAACCTTTGTTTGGTGGGAAACGCAAATCGATCCAACCATTTATTTTGGTATTCCCATGGGCGGATGGAAACCGATAGGACAACCTTTTTTGGAAAACAACCAATTGGAGCCGGATATTAAAGTACGGAATGAACCGGATATTATGGGCGCTGGGCGCGATCAACAGCTTGAAGAAGCAGTAAAAGAACTGATGAAAAAGTAATTTAGAGTTCCATTTGCATTGTTAATTATTGCTCCACCCTATTGAGGTTTAAAAAAAAGAGGCTATCCCAACCGGGAGCCTCTTTTTTTTAAACCTATGTGGTCAATTAATTCTGTGTATTGTATCTGAGTTCGTGATTCGGTTTGATTGGAAACAACGAACCCAAAGAATCAATTAGCCAGTTTCTCAAAAATCTTTAACGCTTTACTTATTAAAACAAATGAAATTGCTATAAGTATAGGCCAGCTTAGCAGCCATAAAACTTGTGCTATCATAATTTATTTATTTTAGTATGAATGTGAATCTGAATTAACTTCCTCAATGTCAATTTTCTTATTGTCGATAGAGCGCCATGCGTACCAAATATACGCAAGTACAAACGGAACAGCCAACGACACATAACTCATTGCCACCAAAGTGTATTTGCTCGATGAACTATTTTCAATAGTCAATGAACTTTGCAAATCGAAAGTTGATGGATAATAAGCGGTATTATTGAAGCCAGCCAATAAAAGCAAAGAAAATACGGTAAGCACGGTACCGATACCTGAAAACCAGATTCCTTTGTTGCTGTATTTTTCAAAACCAATAATTGGCAATATAATTCCGGCCAAAACCAATAAAACGCCAACCAGAAAAAGGATAGCAACTAAAGGCATAGCCAACAAATTATGTAAGTATTTGAAAGGTTCCATAAAAACCTCTTTTGTTGCCGGATTTACGGCAAACCCTGTTGATAAAAGAAGCCAAATTGCAAAAACAAGGAAGAATACTACAAATGGGATTGCATTATACAACAATTGTTTTTTTGCGCGATCCATCATTTCCGAAGGGTTTAACCGGTTCATAAAATACAACAAAGCCAGCACCCGTGCCAAAAAGAAAACGGTTAACCCCAAAACTAGGTTTTGAAAATTAAATGCAGCTTCCAAACCATGGGCTAGGCCTTTCCATTCTGATATAACGGGCATTTTGTCGCCGGTTAATAGGGTAATGTTTAATTTATTTACCGAGAAACTGGAGCCGGTAAAAAAGGTAGCCACAGCGGTACCTATTAAAACAGTACCCAACAACCCGTTTACTAACAATAAAGCCTCATAAGTACGCTGGCCTAAAAAATTGTTTGGTTTTTTGCGGTATTCAAATGAAACAGCTTGTATCACAAAAGCAATAAGTATGAGCATCCAAACCCAATAAGCCCCTCCAAAACTGGTTGAATAGAATAATGGGAATGAGGCAAAAAATGCTCCACCAAAAGTCACCAAAGTGGTAAAAGTAAATTCCCACTTGCGTCCGAGTAAATTTACCAGAATAGAACGTTCGTCCTCAGTTTTTCCTATAGTAGAAATAAGTGTTTGTCCACCTTGTACAAACATTAAAAACACAAGGATTGCACCTAAAAGTGAAACTATTATCCACCAATATTGTTGCAATGCGATATATGAAAATGTTTCAAACATAATTCGATAATTTTAAGGTTACTTTAAAATGATTAATTAATGATCTTGAGGGCCTTTTTTGATTTGCGTAGTCATAATTTTTATTTCGGCAATAAGCAATGCCGTAAATATGACAGCAAACAACACAAAAGTTACCTGTACCGATGAGGCACTTACCTGAGAAACGGCTGCTATGGTTGGCAAAATATCCTGGATTACCCAAGGCTGACGCCCCAATTCGGTAACAATCCAGCCCAATTCACTAGCTATATAGGCCAGTGGAATGGTCCAAAGAGCTGTGTACAAAATAACCTTTTTCTTATCAATTGTGTTTTTCAATGTCATAACCAAAACAACAATGAACAGAGCTAGAAAATGTAACCCTAAAAACACCATTATCCGGAATGAATAAAAAGTTGATTTTACACTGGGGATGAGTTCATTTACATCGCGGTTGGCATAATAGCCATAACCAAAATGCAAATAATTGGTTTGGAAAGTGGTAAGGGCAGCATTTGCAATAGAATCGTTACCTGCTTTTTTTGCATTCCGATACTCTGCGAGTGCCATTATGGACAGCTTTCCTTTCTCGCTTCGTTCCTTGTACGACAATATATTATGTTCGGGGTTCCCATTCACCAAATCCTGTATTCCGGGAACATAAGCATTGGGATCCAAGAATGCCATATACGAAAGCATATTTGGTATTTCAATTTTAATTTTGAAATCTTGTTTATTGAGTCCGGTTTCTGATTTTTCCGATTGTAATAAACCTATAACGGCTAAGGGTGCATTTTGTTGACCTACGTAGAGGTTTTCCATAGCTGCAAATTTCATAGGCTGATATTTTGCCACTAAACGAGCTGAGCCATCACCGGTAAGTATTATAAACACTGATGCCACCAAACCAAATACGGCAGCTACTACAATACTCCGCTTAGCAAATACATGCTCCCGGTTTTTTATTAAAAACCAGGCACTTACGCCAATTACAAATATTGCCGACAGCACATATCCCGATGAAATGGTATGTAAAAATTTATTGATGGCCACAGGTGAAAAAAGCACTTCCCAAAAATTGACCATTTCGTTCCGAGCGGTATCCAGATTGAATTGCATGCCTGCGGGGTATTGCATCCACGAGTTTGCAACAAGTATCCACAGCGCTGAAAGGTTTGAGCCAAATGCAACCAACCAAGTGGAAAGCAAGTGGAATTTTTTGCTCACCTTATTCCATCCAAAAAACATGACGGCAATAAAGGTTGATTCCAAAAAGAACGCCAAGATGCCTTCAATGGCAAGCGGAGCACCAAATATATCTCCTACAAACCATGAATAATTTGACCAGTTTGTGCCAAATTCAAACTCAAGGATAATTCCAGTTGCTACACCAATAGCAAAGTTTATCCCGAAAAGGGTCATCCAAAACTTTGTAATCCATTTCCATTCAGGATTCCCTGTGCGCACATACAGAGTTTCCATAAACGCAACAATAAAAGAAAGCCCTAAGGTTAATGGCACAAATAGCCAATGATAGATTGCTGTTAATGCAAACTGGGCCCGCGACCAATCAACGAGCGAAAAATCAATATGCTCCATACTTTGTGGTTTTAGTTATTACTTTATAATTAAGAAAATTGGGTAAACTGATTGAATACAGGTAATTTACTAGTTTATAAATATATTTTAAAGTTATTTTTTGGTTGTTAATTGTTCTAACACATAATTGCTGCGCTCTTTATCTGTTTTAAAATTGGTTTTCAGAAAGTTAGGAAAAAACAAGAGCTTCAAAATCACAAAAAAAATGAACAATTTGATGCCTATCAGTAGCCATAGGTTTTTCCCAACTGTCATTCCTTTAAATCCTTGATAATAAAATTGGAATACTCTTTTTGCGATATTTGCCATTTCTGAAACTGTTACCCTATCCTTTTTATTTACAATAATCAATACTTCGCATCTATTATAAAACCTTAAATCGATCTCCGCTATATTTATTGAATTTTTTACCCTAATACCAAAAGCTAATATACATATTTAAAATTAATAAATTAATATTGTTAATATCTTTTGGATATTCTGTCGTTGACAAAAATTTTCGGATAACCATAGAAAAACAATTTAAAATACCTTTTCTAAAACTTATCTCATTAATTTTACCATCCAATTAGTAGTAATTTTGAACTGTTTCTATGTCAGAAAAAATTCTTTACCTTGAGGCTATCGACCCTATTGATCTGTTGGGTATCAATAATTCGAAGTTGGATATTTTTAAAAGGGTTTTCCCCAAGGTACAATTGGTATCGCGGGGCCATGAGCTTAAAATTATTGGCGAGGAACAATCCATTCTGGAATTTGAATCGAAACTTAATGAGGTAATAGGCTTTTTCGACCGTTTTAACCGGTTGTCGGATGACGATTTGTTGGAACTATTAAATGTATCAAATCTGAAAAACGGGGATAGCCTTCAAGTTACTGATGACTTGATATTGTTTGGCAACAACGGGAAACCCATCCGGGCTTTAACTGTAAACCAAAAGCTATTAGTTACCGAAAGTGTTAAAAACGATTTACTTTTTGCTGTGGGTCCGGCAGGTTCAGGAAAAACCTATACCGCCATTGCTTTAGCCGTTAGGGCACTCCGTAACCGTGAGGTAAAACGTATTGTGTTGAGCCGCCCCGCGGTGGAAGCCGGCGAGCGGTTGGGTTTTTTACCCGGTGATATGAAAGAAAAGATTGACCCCTATTTACAGCCTTTATACGATGCCTTACACGATATGATTCCGGCAAAAAAACTGGAAACTTATATCGAAGAGGGAATTGTTCAGATTGCCCCTTTGGCCTTTATGCGGGGACGAACATTGGATAATGCCTTTGTAATTTTGGATGAAGCCCAAAATACTACGTTACTTCAAATGAAAATGTTTCTTACCCGCATGGGAACCTATTCTAAATTTATCGTAACAGGTGATGTTACCCAGGTTGATTTGCCTAAACCGCAAGACAGTGGACTGATTCACGCGCTACGGATTCTTGACAAAATTGAAGGCATCAGTATTATAGAACTCAACGAAACCGACATTGTGCGGCACCGGTTGGTAAAGGAGATAGTTAGGGCTTATCAGCAAAATACCTAGAAAAAGAGATATTAGATGTGAGAAATGAGATAATAATATATAATAATATGGAACGAGCAATTGTAAAAACCGATTTTAAATTTCCCAACCAAAAAAGCGTGTACAAAGGTAAAGTACGCGACGTGTACAATATCAACAACGAGTATTTAATAATGGTGGTTTCCGACCGTATTTCAGCATTCGATGTGGTACTTCCCAAAGGGATTCCCTATAAAGGGCAAGTACTGAACCAAATAGCTTCCAAATTTCTGGATGCCACGGCCGATATTGTACCCAACTGGAAAATTGCCACCCCCGATCCAAACGTTACGGTAGGTCACTTGTGCGAACCCTTTGCCGTAGAGATGATTGTGCGCGGTTACCTTACCGGCAGTTCGTGGCGCCTGTATAAAGAAGGCGGACGGGAAATATGTGGCATTAAATTGCCCGAAGGGTTGAAGGAACATCAAGCGTTCCCGCATCCCATTCTTACCCCAAGTACAAAGGCAGAGCAAGGTGCCCACGATGAAAACATTTCCAGGGAAGATATAATTAAGCATGAATTGGTTTCAGAAAAAGATTACTTGCTTTTAGAAAAATATGCCTTGGAACTATTCAAACGGGGTAGTGAAATGGCTTTGGAAATGGGTTTGATACTGGTAGATACCAAGTATGAATTTGGAAAAAAAGACGGACAGATTTATTTGATTGACGAAATACACACCCCCGATTCATCGCGCTATTTTTATGCCGATGGATATCAGGAGCGGTTTGCGAAAGGTGAAAACCAAAAGCAGCTTTCCAAAGAATTTGTACGCGAGTGGCTTATGCAGTATAACTTTCAGGGCCGCACCGGCGATGTACTCCCTGAAATGAGCGATGCCTTTGTGGATCAGGTTTCGGAGCGGTATATTGAATTGTATGAAAGCATTACCGGCGACAAATTTCAGAAAGCCGATGTTTCCAGCGTTCTTGCTCGGATTGAAAAAAATGTGAATCAATTTATTGGTTCATTGTAAATGGAAGTTATCGGGAGTCATAGTTTTTTGTACCCCTCTACCTGTCGGCATCTCCCCTAATTTTAGGGGAGAATGGTTGTAGTGTATATGGTACGAACCTGCAGAGTTTTTTTTTAGTTCTACCAAACCTCAATCAGCGCTAGTGCACGTCATGGCATGGTGGCTGTAAGCCGGAGGGAGAATTTAAATCTAAAATCAGACATCATTAATTCTTAAAAATGGCAAAATGAATGGAATGCCACTTTGTTACCAGATTTGAAAATTACCGGGCTGGAGTTCGGTGATCTATAGGTTCGAATCCTGCTCTCTCCACCAAATTTATTTTTTTCCCTTTGAATCCTTTTATGGAATCGAAAAATTACTACTTTTGGAAACAATAAGCGGGAGTAGCTCAGGGGTAGAGCATCAGCTTCCCAAGCTGAGGGTCGTGGGTTCGAATCCCATTTCCCGCTCAAACAAAAGCCTGATTGTATGAAATTACAACCGGGCTTTTTTGTAAAATGCAAAATATCGGAATTATGATGCGTTTCATTCCAAAAGTCCTCAAAATAGTTTCATTCACCACCCTTCTTTTTTTGCTTTTCAGTATTATCGAAGTCATTGGCTTCCGGTTCATAAATCCACCCTTTACGCCATTAATGGTTATCCGGTATTTTCAGCATGACAAAAAATATGGCGAACGAAAAATTGAAAAACAGTGGAAGGATTTGGATGATATTTCACCCAATATGGTTTTGGCGGTGGTTTCGGCCGAAGACAATAACTTTCCAACCCATTTTGGGGTTGATTGGAAAGCCATTAAAATAGCTCAAGAAAGAAATAAAAAAGGGAAACGGATTCATGGGGGCAGCACCATCACACAGCAAACGGCTAAGAATGTTTTTCTGGTTCCCAACCGTTCTTATATCCGCAAGGCATTTGAATTGTATTATACTTACCTGATTGAGATATTCTGGAGTAAAGAGCGCATTATGGAAGTTTATTTGAATGTAGTGGAACTGGGCAGGGGCGTTTATGGGGTGGAAGCCGCATCACAAAAATATTTTAAAACTTCGGCTAAAAATCTCACCCGTGGCCAAGCTGCTTTAGTTACTACAGCACTCCCCAGTCCACGTAAAAGAAACCTTGCCAAACCCAGTAAATATATGTATCAGTATCAGGCTCGGGTAATGGATTTGATGAAAATGATTGGTAAAGTGGAGTTGAAGTAAGTAGTGTTGTGAAAAAAGCAAATGTAATTTACAAATATTGATTTAATTGTAAACCATAATCAACAATATAATGTATATTTGTCGAATAAATCCTACAAAATGGAAGAACTTTTTTCTCTATCCTATAAATATGTTAAGCAGGTTGATACCCGTTTTAAACGCTATTTGTTTCAAAAAATTAATTGGCAAAGCCGTCTGGTAATAATTATTGGTGCAAGGGGGATAGGTAAATCCACAATGATGCTTCAATATATGAAAGAGAACCTTGCACTTAACAAGGAATCCATTTATATCAGTGCCGACCATTTATACTTTAGCCGTCATGGACTGGTTGAGTTTGCAAACTTATTCAGGATGAACGGTGGAAAGCATCTTTTCATTGATGAGATTCATAAATATCCCAATTGGTCGCGCGAAGTTAAAAACATATACGACCAATATCCTGACCTGAAGCTTGTTTTATCGGGATCGTCAGCCACAGAAATTGTGAAAGGTGAAGGAGATTTGAGCCGGAGGGCATTATTTTATCAAATGCAGGGACTCTCGTTTAGGGAGTTTATTGATTATCATTACCAGATTCAGATACAACCCATTGCGTTGGATGAATTGCTTGCCAGTTCGATAGAAATTTCCTATCAAATTACGGAAAAAATAAAACCAATAAAACTTTACGATGAATACCTGCGGTTTGGTTATTATCCCTTTTTTAAGGAAGGGTTTGATGGATATTATCAACGCATCAACCAGGTGGTAAAAACTGTCCTGGAATCAGATATTCCTGCCGTTTACAATATCGATTATCATGCAACGGTAGCCATCAGGAATTTGCTTGGAATTATCACAACCCTGGTACCTTTTAAGCCGAATACCTACAAATTGAGCCAACAGATTGGACTGTCCCGCGAAACTTTTATAAAATACCTGCAATACCTGCAAAAAGCCGATTTGGTAATGTTGCTGCATAGCAGTGTCAAAGGAATTAGCCAATTGAATAAACCTGAAAAAATTTACCTTCATAATCCAAATCTTATTTATGCCCTTGCCGACGGTGGTGTGGATAAAGGTAATTTGCGGGAAACCTTTTTTATCAATCAGCTTTCCGAAAGCCATCAACTTACCTATCCCAAGCAGGGCGATTTTTTAGTGGATAATACTTGGTTATTCGAAGTGGGCGGCATTAATAAAACCCGAAAACAAATAGCCGGAATTGATAAAGCATTTGTAACTGCTGATGATATCGAAATAGGCTCTCCTCAAAAAATACCTCTTTGGTTGTTTGGGTCTTTATATTAACCACTGTTTTTATCAATTTGTCGCCCAATGACATGCAAATAAAATGATAAAAACGGAATACCAATGTGATTTTCCGTTTTTAATGATTATTCAAAAAGTAGAATCATTTCTTATATTTTGATAAATAAGTCCTAGCAAGTTTCAAAAACCTGTTAGGACTTTTTAATTTCTATATCGCCTGTCCGCCACGATCTCCGGTGCGAATGCGGATACATTCTTCCAACGGCATGATAAATATTTTACCGTCGCCTAATGTACCTTCCTTATCACCATTATTTGTAGTACGTGCCGCTCTTAAAATGGCATCCACTGTTATATCAACAAATTCATCATTAACAGCTATTTCAATGCGAATCTTTGGAGTTAATCCCGGAACAACAACCAAACCTCGGTACATCTCCTCATTGGCATACCTACCATGACCAGAAGCCCTACTCACTGTAATTCTTTCGATTTCAGCATCTATCAGGCTTTCACGAACCTGATCAAGCCGGTTACTTCGTATAATTGCTATTATTAGTTTCATCTTTCCTTATTTTAAATAATTATTTATATTGAATTGCTTAAAAGGATTTAGTTAGGATTTAGCATTCCATATCCTCGCTCACCATGATATGCATGATCTAATCCATCCAATTCATCTTGAGTTTTTGATTTTAATCCAACCGTCTTCTCAACTATAAATATAATAATTAAAGTTCCAATTACTGCATAGGTAATAGCTATACCAACAGCTACCGCTTGTACTCCTAATTGTTGAATCACTCCCCAAGGTCCACCATGCGCTTCAGCAGCAGCAACCATCCAACTATCTCTAATAAAGAAAACCAATAATAAAGCACCAACTATTCCACCAACACCGTGTATTCCAAAAGCATCTAAACTATCGTCGTAACCCAGTTTATTTTTTACAATAATCGCAAAGTAACAAACACTTGATGCAATAATTCCCAACGCAATAGCACCGGATACTTGGACCACACCTGCAGCAGGTGTTACAGCCACCAACCCAGCTAAAACTCCTGAAACAAACCCCAATGCAGTTGCTTTCCCGTGATGGAAACTTTCAATAATTATCCATGAAATAGCTCCTGCTGCTGCTGCTACCTGAGTTGCAGTAAGTGCTTGAGCGGTAGATAAACCACTTGAAATACTGCTACCTGCATTAAAACCAAACCAGCCTACCCATAACAAACCTGCTCCCATCAATGTCATAACCAAATTGTTAGGACGCAATTGGCGATGAGGATACCCTCTTCGTTTACCTAAATAAATGGCTGCAACCAATCCACTTACACCAGCTGATATATGCACTACCGTTCCACCGGCAAAATCAATGGCACCTAATGCTCCCATGTTAAATAAGAAACCATCGGAAGCCCATACCCAATGGCACAATGGATTATAAATAAATAATCCCCAAATGGTTATAAACAATATATATCCTTTAAAAGATACTCTTTCAGCAAATGCCCCAGCAATAAGTGCAGGTGTAATTATGGCAAATTTCCCCTGAAACATTACAAATACCAGTTCAGGAACTCCAGCCGGCATAATTGATTCATCAATGCCATTTAGAAATAAATAATCAGGATTCCATCCAAACCAGCCTCCAAGAATGCTTTTTCCGAAGGCCATGCTGTAACTGACTGTAACCCATAATACGCTCATAATACCCATAGCTACAAAGCTATGCATCATGGTACCCAACACGTTTTTCGACCTAACTAAACCTCCATAAAACATGGCTAGTCCCGGAACCATTAAAAGCACCAACGCAGTTGAAGTAATCATCCAAGCAGTTGCTCCGGTGTCAATGGGCGTTTGTTCACTGGCATAAGTGTGAAGCGCAAACGCACACATTCCAAATAATAAAAGATAGATTTTTTTCATTTTTAACTCGTTTAGCGATAAATTGTAATAATTCATGGCAAAATTATATCAAAATGTTATAAAAAACAACCTTTTAATATAATTAAATTAACATACCCCCTAAAAAAATAGGGAGAAAGCATAGAAATAACATTATATTTAGTTTTCTATAAAAATTTTTATTGGAGTTTTTTAAAACTGATTGGTATTTGGATTGTTTAAAGTGAAAATTTAAAAAATGACTATGGAAAAGATTTTTATTACTTCGTTGTTTACCCTTGCCATGTTTGTTGGTTTTGGACAGCAAAAAAACTTACACGATTTTAAAACTAAAACCTTAGAAGGGGTCGATTTTGACTTGGCATCATTAAAAGGAAAGAAAGTTTTAGTTGTAAATACCGCATCAAAATGTGGGAACACCCCCCAATATGCAGAATTGGAAGCGCTTTATAAAAAATATGGCGGCGACAAATTCGTGATTATCGGTTTTCCGGCCAACAATTTTTTAAAGCAGGAACCGGGAACCAATGATGAAATCCGTGAGTTTTGCACCAAAAACTATGGGGTGACTTTTCCGATGATGCATAAAATTTCGGTTAAAGGCGATGACATGGATCCCATTTATCAATGGTTGACGCAAAAGAGCTTAAATGGAGTGATGGATGCTGATGTAGCCTGGAACTTTCAGAAGTTTATGGTGGACGAAAACGGTAAATTGGTTGGCTTTTTGAAGCCTAAAGAGAGTGTGAATTGCGAAAAGGTAGATAATTGGATTGGAGGTAAGTAAGGATTTAAAAATATAGAGGTCGGTAGGTAATTGCATATGTGTGTTTTGCTCTATACCCCTTCCCCTGTCGGGACTTCCCCTTGTGAAGGGGAAGATGTAAATCGCTGGCAGTATTGCTATTTTGATTCGATCTCCCCTAAACCTAGGGGAACTTAGCCGAAGGCGATCTCACGACCAAAGGGAGTAAATGCCGACAGGCAGAGGGGTACAAGAAACACAAATACCATTGCTTTCATGTTATGTATTTATTTACTGACCTCTGTAAAAATAAAAGCATTGACTAAACAAAGAAAGCAGGACTATTTCCCTGCTTTCTTTGTTTTTATTAATTTATTTCAATTAGTTTATTTTTTGCTCAACATCCAATTTCATTGGGTTAGCTATGGTCTCTTTTAGCAAAGCTATTTCCAACACCTGGTCAATGGTTTCCACATAATGAAATTTCAACCCTTTTACATATTCTGGTTTAATATCCTCTATATCTTTTTGGTTTTGGGCTGATAAAATTACCTCCTTGATATTGGCTCGTTTGGCTGCTAATATTTTCTCCCGGATACCACCCACTGGCAATACTTTTCCCCGGAGAGTAATTTCACCGGTCATGGCAATACCATTTTTAACTTTGCGTTGGGTAAACGCAGAAGCAATGGATGTTACCATTGTTATTCCCGCCGATGGGCCGTCTTTAGGAATGGCTCCTTCAGGTACATGCACGTGTACGTTCCAGTTTTCAAAAATTTCTGGTTTTAACTCAAGAATTGCAGCCCTCGATTTGATAATTTCAAGCGCTATTACCGTCGATTCTTTCATTACTTCGCCTAAATTTCCAGTAATGGTAAGTTTTCCTTTTCCTTGGCTGAGACTGGTTTCAATATACAGAATATCACCTCCAACAGCAGTCCAGGCAAGTCCGGTAACTACTCCGGCAAACTCATTGCCATCGTAAAGCTCCTTGGTATATTTGGTTTTCCCTAGCAGTAATTCCAAATGTTCCGGAAGCACAGTCTTTTCAAAGGTTTCGTTAAATGCAATGCGTTTGGCAATTCTCCTTGAAGCTTGTGCCAATCGTTTATCCAGTTCCCTAACGCCCGATTCGCGGGTATAGCCCTCGATAATCCGTTCCAACGTTTCTTTGGGAAAAGTAACCGCATCCAGTTCAACCCCATGGTTTTTCAATTGTTTGGGTACTAAATGACGGTTGGCAATTTCAATTTTTTCTTCCACAATGTATCCGCTCACATCAATCATTTCCATGCGATCGCGCAAAGGGGGACTGATTGTATTTATGACGTTGGCCGTTGCTATAAACATAACTTTCGAAAGGTCGTAATCCACATCGAGGTAGTTATCGTGAAAGGCATTGTTTTGTTCCGGATCGAGCACTTCGAGCAGTGCCGAAGCTGGATCGCCGTGAAAGTCGTTGCCCACTTTATCAATTTCGTCGAGTATGAAAACCGGATTTGAAGTTCCCGCTTTTTTCATATTTTGAATAATACGGCCGGGCATTGCCCCAATATAGGTTTTTCGGTGTCCCCGTATTTCGGCTTCGTCGTGCAAACCACCCAGGGACATGCGAATGTATTTTCTTCCCAATGCCTCAGCCACTGACTTTCCTAACGATGTTTTACCAACTCCGGGGGGGCCATATAAACAAAGGATGGGCGATTTTAAATCACCTTTCAGTTTCAATACCGCCAAATGTTCCAGAATGCGTTCCTTTACTTTTTCTAACCCAAAATGGTCCCTATCCAGTATTTCGGTAGCCAACGGCATATCAAAACGGTCGGTACTGTACTCGTTCCAAGGTAGGTCGAGCATGGTTTGCAGGTAATTCAACTGCACCCAATATTCACCTGTAGCCGGATTCAGCCGGTGAAGTTTGTCGGTTTCTTTCACAAATATTTTGGCCACCTCATCGGTCCATTTCTTGGTTTTGGCTTTTTCTTTTAAGTCCTCCACTTCTTTTTCAACCGGGTTGCCGCCCAACTCGTTTTGAATAGTCTTTATCTGCTGATTCAACAAAAACTCCCGTTGTTGTTTATCCAAATCCGATTTCACTTTCCGCTGGATATCGTCTTTGAGTTCAAGCATCTGGATTTCTTTCGATAGAAGCTCCAATAACTTGATGCTCCGTTGAAACAGATCGGTTTCCTGCAGCAGGTTTTGTTTAGCTCCAACTTTTAGTTCACTGTTGGAACAAATAAAATTGATTAAAAAGAATGGGTTGTCGATATTTTTAATGGCAAAAATTGCTTCCGATGGAATGTTGGGCGAAAGCTTGATAATCTTCATTGAAAGGTCTTTGATGGATCCTACCAACGCCTCAAATTCCTCGCTTTGCTCTTCAAGAGGCATCTTTTCCTCAATGCTTGAAACATAAGCGGTAAAATAGGGTTCTTCCGACAAGTATTCTTTAACCATAAACCGTTTTTTTCCTTGAATGATGACGGTTGTGGAATTATCGGGCATTTCCAATATTTTCATGATGGTAGCAACCGTGCCTTGACGGAACAAATCTTCAGAGCGCGGCTCTTCAATATTCACATCCATTTGAGCAACGGTCCCAATTATTTTATCATTCTTGAATGCTTCGCGTATAAGCCTCAGTGATTTGTCGCGACCCACGGTTATAGGAATTACTACACCGGGGAATAACACCATATTCCGTAAAGGTAAAATGGGTATAAGCTCCGGAAACTTGAATTTATCGATGCTTTGCTGGTCTTCGTCGGATATGATTGGAAAAAATTCTGTGTCGCCCCCTTCGTTGTCAGCTGCCAATAACTTGTCCAGATTAAATTCTTCCATAAATTCCATAAAACTCTCCTTGTTGCGACATGTTGTCAGTGAAATGAATTTTTTAATTGAATGCGTTGTAAAGTCAATAGTTATGCCAAAGGAAAACTAGAAATAAAACTATTCAGTGAAAAACCGGTATTGGCAATTTTTATTTCTGAAAACTAACGCGGTACTTTGCCGTACGTTTAAATACTTCATTTATAATTTGTTGTTCCTTTTCATCGAAAACCAAACCACGGCGTTCCATTACCCGTTGGGCTATTTCATAAGCAGTATCTATTCGGCACTCGGTAAATTTATGTGAACCTCCCCAGGTAAAAGATGGAATGAAATTCCGGGGAAATCCATCACCGAAAATATTGGCTGCAACCCCAACTACAGTTCCGGTATTAAACATGGTATTGATGCCGCATTTGGAATGGTCACCCATAATTAATCCGCAAAACTGGAGTCCGGTTTTAACAAATTGGTCGGACTGATAGCTCCAGAGTTTCACTTCAGCATAATTGTTTTTAAGGTTTGAATTGTTGGTATCGGCACCCAAATTGCACCATTCGCCAATTACAGAATTACCCAAAAAACCATCGTGGGCTTTGTTAGAGTTTCCAAAAATGACTACATTATTTAACTCACCCCCTACCTTGGAATTTGGACCGATGGTAGTTGGGCCGTAAATTTTAGCTGACATTTTAACGGTACTTTGAGCACACAATGCAAATGGTCCTCTAATAGCCGAATTTTCCATCACCTCCGCCCCTTTTCCTATATAAACCGGGCCATTTTTAGTATTGATGGTGGCAAATTCAACCACAGCTCCCCTTTCAATAAAAATTTCTTTATCGCCAATTATATTGTTGGTTTTACTAATTGCCTGCGATTTTCTCCCTTTGGTAATCAGTTTAAAATCGTGCTCAATTCCATCGCCATTCATTTGGAATATATCCCAGGGGTAACTAATTTTAATTAAATCAGATATGGTTTGAATTTCAGCACCTTTACTGTACGATGAAGGGTCAAAAGTAATAGGATCAATTTTATGGGTGCGCAAGGCGCAAACAATGTCGCCACTCTTAAGCACCTGATTCAATTCCAGATTCTCCATTTCAGAGAGTAGTTCAGCCGTTGGAATTAATGAACTATTAATAAACAGGTTGTCCTTTTCCTGCTCCATCGGAAACTTTTGTTGTAAATAATCTTTAGTATAATAGGAACAGGAAGCTTGCAAGTACTTTTCCCATTTTTCTTTTATGGTAAGTATGCCCAATCTAACTTCCGATACTGGTCGGGTGAAAGTGAGTGGCAATAATTGCTCCCAGGTTTTATCGTCGAATAAAATGTAGTTCATATTCCCTTAGTTTAATTGCATTCCGAAGGGAACAAAATAGAAATATTAATTTAATTCGACTATTAATTTTATCATTTTTTTAGTTGACAGAACAATTATTTAAAAATTGAGTTATTTTTACCGCCTTAATAAGTGAATCAACTTGTTATTTGAAAAATGCCTCTTTAGCTCAGTTGGTAGAGCAGCTCATTCGTAATGAGCAGGTCGTGGGTTCGAGTCCCATGAGAGGCTCCAAACACTCCCCCTTTTTATTTCAATGTAAACCCTTCGGCAGGCTTAGTACATTACTTTGTTTCATAATAGTCCCTTTATTGTGGTGTTGCCTTCGAGTGCCTCAGACAACGGGGAAAACTCAGGCAACAGGGATATTTCGACAATTGAGGTACTCAGAGTTCCGGTGGTTGAAGCAGTAGAGTTCCCGGTGGTTGAGGCACTCGAAACCACCGTATTCAAATCTCTATAAGCCATTGACAATTCCGGCAATTTTTTGTGTTCACTATTTATTAATGCCTCTTTCTTTTTCCTGCTCCAGCCTTGCACTTGTTTTTCGCGGTAAAATGCTTCATCAATTCTTTGAAACTCTTCGAAGTAAATCAATTTTATCGGTAAGTGTTTTTTTGTATGATTAGCTCCTTCACCTTTTTGGTGTTGCTGTAAACGAATTTCTAAGTTGTTAGTACTCCCAGTATAGTAACTGCCATCCGAACATTCTAATATATACATCCAACCTTTCATACCAGTTCCTTTATTGTGGTGTTGCCTTCGAGTACCTCAGGCAACGGGGATATTCCGGTGGTTGATGCACTCGAAACCACCATTATCATTTTGTTGATATCAACGAAATGGTCTGAAACCACTTCACCACTGGTTTTGCAACTTTCTCTTGCTTTATCAATAGCATTTAAAAAAATACGCCAATCGGCATAGCGTAGTAATAGCTGCAATTCGCAGGCTTACCAATATTCAATACACTCTTGTTCGTAGGCATATTTCTCGAACGATTTGTTTAGTTGGGTTATTATCGATTTCTCCATTGGGCTTAATTATAAAAGTTTCAAGATTGAGATTAACCCAAATAGAGCGATTGTGGCAATTACCATCTATATTGGAGGTATTATTGGTGAATGTTTAAAGGAGTTAGTGGTATGGAAAACACGTACAGTATTATCAGGGAAATCGCTTTAGAATTGCAAAATTGAATTCTTAGAGCGATTTCCATGATTTTTTAATTGAAATTCTGAACTTTTTCAATTTTTACTAATGGTCAATTTCTTTCCTGAATAGCTCACCACCTTGTCGGATTTTTCAGTTAATGCAGCACCAGTTCCTTTGTTTTTGCCTACAAAAATGATATTAAATTTGCGGTCAATAAGCATTCCGGGAAATGAACCTTTCCGTTCGCCAATTGTCAACGACTTTTGCTTATCGTTCCACGAAAATGCAATGGTTGTATAAATTCCTTTTTCGTAATTGTAATTGTCGTTTTCATCTTCATATAAAGTAAATTTTCCATTTGCACCTTCGTAAATCCGTATCTCAAGATTGTCCCATTTTTTTTCTGTGGCAAACTGAACTATTGGACCCATAGGCAATATGGAACCGGCCTTCACATATAAAGGAATAATGTCTAAAGGAACTTCTTTTTTTACTGTTTGGCCACCTGTATATTTATCACCTGTCCAGAAGTCATACCAATCGGTTCCTTTGGGCAGGTAAACATCTTTTGTTTTTACTAAACTATAATCTTCAACTTTTACGCTATCAGCCCCCTGAGCTTGATTTTTCCAATACATAGCTTGCGTAACAGGGTTTACCAACAAGGAACTGCCAAATAGAAACTCATCGTTGATATCAAGTGCATTCTTATCGGCAGCAAAGTCCATAACCAGGGCACGCATCATGCTCCCCTGGTTAGCTGTTACATCCCACGATGTAGAATAAATGTAGGGTAGCAGGGAATAGCGCAGGTTTATATATTTTTCGATGGCGTCGTAAGTCGGGTTTCCTTTTTTGCCAAACTGATAAAGTTCACGAGGTGCACCTTCGCCATGCGAACGCATCATAGGGCTGAAAGTTCCGAACTCAATCCAGCGTACATGGAGTTCGCGATAATCGGCATTTTGAAGTGGATTGTTAAAATTCCACAAAAAGAAACCACCCAAATCGGAATTCCAGTAAGGAATACCACACAGCGAAAAGTTCAAACCGGCAGAAATCTGGTTACGTAATGCATCCCACGATGCAACCACATCGCCCGACCAAGTATTGGCCCCATAGCGTTGCTGACCGGCAAAAGCCGAACGGGTAAGAATGAACACCCGTTTTTCGGAAGTTAGCAAGCGTTGGTTTTGCGAAACGCCACCAACGGTCATCAGCGGAAAGGCATTGCGGACTTTTCGGAATGAACCAAGGTAGGTTTTGGAATCATAATCAGATGCTGTGGCATTAAAGTGATCGGGTTCCGAAGAATCCATCCACCAGCCATCCATCCCCAGCGAAAAAATTCCTTTATTTAGGTAATTCCAATATATATTGCGGGCAGCTGGGTTGTACGGGTCATAAACCCTAACCCCAGCTGGGTAGTCAGGGTTGGGAGGCCATTTTTCGCTACCGGACTGTGGCCAAGTTTCAAAATTGAAAAGTGCGTTTATTTTATCAAGTTCTTTATATTGTTTTGTCATTGGGCCAAACGAGTTCCATATAGAAATAATTATATGGGCATTCAAACCATGCACATCGTTTACCATCTTCTGAGGATCGTCAAAGCCCGGATTAAGGAATTCCATGGCATTCCAGAGATAATTATTGCCCCAGTATTGCCAGTCTTGAATGATACCATCGAGCGGAACATTTAATTCACGGAACTTTTTAACCACCGTAACCAATTCGTCCTGGCTCTTGTAACGTTCGCGGCTTTGCCAGAAACCATACGTCCACAAAGGAAACATGGGCGCTTGCCCGGTAAGTTCCCGCATACAGGCTATTACTTTGTCGGAATTGCCTCCATACATAAAATAGTAATCAATACCATCCCCTACTTCCGATTTGAAATAAGTGCTATCGGCATTGTCTTCAAAAACAGTGGGTGAGTAATTGTCCCAAAACAAGCCGTAACCTTTCGATGATAAGAAATAGGGAATGTAATCGTCTGTATTTCCCTGAATCATGTTGAGTTTTACGTTCCGCTTCGACATTTTCCCTTGCTGTTGTTGGCCCAAACCGTATATGGCTTCATTCGTATCCAGAACAAAAGATTGAGAAACAGTATAAGTTTTCTCCCCGGCATCGTTAAATTCGACAAAATTAGTACCAAAATCTTTTTCAATAATTAACTGGTCTGTCTGATTTGAAAAGGATACTTTTCCACTTTTTAGATTCAGCAAAACCTGTAGTTTATCACTTTTCAACGAAAGCTCATTGTTTTGTTGATTTATTTTAAATTCGGTTTTCCCTGGTGTTTGAACAACTGAAAGGCTTTGTTTGGTAAATGCCTTGCCTTCCGGGTGTTTCAGCACCCGAATCGTTGATGGGCTGTAAAACTGCAGTTCCACTTCAACAGAATTGATTACTGCTTTTATTCCTAATTCTGTTTTCTGGTAAGTTTGTGCTTTGCTTGTTAAGCCAATAACAAATACCAATACTACACCTAAACTAATACGATACCACTTCATTTCTTATATTTTAATTAGAATTGTTTATTTTAAAATCAGAAGGCTAAATTAATAGTTTTTATTATTGTAGCTTTCTCAGTAGTGAATTTTCGTTTTAATTTCATAACTACGAATTAAAGGTTTAAAAAACTTACCTTGTTTTCCTAAATTTGGGGGGAATTATACAATTATGGTTATCCTAAAAATTACGGATTCTCAATTCGATGTGTTAAAAATTAGTTTTTCGGGATATGGTAGTATTTCAATGATGTAATAGCTAAGTTTAACAAAGATATTTACTTAGCATTTCCAACAAGGTTTTCTGAGAAATAGGCTTTGAAATAAAATCAATGCACCCAGCATCAAAGCATTTACTGCGGTCTTCGTTTGAAGCATAAGCTGTTTGTGCTATCACTTTTATGTTATTTCGTTCGCTGATCATCATTTTTGTTAAGTCAAGGCCATGAATATCGGGCAAGCGGATATCCATTAAAACAATATCTATGTTGGGATTTGACCGAAATAATTCCAATGCAGTGGCCCCATTTGAAGCAAATAGTAACGATGCGTTTGTTTCTCCTAATAGTTCCTTTATATAGTCTTGGTTGTAGATAGTATCTTCAACAATCAGTACTGTTTTATTAATAAAATTAAACTTATTTTCATTCAAATGTTCCTTGCTAATGTCTTTAATAATGCACGGTTTATAGGGGATTGTAAAATAGAAGGTAGAACCTATTCCAAGTTGCGACTCAACCCAAATAGTGCCATTCATTAATTCTACTATCCCTTTACTGATTGAAAGACCTAGGCCGGAACCTCCAAAATCTCTCGTAAAATATGATTCATCAATCTGGCGAAACCTCTCAAATATCAATTGTTGTTTATCAATAGGTATTCCAATCCCCGTATCGGAAACCGAGAACTGGAGGGTACTTTTATCTTTTAAGTAACACCCAATTTGGATATTCCCTGAAACGGTAAATTTAAATGCATTATCAATTAAGTTAATTAAAACTTGCTTAATCCGCTCAAAATCGGTTTCAATTGAACACTGTTCCGGTGTTAAACGGTTAATTACACTAAAAGTGATTGGCTTTAAATATATTTCCTCATTCCTGAGTTCAAAAAAATTACTGATTTCAATCAATTTGTTATCAATATTCCCTTTTGTATCAACTATTTTCAAGGTATGCGACTCAATTCTAGATATATCAAGAATGTCGGTAATAATACCCATCAAATCTTTCGATCGGTCTTGTATAATTTTGGTAAACTTTTTCCTCTTTTCAAAAGGCATATCCTCCATATTGAGCAAGTCAGAAAAACCCACAATGGCATTCATGGGGGTGCGTATTTCGTGGCTCATGTTAGCCAGAAAAGCCGATTTTAACCGATCGGATTCTTCTGCTTTAATTTTAGCCTTTTCCAATTCCTCGAGGTTTTCCCTTAAAGCATCATTTGATGCGGTAAGTTCTTCCTCAGTGGCCTGGAGTTCCTGATTCTTAAGCTGAAGATCTTCCTCGGCCTTTTTTTGTTCTGTTATATCCATTACTACGCCAAACGTTTTTATAGCATGGCCTTTTGTATCCCTCTCAATTTCTGTTTGCGTAAATAAATGAATAATTTCACCTGTTGGTTTAATGTATCGAAAATTGATGGAATACCTATCCTCAGTAGCAAGGGCATGGTTATAAACTTTTAAAAATCCGTCCAAATCTTCGGTATGTATGTTACTAAAAAGTTCTTCGGCTGTGATGGTGCTTTTATTATAATCCAATATTTTATCCAAACCTGCCGATAATCGGTAGGTATGAGTTAGCAAATCATGATGGAATTCTCCTATTCTGGCTAATTCTTGAGCTTTGAGTAAGATTAGCGTCTTTTCTTTAAGTACTTCTTCCAGTTGCACTCGCTCTGTAATATCGTCGATACTAACAAAAACAGAGGATTTCGCATTAATCTCAATATATTCTGTGGTGACTATTACATTACGTTCAAAAATATTATTATCAATTCCCATATAAAGTTTTCCTTCTACTTTATACAAACTTTCATGCGATTTCAAGGTGTATTTTATTGAATTCCAAAGGAAGCAATCGGTGCATTCTTCGCCATTTCCACATTTGTCTTTGTTGTTATTGTTATGAGAGCAATTCAGTGTTTGTCCGGGTTGAAGACCATACAGTGCTTGCTCATTTTTATTGGAAATATTAAGCCCTTTTTGATTTATGCGGATTACTTTTAATTCTTCATCTAACAAGAGCATCATTAGAGGGGTACTGTTAAATATTAATGATTGTATTTTTTCATTTTCTTTTAAGGCAAGCTCTTTTTTTTGTTTTTCTTTAATTTCAGAATTTAGTAATTCAATTATTTGTTTCAATTGCTCCGTCCGTTCAACTACTTTTTCTTCTAATTCAGCATTAAACTTATTAAGGTTTTCATTCAGAATAATATTCTCAACCCGAATAGTAAGATTTTGCATAAATCCGTTCAATAATAATTCCAATGACTTTAATCGGGATCCAGTAGCATCATTATCTACAAGTATCAAAAAAAGCTGTCCTAACGATAACACTTCAAAAGGAAATAAAACTATCTCAGCACCAAATGAGTTATCTTCCGATGGGAAAAGTACCGGAATAACTGATTTCACTTCGTTTGGAAGTAAGTAAATGGGTTCCTTTAAATTATTATTCTTCAAAGGAATTGATAAATCAATGTTAATTTCTAACCGGTTATAATCATCATGAAGCGAGTAAAATGATATAATTGTGAAGAATGAGTTATTCGGTTTGCATACAGCTACTAAAGTTATCGTTTTAAGAATGGATAGTTTTTCGAGAATGGCATCTAAATAGGAACCGATACTATTATCTTTTACTGAATGCTGATTCAGAATATTAACGAGTAATAAATCTTCCATGTTTTGTGAAAGTGAACTATTTTCATCCTCTAACAGGTTGATTTTTTTCCGCAGATCGTTTATGTCTTCTTCTAAACTCATTAGGTATGTTCCTCAGTAAAAAATAATGTGAGCGCTTCAACAATAAATTCCGGAGCATCTTCTTGAATAAAATGGCCCCCTTTTTCGAATAAAATTAGCTTACTCCCTTTAATATTTTCGTGTAGTAAATCGGCAATCTTTGAGCTTA
Organism: Salinivirgaceae bacterium; assembly: GCA_041664345.1. GTDB lineage: Bacteria > Bacteroidota > Bacteroidia > Bacteroidales > SZUA-534 > GWE2-40-63. Next base: position 90,620 of record JBAYKX010000005.1, read on the forward strand.
AGTAAACATCATGCTCCCCGCGTATAATTAAAACAGGAACATCTAAGTTATGTAATTTATTGGTAATATCGGTAAGGTTTTTATTGTCGAGACAATGGGCAAAATGAAGAAAAGCTTTACGTCCTTCTGTTGTTTGCATAGGCTTAAAATAATACTTCATCAAGGGTTCATCACATTTGCTTTTATTGTAAAGACCTCTTTGAACAATAAGCTTGAAAGTACCAAAATCGAGCGTAGCCATTGCCATTTGGCGAATTACTGGAGTACGCATGGCTATAATTGGCTGCACGGGCCAAAAATCGTAAGCAACACTATTTATAAGGGTTAGGTCAATAATGTTTGACTTATAATTAACTGCAATAATTTGTGATATTCCACCACCCAAATCGTGGCCTACAAGGTGGTACCTTTCTATTCCCAGTGCCTTTATAAATTTTGCCATTATATTGGCATGGTTAGTAAGCGAGTAAGGAATATCCAAGGGTTTATCAGAATCGCCACAACCAAGCAGGTCGGGCACAATTACCCGATATTTTGTTGAAAGTAAAGGCGCAATATTTCTCCAGATAAAAGAATAAGTAGTAATGCCATGAAGTAAAAGTATGGCTTCACCTTCGCCTAAATCATAATAATTAATGGAATAACACTCAATTGCAATTTTTTTGGGATTTAAAAATTCACCGTCCATTGTTTTGTTTTTTTAATGGTTGAATATGGAATCGTTTACTAACAACCTACTTTATTCTACATACATTTATAGCAAAACATTCATCAATTATCTCTTCAAAGCACATTCAAACATTTAGTAATTCTCAAAGTTGCTGTCGTCGTTATCTTTCAGGTTAAAATGAACACCACCTGATTTCTTTGCTTGTATATTTCCAGCAGAAACAAATTGCTTCATGGCTGGCGCTGTTTTCTTTGTTTTTTCAGTTTTTTTGTACTGATTACCTGATTTAGCGCTTTCCACCCTAAAAAACGACACCACATCTTTCAACAGTTCGGCTTGTGAGGCCAATTCCTCAGCACTTGAGGCCAATTCTTCCGACGATGCAGCATTTTGTTGGGTTACTACATTCAATTGCTGAATGGCATTGTTTATTTCATTGGCTCCGTTATTCTGCTCTTGCGATGCAGCCGCAATTTCCTGTACCAGCTTGGCTGTTTTTTGAATTTCAGGCGTTAAATCTGTCATGAGTTTACCAGCTTCATCGGTAACATCCACACTGGTTTTCGATAAAATACCTATTTCATCGGCGGCAATTTTACTGCGCTCGGCCAGTTTACGTACTTCGGCAGCAACTACGGCAAATCCACGACCTTGTTCGCCTGCACGGGCGGCTTCAACAGCGGCATTCAGTGCCAAAATATTGGTTTGGAAAGCAATGTCGTTAATAATGGTTATTTTTTGAGCTATTTCTTTTATGGAATTCAAACTTTGCTTCGATGAAGCACCTACTTTATTAAGTCCATCGAGAGCAAGCACTGATATTTTTTCGGTTTGCAAGGCGTTATCGGTGTTTTGCATAATGTTGGCGCTCATTTCTTCCATCGATGAACTTACCTCTTCGGTTGAGGCAGCTTGTTCACTCACCCCTTGCGACATTTGTTGCGAAGTGGCGCTCATTTCCATGCTGGCCGAAGCAATGTTATCGGCACCTGATATTATATTCCCAATAATATCTTTCAGTTTTTCAACCATTTCCTGCAAGGAATTGGCCAATATACCTACTTCATCTTTTTGGTCAATTTCTAGGGTTGCCATTAGGTTACCTTCTGAAATTTCTTTGGCAAAATTTACCCCTAGAATGAGTGGTTTAGCAATAAGGTTTACCAAAATCACAGTAAAAATAATGGCTATTACTATGGCAAGAATATTAAGAATAATGGATGTGGATACAACGGTTTTCCCTGTGGAATCAAAAATTTCATCGGCTGCGGTGTTTTCCTCATCAATGCTTGCTACTAATTTACCAATGGGTACATCCAAATCAACAATTAACTGATCAAATTTATCATCCAAAATCCGGATATCCTCCATTGAACCATTGGCTTGTAATAGCGGCATCAATTCTTTTTCAAACAGCAAAATAAACTCTTCAATGTGTTCTTTCCCAAGTTTTGTTAGTTCTCTCTCAATATCGGTATCAATAACTTTTTCAAGAGTTGAGAAATCGTTTAGGGCATCAACTTTGGTTTCGTTCCATATTTTTTGGATTTCGGCTAAATTGCGGTTTATAATTGCATCAGCCACTACCTGATACATTTCAGGGCCCATTCCTGCGGCTTCTTTTGCAAAAACAAGGGCATCGGCTCTTATGCCGCCATCGTCCTGTAGTTTTAATAGTTTGTTCATTTCCACCAATTGGTACAATGATGTCAAAACAAAAATGGCTATTACAATAGCGAAGCTAACTATTAGTTTTTGCGAAATTTTTAAGTTTTTCATGCTTATAAATTTTTAAGTTAATGACCTCGGTTAGTTTTTAATATAACATGTATTTACTATTGAAAATGCTAGAGATTCGCTGATTATATTTGGAGCGAAAAACGGAACAACCCAACCAAACAATTGCTAATTCCAGCCGTTGCACCGGGGTTAATAATATATTGTATGCTGGGTTGAATGGAGTAATGCTCTCCAAACTGAAATTTGTAAGTCATCTCAATGGCTGTTTCGAATTTTAACAAATTATCATAAAGGTTCATGTATGTTTTGCTTTGCGAGATATGCGCAAAAGCTAGTCCCAACTCATCGTAATAACGATAAGGTAGAATACCATGATAGCGCAAGCCACCACCAACAAAGTATTGAATACGGTTGAATTCCGATGGGGCAATACCTGTTTGGAAAAAATAGCATAACCCACGCGCGGTATTGAGGCTTCGGGCAAACAACGCCTGATCGGCAATAAAATAAAAGCCATAATTTCCCTTTTTTGTTTGCAGTGTGTCACTATAATTGGTAAAAGTACCGGAGTGATGGTAGGAGCCCAATTTATAAGTGCCTGTGAGCTTATCCTTTTTGATTCGGTTGTATTGAACTTCACCAATAGTCAAAAAACCTTGCCCTGGGCTGATACTCCAATGTACGTTGTATCGGTTAGTTTCAAAATCACCGGGATCGCCATCATAAACGGCTAATTTATAGGTAAGGTTAGTGCTCTCATATTTTAATAAAATACAAGGAGCTGCCACCGGATAAATGGAAACAGGGACATTCAGCGAAATACTGGGCCCAATGCCAAATGAGCTGTTTATAAAGGTTCCACCGTATTGGGTTCCGGCAAACTCTGAATTCATGTCGTGCTGGCCGAATAACGCAGAAAAATTTCCTATTTGGTGGCTATAATAATATTCATACAAACCATAATAATTTCCTGCTTCAATGTTCGATAATATCTGTAAATCGCCGGTTAACGATTCACTTGGGCCGTTTCCATGTGTTACTAATCCATGAACAAAAAGGAACCATTTTTCCAAAGTTTTCCCTTCCCGGTATCAAACGATAAGGCCAACGACTCGATTCCAATATAGGTACTCCCTTTTTTAATTCCCCCATCAAAATTTATTACAAAATCGCCAATCACATCAACTCCAAATTCAAACGCATGGGCAAATTTAGTCGTATCCTGTGCATTGAGGCTTTGCATTGAGGCTACAATAATGGCTACAAACAAAAGTTGACGACTATAATTTGATATGGAAATAAATAATGACATGTTTTTTGGTAAATTTTTGTCCCGATAGCTATCGGGATGATTTTTAGAGTTTTCTTATTAACACTATCTATCGGTTAAAAGCTTTTCGTTAATATAAAGCCTACCTGCTTGAATTTCCAACAATGCTTTTTCAAGGGTATGAAAAACCTCCGATTTAAATACACAACCTTTAAATCCAGCTTCAATAATTTGTTCCAGAAATACTTTTTCAATGTGCATGGTAACAGCAAGAACCTTCAAGTTTTTGTGTATCCAGGTAATTCTTTTGGTTGCCTCAATACCATTAATCAGGTCCATAACAATATCCATAATTATAATGTCAGCTTGGCTTATCAAGGATGGGGGTAGTTCTAAAAATTCTTTTCCACTTGTGGCTTCAGCTATTACCGTATGATTTAGTTTTTGCTCAATAAAGAATCGGAGGGTGGAACGGAATTCGTTGTTGTCGTCAACTATTATAATTTTCATGATGGAATTTTATTTATACCATCAAAGATAACTTTAAAAGAATTCAGTAACTAGAGAGTAAACCAGTATAACGAATAGGAATTGTACTTAAAATGGATAAGGATTTACACCTGTTGCTTATGGGGTAAACCCTTAGGAAATTTATTGAGACGGATACTAATGACAATTTTGTAGGCTTTTTTCACGTTACGGTTCTGATTACTATTGCTTTTAACCAGTAATCATTTTTTGTTTAGTGGCAACTCAATGGATACTTGAATTCCATTTCCTATACTACTAACCACACTAATCTTTCCGTTTAATGCATTTACCCGTTGGGTAATATTAATCAATCCAAATCCTTTCGAATTATCTTGAATACTGATTGGATCATATCCATTTCCATTATCGGTATAGCTTAATGCAATCCATTCATTGTTGTTATCAATCAATAATTCAATAGTTGATTTTGATGCTTTGGCATACTTTACCGTATTATTCAACAGTTCAGTTACAATTCGGTAAATTGTAATTTCACTATTTTTATCAAATCGGTCCTTAGCATTTAATTGGAACGTGACTGTTAATTTTTGAGTCTGATTTATGCAATTGACAAAGTTTTTTATTGCCACCTCAACTCCAAAGGTATTTAAAGTACGGGGACTCAAATTATTGGAAATTTCACGTATGGATTCAATAGCCTCATTCAGGTTTTTATCACCCCTTTCGGTTATCAGTTTCTTTTTTTCCAAATCATCAGTTTCCGATAGCCATTGGAAATAAAGCTTAATAGTTGATAACAGCGGTCCCAATCCATCGTGCAAATCTCTTGAAAAACGGTTACGTTCCTTTTCTTCGGTTTCAATAATGGTGGATAGGAGTTTACGATCGGTTTCCTTGCGCTCTGTAATATCCCTGAATATTGATTGATAAGTCCTGTCAGGCATCATTTTACTTCTCATTTCAACAATAAGGGTGCTTCCATCGGTACGATAAATCTCTCTTTCAGTGACTATTGTTTCCCCACTTTGAAGCAATTTGAACTGAAAAGGTTTATTTTCGATACTTTGTTTGGTAAATGGTAAGTTTTGAATGGGTTGACCAATTATTTCGTTGCGGTTCTTTCCAATCATTAAACATAATTGGGAATTAGCTTCTATAATTATTCCTTCGTAAGAACCAATGAGTATCCCATCAACTGCCAGCTCAATCAGGTTTCGGTATTTTTCTTCACTTTCTTTTAACGCATTATCAGCGAGCTTGCGTTCAGTAACATCCCTATTACTAATCCTCCTGCCAAAATAATTTCCTGCTTTGTCGAAAACAGGCCTACACAAATGACTGATATGAACTATGGAGCCATCCTTTTTTGTAATTCTAAAATCAAAATTACCTATATTATGAATTAAATTTTCATTGTGTGAATTCTCAAAATGGCGATTAAATAATCCTGAGTCGTCAGGATAAACAATTTTTTTAATGAGCGTATAGTCTGCAAAAAACTCCTGGGGGGTATAACCACTAATCCTTTCGCATGAAGGCGACATGTATATAAGCTGATTATCAGCTCCATCCCAATATTCCCAATCGTAAGTAAAATCAGCAACAGTTTTAAATTTTATTTGATTGTCAATTAACTCATATTTTGTTGACAATTGCCGTTCAGCGTAATAAATAAGCACCCGGGCAGCAATAATACCTCCGGAAAGGATTACCAGTAAGGTCAGCAGTAAATGGCCATCGTGCTGGCTGGTGTGTTTATTTAACAACGAGAAATCCAATCCTACAAAAATTAGCCAAAGTAGAATGCTTGATACTATTACTGCACCAAAAATCCTATGGTTATGCCTCATTGTTTTCAAAACCTCTAAGTCAAATAGCCGACGTATTAATGGTAGGCAAAGCAATGTATCGGCAACAATGGTTATAAGTAAAACATTAATTGAGTCTTTAATTGCAAAAGCATTTAAAAAAGAGGGATCAATACAATTTATAGTGTTTTTAAACCAAAAGGGTGGGTTCAAAGAAAGCAATGGATTAATTAAATTATAAAAAGAAAGGTATAGTAACCCAACAAAAAGAATGAACACGATGGAAAACTTCAACATAAGGCGACGGTATCCATGAGTTATTTCTATTCCATTTACAATTCCAATGGAAGTAAAAAAAACCAAGTATAAAAAAGTAGTTAAAACATTCAACCAACCTTCTTCTGGCCAAAGCAAGAATGGATAAAATGCGGCACCTGTTATACCCGAAATAAAACCGTATCGCCATCCAAAAGCTAAAGAAGCCATTATGGGCAAAATTATGATCCAGGGAATATTTATAGTAACTTCTGCTATTTGCGAACTAAAACCATAAGGAGATAAAACAAAACTTACTAAGCCAAATAAAATGGATACTAAAAGTTTTGTACTTGGTTTTAATGCGCTAACATTGTAAAAAATGCGAACGGTTTTTTGTAAGTTAATACTGCCAGTTTTCATTAATAAAAATTAAACTTCAAAACTTTTTATATCCTATTCAGTGCATGAATATATGAAATAAAAATCAATTACCTTTGCCTATAGAAAATTCATGCTCCTTTTAAATGACCATTTTTACCTTAACCACTGATTGGGCCAACGACGATTTTTACATTGGTGCCATAAAAGGGCTGCTATACAGCAAATGCCCTGATGCTAAGGTAATTGACATAACTCATAAAATTGATTCCTATAAATATACCCAAGCGGCTTTTGTATTAAAAAATTCATTTACACACTTTCCGGCGGGTACCATTCATATAGTTGGCATTAATAGCGATGCCACAGATATACAAACACCTGTATGCTTAAAAATTAAAGAGCAATATTTTATTGGAGCCGCCAACGGAATTTTTAGCCTGATGTTTTCTGAACAACCGGAAATGGTAGTTGAAATTAAAGAAAACGACCGGATAAAAAAAAGCTCTTTTCCTGAACTTACTATTTTTGCTGAAGCAGCAGTTTTTATTGCCCAAGGCGGCGATATGAAAACTTTAGGACCCGAAATACAAGGTAAATACAGGAATGTGGAGTTTTTACCAGCCATTGATGAAAATGCGTTAACCGGGAATGTCATATACATTGACTCATTTCAAAACATTATTACCAACATATCGGTTGATTTATTCAATCAGATTGGTAAAAACCGAAAGTTTTCAATCTCGGTAAAAAGTGATTCGTATAGTGTTCAAAAGTTGAGTCAAAATTATTCTGAGGTTGAGGTGGGTGAATTACTGGCACTTTTTAATTCACTCGATTTGCTTGAAATGGCAATACGCAACGGAAAACTGGCCGAACTGATTGATGTTAAAGTAAATTCACCTGTAACCATAAAATTCCGATGATAACACGTATTATTAAGGTTAAGATTAAACCGGAACATCTGGAAGCATTTAAAAAGTACATTATCCAGTTTTTAAAAGAAGCCCGGGACTATAAAAACATTCATCACGCCGATTGCTTTGCCGATTTGGACGAACAATTTCATTTTCATATTTATACTATCTGGCAAACTGAAGGTGCTTTAAATAAGTTCCGGAGAACAGAAACCAACCTAACCTTGAAAAACAATCTAAAGGAATGGTGCAGTTCTCCTTACGCTGCTTGGACTGTGGAGAATATATAGAGTTTAGAGATTAGAAGTTAGAGATTAGAAGTTGGGACACAAAGCTGAAAGGGCGTAAGAACAAAGCCCGGTCCCGATAGCTATCGGGAGCCCCGGGATAAAAGATAACCGCCGTAAGCGGTGCATCTAAATAGGTTGCAATGAAATACTAATACAACATGCACCGCAATAATAATAGTTGTTTGAAGTTGATTTAGACGTTTAGTGCAATAAATTATATAGTTAAGTAAAAATCCGAAATCAAAACATGCAAAAACACAAAGATGCCTTTGGGCAGTTGCTAGAAATAATGGATGAATTGCGGGCCAAATGCCCGTGGGATAAAGAACAAACCCTGGAAAGTTTGCGTACTCTAACCATTGAGGAGACTTACGAACTCGCCGACGCCATCATGGAAAACGACCTTCCGGAGATAAAAAAGGAACTAGGCGATTTGTTGCTCCATATTGTGTTTTACGCCAAAATAGGTTCCGAAAAAGGGGCATTCGACATTTCCGATGTAATCCACAACCTGAATGAAAAACTCATTTACCGCCATCCACATATCTTTGGCGATGTTCAGGTAGCCGATGCCCGCGAAGTTTCCGATAATTGGGAACAACTTAAGTTGAAAGAAAAAGGCCGCAAAAAATCGGTGCTCGAAGGAGTACCCAAATCGTTGCCAGCTATTATCAAAGCCCATCGCATTCAGGATAAAGTGCGCGGAGTTGGATTCGATTGGGACGAAAAAGAACAGGTTTGGGATAAAGTGGCCGAGGAAATGCAGGAACTGAAGGTGGAATTGTTGAAAAACCCGGATTCGGAAGAAGCAGAAATGGAATTTGGCGATCTGTTCTTCAGCCTTATCAATGCCGCCCGTTTGTATGGCATAAACCCCGAAAATGCATTGGAACGCACCAACCTGAAGTTCATTAAACGGTTCAATTACCTGGAAGAAAAAACCCTGAAACTAGGAATTGACTTAAAAACCATGCCTTTGGCAGAGATGGAAAAAATATGGCAGGAGGCTAAAAAAGAGGATTGAACTCAAGCCAGTATTCAAAGTGCGACTAATTAGAACCTATACCTTAGTTAGAGCCAATGCAAAGATAGCGCAACCAGACAGTTAGTGTTTTGATGAAAATGAGTATATTTGTAAAAAAAATGCTATGAAATCCACTGCAAGTACAATATTGATAGATAATTATTTTGGACTATTAAATAGTTTGAGCAGAGAAAATAAAATTAAACTGATAGCCAAGTTGTCGAATTCTATTGTTGATGAAGTTTCTGAGAAAGAGAACGTAGTTGATAAGTTTTTTGGTGCATTTAAATCAGATAAAAGTGCTGAAGAAATAATTCAAGATATCAGAGAGAGCAGGACTTTTAATCGAACGATTGAAGCATTTTAAGAAATGGATAAATATCTTTTGGATTCGAATATTTGCATTTTCTTTTTGAAAGGCAAGTACAATCTTAATGAAATGTTTAAGAAAATTGGATTCGAGAATTGCTGTATTTCAGAAGTGACTCTTGCTGAGCTAAAATATGGCGCTGAGTGTAGTAATAGGATTTCTGAGAACATGAAAATGATTGATGATTTTGCAAAAGAGGTAACAATTGTTCCAATATTCAATTCTTTAGGTGTTTACGCCAAAGAAAAAGCCAAGCTAAGAAAAACAGGAAAACTTATTGACGATTTTGATATTTTAATTGGTTCAACAGCAGTTGCAAATAACTTGATTTTGGTTACGGAAAATGAAAAGCATCTCGTTAGAATTTCGAAAGTAAAAATAGAAAATTGGATTAAAAGATAAAAATTCACTGGCGCAAATACCGCATTTTCTCTTGAATTTTCATTGGAATTTAAGTTTCTCCCTGACTATTTCAATAAAAAATTTAGTGCAAAAATATATAAAAATTGTGAGTTTCTTAAGCTAACTAACAAAGACACCGCTACTCAATACTAATACGTTATAGCACATTTCGAACATTTGAACGTATTGCACTAATAACATATATACATTTGATTTTAAGTGGCCAATATTTTGAACCTATATAAATTATTATATCTTTGTTTTGGTATTAACAAAAACAATAAAATATGAAAAAGATTTATGCTTTGTTACTTGCTGCTGGTATAGGCGGCCAATTATTTGCGGGGGGTATTGTTACCAACACCAACCAAAGTGCTCAGTGGGTACGATTGCTTTCGCGGAATGCATCAACCCAAATTGACGCAGTTTATTTTAACCCAGCCGGGCTAGTGAGAATGGATGACGGGTTTCATTTCTCGTTGCACAACCAAACCATTTTTCAGGAAAAAACAGTTACTTCAACCTTTCCAACACTAAATACTGATACCTATACGGGTGATGTTAAAGTGCCTATTTATCCTTCCTTTTTTGGAGTGTATAAGAAAGAAAAATTAGCCATTTCCTTTGGATTTGGAATTAATGGTGGCGGTGGTTCGGCAGAATTTTCAAAAGGACTTCCTTCTTTTGAAATGCCTTATTCAATGCTTCCGGGATTAGTTAGTAGCTTCGGCATTCCAACAACTGCCTATTCAACTGATATTTATTTTAAAGGAAGTTCAATTTATTGGGGAGCTCAATTAGGGGGATCATATGCTATTAACGATATGTTAGCTGTTAGTGCTGGTGCCCGTTTAATTATTGCAAAAAACTCTTATGAAGGTACGTTGGAAAATGTTATGATTAACCCAACTCATCCTTTAGTAAATCCAACAGGTGCAATGATGTCTGCATCAGCTTTTTTCACAGCCATTGGCCAACCCGGATATGCTGCAATGACAAGCAATATGGTTGTTGATGCAACCCAATCAGGAACAGGAGTTACCCCATTTTTTGGTATAAATCTAAATCTAAATGATAAACTCAACATTGGTATCAAATATGAAATGAATACCAAATTGGAATTGACCAATGAATCGGAACCAGGTAAAGATGCCAACGGAATGTTCTTAAATGATTCTACATTTAGAAGCGACATACCTGCAATATTGGCTATTGGTGCTGAATACAGTGTTATGGAAAAATTAAGGGTTTCCGCTTCATACAACCTTTATTTTGACAAAAATGCCGATTGGAATGGAAGAGAAGATTTTGTTGATGACAACTTATTTGAAATTGCCTTTGGTGCAGAATACGATGTAACCGATAAAATCTTAGTAAGCGCTGGTTATCTAATAGGTAAAACGGGTGTTAACCAAGCTTTCCAAACCGATATTGACTTTAGCCTTTCATCTAATACAATAGGTTTTGGCGGTTGTTATAAATTTTCTGAAAAGCTTTCCGTTGATTTAGGGGTATTGTTTACTTCCTACAAAGATGCCAGTTCAGATAAAACGTATCCAGCTCCTCCAATTCCATATACCGAAACTTACGACCAAACGACCACAGATATCGCCATTGGTGTGAATTACAAATTCTAAACTTTATTTTATTTATTTCAAAAGGCTATCCATTCAGGATAGCCTTTTTTTATGGTTAAATTAAGTGTAGTGGCTAAATTGTATTTTTGTGATAATATTTAAAGCTAATATGACTATCAGGAATTATGAATAATTGAGTAAATTCCCCCCTAAAGTCCCCGCCTAGGCGGGACACTAGCGCTGATTTCAGTTTTTGGCTTATTTGAGTGAGTTCATTTCCAAACTTTGAGGTTCTACCAAAACATCAATCAAGGCTAGCCCTCCCCAACGGGGAGGTGGCCCCGAGAACTCGGGGCCGGTGGGGGAAATATCCATATTATTTCCTTAAAAATTTGTAATAAACAATGTCCCATTTTTTGCAATTGGCTCCCATGCAGGCCCTAACCGATATTCCTTTCATGAACGCCTACCAGAAACATTTTGGTGGGTTTACTGAAATGATGGCGCCCTATATTATGGCCAGCAGCAACTCGCCCATTAAAACACAAAAACTGCAAAAACACTTTTCGCAACTTAATAAAGAAATAACCTTGGTTCCTCAGCTACTGAGCAACGATGCCGAAGGGTTTGTCCATTTTGCCAATGCCCTTTTCCATTTGGGCTATACCAAAGTCAATTGGAACCTGGGTTGCCCCTACCCTGCTGTTACCAATAAGCTGCGTGGTTCTGGACTTTTGCCTTATCCTGAAAAAATTGACTCCGTTTTAAATAAAATGTGTCCAATCTTAAAGCCGGAATTATCAATTAAACTGAGGTTAGGACTGCATACTAACCAAGAAATTTTACCCATAATAGAAGTATTGAACCAATACCCCATTGCAGAAACCATCATCCACCCGCGAACAGCCATCCAGCTTTACAATGGGACTGCCGATGTTGCCTATTTTGGTTCCATTTATCATAAGCTAAAAATGCCAGTCATTTATAACGGCGATTTGTTATATGCATCACAAGTATTTGAACTGGAACAAAACTATCCCGGTTTAAAAGGGTATATGATTGGACGTGGAGCATTCATTAATCCATTTATAACCAATCAAATAAATGGAATTGAATGGAGCGAAGCTGAAAAGTTGGAACGATACCGCAATTTTTATTTCGACCTGCACCAACAGTGTCAGAATCGTTCCAGTAATTCTTCCGGATTTTTAAACCATATAAAAGAGCTTTGTGTTTTATTCTCCAAATCGTTTCAGAATGGAGAACAACACTTTAACACGCTCAAATCAATCAACCAGCCTGATGAATTTTTAAACGCCGCAGATATGATTTTTAAAACCGGCAAACTCATTTTTTAACTTGAATCAGCAAGTCATCCGATGACTCAATGATAATAAGAATTTGCAGAGTTCTGTTAGAATCCAGTCATCGGATGACTATCATTAATTATCTACCTGCTTGCGGATTTTAGGTTTTGACTTGTGCACTTTGATTATTTTATTCAGCTTTGCAGATTAATAAAATATAAAGTCCACTGGTGTTAAGGGATAGGTTTTTCACCCTCCGCCCTTCGGGCACCTCCCTCAAAGGAGGACTAACCCTGATGCTACGGAGTAAGTATCCCCTTGAGGCGATGATAAGGGTGAATTTTGTCCAATAATAGGAAATTAAAAGAATCTGTGAAAATAATCTCCAATAAATGAAAGACCTTACCATAGGAAAAGAGAGCAAACTTATATTCCGTTTTGCAATTCCCATGTTGCTCGGAAATATATTTCAGCAGCTATACAATGTGGTAGATAGTGCCATTGTTGGGCGCTTTCTGGGAAAGGAGGCCTTGGCATCGGTTGGAGCGTCGTTTCCAATTATTTTTGCACTCATAGCACTAATTATAGGCATTGGAACCGGTTTTGGCATTGTTATATCGCAGTATTATGGAGCCAAAGAAATTGATAAAGTAAAACGGACCATAAGCACTATGTTTATTTCATTAGGTCTGGTTTCCATTATAATGACCCTCATTGGAATTTCTTTGAGTGGTCCAATTTTCAGATTACTCAAATTGCCTCCCGATTTAATGCCACATGCCATTGAATACTTGAATATTTATTTAATTGGTATTGTGGCCATGTTTGGATTCAACGGAACCTGCGCGGTATTGCGTGGTTTAGGTGATTCAAAAACCCCCTTAGTTTTTTTAATCATATCAACAGTTATAAACATAATCCTTGACTTGGTTTTTATATTAATTTTTGGATGGGGCATTGCTGGAGCAGCTTGGGCAACTGTAATTTCGCAAGCGGGGGCATTTATTACCGCTGTAATTTATTTGAACCGTACCCATTCAATCATTAGTTTTAAGTTATCGGAATGGAATTTCGATTGGGAAATAATGCGACATGGAATCAGAATTGGATTACCATCAGGATTGCAGCAGACTTTTGTAGCTATGGGAATGATGGCCCTTATGGGCATAGTAAACTCTTTTGGAACCGATGTAATTGCAGCATATAGTGTCGGTGCACGTATTGATTCCTTTGTGGCATTACCTGCCATGGCATTTTCAGCTGCATTAGCAACTTTTACCGGACAAAACCTTGGAGCTGGCAAAGACGAACGAATAAGAAAGGGATTAATCGCTACAACAAGTATGGCATCCATATTTTGTATTCTAACTACCATACTCATTATACTATTCCGACAACCTTTGATGGGCTTATTTAATCAAGATTCCGAAGTCATCCGCATAGGGTCGGAGTACTTAACCATTGTTAACGTGTTCTATATTTTATTTGTACTAATGTTTGTAACGTATGGGGTTTTGCGAGGTGCTGGAGCAACATTGATACCCATGTTTATAAGTGTGCTTTCACTATGGATAATCCGGATTCCATTGGCAGCCGTGCTTTCAGAATCGTATGGGGAAAAAGGAATTTGGTGGTCAATACCTATAGCCTGGGCAATAGGTTTAACGGGTTCAATTATTTATTACCTTTCGGGAAAATGGAAGGGTAAAGTTATTACAGGGACAATAAAAATTGAAGTAGATGAACTTTTAGAAAGCACTTAGAAAATAAAAAAAAATAGGCTACTTATGCAAACAGCACTTATTCTTATCGATATTCAAAACGATTACTTCGATGGCGGAAAAAATCCCTTGTTCAATTCAATTGAGGCCAGCAGAAATGCGGCTACTTTGCTTTCCAAATTCCGAAAAACCGACCAATTTAGAGTTTTTATTCAACATCTATCAAAAGACCCCAATGCCAGTTTTTTTGTTGCCGATAGTCCGGGTGTAGAAATCCATCAAAGCATAACTCCCCATGCCAATGAAATTATTATTCAAAAACATTTTCCTAATAGTTTCAAAGAGACTGGGTTACTGGAGTTTTTAAAGAAAAACAACATCACAAAATTAGTTATTTGCGGTATGATGACGCACATGTGTGTGGATGCCACGGTTCGGGCTGCTAAGGATTTTGGGTTTGAATGTTCCGTTATTCACAATGCCTGCGCCACAAAAGATTTGGAATTTGATGGTTCCCTCGTAAAAGCGGCTAATGTTCACCACTCATTTATGGCTGCATTTGCCTCATACTACTCCAATGTATTGAGTTTGGAGCAATTCCTTAATAGGAATCTAAATCAATAAAAAACAAAAGGAAGAATCGCTTCTTCCTCTTATTAATTATAGTTTTAAGGGTATAATAATAACTTTACAACATTTACTGCCAAATAATCAAAGAATTCTAACCTAAGTTGAGCGATTTGACCCCGAGACCTCGGGGGAAAAAGTGCTTTACTTAGGTATAACCCCGACATAGCAATTGTTGTTTTTCACAAATTGAGTGAAGCGAAAATTTGTGGAAACCTACAATTGTTCAGTCGATTGAGCAGATTTGCGTTAGCAAATCGCTCAATTTGGGTCTAATTCAAACTCCCCACATTTTGCACATTAATTGATTTGACAATGCGTTTGGCATCCTCTTTAGTAAAGCTTCCGGTCATGCACATAATAACAATTTCATCATTATCTACCACTGTCATGAGTATCTCTTCAATGGTTTTTCCGTTGTCGCGGGCCAAAAATGTAACTTCTGAACCTCCATCTTTGATTACCATAATCTCTTTATAAAGTTGCTCTGGTAGGTTTTTGTTTAAATCAAAAATCATCTGATTGTTGGTTTCCTTTAAAATCAAGAAGCTAATGTCGTCCATGTTTTTAAGGAATTCTTTAGCCTCCTTATCTTCATCATCGATTATAAAACTGGCTAAACCTGCTGGCACTTTGAAACTGGTAACATTAGGAGAATCGCGGTATTCCCTGTAAAATTTTTTGTACCCTTCAATGGGTTCCTTGGCGCAGCTTGCAATGGCAAGCAACAATCCAATCAGTGCTAATATATATGTTTTCATACTGCTTATTGTTTTTCTTCCACTTTTTGCAATTTATCAAAGCCTTTCACATCCATCGATTTCGACATTTTTGCAATCTGTTTTATGTCAATATCGCCTAAAATATAAAGAAGCACCGGTTCCAACGGATCATTCACGGTCATTACAAATTCCGTAATTTTACTTCCATTGTCGCGAACCTTAAACACAATTTCCTGCTTTCCATCTTTAACTATCATAAAGTCTTTATAAATTGGTTGTGACACCACTTTACTGATTTCCTGATAAAAAGCATCCCGGGCTTTGCTATCCAATTTGTCACCGGCAGTTAAAATCTTAATTGCCTTCAATCCTTTGGTCATGTTTTCTAAATCTTGATCCGATTCATCGTCCAATTTCGAGAATAATTCAAACATATAACTGGTAATGTAAACCGATGTATATCCCTCTTGTCCTGAATATTTATCGAACACTACGTTTAATTGCGATTCCTGAGCCATGCTGAGCATTGGCAGAAATGCCATCCAAATAAAAACTAACTTTCTCATACTATTTTAATTTTAAGGGTTGCTAATTAATAATTTATTGTTTAATAGATTTCAATAGAATTGCCGGTTTGTTCAAGGTACTCATGCAACTTAAATTTTCCGTTCCTTTATTGAATTGAACCGATAAATTCTTCATTGCTTGTTTTGAATACTCAATGGCTACTTCCTTGTCGGATATGGGTTCACCGTTTATGTAAGCATAGATTACCGGTTTCTCTGTTACTCTCAACATAAAATTTACTGATAAGACGATGACGGCAGCAGCAGCAATACTTCCCATGTATATTAACATTTTCCTGATTTTTGTAGGTTGCTTTGGTTCAAAGAATCTTTCAAAATCAAGATCCAATGTTTCGCTCTTTTCAGCATCTAAAGCACCGAACAACATCTTTGCTTCCAATAATTCCGGATTATCCCCATCATATTGTTTTAGATAGCTCCTAAGCTTATTTTCATCGGCTACCGAAGTAAGGCCTTCATAATAATTATCCAAAAGTTTATTGTAATCCAATGGTTCCATAGCTTATTATTTTATTTAGTTCTTCACGTACTTTTTTTCTTGCTCTTGAAAGATTTACACGGATGGTTTCGGTTTTCATATCAACTAAAGGTTCAATTTCTTCAAATTCATACCCTTCAATATCGCGGAGGTACATTATAGTTTTCTGTGGTTCGGTAAGTGTCTGAATCGATTTTCTCAACAATTCGTTAATTTCCTGATTTTCATAGCGGTTTGAATTATCAACGGTTTCAATGCACCTTCGTAAATCATCTGACTTTTCGTATCTGACTTTTTTTTGCCGTAACTTATCCAAGCAACGGTTCTTGGTCATTGTCATGGCAAAGGCTTCAATACTTTCATACCTTTGTAATTCATCTTTAACAGTCCATAATTTCATCAGAACATCTTGCACCGCATCCTGTGCATCCATATCGTCAGCAAGTATCTGCTTCGAAAAACGATAAAGTTTATCCTTCAATACAAAAACTTTTTCTTTAAATTCCTCAGAAGTCATTATTTCTTTTCCTTTAAAGGGTTATACAGTATGAGGACGAACCAAGGAAGAAAACATAACACCTTTCTTAAAAATATTTTCAATGGGTCATCTCAAAAAAAGAAAATTTTGAACTTTGTAAAAAAGAAACACCAATATCAACCTATTTTCTCTATTTTTGAATCAAAGATAACTATGCGCCCGATTATTTACATATTGCTATTAAGTTTAGGATTTGTATCTTGTAATACCCCTGTGCCTGATACTACTAAAAATCAACATCAAAGCAATCCTCCCATCAAAAAATGCAAAATTTATTCGTCCGATTTTGTTGCTCTAAATCCAGATGATAAGGGTCAATTAATTCAGGTATTTGCATTTAACCGCCAAGGATTTGTTAATGAGCTGGTACGTTATGATATAGAGGGTAAGGTGATTGAAAAGTTTGATATAAAAGGCAATAATACCCTATTCCCTATACCCAACACATTGCAATTTATTGATACCCTAGTCACCACTTTCGATATGGATAGTTTGGGGGAATTGCATCAGAAAGAAGTGAAACAATACAATAGCAATGGGTTGTTGGTTGAATTGAGTTACTTTGACGGGCAAAATAAAATATTAAAAAGAAACACGTATCAATACGATTCACTGAACCTTATTACCAAAGACATTTATTGGGATATTGAACTAAATATTCCCCGACAAGTTATCCGGTATGAGTATGAGTTTTTCAGTGAGTAGATTTTTTTAGGTCAACTACACTCTTTAACTCACATTTTGAAGCGCAACCTTCGCAGCCACTGGCACACGATGATTCTTTCTTCACAAACAGTTTTGCATAAGCTTTTCGTCCCGCAATAAAAAGGGCAGTTCCTATTATTAAAAAGGTAAGTATATTATAAATGACCTGTTCCATACAATTATCAAATTATTCAATTATAGTTTTTATTAAAACAACCGGAAACCTATTTGGTTAACTAAAAAAGCTACCAACCAAGCGGCAGTTGTTGTATAACCAACCATAAAAAACGCCCACCGCCATCGCCCCGATTCTTTTGCAATGGCACTCACCACTCCAATACATGGAAAATAAATAAGTACAAACAATAAAAAAGCCAACGCCGTGACTGGTGTAAATACGGGTTGCCCAAAAGCTGCTCCATGGTCATGCTTAATCTCTCTAAGGCGTTTCACCAATCTATTATCATCGGTGCCTTTTCCATTGTCCGATTGCAACAAAACACCTATGGTACTTAAAACCACTTCTTTAGCTGCAATTCCACTTAAAAGGGCAATACCCGTGCGCCATTCAAATCCCAATGGTCGTATTACCGGTTCAATAAAATGCCCAATCCTTCCCAAATAACTATTTTCTAATTGTTCCCGCTTTTTCTCCATCTGAATATCATTCATTTGTACGGCCAGCTTATTTTTTTGAAGTTCATCAAACGTTTCGTTTAATTCAAGGTTAATTTTAACCAAGTTCGAATCTAATTCACTGCTGTTTTTTGTGTTCTGAGGAAAATAACCCAATGCCCAAATGATAATAACTGCAATTAAAATAACTCCTCCCACCTTTTGCAGGTACTGAGCCGATTTATCCCACATGTGCTTAACAATCGATTTGGTTGATGGAAGCCTATAAGGGGGTAACTCCATTACAAAAGGAGCCTCTTTTGATTTAAACAACGTTTTATTAAAAAAATGGGCAGTAATTACAGCTAAAAGTATTCCTGTTAAATACAAACCTATCAATACCAAGGTTGGGTTACTTGGAAAAAAAGCTCCAATAAAAAGTATGTATATCGGCAATCGGGCACTGCAACTCATAAAAGGGGTAATGAGTATGGTAAGCAACCTATCGTTGCGGTTGCGAATGGTACGGGTAGCCATAATGGCAGGTACATTGCAACCAAAACCCATGATTAGCGGAATAAACGACCTCCCATGAAGTCCAATTTTGTGCATAATTTTATCCATCATAAAAGCAGCCCGGGCCATATAACCGGTATCTTCCATGAATGAAATAAAAAGAAACAAAATGAGAATGTTTGGCAAAAAAACAAGTACACTGCCAATTCCATTAATAATTCCATCAGTTATTAAATCGTTAAACATACCTTGAGGTAAGCTTGATTTGATAAATTGATTTAAGATTCCTACTCCGGTATCAATCCATGCCATGGGATAACTCCCTAACTGGAACGTTGAAAAAAACATGAGAAACATAAAAGTGAAAAACAAAGGCATTCCAAAAAAACGGTGAGTTAAAACCTTGTCAATGGCATTGGTATGCAGCCACCTTCTTGATTTTCCGGGCTTCAAGGTCTCTTTTAAGGCTCCGCTGATAAATCCATATTTAGCATCAGTAATAATCGCCTCTCCTTTTTCGTGCAACAATTCTTCAATACGCGAAATTTCTTTGTAAGCCGTTTTTAAAACTTCTTTACTGGTTTGATGTTTTGAAACAAACCGAATGGCATGACTGTCTTGTTCCAATAATTTTATTGCTAAAAAACGTGGCGACATAGCAACTATCAATTGCTTATCCTGTTTTATCTGTTCTCTGATTACACGGATGGATTGCTCCACTTCTTTTCCGTAATTTATATGAATATGCCGAACATTGGGGTCGCGGTTTTCATAAACATCAATTATTTTGCTGAACAAATCGGGTATTCCTTTGCCTTTGGTAGCCACTGTGGGAATAATTGGAATTCCAAGCAAACGACTCAATTTCTCAATTTCAAGCACTGCCCCAGAGTTTTCTAAATCATCGTACATGTTTAAAGCAATTATTACTTTAATATCCATGTCAATTAGCTGGGATGTAAGGTATAGGTTTCGCTCCAGGTTTGATGCGTCAATAACATTCACCACAATATCTGGATTGTTATGGAATATATGTTTCCGCACATACAATTCTTCAGGAGTATAAGCGGTAAGGGAATAGGTGCCGGGCAAGTCAACCAAATTAAAATTGTACCCATAATAGGAATACGTATTGTGCTTGGCTTCAATGGTCACTCCACTGTAATTTCCAACGTGTTCGCGTGCACCCGAAACAAAATTGAAAAGTGATGTTTTTCCACAATTTGGGTTTCCTACGAAAGCTACACTAATATTTTTCCCTTTGCTGTTGATTGAAATTTTGAGCTTTTCTTTGTCAATAATGCCTTCAAAAGGCTGCTCCGGCATTTCAGCCGCCATTTCCTGAGTTATTACTTCAATTAAATAAGCCTCCGATGGACGGAGCGAAACATGATAACCCATTACATTATATTCGGCGGGTCCGTGAAAGGGTCTCTTTTTTACCACCTCAACCAATTGCCCCTTCACAAAACCCATTTCCATAATGCGTTTACGGAATGAACCGTATCCTTTCACATTTATGATAACTCCCTTTTCGCCACTATTAAGTTCAGCAAGGTTCATTAATTATACTATTTCTAAAAAATATACTGTCCCAAATTTAGGTCAGCAAAAGTAGCTATTTTAATCTATTTAGAATGATTTAAAATAAGAATATTTTAGAAGTTGAGAGTATTTTAGAGTACTTAAAGTATTTAAAGTAATAAGAACCAAATTTTGGGGCTTTTCCGTTTCAAAAACAAAACTATAATCCAAATCTGTAATAATTGGCAGATTTTTTGACTATTGAACCAACCACACAAAATAGTTTTGTTACTTTGTAAAAACTACTGTCAATTATGGAAGATAATTTATTTGATAAGTTAAAAGAGATGACTGGAAAGTTTCCTGAAAAATTTAGCATTCTTGAGCAGCAGATTGATATTAAATTGCAGATGGAATATTTCAAATACTCGAAAAAAGCAAAAAATAAATCAAGCAAAAAAACACCCCTAAGTTTAGATACTGCTGATTTATATCAACCGGAACTTACCAATGAGGAAATAAAGGAATTGCTGGTAAAATTAGCAGCAATGGATGATCCAAAAGCATTTCGGATAATTGAAAACTATACCAAAAATGGCAAACCAGAATTGCTCGATTGGGCGATATTGTCGATGCAAGAGAATAAAATGCTGCTAGAGAGTACCTTGCTTAATGAAAATCAAGTGTTTATTTCCACCGGGTTGGGAGGAAAAGGTGTCATGCTTCGCTATTTTATTGTACTTATTGGACTTGAAAACAATGAATTTATCGATTTTCAGAAAAAGCTCATCACTTCAGAATTTGATTTTATTTTAAAGGCCAACCAATCGGAGTTGGAAACCATTACATTCTTTGATAATTATGCCACATTACTCGTATTAATTCCCTTTGAAATTCCAATCCAAAAAATATTTCGTTCTGCAGTAGATGAATGCAATCAATTTGGCAATTTTTTAAAACCCAACTTCTTAATTACCAATGTTAAAGTATTATCAAACAAAGAAATAAAAGATTTTGTGGAAAAAAATGAAATACCAGATACCGATAAGCTTGATGAATTCGAAATTGGTTCCGATAATCCGGATGAAATACCTGAATAATTGAACCAAAACATAAATACAATCTTTTAGTCTCTTTAAATTTTTCAAGCAATGATACAGCACATAGTAATGTGGAAAATAAATGAAAATCACGAAGGGAAAAATAAAAGGGAACTTGCCCTGGAATTGAAAAACCGCTTGATGGAACTTAAAAAAGTTATTAAAGAAATTAAATCGTTGGAGGTTGGAATAAATGGAGCCAATTTAGAACGCAACCATGTTTTGGTTTTGGTAAGTCTATTCAACAGCTTTGCCGATTTAGAAGTTTATGCTAACCATCCGGAACATTTAAAATTGGTAGAATTTGTTAGGCAAGTAACCCATTCTAAGGTAGCTGTTGATTATGAAATAAGCTAATAAAACTTGTTTTACTTAGAATAAAACCCAAATTGAGCGATTTGGAAGGGCAAATCACTCAATAGGATTCACAATAAAAGCCGGTTTTCACCGGCTTTTTCTTATTTTTTCTCTTGTAAATCTTCAAACTCTACATTGGTAAATTCTTTTACCTCAGGGGTTTCATCAATTTCCAATTCTGGTTGATTTAATCGAATGTATTCTACTACCTCATTCAATCCCTCTACAAACTTTTCAAAATCTTCTTTGTACAAAAACAATTTATGCTTTTCAAAATTGAACCTACCATCACTTTCAAAATGCTTTTTACTCTCGGTAATGGTCAAATAAAAATCATTTTTCTTGGTTGCTTTCACATCAAAAAAGTAGGTTCTCTTTCCCGCTCTTACTGACTTTGAGTAGATCTCTTCCCGGTCACTTCCATTTTCTTTTTTGTCAAATCCTTCCATCATCACCATGAATTAGTATTATACTTCCATTTTTAAAATTAATTCAAAAAAAAATCAATTCATCAAGAATTCAAAGCCCTATAAAGCTTTCTCAAATAAACACAATAGTTTTTCAAATTCAAAATAATATTGTTGATTCCTTTAACGCCTTACAAAATTTCTTTACTTTTGCACCCGTTCAAATAAAAATGAAACTTAAACGCTCTTTAAATAAATGATTAGTAGAAGGTTATTGAGGATTAAAGTATTGCAGTTGCTGTACGCATATTTTAATAGTAACGACGAAGGGTTAGCTCGCTATGAAAAAGACCTTTTTTACAGTATCGAAAAATCGTACGATTTATACCATTTGTTCTTTGTATTGCTCCTCGACGTAAAAGAGTATGCTGTTTCAAGAATGGAGTTGGGGAAAAACAAAAGAGTACCCACTAGCAAAGATTTAAGTCCTAACCTTCGATTCATCGATAACCGGGTTATCAATCAATTATCGAACACCAATAAAGTATATCAATATATTGAAGAAAAGAAACTTAATTGGAACAATTACCCTGAGCTAATTAAGCGGGTTTACACCGATATGATGGAATCGGAAGCCTACCAGAAATATATGAGTTCTGAAACCAATACCTACAAAGAAGATCAGGAATTTATTGTTACCTTTTTTTCGGAGTTTTTGGTAAATTCCGATTTATTGTATCAAGTGTTGGAAGAGCATTCTATCTTTTGGAACGACGACATAGAATTCATGCTTAGCATGAATGTTAAAACTATTGAAAAAGCAAAAGGCAACGACAAAGAATTAAAAGTTTTTCCGCTTTTTAAAAATGATGAAGACAAGGAGTTTGCAAAACTGCTATTCCGCATGGTTATTTTAAAACATAAGGAAAACTCTGATTTAATTCAATTGCATATAAAAAACTGGGATATTGAACGGGTTGCCCAAATGGACCTTTTGGTATTGGAAATGGCAATAACTGAAATTATGCAATTTACAAGCGTGCCCATAAAAGTTAGTTTTAATGAATATATTGAACTGGTTAAGTTTTACAGCACCGAACGCAGCAATGCTTTTGTAAACGGGGTACTCGATAAAATTATTAACCAATTAAAGAATGAAAATAAAATTAAAAAAGAAGGTCGCGGCTTAAAGGAATAATAAAATGATTTTCTATTTCGGATCGGATTTTGATAGAGCAGCAACTGATGTATATAAAAATAACCAGTAAATGAAGCATTATATTATCTATTTTATTGTTGCTACAAGCCTTTTATTGCTTAGTTGCAAAAACAAAAGTCATACAGTTTCCGCTGAAATTATAAACAACCCAATTACGGCTGACAATTCTGATACCTCGGAATTGCCAAAAATTCAGTTTGAAAAAGTGGAACATGACTTTGGCATTTTAATGCAAGGAGAAAAAGTAACCTATACTTTTAAATTTAAAAATATCGGGAAACAGGATTTAATTGTGAAAGAAGCCACTGCCAGCTGCGGATGTACCGTTCCAAAATTTACATCGGAACCTGTGGCACCCGGTGAACAAGGAGAAATTGAAGTGATTTTTAACAGTAGTAACCGCAGCGGAAGACAAGTGAAAACCCTTACGGTATGGACAAACTGCCAGCCCAATCAAACAAAACTCCAAATTACATCTGAAATTGTTGAACCTAAATAAATAATCGAGAACATGAGTTTTTTAACATTCTTTTTAATGCAGCCCACCGGGCAACAAGGAAGTGCTCTGGGGCAATTGCTTCCATTAGTCGTAATCATTGCTATCTTTTACTTTTTTATGATCCGTCCTCAAATGAAAAAACAAAAAGAGGTGCGTGTATTCCGCGAAGGAATTAAAAAAGGCGATAAAGTGCTTACCGTTAGTGGAGTTTATGGAAAAATATCAGAAGTAAATGACAGTACCGTTTTACTTGAAATAGCTGACGGTGTGAGAATTAAAGTTGACAAAGCCGGTTTGGTTAAAGACAATTCCGACATATCAACTGAAAAAGCAAAGTAATTCCGTTTACGATTCGCTAAACCCGCGATCTTTTTGTTTGATGTTGAACGAACTACAGATAATAATTATTTGTATTTTTGAAACCATTCGAAAAGATTTCGGGTTTTTTTATTCGTAGTTTTAACTGTGCCTTAATCCTTTGAGTATTTTGAAATTCACTGCATTTAAAAAAATATACAATCATCATCTGTTTATAAGAATTGACCGCAAGATCATAACCTACCTTATATTTGTAGTAATTGCCACTATTTTTTGGTTTATCAATAAAGTTGGGAATGAGTTTTCAACAACCATTGATTATCCGGTTACTTATGTGAATTTGCCATCAAAAAAAGTATTGGTAAGTGATTTACCCAAATCGCTGCACTTAAGCATTAACGCTTATGGTTACGATATTTTAAGGTACAAGCTGAGTTCTGAGCCCTATCCAATAATAATTGATGCACAAAAATTTGGAGTTAACCTGAATAAAGCTAAAGTAAATCAATACCGCTTAGCAACACGATACCTGAGAGAAAATATCAACAGCCAAATTTCAAGTGAAATTAGGGTAATTGATATAATGCCTGATACCATTTATTTTCAATTTTCGCACCAAACGAATAAAAAAGTACCTGTAAAATCTGATTTAAAATTAGAATTCGAAAAGGAAAGTATGCTAAATGGTGCAATTGTATTTAAACCCGATTGCATCATCGTGAGTGGTCCAAACAGTATATTAGATACCTTGCAATACATAACTACAAAACAGCAAACTCTTAAAGGATTTGATGAATCAATACAGAAAAATGTTGAATTACAGGAAATTAACAATACACAATTCGACAGAAAACAAGTGGTGGCTCTTATTCCGGTTTCGAAATTAACCGAAGTATTGTTTGAATTACCCGTAATAACTGTAAATGTTCCTGATTCGTTAAAACTAATAACATTTCCGGGAACAATAAAGCTCTCATGCTCGGTTCCTTTTAATAAATATACATTAACTCACGCTAGTGATTTTTTAGTTCAAGTTGATTATAACGATATTGATAAACAGCTTGGTTTAAAACTTCCGCTAATTTTGAGTAATTCCCCTTCACAGGCTATAAACATCTCATTTTCGCCACAAAGTGTTGAATTTATTCTTGAACGAAACAAATGAAGATTGTTGGATTAACCGGCGGAATTGGATGTGGGAAAACCTTTGTTGCTAACTATTTTTCTGAGTTTGGCATTCCTGTTTATTCAAGCGATATTAGAGCCAAAGAACTTATGGTTACGGATGCCGATATTAAAAAAGGATTGAGGTATTTATTTGGCGATGAGGTGTTTAAAGATGAACACCTTAATAGAAAAATGATTGCAGACCGATTATTCACTGATAAAAAATTATTGAACTCCATCAATCAATTGGTTCATCCAAAAGTACAAACCGATTTTGATACTTGGTGCCGGAATCAAACTACTGCCAAAATTGTAATAAAAGAAGCCGCCATTTTGATTGAAAGCGGTGCTTATAAAAATTGTGAGTTTGTTATTTTAATAACTGCACCCATTGAATTAAGAATTAAAAGGGTAATGCAGCGCGACAATTTGTCAT
This sequence comes from Salinivirgaceae bacterium, assembly GCA_041664345.1. Classification (GTDB taxonomy): domain Bacteria; phylum Bacteroidota; class Bacteroidia; order Bacteroidales; family SZUA-534; genus GWE2-40-63. The sequence continues at coordinate 116,659 of JBAYKX010000005.1, forward strand.
ACAATGAAGTAATGGCTAGGATAGAAAATCAACTTAGTGATGAAGAACGAATTAAATATGCTCATTTTGTGATTGAAAACAATGGCATTTTAGATAGTAAGCATGAAGTGGAAAAGATAATCCTAAAATTGAACTATGGAGTATAATTAATGCCATTTGATGTTTCACCAATGAAAAAGGAATATGTCGAAGTTCCAATTCAATTTTCGACATTCCTAAGAGACCGTTTAATAAAAGTAAACAAATATAGTTGAATTCAAAATAAAAGATTTTAAAGAAATGAGTTTAGGAAAATGGATTGCCGGAGGATTGGGTTGGGCTTTTTTTGGCCCAATTGGTGGAATTGTAGGATTCTTGGTTGGAAGTGCATTTGATGCTTCCGATACTCTTAAATTAAACGAAGGACAAGGACCCACATCAACTACCACACGTGGAGACTTTATGGTAAGCTTGCTTGTTCTTACTGCGGCAGTTATGAAAGCTGATGGAACGGTAAAAAAAGCTGAATTAGAATTTGTTAAAAAATATATGCTCCGTTCCTTTGGAAAAGAGGCTTCGCAAGATGCTATTAAGATGTTACGCGATATTTTAAACCAAGAAATTCCAGTTCAGGATGTGAGCCGTCAAATAGGGCAACACATGGATTATTCATCGCGGTTACAAATGCTGCATTACCTGTTTGGCATTTCAAGCGCTGATGGAGAGACAAAAAAAAGCGAAGTGGAATTAATCCAAATGATTTCAATAAATATGGGTATTGGTCAATCGGATTTTAACTCAATAAAATCGATGTTTTACAGTGATACTCATGTAGCTTATAGCATTTTAGGTGTTACACCAGAATCAACCGACGAGGAGATTAAAAAAGCGTATCGAAAAATGGCCGTAGAGTATCATCCCGATAAAGTTTCGTATTTGGGTGAAGACGTACAACATACAGCAAAAGAAAAATTCCAGAAAATTAACCACGCTTACGAATCCATAAAAAAACAACGGGGTTTTGTGTAATTGATTTCCAAGGCTAAATGGCAGTATTTACAGAAGTCAATAAAACAATGTTGTTTTTAAAAAAGGAACCAAAATTAGTTCCTTAATATTTCAACCAAAATAGTATATTTGCGACCTAATTATAAAAATTGATATCATGCTTAAGGATATTCTAGCAATTTCTGGACAACCCGGACTTTACAAACTGGTTTCCAGCACAAAAAATGGAATTATAGTTGAGAATTTAGAGACTGGTAAAAGAATGCCTGCTTATGCTGCATCAAAGGTGAGTGCTTTGAACGATATAGCTATTTATACCCAGCAAGGAGAAGATAATCCTTTAGTTAATGTACTAAAAAGCATTCGTGAGAAAGAAAACTCCGGCCCCGCTATTGATGCTAAATTGGACAATACCAAATTAAAATCCTACTTCGAATCGATTATGCCCGAATATGATAAAGATCGGGTATATGTGTCGGATATAAAAAAAGTGATTATTTGGTATAACACGTTACAAAAATTAAATAAACTTGATTTATTGGATAAGGAACCGGAAAAAGAAGAAGACCCTGCCACTAAAGAAAAGTAATGAAACAAAATAAGCATTTCAATTAAGCATGACTTGGGTCATGCTTTTTTTTTCTATAGCTCTATTTGGATTGAGCTTTTCCTTTTAAAAACAATTATTTTTCAACGGGTCATTAAAAGAACCGCTACTTTTTATAAATTACCACTCCAATAAAAAACTCTTGCTGACGTGGAAAACTGCTTGAAATGATTCATTAATTCATTGTATATGAATCAGTTTAGAATTAAATACAAATAAAACCATCAACAACTATGGCTACTAAATTAAAAAGAAACTTTGTTGAAGCCGATATAATAATCGATTCCTATTCCGATATTAAACCTTATTTCGATCAGTTGCTGGAGCGACCTCTTATCTCGTCAAAAACAATTTGGCAGTGGCTTTTAGATAGAAGTGAACTGGAAAGTATTTTGAACGAGGAGTTAGGTTGGCGCTATATTCGAATGAATTGCAATACCAGCGATGAACATTTAGCCAAACGTTTCGAAACCTTTGTTTCAGAAATAGAACCACAAATAGCTATTGTTTCGAACCAGCTAGATTCTAAGTTTCTTGCACCGGAAGTGATGAAAATGGTTGGCAAATCGAAGCTTTTTATTGTAGTACGCGAAATTAAAAAAGAGTTGGAATTATTCCGCGAAGAAAATGTAACCTTAGAAGCAGAACTTCAATTAAAGGAACAGGAATACGGAGTGATTGCTTCAAAAATGAGTATTCATTATAAGAATGAGGAATTTACACTGCAAAGTGCTGCTAATTTTTTAAAAGAAATAAACCCCACTACCCGTGAAGAGATATATCGCTTGATTCAGAATAGAAGAATGCAAGATTCCGAGGTATTCCAAAATCTATTAACTGAACAAATTAAACTACGGCAAAACATTGCCAAAAATGCAGGATTTATAAACTACCGCGATTACAAATTTAAAGAATTGGGGCGGTTTGATTATACATCGGAACACTGCCAGCGGTTCCATAATTCCGTTGCTAAAGTAGTTGTACCATTGGTTGATGAAGTGAATTTAATGCGTAAGCAAAAGCTGAATTTAAAGAATCTGCGACCATGGGATTTGGAGGTAGATACTGATTTATTGCCTCCTTTAAAACCTTTTGAAAAAGTTGAAGAATTAATTCGAAAAACCGTACTGTGCTTTCGCGATTTAGAACCCGAGTTTGGAATGTACCTAAACGAAATGCATAAACTGGGATATTTAGACCTTGAAAGCAGGAAAAATAAAGCACCAGGAGGATTTAACTATCCATTGCACGAAAGCAATGTGCCTTTTATTTTTATGAATGCCACAGGCAATTTTGATGATGTGGTTACCTTGTTGCATGAAGGCGGTCATGCCATACACGCATATTTGGCAGCCCCTTTAGAATTAGTGGCTTTTAAAGAAATACCCTCAGAAATTGCCGAATTGGCCTCTATGACTATGGAACTGATTACCATGGATCAATGGCATCACTTTTTTACCGATGAACAGGAACTGAAACGAGCCAAACGCAAGCACCTGCAAAGTTTACTGAATACCTTGCCTTCAGTTGCCAAAGTCGATAAATTTCAACATTTTTTATATGAAAACCCATTCCACACCCCAGAAGAAAGAAATGGTTACTGGATGAAGCTGGAACAGGAATTTGGTAGCCAAGTGGTTGATTTTTCTGATTTGGAAAATTACCGTGCCAACCAATGGCAGCGTTACTTGCATATTTTTGAAGTTCCTTTTTATTATATTGAATATGGCATTGCCCAATTGGGTGCCATTGCAATATGGAAAAACTTTAAACAGGACAAATTAACCACATTGAAACAATTTAAAACCGCACTAAAAATGGGCTACACCTCCCCCATTCCAGATACCTTCAAAGCGGCTGGAATTAAATTCGATTTTACAGAGGAGTATATCAACGAATTGATGGCCTTTGTGAAAAAGGAGTTGGAGCAGTTACAATAAAATTGGGTTACTGCTAAAACCTCTGAATTCATAGTTTCTGTTTTACTTTAAAAACAATAAGCAGGGAATATTGCTAGGTAATAAAAACAATTTTTTAGGGGAGGATTGATTTCGGACAAGTAATACTTAACCATCACTTTTCTAAAAAGATCCTATCGAAATACTATTTGCGATGGCTTCAATAAAACTAATTACCCCAAAACCAAACACAACAATGACATTGTTTGAATGGCTCAATGCTATTGCTACTAACCCTTTAATGATGTTATCTTTTTAAACAATACAAGTTGCCATTGGTGCTTGTAAAAAGGATGTAGTCATTGGATATGTATGGGGTGGAAAAGATTCCTCCCAATTTCACCTCTACCTCCAAAAACTCCTCGTTTGAATGGATAATGGAATAAATATCCTCTCTATAAGAATCGTCATTATTGAAATACAGGTACCGGTTTTTCTGGTAAGTACCGGTTTCAAAACTCCAGCTTTTTTCTCCTGAATCGAATTGGATGCCATGAAGTTTCCCGATGGTGGTTCCAAGGTATAGCATGTTTTCACTATAGGCATTGTTGCCAAAAACCAGAAATTCCATGTTTTTCCGCCAGAAGTCTTTTCCAGTTTCAGGCTCGGCGGCAATAAGCACCCGTTCATCGGCTGAACCAATATATAAAATAGAATCGTGCAGGTTGTTGCTTAATCCCCATCCCTTGGTAAAGGCTTTATTCCAATGGCAGAAACCCTTTTCCCCGTCAAGGGCATACATATTGTAATCGCGGGCACCAACAATAACCAGGTTCCTATATACCGAAGGAGAACCCTGAACTTCCCCTTTCGGAAAATACCGATGCCCAACCGTTTTAAATTTCCATACCAGTACTCCGTTTGCTATATCAATTGCATATACATAACCATCGAAGGAACTGATAAATATTTTGCTATTACTGATGGCGGGTTTGCAATGTACCACGCTTCCGGTTTGAAACTTCCAGACCAAAGAACCAGTAATGGTGTGAACGGCATACATGTTTCCATCGCCTGAACCAAAATATACAATTTGTTGGTTTACGATGGGAGTTGAATGGAAATAATCGGCAAAATCATACTTCCTTTCGCCGTTGGTGCCATATTTCCAAAGGACTCTTCCATCCTTTTTATCGAGGGCATACAGAAAGCCATCGCCGCCATTTAAAAACAGTTGACCTTGATTGATACACACATCCGACCGTATTTCGCCGTTGATGCGAAATTGCCAGACTTCCTTTCCTGAAGTAATATCTACCGCATGTAAAAGGCTATCGAGGCCGCCAAAATAAACAAGGTTATCGCTTACAATGGGAGAAGCGTAGATGGGTTGCCCTGTTTGAAATATCCATTCTGCTTTTGGTAGTTCTTTATAGTCCAGAACCACCTCCTGAGTTCCTTGTGCAAAGGAAGAGGTGGCGATGAGGCAACATACGGTAAGTGTATTTATTCGCTTCAGAAAACGAGGGCTTGGTTTTGAATTTATGTTCATTGTTTCCAATTGTCAATAGGTTAAACTAGAATCGATAATATTCCATGATGTTTTTTATTCCATCTATCTTACATATTCCAACAACATTACCCTTAAAAAATGGTTAACCCCATATAAACTAAAAGTAGGTAATTAGTTGGGAAATAAAAACATTTTTTTGGGGGAAAGTTGGAAGTTGGGAATTGGAAGATTGAATGATAATGTATGAAAAGATTCTTTAAAAAAGCTTATCCATTCAAATTGCAAGGAATTGGCCCAAATCTTTTCCGAATTTACAATGAGAATTAGGCTTTCATTTTTTCTGGATCTTGACGGGAATCAAAAATATCGGTAATGTAAATATACTCACCAACCACTCTATAAATAATCTTGTAGTGACCTTCCTCTGGAAAATACTTTTCCTGTCCGAATATCGCGTTCCGATTTTAGCGCCCTACTTACTAGCTTTTCTTTTAAAACTTCCTCTTTGCGAAGCGTTTCATAAAACTGATCGATAAGACTATCATCTGCTTGATTCAAATGACTTTGAATAAAATCCCTTTTTTCAACTACATTCATAATTTCCATTTACTTCAAAAATTAAAAGTAGCGAAAGTTAGCGGAAATTAAAAAACATTTTTTTTGGTGGATAGAAGTTGGTGTTGGAAATCAGAAGCACATATAATTGCACTAGCTAAAATTATGTTCAAAATATTTTTGTTTCCTTTATTTATTATTGCTAATTTGGTCACAGATAAGGATAATTCAGTAATTAGCTCACAAAAAATCCAAATGAATAAGGTAAAAACTACACTTGCAATTCTACTAACCAGTTTTTGTTTATTAAAATCAGGTAAAGCGCAAAATGAGGAAGTACCCAAGGAATTGAAAAATGCATTTTCAATATCAACTTACGGTTTATCTTTAAATGAAATGTCGGTTAAATACTACAGACTCGTAAATAATAACATTTGGTTAAAAGCTGGATTAATTAATGTTTACGGTAGTTCTCTTAAAAAGGAACCCTCTTTTGGGTCTTTTATAACAAAAGAAACTACTTTAAGTGCAGGATTAACATTTGGACTTGAGAAGCACAGCGCTTTAACAGACAAATTTAAAATTGTATATGGAATGGATATTCAAATGAATTACAAATATTTCAATCAATTTATTGATAATCCAAATTGGCCACCTGAGATGCGAAATAGTATTATTAACGAGTACCGGCCTGGAATTGGTTTTGTAATAGGTGGATATTACCAATTTAGTACACACTTCTCTTTAGGATTTGAATTTAATCCAACCGTTTCCTATTACTATAAAGATTACAGCAGTGCAGATGATGTTAATTCATATACTGTAAGTGGTTTTGAATACTCATTTAAAACTAATAATGCATTGCTAAGTTTAAAATATACTTGGTAAAAATGAAAAAAAGAAGTTCTATTTAAACTAAATAGTTTTTACCGCCTTTTCAATCCGTTGAACCGTCTCTTTTTTGCCAATAATCTCAATAATCTCAAACAAATCGGGGCCTTTGCTGGCACCTACCAAGCACAAACGAAGTGTATTCATGATGGAACCAAAATTCCAAACATGGCTTTCAATATGGGCCGAAACTGCGGCTTTGACATTTACCGAATTAAAATCAGTCACTTGGGCAATCACCTCTTTAACCGATGTAAGTTGACCTGGTATTTCTTCTTTCCAACGTTTTTTGACGATTTCCGGATCGTAACTTTCGGGAGCCTGAAAAAAGAACGAACTCTGATCCCAAAACTCTTTCACAAAATTGGCACGTTCCTTAATCAAACCAACAATGCGTTCTACCTTTGCCAAGTCAGCATGAATTCCTTTGGCTTCCAAAATTGGAATAAACTGTTGGGCCAGTTCCTGATTGGTTTTCATGAGCATGTACTGATGGTTGAACCATTCGGCTTTTTTAGGGTCGAACTTGGAGCCCGATTTGGTTACCCGTTCCAAACTGAACAACTGAATTAGTTCTTCCATGGTGAACAGTTCCTGTTCGGTGCCGGGGTTCCAGCCCAACAATGCCAATAGGTTAACAAACGCATCGGCAAAATAACCCTCTTCGCGGTAACCAGTAGCAGTTTCGCCTTCTACCGATTTCCAGAAAAGCGGAAATACCGGAAAGCCCATTTTATCGCCATCGCGCTTGCTCAGTTTGCCGTTACCGGTTGGTTTAAGCAATAACGGCAAATGCGAGAATTGAGGCATGGTTTCCTCCCATCCAAACGATTGATATAGCAACACATGCAGCGGCAACGAGGGTAGCCACTCCTCACCGCGTATCACGTGGCTTATTTCCATTAAATGGTCGTCAACAATATTGGCCAAGTGGTAGGTTGGCAAACCATCCGATTTGTACAGCACTTTATCGTCGAGGGTATCGGTATTAACGCGTACCTCACCACGGATGATATCCTGCATCACCACCTCGTGGTTCACTGGCATCTTGAACCGGATAACAAAGGCATCGCTGGCTTTCAGCAGTTTTTCAACTTCAGCAGCCGAAAGGGTTAATGAGTTTTTCAAATAAATACGTGTGGCGGCATTGTAGGTAAAGGTTTCTTTTTTCTCCTCTGCATCTTTCCGCAAAGCATCGAGCTCTTCGCCAGTATCAAATGCATAATAGGCGTTTCCGCTTTCAATCAACTGATCCACATATTTTTTATAGATAACCCGTCGTTCCGACTGTCGGTAGGGTCCGTATTTACCTCCTTCGCGGATGCCTTCGTCAACTTTGATTCCGCACCATTCGAGGCTTTCCATAATGTATTCTTCAGCTCCGGGAACAAAACGGGTTTGGTCGGTATCTTCAATACGAAGCAAAAAATCGCCGCCATGTTTTTTGGCAAACAAGTAATTGAAAAGGGCAGTGCGCACACCTCCTATATGCAATGGCCCAGTAGGGCTTGGGGCAAACCGGACACGGATTCTTCTTTCAGTCATTTTGGTAAAGTTTTGCGCAAAGATAGTATGAATTTAGAGAATAGAAATTAGAGATTAGAAAATAGATGTGAGACTTGAGATTTGAGATTTGAGATTTGAGATTTGGGATTTGAGATTTGAGATTTGAGATTAGAATTGCATTTTGCACGTAACTGGTTGCTAGTTGCTGGTTACTGGTTACTGGTTACTGACTTCGGTCTTCCAACTCCGGTCTTCCGTCTTCGGTCTTCCAGCTTCTATAATGCTTCCAGCTCAGCTCGGAGTTTTTTGGTAAACGACTGAACCACCAAATCATAGCTATGGTCAATCCATTCCTCAATTAGGCGCCGGGGTATGCTTCCATCGATATACACGGTGTTCCAATGTATTTTACTCATGTGATATCCAGGTCGCACGGCGGGATACTTTTCGCGAAGCTCAATAGCCAATTCGGGATCGCACTTTAAATTGATGGATAACTCTCCATCCAAATTAATGAGTGCATACATTTTTCCCATTACTTTCAATACCAAGGTAACGTCATCAAACGGAAAGGTTTCTTCGTTTCCCTTTTTGGATAAGCAATAAGCGCGTAGATCTTCAATGTTCATGACTAATTATTTTGCATCCAAAGATAAAATAAGTGAAGGTAGAATTCAAGTACTAACAATAAAAATGTAGGAGGAATTGGAAGAAACGATTGTATTTTTTTTTAATTGGAAACAACTGCGTTATCATTTCATTCATGCATAATTTAAGCTTTTTTGCTACCTTTTTGTTGTGTTGAAAGTTTATACCTTTGCTCACGAATTAATCAATTCATTATTGTCGGCCATTTTGCTGACTTGATTTAGAGCCAACAACATCTTAAACTATGAACCGGATTTGTTTTCTTTTACTATTTATACTAAGCATTACTGTGACCTCCTGCGATTTTAGACAAAAAGCGGATTTAATTATTAAGAACGCTAAAATTTATACGGTAGATAAAAACTTTACCGTGGTTCAAGGGTTGGCTGTTATGGATGGAAAATTTGTAGCTATAGGTCCTGATGCCACTATTAATGCCCAATTTTACAGTGAAAATGTACTCGATTTAAAAGGCAAGTATATTTACCCAGGATTTATCGATGCGCATTGCCATTTTTATGGATACAGCGAAACCCTTTCTCAGGTTAATTTGCAGGAAGCCAAGTCATTTACCGAAGTGGTGGAACGTGCTAAAAAGCACCATCGGGAATATAATAGTGCATGGGTAACCGGCCGAGGTTGGGACCAAAACTTATGGCAGCCAAAAGATTTTCCGACCAATCAACTTTTAAATGAAGCCTTTCCCGATACTCCTGTTTTACTTCGGCGAATTGACGGCCATGCTGCTATTGCCAACCAAGTGGCCCTGAAAATAGCCGGCATTAATGAAAGTACCCAAGTTAAAGGAGGAAAAATACTTTTGAAAGATGGAAAACCCACTGGATTATTAATAGATAATGCCGTTGATTTGGTTTTACCATTTATTCCTAAACCTACCCAACAGGAACTAATTGCTGGATTGCTGAAAGCACAACAGAACTGTTTTTCGGTGGGATTGACCTCGGTTGGAGATGCCGGCCTTGAAAAACCGGAAATACTTTTGATTGATAGCCTGCAAAAACAGCAACAGCTTACCTTGCGTATTTATGCCATGCTTAACTCAAATACTGAGAATTTGGATTACTTTCTGAAAAACGGATTTTACCAAACCCCTTACCTCAACATCCGTTCCTTAAAACTTTATGCCGATGGGGCATTGGGTTCCAGGGGCGCTTGCCTTTTAAAACCTTATAGCGATGACCCAACCAATTCAGGCCTGTTATTGCAGAATGCGGATAGCTTAACGGCATTGTGCCAATTGGCTTACGAATACAATTACCAGGTAAATGCGCATTGCATTGGTGATTCGGCCAACCGGCTGATGTTATCCATTTATGGCTCAATACTAAAAGGAAAAAACGATTACCGCTGGCGCATTGAACATGGCCAAGTGGTAAATCCCTCCGATTTGAAAACCTTCAAGCAGTTTAGCGTAATACCGAGCATACAAACCACCCATTGTACATCCGATATGGCTTGGGCAGAGGCAAGGCTGGGTATTGAACGGGTGCAACACGCATATTCCTGGCAAGATTTATTAAAGCAAAACGATTGGCTGATTAACGGTTCCGACTTTCCAATTGAAGATATTAACCCATTATTTGGCTTTTATGCTGCTGTTACCCGCATGGATCAAGAGGGAATGCCCGTTAGTGGTTATTTCCCTAAACAACAGCTTTCGCGGATGCAAGCCCTGAAGGCTATGACCATTTGGGCTGCTATGGGTCAATTTGAGGAAAACGAAAAAGGCAGCATTGAAAAAAGCAAAATGGCCGATTTTGTGGTGCTATCGCAAGATTTGCTTTCGGCTCCCGCAAAGGATTTGTACAAAATAAAAATTGAACAGACATACCTAGGTGGACGAAAGGTTTACGATTTGTTTGGAAACTAGATGTTAGAGTTTAGAGGATAGAAATTAGAATTATATTTTGTTGGTAACTGGTTGCTGGATTCTGGTTACTGGTAATTCTCTTCGGTCTTCCATCTTTGGTCTTCCATCTTCGGTCTTCTAACTTCCATCTTCGGTCTTCCAACTTCTAACTACTAGTTTCAAACGCCACATAAGCCATCACATACTTAATTTCAGCATAGGTAATGGTTTCGTCAACCAATTCCTTTATGGGCGAGAGCAGCACTGTATCCAGTTCCTGGGCAACTTTCAATATTTCGTTCAGCTTTTTGGTCGTTACCAATTCATTCACATCAAGCATGCCTTTACCAATGCATTCTGCCAAATGGCCTTCAATGGTTCGGGGGCTCATGCCTCTTGCTGCTGCAGTATCATCAATCGATTTGTTTTTCAGGTATAGTTCCAATGATGCCAACCGGGTATCCACTTGTTCTCCTTTTGGTTTCTTTTCTTTTATAGAGGAAACTTTTGACTCATTATCCTGTTTAACAGGTCGTATAGCGGACGCCAATACTTGAACCATTTTTTTATCGAGTTCGGTGCGGTTAATTACCGATTGGCACAACGCTTCGGCTTTTGAAATGGTGAGCATCTGCCGGTAAAAAATCCCTTCAATCCATTGCAATTCGGTTAGGTACTTTTTAATGTTTTTTTCCCTTTTAACCTGTTTTTGGTGCTCAATAACATTGGAAAGCAACTGGTTAAGCAAAGGCTGAAAATACTGCCGGGCCGCTCCTACCCTTTCCAGCAAAGTATCCAATGCTTCGGGTTGTTGCGATTGCACCAGCCGCGAAATCTGCGATTGGAATTTATTGGCCACTTCAACCAACGGTTTTACTTTGGCTTGCAGCGCAATAGCCCAGCTTAGGTATTTTTGCTTTGGCGATCGCACTTCGTCTTTGTCGTAACTGTCGATGTGTTCCTGCAAATCGTGAACCATCCAACCAAAAGAATATGCCTGAATGACTTGCTTTTTCAGGTATTCCGATGAAGCCCGTTCAAATGATTCCTCCATTTGCATTTCATCTTTTTGCGACTGGCTGTATTGGAGTAATGCCGGATCAACATCGGGGCCGTTCATATTGATGTGCCGGGTTAATACCAATCCTTTAAGGGAAGTTAACCTGGAGAGTGCAACGTAAATCTGGCCAGGGGCAAATGCCTGCGAAATATCAATCATGGCCTTATCGAAAGTCAATCCCTGGCTTTTGTGCACCGTTATGGCCCAAGCCAGCTTAAGCGGATAATGGGTGAATTTACCAACAATGGTTTCGCTAATCTCGCGGGTTTCCTTATCGAGCGAGAACTTTTTATTCTCCCAAATATAAGGTTCCACCGCCGCCGATGGCGAGTTGTCGAGAAAGGAAACCACAATGTTTTCATTCGATATTTCTTCCACAATGCCTATCTTACCATTAAAATAGGCGCTGTTACCCGAATAATCGTTCTTGATGAACATTACCTGTGCTCCTTTTTTAAGCTCTAAAGTGTATTCCACTGGATAGGAATATTCGCTGAAATCGCCTTCCACCTTGGCTTTAAAGGCGAAACTTTTGCCGGGCAATTTTTCCAAAGCCTGTTTGTTGATGCTGTCGGCTTTGTAATTGTGGGTGGTTAAATAAATGTATCCGGGGTTATCGATAGGATTGAAATTTGGACGGTATTGTTGGTTCAACAGTTCCACATCGGCCGGTGTAACCTCATTTATCCTGAAATGGTTTAAAAGGGTTATAAATTGCTGATCGGTTTGCCGATAAATGGTTCCCAATTCAATATACATGGGTTGGTTGCCCTTTAACGCCAATGCATTGAAAAAGTAAATAGTCGGGTAATACTTTTTAAGCATGTCCCATTCATCGTCTTTCACCACCGGTGGCAATTGCCACAAATCGCCGATAAACAAAATCTGCACCCCGCCAAAAGGCACGTTCCGGTTTCGCCGCACATAACGCAAAACTGAATCAATGGCATCGAGCAAATCGGCGCGCAACATGCTCACCTCGTCAATAATCAGCAGTTCCACCTCCTCAATCAACGCCTTTTTGGAGCCGTTCATGTGGAGGTTTTTAATTAAGCTGTTTGGTGTTGTCAGTTGGGTATTGATTTCCAGGTTGGAGTCGAAACGATTTTCGGGAATAAAAGTCCCAAACGGCAGATGGAACAAGGAATGCAACGTAGAACCTCCGGCATTAATGGCCGCAATGCCCGTAGGTGCAGCAATGAGTGTTTTTTTATGGGTCGATTCCACAATGGCTTTCAACAAAGTGGTTTTCCCGGTTCCGGCTTTCCCGGTCAAAAAAACATGCTGATCGGTTGCATTGATGAAACGGTTGACGTACTGGGCTGCTTTGTCTTCGTGAAAGGAATTCATTACCTGTAGTATTGGGTTAAAAGGTTATTGCCGAAAGCCAAAAATAAACAATTTGGTTGGGTAATTATGAGAAACAGTTCCCAAATATTTAATAAATTTGTGATAATCAAAAAACACCTAACGAAATGAAAAATCTACTCTTTTACTTGTATTTGTCATCATCCTTGATGTTGGTGGTTGCCTGTTCAAAAGAGAAAGAACCAATTACCGATGATACCCTTAAAGTAGGTCAAATTACCTTAAACGATACCCTTACAATTGGCTACCAAACTACTTTGGTGGATGAGGCAAACCACCTTTCGTTAACCTTTGACTCGATGTTAAGCGAAAGCCGCTGTCCTATTGGAGTTGTATGTTTTTGGCAAGGGAATGTTGCGGTAAAACTCACCTTTAAAAAAGGAGATTTGGAGTACCCCTTCACCTTCGATTCTTATTTCAAACCCGAAACTACCGTTGGAGGGTATGATTTCCATTTTTTGGATGCAACGCCTTATCCGGATATCAGTAAGTCGGTAGATGATTCAGTATATCAGGTGAAATTGTGGATGAGGAAAGATTAAATAAACCTAAATTATACTTTTCTACTTTTCATTTTTTTAAGTACCACACTATGCAAGATAGAGAAGTGATTTCATCGAAGGTGAAAATACGGCAGCTGGGCACTACAATAAAATGACTTTTTATAAATTAAAATTCTATTTTTATGAGGATTTTTAGTTGAATATTCTACATAAAACTCTTTCCCCATATCAGTTGTATCAAATTTTTTTCCCACACTAACTTCAGCTTTATAATCCAAATTATTAACTTGATAAATATAAGTTATACACATACCACTTTTACCACAAGGTTCATAACTAATTATTTTTCCAAGTGTTACCCCTCTGTTCAAATTTATTTCAATATTACCTATTAAATTAAAAATCAAAAATATCAATAGAATACTAAATAATCCTATCAATAAATTAATAGTTTTATTTTTTTTCATATAAATCCCTTCTTCCTTTTATATCAGCTGCTCTCGAATATAACATAGTTGAAAAAAATTCCTAGTTACAATTCCAATCGAGATACCCCATTGTTTTGTAAGTTGATTGGCGATGTTGAAATATTGTCGGTAAAATAATGTTCTACCTTTATTTTTTGAATCATCTTTCCAATGTGGCTTTTTCAAAGTTAAACTAATCTTTTAACCTAATATTCCAAATTGTAATTTCTTGTAATACTCCATTTAAACACCATTCATTTTTTCAAACACCTCACCAACCGCTCCATCCCTTCCTCAATTTGCATGGAAGCCAAGGAAATGCGGATGTAATTGGGAGCGCTAAATGCCTCGCCCGGAATTACTACCACTCCATCGGGTTGGCTGGCGGTTTCCAAACAAAACTGCTTTACGGGTTGGCTTAAGAGGTGACTGATTTTGGGAAAAAGGTAAAAGCTACCTGTAGGTTTTATGTATGGAATGTGATTCTTGTCCAACAGGTTAATGGCCACATCCCGGTTTTGCCGGAGCACTGCATTGTATTTTTCAATGGTTTCTTTCGTTAACCCTTGCACAACCGGAATGGCCGCATATTGGTTAATGGTTGGCGGGCAACTGATAACCGTGGCATTATTTGAAGTAAATGCCTGTGCCAGTTTTTTGTTCCGGGTGATAATCCAACCCACGCGCAACCCTGCGGCGGCAGCACTTTTCGAGATGCCATCGAGCACCAAGGTACGGTCGAAAAAGGCGGAAAAGCTGATGGCGGGCTCCCCTTCGTACACCAACTGGCTGTATATTTCGTCGGAAATCAAATATCCGTGGGTCAGCTTGCGTTGAAGCACGGCAGCCAGATCTTGTTGCTCTTGAACGGAAAAAACCCTTCCCGTGGGGTTGGCCGGAGAATTGATGATAACCATATCGTCGGGTAACAGCAAATTAGATAATGCAATCAAATCAATCCCAAAATTATCGGTTAACTTATAGGTTGCCACTTGTAGACCAAAATCCTGGGGAATCTTGCGGTAAATGCCAAAGAATACTTCAGGTATCAAAATCCGTTTGGCACCAAGCTTGGTTAGGGTTTTTATAACTGCATACAGGGCGTTTTGCACGCCAATGGTTATTACCACATTTTCGGCTGAATAGTTATATCCGTCCACCAATTGCTGGTTTTGGGCAATTGCGGTGCGCAAAGCTGGCAAACCGGCATTGGCGGTATAGTTGACACCATCGGTTAGCAGGGAATTTTTAATGGCCTCAATAATCTGTCCATCCACCGGAAAATCTTTCAGTTCGCCCAAACCCAAACTAATGGCATTGGGGTGTTTGGC
The DNA here is from genome assembly GCA_041664345.1 of Salinivirgaceae bacterium. Classification (GTDB taxonomy): domain Bacteria; phylum Bacteroidota; class Bacteroidia; order Bacteroidales; family SZUA-534; genus GWE2-40-63. The sequence goes on from JBAYKX010000005.1 coordinate 131,863, forward strand.
ATTGTTCACCTGCCTGATAGCGGGAAGCGGGAAGTCGGTGTGGGCCAATCGTTCATCGATGGACATGGAATATGGAATTTGTAATTATTATTTGACGTGAGATATGAGATGTGAGACCTAAGACGTGAGACAAGAGAATATGGAAATTGGAAACTGCAATACCAAAGTATATACTTCTGGCTTCTGGCTTCCTGCTTCGGTCTTCTGGCTTCTATCTCCTACTTCTCGAAATGATATACAAACACCGTCTCTCCTTCAAAAGCTGGTTTTTTGCTTCCTTCAATTTCAAGCACCACGCCAATATTGGCTTTGGTAACTCCGCGCAAATCAACTACGTTTATAACGCTGGCTTTCAAACGTACGGCACTGTTCACCAATACCGCCTGATTAAACCTGAATTTTTCGATTCCATAGTTTACCTGCATTTTCAGGTTTTGTATGTCGATAATCTGATCCCAAAGGTAAGGCAGCAACGACAAGGTTAAATATCCGTGGGCGATGGTGTTTTTGAAAGGCGATTCGGTCTTGGCCCGCTCCACATCCACATGAATCCACTGGTGGTCGAGAGTGGCATCGGCAAATTTATTGATTTGTTCCTGAGTAATGGTATGGTATCCCGATACCCCTAACTCTTTTCCAATCTGGTTTTGAAGATCTTCAAAACATTTAATGACAACTTTACTCATACTTTAAATTTTTCAGTTCGGAGCAAAGATAGCATTTTGAGTTATTGCTGGTATCGGTATCTGCAATATGGGAATTAAAAAAACCGGACTTTAAGAAATCCGGTTTTTTAGAATTTGATTAATAATTACAATTTCAAAATTTCATCAGAATACGTTTGAGCTCCAATAGCGGTAATGGCCGCCATATTCACAATTTCGTGGATGGAAGCACCCATTTGTAATACATTAATTGGCTTCTTTATTCCCAACAAGATAGGCCCAATAATTTCGGCATCGGTAATCTCCATCATCATTTTATAAGCAATGTTTCCGGAGCTTAAATTTGGGAAAATAATGGTATTTACATCTCTATTTCCAATTTTCGAGAAGGGGAATTTCTCCATACGCATCTGCTTATTAAAAGCATAATTGGCCTGCATTTCGCCATCAACAATCAATTCCGGGTATTCTTTGTGCAAGTACGATACGGCATCTCTAACCTCTTGTGGACTTCCGGTGCGGGTTGAACCAAAATTTGAATAGGAAACCAATGCCACAACCGGTTCAATATTAAACTTTCGTACTTCATTAACCGTAAGCAGTGTGGTATCAATTAATGTGCGGGTATTTGGAGTGTGGTTTATCGTAGTATCGGCAAAAAAGAAAGTTCCTTTTTTATTCATTACCACATACATCCCGGCAGCATGGTTCAGTGAATTGTTAGTACCGCATATTTGCAAGGCGGGTTTAATGGTGTTGGAATATTTGGTGGAGAATCCGGCTAAAAAACCATCTGCATCGCCAGCTTCTACCATCATTACTCCAAAATAATCAATATTGCGCACCATTTGGCGGGCCTCGTCGAGGTTACTTCCTTTGCGTTGCCTTTTCTTGAAAAGTAGTTGGGCATAATGCTCTAAGCGTTCGGTTTCAATTAAATCGTTATAATCAATAATTGGAACTTCACAACCTAGTGCACAGTTTTCGCGAATGTTGGCTTCAATTTTTGCCCTATTTCCAATCAGAATTGGAGCTGCAATTTTTTGCTCCACTAACATTTGAACTGCTTTAATTACATTGTAATTCTCAGCATCTGATATTACAATCCGCTTCAGTTGTTGTTTGGCTTTAGTATGAATCACATCGGTAAGCTTGTTGTAGATACCCATTTGCTTCATGAGCTTAATTCGGTATGCGTCCCAATCTTTAATGGGATCTTTGGCAATACCCGATTCCATGGCAGCTCTAGCAACAGCAGGCGCCACTTCGGTAATTAACCTGGGATCGAGCGGCTTTGGAATGATGTATTCACGGCCAAAGGTCAAATTTTTGCTGTTGTATGCAGCATTTACCTTTTCAGGTACATCTTGCTTGGCTAATGCGGCCAATGCATAAGTAGCGGCCTTTTTCATGGCTTCATTAATTTCGGTTGCCCTAACATCTAATGCTCCTCTGAAGATATAGGGGAACCCAAGTACATTATTTATCTGGTTCGGATAATCAGACCTTCCGGTGGCCATAATAATATCCTTCCGGGCAGCCATTGCATCTTCGTAAGAAATTTCAGGCACTGGGTTAGCCATAGCAAAAACTATAGGGTTATGAGCCATAGATTGTACCATTTGCTTACTCATGATGTTTCCTTTTGAAAGGCCTAAGAAAACGTCGGCACCAGCAATTACCTGCTCTAAGGTTACCAATTCGGAATTTTGCGCAAATAACTTTTTTTCTTCATTCAAATCGGTTCGCTTTGCAGAAATCAGCCCCTTGGAATCAAGCATCCAAACATTTTTAAGATTAACACCCAACGAAACATAATAGCGCGCGCACATTACGCCTGCTGCACCCGCTCCATTTACCACTACTTTAACATTTTCAATTTTCTTATCGGCTAATTCCAGGGCATTCAATAAACCTGCACCGGAGATAATAGCAGTACCATGCTGGTCGTCGTGCATTACAGGAATGTTCAACTCTTTGATTAACGTCTGCTCAATTTCAAAACATTCTGGCGATTTAATATCTTCTAAGTTAATACCTCCAAAAGTGGGAGAAATACCCTTAACTATTTCTATAAATTTTTTTGGGTCTTTTTCATTTACTTCAATGTCAAATACATCAACATCGGCAAAAATTTTAAACAAAAGAGCTTTTCCTTCCATTACCGGTTTACCGGCTAAGGCACCAATATCACCTAATCCTAATACCGCTGTACCATTACTGATAACCGCAACTAAATTGCGTTTGGCGGTATATCGGTAGGCATCTTCCGGGTTTTTCTCAATTTCCAAACAGGGTTCTGCAACTCCCGGTGTATATGCCAACGACAAATCATACTGAGTACTGTATGGTTTGGTTGGAACCACTTCAATTTTTCCAGGTTTACCTTGTTCGTGGTAACGCAGTGCTTCATCTTTAGTTATATTTGCCATGATATATTTGTTTAATAAATTATTGATACAAAGTTACACCAGTTTAACTAAAGTAAATACTATTTAATAGCACTATTAATTAGCATTCTTTTTTTTTAAAGATGTTTGCAAAACAAATAATGCGTGTATTTTTGAAAAAAAACTACTACAATGGAAAGTCAATATTGAACCTAATAATTGAAAAATAAAAAGTATGAAAGATGGGTTGCGCAACTTTTTAAAGAATGAAAAGACATTTTTGCTTGGCATTTTAGTGATAACCAGTATTGTATATGCACCATCACTCCATTTTGTTTTTTATCCAAACCTCGATGACGCCCGTTTAATACTCAATAACTTTGTTGTTACCGAGTTTCCGGAACATGCTTCCCGTATTTTTACTGAATTTGTATATGGATTGTATCATCCAGCCACTACCCTTTCATTGATTACCGATTACCAATTATTTGGCACTAACCCTTTCGGATACCGGATTCACAATTTATTGCTTCACTTACTGAACATACTTTTGGTTTTTTATTTTGTAAAAAGCATTACCTCAAACAAAAACATTCAATTTTTTACCGCGCTTCTTTTCGCATTGCATCCCATGCATCTAGAATCGGTAATCTGGATTTCGGAACGGAAAGATGTTCTGTTTACCTTTTATTTATTGCTGTCGCTGATAACATACCAGAAACTGAAAACATCCAATCGTTGGATTTATAAAATATTGACTTTTGTATTTTTTATTTTATCGCTGCTCTCAAAAGCAACTGCAGTAGTTTTGCCTATTTTATTGGTTTTGCTGGATTATTTAACAGAAAAAAAGTTTGCCTGGAAATTCATTTGGCAAAAATGGTTCTATTTTTTAACCTCTCTGGTGTTTGGATTGGTAAACATTAAAGCACAAAACTCCATTGATTTTATTCAACCCATTTCATATAACTACCCCTTTTTACAACTCATTACACTTCATGTTTATTCTTTTGTTTGGTATATCATCGAGCTATTTATCCCTATTGGATTGGCAGCAAAACATCTTTACCCACGGGTTATTGATGGCCAAATTGAATGGAACTATTATTTTAGTTGGATTGGAATACTTTTTTTGGCAATGACAACCTACCGATTCCGAAGAAACAAACTTTTTTTAACTGGCATTTTGTTTTATACCGCATCTATAATATTATTAGTTAAAATTATTCCAACCGGCAACGATATTGTGTCGGAGCGATATTCCTATTTGCCTTATATCGGATTGGGAATATCCTTAGGAGCGATTATAATACCGTGGCTCGAACAAAAAAAAGCCTACTTAATGCATTCCTTTTTCCTTTTGCTTGCGTTGGTATGGAGTGTTTTAACTTTTCAACAGTCGAAACACTGGGAAAACGAAACTGCCATTTGGAGCCGGGTAATTGAAACAGAACCAGAATTACCTTTAGCTTATTTCGAGAGGGGAAAGTCGTATCAGGATGCTAAAGAATTCAATAACGCCATTGCCGATTATAACCAAACTATTGAACTTTCACCCAATTTTTATGAAGCTTATATAAACCGCGGATTAAGCTACTATTTGAAACAAAACAATGAGCAAGCTCTTGCCGACTTTACTTTGGCAATAAAAATGGAACCTGAAAATGGATTGGCTTATTATCACCGGGGTAACCTATATTTAAAACTGGAACAATACAATCAAGCAGTATCCGATTTTTCCGTGTGTAGTAATTTGGAATTTAAACAACCGGAGCTTTTTTATTACAAGGGCATGGCTGAACAAAAAGCTGGAGCATTGGAAGAAAGCATTCAAAGCTTGGAGTATTTTTTAATACTTAAACCAAATCATACCCAAGCGGCTTATGCATTAGCCAATATTTTAGCCCGCACCCAAAAATACAATCAAGCAGTTATTTACTATAACCAAGTAATTAACGCTGAACCAACATTTGCCAATGCCTACTTAAACCGTGGGAATACCTTTCTATTCTTAAATGAAAAAGATAAAGCATGTGCCGATTGGCAGCAAGCGGAAAGCTTAAGAGCTGGATTGGCAAAGGAAATGCTAAATAAATATTGCCCTTAATTTACAACCTTTTCCTTTTAAAGTAACATCAAAAAACCTCCAACTATAACGCCGGAGGTTTTTGGGTTTATTCTCTTTTGCTTATTTTACAAACGTTTTAGCTTTCTCAAGAGCTGCTGAAATACCTTCCGGTTTTTTACCACCGGCGGTAGCAAAAAATGGTTGCCCACCACCACTGCCATCAATCGATTTTGCTATTTCACGGATTATTACGTTGGCGTTGAACCCTTTTTCCGTTACCAGATTGTCAGAAATCATCACCGTTAAGCTTGCTTTTCCTTCAATTTCGCATCCTAGAACTAAAAACAAGTTATCAATCTCGCCTTTGAGTTGATAGGCAATTTCTTTTATCAACGAACTTGAATTCAATTTAATTGTAGTAATAATGGTGTTCACACCATTAATTGGCACCACTGTTTCTTTCAGAGAATTTTTTACCACTTTTGCTGCATCTTTTGAAAATTGCTCCAATTGTTTACTTAACTCTTGTTTGTCTTTAATCAGAGTAGCCACATCGCTTAATAGGTTTTTATTGCTGTTAAATAATTCTGAAATTCCCTGTAATATTTGCAAATGGGAATTAATATACTTTTCGGATTCAAAAGCGGTTACCGCTTCAATACGCCTGATTCCAGCTGCAATGGAGCTTTCCGAAGTTATTTTAAAGAATCCAATTTGTCCGGTTGCTTTAACGTGGGTTCCACCACAAAGTTCTACAGAATCACCAAAACGGATAACCCGTACCAAATCGCCGTATTTTTCACCAAACAAAGCCATGGCACCTAATTCACGGGCTTTTTCAATAGGAGTATCCCTTTTTTCGTCAGTTGGAATGTTTTCCCTAATTTTTGCATTTACTCTTTTTTCAATTTCAGCAAGTTGTTCGGAGGTAACTTTTTGAAAATGGCTAAAGTCAAAGCGCAGGTATTCGGGATTAACCAGCGAACCTTTTTGCTCCACATGTTTCCCTAAAACTTCGCGCAGGGCATGATGAAGCAAATGGGTAGCTGAATGATTACACTGTGTGGCCAACCTATTTTTTTGGTTAATTACCGCCTTAAAAGCCAAACCAGGTTCTTCGGGTAATTCATTAACTAAATGAATGATTAGATTGTGCTCTTTTTTTACTTCCAAAATTGAATATTTTTTTCCGTCTGCCTCAATAAAACCGGTATCTCCCACTTGTCCTCCCCCTTCGGCATAAAATGGAGTAATATTGAAAACCAATTGGTATTGTTCTTTTCCTTTGGAAACAACTTTACGGTACTTGGTTATATGAACCGTAGCTTCAGAATAATCGTATCCAATAAATTCCTCAGCATCATCGCCTCTCAATTCAATCCAATCGCCCGATTCCAGCGATCCAGCAGAACGCGACCGTTCTTTTTGAGTGTTCATTTCCTCATCAAATTCTTGCTTGTTCACAACCAATTGGTGTTCATTCAGAATTAGTTGAGTTAAATCAAGCGGAAAACCATACGTATCGTACAATTCAAAAGCCACTTTACCACTTACCACACTATATCCGTCGCTTTTTGTTTTTTCGATAATTTGGTCCAGCAACCTTATACCGGTAGCCAAGGGGCGCAAAAACGATGCTTCTTCCTCATGGATAACATTCTTTATAATTTCTTGCTGTGCTTCAATTTCAGAGTAAGCATCGCCCATGGTTTCAATTAAAACCGGAATCAACTTGTACATGAATGGTTCTTTCAAATCGAGGAACGTAAAGCCGTAACGAACTGCCCGGCGTAGGATTCTTCGAATGACATAACCTGCCTTATTATTCGATGGCAATTGTCCGTCGGTAATAGAAAAAACAATGGTACGAATGTGGTCGGCAATTACGCGCATGGACACATCGTTTTCTTTTTTCTGTCCATAAGTAAGGCCAGCAAGAATACCTATGGTTTTAATTATAGGCTGAAATACATCGGTATCGTAATTTGATTGTTTCCCTTGTAAGGCCATGCAAAGCCGTTCGAAACCCATTCCGGTATCCACATGTTTGTGGGGCAATGCTTCCAGCTTACCATCCGATTTTCGGTTGTATTGTATAAAAACCAGGTGCCAGATTTCAATAACTTGTGGATGGCTTTTATTTACCCATTCCCTTCCGTCACCTTTGGCTCGTTCGGACTCATCGCGCAAATCAATATGAATTTCGGAACATGGACCACAGGGTCCGGTGTTACCCATTTCCCAAAAATTATCCTTTTTGTTTCCATGCAGGATTCGTGATTCAGGAAGGAACTTCTTCCATATATTTTTTGCTTCACTATCCAAAGCTACCCCATCTTCAGTATCACCCTCAAAAACAGTGGCATATATATGATTTGGATCTAACCCCATTTCACCAACTAATAATTCCCAGGCCCAGGTAATTGCCTCTTCTTTAAAATAATCGCCAAACGACCAATTACCTAACATTTCAAACATAGTATGGTGATAGGTATCATGACCTACTTCTTCTAAATCGTTGTGTTTTCCAGAAACCCTCAGGCATTTTTGCGAATTGGCTACACGTGAATATTTTATGGGTGAGTTCCCAAGGAAAATATCTTTGAACTGATTCATGCCTGCATTGGTAAACATCAACGTGGGATCGTTCTTTATAACCATAGGTGCACTGTCAACCACCTGATGTTGTTTTGATGCAAAAAAATCTTTAAATTTCTTCCTTATCTCGCTAGCATTCATATATCTAATAATTAACTGTTTAGTTCGTTCTTGATTTAAAAAGGTTGTAAAATTAATTTTTTTCCTTTAGATTTGTCGGTTAGTATTAAAAAGATTCTATTAAAAATGCCTAAATCAAAATATAAATTTGACCCCGATCGAATAAGCTATGAGAAAATAGTCCTTTCTACGGGTCAAAAAATTATAAAACTATTCATTCAATTAGTAGCTATTTCGGTAGTGGCATTTATTCTATTGATGGTATTATCCATTTTTTTCGACACTCCCGGTGAACTGCAACAAAAAAGAGAAAACAAACAATTAAAAGCCCAATACCAAAACCTGAATAATAAGTTGCAGCGCATGGATTTGACCATGGATCAGATTAAAGAACGCGACGACAATATTTACCGCCTCATTTTTGGAGCCGAACCCATTCCAGAATCCTATCGTGAGGCTGGATTTGGAGGTGTTAACCGATATAAAGAACTCGAAGGATATAATGAATCAGAATTGGTAATTAAAACCGCTGAAAAAATTGACAAACTCCTAAAACAGCTTGACGTTCAGTGGAAATCGTATGAAGAAGTGATTTTACTGGCCGAGGAAAAAGAAGATTTTTTAGCATCAATTCCAGCAATATCGCCAGTTGCCGATAAAGACTTAACCCGGTTTGCTTCCGGATACGGCTACCGCATCCATCCAATATACCGTACAAAAAAAATGCATACGGGTATTGACCTTACGGCACCTATTGGAACCGAGGTTTATGCTACCGGAAATGGGAAAGTTACTGGAGCCGGATATACCTTGGGTGGATTTGGATTGCGGGTAATTATTGATCATGGGTTTGGGTACAAAACGTTATATGCCCACTTAAGTAGCGTTTCAGTTAAAGAGGGAAAAGAAGTTAAAAGAGGAGAATTGATTGGAACCATTGGAAGTACAGGACGATCAACCGCTCCCCACTTACATTACGAAGTTAGAAAAAACAACCAAACCGAAAACCCGGTAAACTACTATTCTAACGATTTAACTCCCGAACAATACGAAGAAATTCTGACCGTCTCGTCACGGATGAACATGAGTTTCGACTAAAAAATACCCTATGACCAAAATGATTTTGTTGATGGCATTCGTTACGATAGCCTTTCCAACTTTTGCACAAAATTCAGATACCTTGCTTTTAAATAAATCAAAAACTACGATATCAATTTTAGGTGTTGGCGATTTGATGTTAGGAAGCACATATCCTCAGGGTGCCTTATTACCCCCAAACATGGATTGTTTTTCTCTTATTGCCGATGTGGCCTCTTCACTAGGAAATGCGGATCTTACCATTGGAAACCTGGAGGGTTGTCTTTCGGATAATGCCCCACGTGAAAAAATTTGCCGGGATACCACCATTTGTTATGCTTTTCGTATGCCTGAAAAATTTGGATCCTGTTTTAAAGATGCCGGATTTGATGTACTCACTATTGCCAATAACCATTCCGGTGATTTTGGATATCAGGGAAGAGAATCAACGATAAAAATCTTAGATAGCTTGGGGATTTACCATGCTGGATGGATAAAATACCCTACGTCCATTTTTAGTAAAGATTCTATTAAATATGGAGTAGCTTCATTTGCACCCAATAGTGGAACCGTTGACATTAGAGATGTTGAAGAAGCAAAACGAATTGTTGCTGAACTGGCGGTTCAGTGCCAAATAGTTATAGTTACCTTTCACGGTGGAGCCGAAGGAGCCGAACATCAGCACGTAACCCGCCAAATGGAAGAATTTTATGGTGAAAACCGGGGTAATGTATATGAGTTTGCCCATGCGTTAATTGATGCTGGAGCCGATCTGGTTTTTGGTCATGGACCCCATGTGCCCAGAGCAGTGGAATTATACAACGATAAGTTTATTGCGTATAGTTTAGGGAATTTTTGCACCTATGGAAAGTTCAATACCAACGGGCCGAATGGGTTAGCACCCATGATTAAAGTTACTTTAGATACAACCGGGTTTTTTATAGAAGGGCAAATACTTTCCGCCTGGCAGCCAGGTAAATTGGGTACTTTTATGGATTCTTTGAATCGGGCAGCACAAAAGATTAAGCATCTAACTGAAGCCGATTTTCCTGAAACGTTGTTAAACATTTCTGAAACAGGACTAATTGAAAGAAAACTTTGACAAAACAACAAAAATTTAATACATTGCTTTCCAATTCCAAGAAACGATGCCCTACAAAGAACAAAAAATAGAAAAACTGTTTTATACCATTGGCGAAGTGGCGGCCATGTTTAACGTGAACACTTCGCTTATTCGATTTTGGGAAAAGGAATTTGATATTATTAAGCCGCAGCGCAATAAAAAAGGAAACCGGCTATTTACCAAATCCGACGTTGAAAACTTCTACATCATTTTCCATTTGGTAAAAGAAAAAGGCCTTACCTTGGATGGCGCCCGTAAGAAAATGAAAGATAATCGGGAAGATACCATCAATAATTTTGAAGTAATACAGTCATTGGAAAATATAAAATCGCTTTTGCTCGAAGTTAAAGCATCTCTAGGAGGCTAGCTCACCATTTCGGTCATATATTTTTTTATTTTGCCAATGGCCATACTTATTTCATAAGGATGACGGGCAATATTAATCCGAATAAATGCTCCGGCATCTTCACTAAAATGAATTCCCGGAATTACGGCAACTTTCTGTTTTTCGTATAAATCAATGGCAAATTGAAACCCATCGGTAAGATCTTCAGGTAACTGAGCCCAAATAAAATAACCCCCTTGTGCTTGTATAACTTTGAACCCCAGTTTTGTAAGTTCATTTTCCATTTGATAATAATTGTCTTTAATCCTTTCCCGTAACCCTTCAGCGTATTCTTTTCCAAAATTGTATTTATCCAAATAAAAAGCCAGAGCCTGCTGCAAAACCGATGGACTCGATAATCCGGTGTAATCATGAATAGCAGCAATTTCATCAATTATTTGGGGTTGTGCCATTAAATATCCTATGCGCCATCCGGTAATAGACAAGAGTTTTGAAAAGGCATTAACATAAAATACCTGAGGTGGAATTTTATCAATCGGAAAGTAGGTGGAATTTTCAAAATATAACTGATCGTAAACCGCATCAAATACTATATAAAAACTCAATTCCTCAGATAATTGAACCAAACTGAGAACCTCTTCTTTAGTCCAGATTTTACCTAAAGGATTTCCAGGTGAAGCTACTAAAACCAACTTTACCGATTGATCTTTAATGGTTTTGCTTAGTAAATTAAAATCAATACTATTATCGGCAGTCAAAGGAAATGAATGAAAAGGCAAATTGAAAATATGGGATAAATTTTTGTAACTCTCATACGCTGGATTATAGGCCAACACGGAATATGGCTGTTGTATTTTCTTTTTGAAAAAGGTAAATAATAACGAAATAGCTTCGGTAGCTCCATTTACAATTAAAAATTGGTTGTAAGGAACCTTGTAAAATCGGGCTAACTGTTCCAGTAACATCTGATTTCCCCGTCCTGATGCATATTGATGAACGTTATCAAAGCTTATATTTTTAAGCATTTCAAGAAGTTCTGCTGGCGGTTCAAAAGCAGGAATTCCTTGCGCCAGATTAATACCACCTTGCGCTTTTACCAGATTGGACATATAACTGATTAATGAACCTTGAGGTAATGACTTATTTTCCATATTTTTTAAAATTGAATGAAACCCTTCGCCTTTGGTTGCGGATATTTATGAACAGAACAGCCCCAATCATGGGGCTGTATTATAACAAATAAAATGAATTGATTTTAATACGAAATAAACTTGAAGGGGATATCCACCAAATCGCGGAAATATTCGCCAGCATCAAGCATGTCTTCATCATCATGCTGATAATGCCATTCAATTTCCACATCGAAACCCCCTTTAAAAAGCAAATTAAGCTTTTTGATTATAGAAAAAAACATTTTAGAAGAAGCGGTATTGTAATACTTCATTTGTAACGACAAAACCGTTTTTTTGCAAGGCTCTTTTGAATACTCATCAATCCATTCAAGAACAGGTGAAAAGAGCATAGTGGCATTTTCAGGCAGCGATTGTCCCGTTAATTTCAATTCGCCGGTTGTAGCAGAAAAGTTAAGATCCGGTTTTTGTTTATCTCCTTTTATAATAATATCCTTCATAGTCAATTGGTATTAATTTTTCTCAGTAACCTAACTTGCGAATTCAATAAAATCTGTTAATTCAATCGTTAAAAATAATAACTAAACTAGATTAATACAAATGTACGCTGCTTTTTTAATAATATAAGCTATTTTTTGGATGCATTTTCATCAAAAACCATACCTTAACAACTGTTATCATTTTGTAAAAACTGTTCAACCGTTTGTAGTTTTTCAATACTGCCGGCATCGAACCAATAATCACCATCGTGCGGATAACCCATTATTTTTTCTTGTTTTGCTGCCTCTAAATATAATTGCACCAAACTAAAAACAGGTTCCTGTGGAAAATAGGAAAACAACTGAGGTGAAGCTATTTGAATGCCACTGAAAGCCATTGGACTTAGTTGACCACCAATCTGTACCAAAATTTCTTTTTTTTCTTTTACGTTTTGCCATCCACACAATTCAAGGTTTGGGTTAAATAAAAAGTTACGGTTCGATTCCCTTTTCCGCACCGCAAGTGTGGCTATTGCACGCGTTTTATTATGGTATTCCAACATCGTTGCAAGATTGATGTTGCTAACAACATCGGAATTTATAACTACAAAAGGTTCGTTTCCTATAAAAAAGTGACTTGCTTTTTTTAAGCCACCTCCTGTATCAAGCAATAATTCCGATTCATTGGAAATGTGAATGGCTACTCCAAAATTATTATTTACTGCTAAATATTCTTCCACCAAATGCGAAAAATGGTGCACATTTACCACTATTTCATTTATTCCATGCAAAACCAGCAATTCAATACTCCGCTGCAACAGAGTTTTACCCGCTACCTCAACCAATACTTTAGGTTTTGTAAGAGTAAGTGGCAGTAAACGGGTGCCCATTCCGGCAGCAAATATCATAGCTTTCATATCAAACTGGAACTGATGTGAAAACAATCATAGTTATAGTTTTTCTGGTTTACAAAGTTTTTCTTTGTTTTTTGCCTGTCGATGACAATTTTTGCATTCAAATTTTGGATTTTTAGGTGGTTCGTAGTCCTTTTTTTTGCACTTGGTAGCCATATAGTTTGTAAATATGGAAAGTAAACAGGATAATATAAGGAATGTTTAGTTCTGGATTTACATATTTATATGGTAAGTGAATAGAAAAATGGTGATTGAAACCAATTAAGTTGCAATTTTAATAATTCGTGCGGCATGTTTTTTTACTTCAATTTGAATGGGAACATTCCCAATTACCTCTCCATCCATTTCAATAGGGCAGTTTTTTTTAGTACTTGTTATAGTGCATTGGCTTATTTCGTGATAAAACAATTCTGAAATCCGGATGTGTTTGGCACTTTTCAGCTTGGGCATAAAAAATAAAAACTGAATAATGTTAATATTACGGGCAATAACCACATTTATTTTTCCGTCATCCAACTTTGCGTCAGGTGCAATACCTAAGCCACTGCCAAAATAACGTCCGTTGTTAAGGGCTATCAAAAGGACGTTTCCTTTGAAATTCAGATCAGCGGAAGTAAGCTCAACCGGAATGCGTTTGAAAAAAAGAAACGACCAAAGGATGTTATAAAAGTAGGTGAAATTGCTCCCCCAGGTTTTGCCGCTTTTGTTCATAAACTGGCAAACCAAACCACCCAAACCAATGTCAAAAGAGTTGTCGTAATACCGAACTTTTTGTTCTCCATTTTCATGATACCTAGCTTCTACTAAATCTAAGGGTGTGGTTTCTCCTTTTTTAATCAGTTCATATAAATGCTCCATACTTTGTACTTTGCCAGCCGACCTTGAAAAGTCATTGCCCGATCCACGCGGATACGCTGCCAAAATGGTTCTTTTTCTTGCTTCAGGAGGAGCAAGCATATACCCATTTACAACCTCACTAAATGTACCATCACCACCAACTCCAACCAAATAATCGAGTCCTTGTTCCATCAATTCTTCAACAATTTGAATGGCATGTCCCCGCCGACGGGTAAACTTCAGATAAACATCGAATTCACTTTGAAAATATTTGGAAATGTTGGCCCTGAACTTATCAGGGTCTTTTAAATTTCCACGTACTATAAATGCTATTTTTTTCAAACAAATCTTCAATTAATGGTAACATTAAAGAAAAGAAATTATTTTGAAACCCCCATGCAGGAAAATGCACAAAAACGGATATTTTTTTAACAACGCCTTTTATAAGAAAGCCACTCACACTCTATCTCATTTTATTATGGGGAACCAAAGAGGTGTATTTATAAGAGCGAATTGCTAACTGAAAAACAATGCATTTTTAATTTAGTGTAAGAAAGCCTGTTAGATTCACCGATTAACTTTTTAATTTGAAAGTTTGTTTCTACTTTTACCAACGTTTAATGAAAAGTATATATTTTGAAATTTAGTGAATTTAATCTCCACAAAAATGTTTTTGAGGGAGTTGAAGCCATGGGCTTTGTAGAACCATCTCCGGTTCAGGAACAAGTTATCCCAATTGCACTCGAAGGAAAAGATTTGATTGCTTGTGCTCAAACGGGTACGGGAAAAACGGCCGCTTATTTATTACCATTGATGCACCATTTATGCACAAACCGTTCAAATAAAATAAAAGGGCTGATTTTAGCACCAACCCGGGAATTGGTGTTGCAGATTGACCAACAATTCCAAGGGTTTGCTTACTTTACTGGTTTGGAATCGATAGCTATTTATGGAGGAAGTGATTCCGGAATATGGGAACAACAAAGGGCAGCTATTGAGCAAGGATGCAATATTTTAATTGCTTCACCTGGCAGGTTACTTTCTCATTTGAATTTAGGTTATGTTGATTTATCGGAACTGGAATACCTCATTTTAGACGAAGGGGACAAAATGCTCGATATGGGCTTTGTTGACGACATAAATAAAATACTTACCTATTTGCCAACCAAGCGCCAAACATTGATGTTTTCTGCAACTTTTCCCCCTAAAATAAGGATTTTAGCTAATTTATTGTTGAAGAATCCAGTTGAAATTAGCATTGCGGTTGCAAAGATGGCCGAGGGTGTATTGCAAGCTGCTTATATGACGTTCGATAATCAAAAAAACAAGCTTATCAGTCATTTATTGGCCAATAAAGAACTCGACAGTGTTATCATATTCTCTTCCACAAAAATTAAAGTAAAACAACTTCATTCGGAATTGGTTAAAGCTGGTTTTGCGGCTAAAGCCATCCATTCCGATTTGGATCAAGCGGAACGGGAAACTGTAATGCGCGATTTCCGAAACCGTAAATTTCCAATTTTAGTTGCTACCGATATTGTTTCGCGAGGAATCGATGTAGATAACATTGGTTTAGTAATCAACTACGATGTTCCCCACGATGCCGAGGATTATGTACACCGTATTGGTCGTACTGCCCGGGCAAGTTCCACTGGAGTTGGACTTACTTTTATCAATGAAACCGATATTCCCCGTTTTGCGCGAATTGAGAAACTTATTAAGGATACTATTTTTAAAGCTCCCAATCCACCGGAAATAGGCGATGGACCGGAATACAATCCACATGCTGTTCGCAAAATAAACCGCACGCATTCGCAACAAAAATCGGGAAAATTCAACAACCGCCGCCGCCAACCAAGGCAGTAGCTGGGAACTCGCAGCGCCCCCGAGCTATTGAGGCAGTCTGCTTCGAGAGAATCATTAGGGGCAAAGCTGCTTGTCTCGCTTTTGCGGAGCACTTCGCTGTGCATTGACTGTAGCAATAGAAAAGTTAGTTCATTTGGCATGGATCGCCAACTCTCTGGTCGGCATTTTTAAAATACCGACCAGCAGTTGGCAATCCTTCTATTCTTTTTTAACACCTAAATGTTGCTTCAATAATGACATTCCCAAAAAATATCTTAATTTAGTGCAACAATAATTGTAAAATCTTGGCTTGTTTTAACTGATTGAAATACTTGAAACTCATGGCAAAAAAAGTACTTTTCCTTTTGGCTTCAGCCACCATTATTTTGTTTGTACAGTGTAAAAGAGCTCCTCTTCAAACAAATCCGCTAATAAAACCAGCAACCGATTTTGGTTTGCTCGATGGGGAGATACACTTGAATGTAACCGGTGGTAAAATGCCATACACCTTTATTTGGTCGAATCAAAAAACCGATTCAATCATCAACCAGTTGGCAGCCGATACTTATTTTGTAACCATTACTGATGCCAAAAACCGTCAATTAATAGACACCATTGTGGTTACCCAGCCATCATGGCCGGTTTGTGTTGATGCCCAGGGAAACAGTTACAAAACAGCCATTCTTGGGGGCAAAAAATGGATGGTTGAGAATATGAGGAATACCCTAACCAGTAAAGGCGATTCTATCCAAAACCGGGTTTATTACGACAGTTTGGCCTATGCAGAAGTTTACGGACTTTTATACACTTGGGACGCAGCCATGAACCATTCAACGGATGAAGGTGCACAAGGAATTTGTCCCGATGGCTGGCATATTCCAACAGATATGGAATGGAAAGCATTACTCGACACGGTATCTAGCGTTGAAAATGGAATTCCCAACCCCGGAAAAGAGCTTTCGCTTGAATATGCAGGTTATTACAATAACTCATTCCAAAATTTGGGTGCATCGGTTAGTTTCTGGTCATCTACTCAAGCTAATGATAATGCGTGGAAGCGTTATTTCCATAAAGACATTTCAAAGGCTTTTCGCTATCATGAGAAAAAAACGAATGCAATTTCTGTCCGTTGCATAAAAAACTCAAGTCCTGAATAAATAGTAAGTATTATGATTGGCAAATTATCACTAAAAGAGCGGTATGTATTATTTGCCTTGGATGATGAGTATGGTTACATCATTACTAACAATACTGCCTACTGGATTGGATTGGCAGGCACCGTATTATTTGAAATGATAAAAGAAGGGTTGCTTTCCATTGAAAATGATATTTTAAAAGCGCATTGTATTGATTCAGAGGTTCCTTGTTACAAAAAAGTATTAACCGTTTTAGAAAAGAGCAAAAATCCGCCAAAAGTGGAATCCGTGCTTTTAGATTTATGGAATTTCAAACAGGAAATTCAGCAGGAAATAATTGAAATGTTAGTTCTGAAAGGAGTTATAAAGGAGGTAAAAAAAACCCGATTCTGGTTTATCAAATTTAATCGCTATCCTACCATAAATCATATTCCCGAGAAAGGGTTGCGCAAATATCTATTGTTACTGATTAAAAAAAATCGGTTACTCAGTACTGAGAATTACCTATTGTTGCGGATGATAGATCAATGCGATCTAATAATTGAAGTTTTCGGAAAAGAGAATAAAACTACAGTTTTACATTATCTTGAAACGGTTCAGGAAATCAGTGAACCTTCAGATGAACTATTTGAAACCATTAAAACACTTGAAACAGCCTTACTTTCAGCCATTGAAAATAAAAATCTTCACCTGATTTTGGAAGATGGCTAATTATTTCAATAACATCTCTTTATAAATAGCATAATAAAGATTCACCCCATAAGGTATAATATCATCCGGAAAGTTATAATCGGAGTTGTGTAATTTAGGATGATCTTCCCCGGCACCTAATCCAAAAATAGCACTAGTAAATTTTTGCGAGAACCTAGCAAAATCTTCAGCCCAAGGAAAAGGTAATTCCATCATAATTATTTTATAACCAAGTTTTTCAGCTTGCTCGCTTACACTTTTCACTAACAAGGGATTGTTTTGGTTTGATGGATAAATATCGGTAGAACTAATTTCTAATTGCAGCTTTTCCTCGGTGGATATTTTTTGAATTGTGTTTTTGGTTTGTTCAATCAGAATATCCATATCAGCATCCAAAAACGAGCGAAGGGTAATGAGTATTTCAGCATGTCCGGGAGTAGTTCCAAAACTGCGATCCCCTAAATTAGCATGAACAATGGTAGTTAGCACAAAATCGTTAAACAGGTATTTCTTTTCTGGGAGTTTGGTTACTTCATCCAAAATTTTTGACAAGGCAATGGCAGGGCTAATTCCCTTTTCTGGCTCCGCTGCATGGGAAGTTTTGCCTGTTAATTTTACAATTAAACCTTGCGAAGCCGCCGTAAAGGTATTATTCTTAAGCAGGATACTTCCTTTTGGATATCCCGGAATATTGTGGAGCGTGAAACAATAGTCAGGAGTAATGCGCCCAAAATTTGGGTCATTTATTACTGCAATGGCACCTTCACCGGTTTCTTCGGCTGGTTGAAATAATAACACCACTTTCCCTATTTTGGGTCGGTTAGTCCCAATTAATTCAGCTAATCCAATCATAATAGCCATGTGACCATCGTGTCCGCATTGGTGGCCTACACCATCAGCTCTCGAAGCATAATCAACCACATTAATTTCGTGAACCGGTAAAGCATCCATTTCGGCCCTGAACATTATACAGGGGCCTTCACTTTTGCCTTTAAATACAAAAGCTACACCATATCCGCCTAAATTATCGATAATTTCATCAGGCTGATACCTGATAATGGTTCTCTTTAGTGCTTCAGCAGTAAACTCTTCATTGCCTGATACTTCAGGATTTTGGTGTAACGATTGTCGGATACTTATTAAGTGCTTATAGTCAGTAATCATTCTTCAAAAGTTATAGTAATTCTGTTAAAAATGATGCAAATTTGCAACCTTGTTGTTTTGACAAAAATATAATAGAAAAACACAATGACCCTTAAAAAAATGATGGTGTACGGCATAGTAATTTTGGCTATGCTTTTTTGGAGTATGACTTATATATGGTATAAGGTTGTATTTGAGGCATTGCAGCCGATTTCTGTTATGGTTTTCCGATTGTTATTTTCATCTATTTTTTTGTTTTTGTTTTCAGTGTTGATAAAAAAGCTGCAAATACCTTCAAAACTTGATTTTGGTTGGTTGGCGTTGTTGTTATTATTCCAACCTTTTTTGTATTTTTTAGCCGAAAGTTATGGGGTTAGCATGGTTTCAGCAACGGTTGCTTCGGTTATTATTTCAACCATTCCCATTTTTACTCCATTTATGGCCTATTTGTTTTACGGAAATAAGATTTCAATTTTTAATGTGTTTGGTATTATTATTTCTTTTGTAGGAGTATTGATGGTTGTTTTGGGGCAAAATTTACATTTTAATGGCTCTCTTTTGGGAGTATTAATTTTGTTTGGAGCTGTGATGGCTGCTTTGGGCTATTCGGTTATTATTGTACGACTGGCTGGAAAATACAGTTCTTTTACCATCATAAGTTGGCAAAACCTGTTTGGTTTTTTCTATTTTTTGCCGTTTTTCTTCCTATTCGATTGGAACGGATTTAGATTTTCATCCATTGATACACGAATATTACTTAACCTTATTTATTTAGCATTATTTGGTTCCTCCATAGCCTATGTATTTTTTACCTATTCCATTAAAAATTTGGGAATTACCAAAGCAAGCTTGTTTGCTAATACCATTCCCGTTTTTACCGCTCTTTTTGCTTACTTGGTACTGGGTGAAATACTTCCCATTTTTAATATGATGGGAATAGCAATTGTGCTCATAGGATTGTTTATGGGGCAGATCAGAAATATTAAATTAGCAATGAACAATTAGCAATTAACAATTTGAAATTAATAATACGAAATGGATTCTGAATTTTGACTTCTGACTTTAAACTTTAAATACTCTAAGTACTTTAAATACTTCAAACTTCTTTATTTACCTTTGCTGCCATGTGGATTTTTTTAGGACTCGTTTCCTGCCTTTTTTTGGGATTTTATGATGTAGCAAAAAAGCTTTCGTTGAAAGATAATGCTGTGATTCCGGTTTTGTTTTTTGCCTCTGCCACAGGATCTGTTTTATTTATGCCAATTATAGCTCTATCGAATTTGGGTTTAATCTCTGAATCTTCCATATTCTTTGTTCCTTCGGTAAGTTTGACGGTGCATGGGTTGATTTTTCTAAAATCAATTTTGGTTGGTTCTTCATGGATTTTTGCCTATTATGCGTTACACCACCTACCATTAACTATTGTTACCCCAATACGTGCTACAGGCCCTGTATGGACACTTCTTGGGGCTTTAATTATTTATCACGAAGTTTATAACAGGTGGCAATGGGCAGGTATAATGGTAGTTTTCATCTCTTTTTATTTATTTTCGGTTGCTGGAAATAGTGAGGGGATTGTATTTAGAAACAATCGTTGGATTCTGTTTATGGTAATTGCTACGCTGCTGGGTTCAGCAAGTACTCTTTACGATAAATATTTAATTGGTCATTATCCCCGAATGGCTGTTCAGGCTTGGTTTTCAGTGTATATGATCCCCGTATTTCTACCTTTTCTTTTGTTCCTATGGTATCCCAAGCGAAAATCGAGTACCCCTTTTACTTGGCGCTGGACCATACCCTTAATTGGGATATTGCTTACTATTGCCGATTTTGCCTACTTTTATGCGCTTACAAATCCGGATGCTTTAATTACCATTCTTTCCTTGCTTCGAAGAACCAGTGTAATTATTTCATTTGCGGCAGGAGCAATTATATTTAAAGAAACAAATTTAAAACGGAAAGGATTGGCTTTATTGGGGATTTTGGTAGGCGTGTTATTGATTGTCTTTGGAAGTTAATTCAATACACTTGAAACCATTTTTAAGTTATTCATCTTTGTTTTATAAATAACAATAATAGTAACCGGTGGAACAAATGAACCCGAAGTAGATATTGGAATTAAATAGTTTTTACCTTCAATACTTGCCTTACTTATCATTGCCTTGTCTTTGAAGGAATACTTAGCATACGCATCTTCAATTATATCCTTTTTCTTTGAAGTAATTTCAATAAAAACTTGGTCATTATTGTTACCATTAATTTTTTTTATCTGAAAGGGTAATTTTTCATCTAGTATCTGACCTGTTTCAGAAAATTCTTTGGTGCCTTCAATAATGCTATCATTCATGTAGGGTATTTCGGCCATCAATTTTCCCGATTTGTAAAATTTTTGTTGAATTCCATGCATTCTATTGTCCTTGAATGGAGTAATCCGGTAAGGTTTTCCATTTTCGTAATACCAAATGCTGTTTCCATCCTTAATTCCATATTTATAAGAAATCTCGGAATGTACCGAACCGTTGTCATAATAATTGTGCGCTTTTCCATGGTTTACTCCATTTAACACCTCAACATCGGCTTTCAGTAATCCATTTTCATCAAAGCGCTTTTTAACTTCTGGCTTCAAAGAATCTGTTTCAATCGTATTCTGATTGGTTATTTGCGGTACTTTTTGATTTAAGATAAAATAAGCTCCAATTCCAAAAAGCACGATGAAAATTATCCATTTAGCAGTTTTCATTTTATTCCGTTATGGGTAGATAAAACCAAAAAGTAGTACCTATATCAACGGTGCTTTCTACTTTTAACTCTTGCTGGTGTTTTTCAAGAAAATCTTTACTTAAAAGTAGTCCAAGACCCGAGGTGGCAATACCTCCAACTCCCTTTTTTAGAGTATGTGGCTCAAATAAAATGCTTAGTTGGTCGGGTTCAATACCAACCCCAGTATCACTAACCAAAACTTTCACATCGTTTTGTTTAATGGTTGTTTTAACTATTATTTTACCCCCATCTGGAGTAAATTTTAATGCGTTCGATAGCAAGTTTCGAATAACTGCATTAATCATATTTTTATCAATAACTACAATTGGGTTTTCCTCATAATCTTCAACTATAGCAATCTTTTTTTGTTCTGCCATTTCTTTTATCAGGAGTACATTCCCACGCAAAATATAGTTAAGTGTTATTTTTTCTTTTCGGGCTTGAAGCTCTCCATTTTGATTTTTAGCCCATTCCAATAAGTTTTCAAGTAGGCTCTGGGCATTTGCTCCGGCATCCTTAATCAGATGGAGATATTTTTCCATCATCACTTCATCAGGCCTTTGCGGATGTTCCATTACCTTTGCAACAAAACTATTTATTGCATTGAATGGGTTTCTTAAATCATGTCCAATAATGGCTAAAAATTTATCTTTTGTTTGATTTGCTTTTTCTAATTGTATCTTTTGCTCAGTAAGTTCTTCAATATTACGACTGATAATTTTTTGTTGTTCCTCAAGCATTTTGTTTTGCACTAACAATTTGGCCGATTTTCTGTAAATTATTAACGATAATACCAGCAATACAATAAAAGCCGACAAAGCAATATTCCTGATTAAACTGATTCTCTTTACTTTTTGTGCCTGTTCTAATCGGGTATGACTTTCATCGAATTCCTTTTGAAGTATTTTTTTATCAAATTCATATTGCATTTGAACTTGAGTAACTTCTTTGTCAAGGTTTAGTTTGTTCAACGTATCGGTTAATTCAATAACACGATATAACAGTTCGGTAGTTTTATTATAATTTAACTCAAGTTTATAAATGGAAGCAAGTAATTTAGTGGCTTCCAATTCAATAGGGGCAAAATTCAGGGTGGTAGAAAATCGTAAAATCAAATCCAATTGCATTTTTGATGTTTCAAAATCTTGCTGATGGAAATAGTATTTTGCTAAGGCTAATCGAGTTTCAACAATGCCCAAATCATTCTTAATTCGTTGGTAATAATCAAGGCTTTTTAGGTAGTAGTCGTGAGCGAGATTGGCTTTTTTACGCATGAAATTAATGTTTCCCAATTTCAAGTAGGCATCGGCTAATCCTTTCAGATTTCCTTTTTCGTTATTAATGGTTATGCATTGTTCGAGAGCTAAAATGGCTTTAGGATAATCAATTTTTTTAGAATAAATATCGCTTAAATACAGTTGCGATTCAGCAATTCCTGTCTTGTTTTCAATTTCCGAAAAAATCAACAATGCCCGCTCCAGATTAACCATCGCTTGGTCGGTACTTTCAATCTTTAAATAAATTACCCCAATGTTACCGTACGAATTAGCCATTCCATATTTATCGTTCACCGATTCTTTTAACCGCAAGCTGTTGTAATAATGAATCAACGCTTTGTCATATTTTCCTTGTTCGGAATAAATCAATCCAATATTTTCGTATGAATAAGCAATACCAAGGGTATCGTTGAGCTCTTTTTTTAAATTCAAACTTAGGTTATGATAACTCAATGCCTTATCGTAATTCAGTTGTCGTCGAAAAATAAGACCCATATTGTCGTATAAATGCGCCAATGCTTTTTTGTTATTGTAAATTCGCTGTATTTGAAGACTTTTACCATAATATTCTAAGGCAAGTTCATTGCTGCCTTTATCGGCATAAAGTATTCCAAGATTATGGTAAGCAAGCGCTAATCCTTGCTGATAATTACAATTCTGAGATATTTTTTCTGCTTTAACCGCATAATCAATAGCTTCAATGGGTTGGTTCCATCGGCAGGCTTTCGACAATTGATTTAAAATATCAACATAAATGGTATCATTGGTTGTAGTGGTTAGCTGTGTGAGCAAACTATCAACATCGGGCTGACTTTGCGACTTCTGTCCACTACCCAGGACCAAAAAAGTAAGTATTGCTATATATCGGAATTGGCGCATTGTAAATTATTGTAGGCGATAAAGATAGCAAATTAGGCGTATAAAAAATCAGAATTTTGTTACCTCATTAAATATATTTATGGCAAAATTATCGGTCATTGATGAAATGTAATGAATCACCGATTTGATGTAATCGGAGTAGCTGGAAATATTATAAACCGCTTGATTATCGGTAGCATACAATACTTTTTGCCCAAAATCGGGTTGCATGTAGTTTTGCATCCAATCTAAAAACGAGGCTCCCAATATCGGATAAAACTCCATGAATTTAATTACTTCTTCTTCTGTTTGTTCCTTGGTATATAAGTCGGCTAACAGGTTAAATATTGAGGTAAGTATTAATTCGGCGTAGGCATGGAAATAAATCAATCGGGGATGGTTATAAATGTACTTGTAGTTAAACCCTTTTACCGAATTTATTAATTCCAGGTAATCATCACTAAAGCGGATTCCATCTTCAGGCGAGCTCTTTTCCAAAAGGTTTATAATAAAGTCGTGCATTAAAACCGTATTGTTGATTTCTTTAATGGAATGGTTACTCACCTTTTCAACAATTTGTTTGAGCTCTCTTAACTGGTTTCGCTTTAAAATTTTCAA
This sequence comes from Salinivirgaceae bacterium, assembly GCA_041664345.1. Classification (GTDB taxonomy): domain Bacteria; phylum Bacteroidota; class Bacteroidia; order Bacteroidales; family SZUA-534; genus GWE2-40-63. Next base: position 155,937 of record JBAYKX010000005.1, read on the forward strand.
TGTGATAGCATCTTCTATATCGCGACCCAAATAGCTTATTTTATCCGATATTTTTACCACGCAACCTTCCCAGGTATATGGGGCAAATTCATTGGGCTTTTTTATATCGTACAAATTTATAGCTTCCGTTCTTGGTTTTATTGCGTTTTCATTTACCTCACCACAATGGGATATAATTCCATCGCGAACTCCATAAGTAAGGGCTAATGGCTGTTTTCGTCCATTTTGGTCGTTTAACGTTTCTAATTTATCAACAAACCAAAGGCTATTCTGCTCATGCCAAAAAGTTTGATCCAGATGCTTTTTAGCCAACGATTTTAAAATTACTTCACCTTTATGGCCAAAGGGCGCATGGCCTAAATCATGACCCAATGAAATGGCCCGGGTTAAATCGGTATTTAAACCTAAATATCCGGCAATGGTTTCACTTACCGAGGCTACATGCGACACATGCTCCATGCGGGTGCAGATATGGTCGTTTTTTGTGGCAAAAAAAACCTGCGTTTTATGTTTCAAGCGCCGATACGCCTTACAATGAAGGATTCGGTTATAATCTCTGAAGAATTCTGTTCGAATTTCATCTTCCCGTTTATAAAGCACTTGTACGCGTTCAATACTGGCTTCCCATTTAGGCGAACCGGGAAATACTCCTACGCTTTTAAACCGATCTCTTTCAATCATGGGGTTCACCTAATAATTCCAAAATCCAGTTGCCATCCTCTTTCATCCGGGTATAAACCGAAGTGGCATATCGTTTTGAAAACTTGGCATCCCAAAACCATTTTTCAATGGCTTTCTGGTGTTCTGCTTTTATCTCTTTATGGGCGGTTCTGAAAAAATAGTATTGTATAATTGGAATGAAATTATGATAAGCCGTTAAATCGCCGGTTAAATGCATTTGCTTTAAGAATTCTAAGGTTGCCAGCAAAGCTGTTTTGGTCCGGGGCCATATATATTTGCATTGGTTCGGGGTCAACCGGAGTTGATACAAAGTGCGGGCATCATCGAAGGTATTCATTGCCAGCGAAAGGGTAAAGACCTTATTACTGAAAGTGCCAAATTTTCGATTCTGTTCTCTGTTATTAAATTCAGCAATGCATTCCTTCAAATCGAAATCTTCGGACCATGTGGTGGCATGTATCAAATCAAAAACCGTGAGATGTTTTCCTCCTTCATTAATGCGTTCAAAAATTTCTACCACATCATCCAATTCTTCATTCAGAGCTTTAACAATGCTAATGGGATAATTGGAAAATATTTCCTGACATTCGCGCCAATTTTCGGCTATACTTTGGCTTTGGCTGGCTGTTCCGGTTACCAGTTCGCTGTAAACTTCGCCATAAGCCTTATTGTCAAAAAGTTTCCATGCCGGGATGTTATATTTTTCGCGCTGGCTTCGGGGAACCCGGAACTCTTTTTTTTGTGGATTAAAACAAAGGGTGCTGTAATCGGTATTTGATAGAGTTTTTCCCCTGAGCGAAACATACAATGAAATCATTCGCTGTTGCCCATCGAGCATAAACTGAAAGGTTCCATTTTGCTGAGCCGGTTTAATGCCTAACTCCTCATTTTCTCTAATAAAAGAGCCATATTTTTCAGGAGCTATCCAAAAGAAAAAGGATCCTATCGGGTATTGATGGTAAATGGAATTTAACAATTTCACCACCTTGCTTTTCTCCCAAATATAATCGCGTTGAAATTTAGGAATTTTAATATGCCCTGTTTCCAGTTCAACCAGAAGTTTTTTAAGATTCCAGTTATTAATAATCTCCAGTTTTTGTATCATACCCTTTGCAACCAATTAAATTTGAAGCAAAATACTCAAATTCTGCGTAATGACAATGCAATATAAATGGTTCTTCCTGAACATATAAAATCAAGGGGTTCGCAAAGGAAAATCAAACTACAACTAATACCTAAGTTGAGCGATTTGACCCCGAGACTTCGGGGGAAAAAGCGCTTTACTTAGGTATAACCCCGACCTAGAAATTGTTGCAGCTCATCAAACAGATGAACGGTATCAAGTGAATTACTTACAATTTCTTAGTCGATTGAGTGATTTGTTTTTCCAAA
>JBAYKX010000006.1:0-157450 GCA_041664345.1 Salinivirgaceae bacterium
ATCGACTAATTTACAAAGTGAAAGAAGGTGAAATTCATATTGCAAAATGTAGATATCATTATGATTAACGAAAAATGGGTGGCAACACCGCTAACAGAAGATCTTTTATTTTTGAAAAATAAAGTGATCTTTAGTACCATTTAATTAAATTGCAAGAAGTAAAAAACTAAAGAAAATGAATCACAAAATATTAATTGCCCTCGGAATCATTGTTATTACATTAGTAAGCTCATGCATTAAAGATGTAAAAAAAGAACAAATCAATGCCATTGCTATTCAGGAAAAAGTATTGTTTGAGGCTCAGGAAATTGATCGCTCAAAAGGGTTGCAATTAATTGACACTTACGTTAATTTTTCAAAACAATATCCCGATGATAGCTTGTCGGCCAACTATTTATACAAAGCTGGCGAAATAGCTATGAATTTGAAGCTTGGCACTCAATCCATATTTTACTTCGATAAAATAATTACCAATTTCCCTACTTTTTCAAAAGTTCCGGAGTGTGTTTTTTTAAAAGCTTTTGTTTTTGAAAACCAGTTAAATGATCTTAAAAAAGCGGGTCAGTATTACAACGAATTTATTATTCAGTTTCCGAACCATCTATTGGTTAAAGATGCCAAAGCATCGTTAGAATATTTAGGTAAAAGCCCCGAGGAATTGGTGAAGATTTTTCAAGAAAAAAATAAGGGAAAATAGATTCTCCTGCTCCCTCCTTTACTTCGACTTACTTCGGCTTCGCTCAGTAACCACCGCTCAGTAACCGAGGGAGAGCTGGGGTGGGTATAAAAGGTTTATTATTTCATTTTTGTTTCCCATTTTCATTTTTTGTACATTCATTCTTTGAAAAAACCCCATACATGACGATGAGTTTTTTTAAGGGACATCCATTCATCCGATTTCTGCTACCACTAATCGCAGGTATCGTATCGAGGTATTATTTTAATCTTTCATTTCAGATTTCATTCGGAATCCTACTGATTTTTGCTATCACTTTTTATGGGTTTTACGCAATACAATTAAGTTATCGGTGGCACTATTTGAAAGGTATTGCTGTAACCGGTTTCATTTATAGCATTGGATTATTGCTAACCGGAAATCAACTTACCAACCACATCGGAAATTCCAATAATGAAAAGGATGCTTTGTGGTTCGTAGGGAAAATAACTACTTTGCCCATTGAAAAAGAAAAGACCCTAAAAACCGAAATACATGTAAAATCTCAATTGGTTGGCAACGAATGGAAGGTGCAAGATGCCAAGCTTCTTGTGCTACTAGAAAAAGATTCCGCATCCATTAGTTTAAAGGCCGGACAACAGCTATTATTTAAAACTCAAATCAGCAAAAAGCTGCAAGGAACCAATCCTTTTGGGTTCGATTACCAGCGCTACTTAAGTTTGAAACAGATTGAAAGTACTATTTACTTAAAATCGACAGATTGGAAATTAATTGAGGTAAACCCACAGGGTATTTTTGAAAAAGCGCTTAATCTCAGAAATTACCTGATATCAGTTTTTGAAATTGCAGGAATTAAAGGAGATGAACTGGCAGTATTATCAGCATTAACCTTAGGTTATCAGAATAGTATGGACGCAAAAATCCGTGATGCATATACTGGTGCCGGAGCTGTTCATATTTTATCAGTATCTGGTTCGCATGTTGCAATAATTTTTGTAATGCTGAGCTTTATTTTTAAAGGAATACCCGTTATATCGAAGAACTCAAAAATGAAATATGTGATTATAATTATTGCTCTTTGGGCTTATGCTTTTATAACTGGATTATCGCCATCAGTTTGCAGGGCTAGTGTCATGTTTACATTTGTTTTGTTCGGCTATTTGCTCAAAAAGAGAATAAATATTTACAATTCAATGGCAGCTTCAGCTGTTTTTCTATTAATAATTAATCCGCTTTGGCTTTTTGATATTGGATTCCAACTTTCCTACACAGCAGTATTTGGGATAGTTTTTTTATATCCTAAAATATACAATCAGTGGTACATTAAAAACAAAATTGGCGATTATATGTGGTCATTAACTGCTGTTTCAATTGCCGCTCAATTGGTAGCTACACCATTGAGTCTTTATTATTTCCATATTTTCCCCACCTATTTTTGGTTATCGAACATAGTGGTAGTTATTGCTGCAACAATACTTATCAATTTAGCAATACTTTTATTAGCAGTTTCAAAAATTCCATTTTTAGTTCATGCCCTTGGATACATTTTGAATTATATTTTGCTGTTCACTAATGGTTTTGTTGAATGGATAAATACCCTTCCTTATGCTCGAATTGAGAATATACCCATGAATGGTTTTATGCTGTTATTAATTTATGCACTCCTAACCTTTATTATAGCTTGGCTACTAACCAAACATTACCGCTGGGTCATGGCTTCTCTTATAACATTGCTGTTCTATTCTATGGTATTTTCACAAATCTCAATTCGTCAGAAAAATAATACAGCTATCTGTATATATCAGCTTCCAAGACAAACAGCCATACAATTTATTAATGGTAATTCCTCGTGGTGGTTTACTTCAAAAGATGCAATTTCCGATTCATACACATCAAAATTTGTAGCTGATGCTAACTTTTTTTGGGGGACTCAAAAAAACAGCTACAATTTATTGGAACGATTGGATACCTTATTTTCGGAAGGACCCATTTATTATGAATCGGGATTTTGGAAATTTGGAAACGTAAAAGGGATGTTTGTTGGTTCCGGTATTCCCAATTACTTAAATCTGACCGATTCATTAAAATTGGATCTGCTTTTGGTAACCGGGAAACCATCGTATGGAATCAACGTATTTTCACCAAAACTATCATTTAATCAAGTGGTTATCGATGGATCGGTTCCTGCATGGCAGACCAATCAATGGGCAGTAAAAGACGCTAAAAACAACGTGTATTTAACCAATGAAATGGGGGCTTTTATGATGCCCTTACCATAAACCGGGGATTATTAATTTTTTGAATTCACTTCTAAAAATACACATCATTATATTTGGTTCTCAACTCTTTCATCAAATCAAAAATAGTTGAACCAATCAATAAAATATTGACTCTTTATATATTACTTTGTACCCAAATTTTTTTTTCAGATGAGAATTATCATTGCAGGTATGGGTGCAATTGGAATGCACATGACTAAATTGCTTTCCATCGGAAACCATGAAATAGTAGTTATGGATAAAAGGGAAGAGATGCTATTGGAGGTAACTACTCATTACGATGTGATGACCATTCATGGTTCGGCTACCTCATTTGCCGATTTAAAAGAGTCCGGAATCAAAAAAGCAGATTTGTTTGTAGCCCTCACCCATAGTAACGAAATTAATATAACCGCCTGCATGTTAGCCAAACATTTGGGTGCAAAAAGAACCATTGCCCGAATCGATAGTCAGGAATATTTACTGCCTCTCAATAAAGCCCACTTATTTACTATGGGTATCGATTCCCTTATTTATCCTCAAAAACTAGCTGCCCGTGAAATTGTTAACTTGCTTAACGAGACAGGAACATCGGAGGTGTTTAACTTTAGTGGGGGAAATCTTTCGCTGTATGTAATTAAGTTAGAAGTGGATGCCCCAATTATTGGAAAACGTTTGATAGATGTCGCCGTTAATAGCAAAGAAATGGTATTTAGGGCGTTAGCTATTGCCCGTGATGGAAAAACAGCCATTCCACATCCGGATGAGGTATTTCGCGAAAACGATTTGGTTTACGTAATCACCAATCAAACCGGGGTATCACCCATGATGAAATTTGCTGGAACCAAACGATTGGCATGCAATAATATAATGATTTTAGGTGGAAGCCAAATGGGTGTTAGGGCTGCCCATGTATTAGGAAAAAACAGCAACATTAAAATCATTGAAATTGACAAGACCAAATCGGAGCATTTAGCCGATTATTTAACCGACTCGTTGGTTATAAATGCCGATGGTAGGGATATTGACGCGTTAAAAGAAGAAGGTTTGGCATTAATGGATGTATTTATCAGCGTAACCGGAAACGATGAGCTTAACATATTATCCTGCATTCAGGCCAAAAATATGGGCGTAAAAAAAACCATAGCCTCCGTGGAAAATATGGAGTACCTGCATTTAGCCGAAAGCATGGGAATTGATGCCATTATAAATAAAAAGCTCATAGCAGCCAGTTACATCCTGCGGTTTACCATGACTGCTGAAGTCCCCTCCTTTCTTTGCCTTACAGGTTCCGATGCCGAAGTGTTGGAGTTTGTAGTAAAAAACAATTCAAAAATAACCAAAGGAACCCTTCACGAGATTGGATTCCCAAAGGATGCAGTTATTGGAGGAGTAATCCGTGATAGGTCCAGTTTTATTGCTGTAGGCGATACTCAAATCCTACCACAGGATAGAGTAGTTGTTTTTGCCCTTCCCACGGCTATTCAAAAAATAGATGCCTTCTTTAATTAGCGTCAAAAAGAAATATCAAAAAATAAATACTCAAAAATCAAAATATGACCAAAGTTAAAATGCTAATTATTAAATAGATGTGATTGATCATTCTGCGTTTTGTTATTTTTCGCTATCGCTTACCGATCCCTAGGACTTGGGATTGGGAGTAGCCCCTTTCAACTTTCATTTATCTTGACAGGAAATCGCCCTGCAACGGCGAAACCCTCATGCAGCGAAGCGGAATATCACCAATAATTTCATACCAAAAACACTGTGCCTATCGTTAATTATTTGAAAGCAGTAGCGTAATTCAAAAAATGAGAAAAATGTCGTACACCCATATTTATAGGCATACTTTTTAGCCTCTCAAATTTATGTATCTTTGCAGCCCTTAAAGCATATATATGGAATTCAGGTTATTGAAAATAGATACCAAAACAAATGCCCGATTGGGTGAAATAACTACCGATCACGGGAAAATACAGACTCCCATTTTTATGCCTGTGGGAACCATAGGAACCGTTAAAGGGGTGCACCAAAGGGAAGTAAAAGACGATATTAAAGCTCAAATAATCCTGGGAAATACCTACCATTTGTATTTGCGTCCAGGAACCGAAATTTTACAACAAGCCGGTGGTTTGCATAAATTCATGAATTGGAACAATCCTATATTAACCGATAGTGGCGGATATCAGGTTTTTTCACTGTCGGAAAACCGAAAACTCACCAAACAAGGTGCAAGCTTTCGGTCGCATATCGACGGCTCGGCACATGAGTTTACTCCTGAAAATGTAGTGGATATTCAACGAATTATTGGTGCCGACATCATGATGGCTTTTGATGAATGCCCATCGGGAACGGCTGATTATAAGTATGTGGATAAATCGCTCGACCTGACGATGCATTGGCTCACCCGTGGTTTAAAGCGATTTGATGAAACACAACCGTTATACGGCCATAGCCAGACTTTTTTTCCAATAGTTCAAGGGGGTGGTTTTGCTGATTTGCGGAAAAAAGCCGCCTACCAAATTGCTGAATTGCAGCGCGAAGGCAATGCCATTGGAGGCCTTTCCGTTGGTGAGCCTACCGAAGTGATGTACGAAATGACCGAGGTAGTTAATAGCATTTTGCCAGCCGATAAGCCCCGCTATTTGATGGGAGTAGGCACACCAGTGAATATTCTGGAAGGTATCAGTCGCGGAGTTGATATGTTTGATTGTGTAATGCCAACACGCAATGGAAGAAATGGGATGCTTTTTACCAGTCAAGGCATCATAAATATAAAGAATAAAAAATGGGAAAACGATTTTTCTCCCGTCGATTCCGAAGGTACTTCCTACGTTGATAGTTATTATTCCAGAGCTTATTTGCGACATCTGTTTGTTTCAAAGGAGTTGTTAGGGCCACAAATAGCCAGCATCCATAACTTGGCCTTTTATTTGTGGTTGGTTAAAACGGCATGTACTAAAATAAGTGATGGAACGTTTTCAGAATGGAAAGATCAAATGGTTAAGAATTTGGCCGTTCGATTGTAAAATAGTTTTAATTTTGGCAACATAATATTGATTCGATTGAAAAAGCTTGATTTATATTTCATTAAAAAGTTTTTGGGTACTTTTTTTTACTCTCTCTTATTAATTATTTGTATCGTTGTCATCTTCGATGTGTCAGAAAAGATTGATGATTTTCTTGAAAAGGAAGCGCCTATAAGAGCCATTATTTTTGAATATTACGTTAACTTTATTCCTTATTTTGCTAATTTATTTTCCGCATTATTTACCTTCATTTCGGTTATATTCTTTACATCAAAATTAGCCGGGAATTCTGAAATTATAGCCATATTGAGCAGTGGTGTAAGTTTTCGTCGGTTAATGTTCCCCTATTTTGTGGCGTCATTTATTCTTACTATTTTTTCCTTTACATTAATAAACTGGGTAATTCCCCCGGCTAATAAAAAAAGGCTTGAATTTGAAGAAAAATACATAAAAGTCAGGTTCCGGAACGATGACAAAAACATTCATCGGCAAATACTCCCTGAGAATTTTATTTATATGGAGAGTTACAATAATGTATATGATATTGGGTATAAATTTTCCATGGAAAAATTTGAGAACGGTGAGTTAAAATCTAAACTTATTTCCGATTTTGTGCAATGGGATACCACCTTAAACAAGTGGAAAATTACCAATTATATGATACGGAATTTTACCGATGGAACTGATTCGATACTATCCGGACGCCGACTGGATACTACCCTGAATATGCTGCCTTCTGATTTCCGACATCGCAAAAATATTGTGGAAGGCATGAATTATAAGGAATTGAATGAATTTATTGCTCAAGAAAAGATGATTGGTTCTGAAAACGTTACCTTATGGCAAATTGAGAAGCATGAACGCTTTGCTTACCCATTTTCAACCATCATTCTTACTCTTATCGGTGTATGCATATCTTCCCGTAAAACACGGGGTGGCATTGGTCTAAATATTGGCATCGGTATTTTTCTGGCTTTTTCGTACATCATGTTTATGCAAGTATCCACTGTTTTAGCAACCAATGCAAACATGAATCCACTTTTAGCCGTATGGATTCCAAATATTGTATATTTAGCAATTGGTTTATTTCTTTATCGGAAAGCAGCTAAATAAGCTTTGTTTATAATTAAATTTCGGTAATAAACAATGGCAAAACTCAGCCTACTGAAAATCCAGATTAATTTATAATTACTAACTTGCATCCCTTTGTGACACAATTTTTATTGGGAGTTTCAATTTCCTAATATATTGGAATTATGATGTTTAATCAAAAATAATTTATTATGTCGTTAAAACAAAAAACACTGGACCTCTTAAAGAGGAGGGAACAGGTTCAAATGGGAGGTGGAGATCAAGCCATTGAAAAGCAAAAAGCTATTGGTAAGTTAACAGCCCGTGAACGTGTTCTGGCAATTCTCGATAAAGAGTCGTTTCATGAATATGATTTGTTTGTTGAGCACGAAGCCCGCGATTTTGGGATGGCTACTAAAGTACTTCATGGCGATGGAGTAATTACCGGAACAGGAACCATTTATGGAGCACCTATTTGCATTTATGCTCAGGATTTTACGGTTGCCGGAGGTTCTCTTGGTTACAGTCATGCCCGTAAAATAACCAAAATTATGGATCATGCACTCAAAATGCGCGTGCCATTGATTGGAATCAACGACTCCGGGGGTGCCCGTATTCAGGAAGGGGTTAACTCATTGGCTGGTTATGGCGAAATTTTCTTTCGCAATACCTTGTCATCAGGAGTAATTCCGCAATTATCGATCATTTTGGGACCTTGCGCCGGCGGTGCAGTGTATTCTCCTGCTTTAACCGACTTTGTTTTTGTGGTTGATAATATTTCAAAAATGTTTATCACCGGTCCGGAAGTTATTAAAACAGTGTTAGGTGAGGAGATTTCGATGGAAGAGTTGGGCGGTGCAAGAGTGCACAGCGAAGTTACCGGAAGTGCTCATTTTTTTGCTAAAAGCGAAGTGGAATGTTTCGATCAAATTAAAAAATTAATCACTTTCATTCCATGGAATAACAGCCAAAAAGCCAGACCTTTTCCTCCAAAAGAACCTAAATCGGAATTCAATATTGAACAAATAGTTCCCAGTGATCCTTCGCAACCTTATGATGTGCGCGATGTTATCAGAGCTATTGCTGATGATTCCGACTTTTTTGAGGTGCAAGCCGATTTTGCCCGTAACATAGTAATTGGTTTTGGTCGCATCAATGGCGAAACTATTGGTTTTGTTGCCAATCAACCCATGGTATTGGCTGGGGTGCTCGATTGCGATAGTTCCGATAAAGCCGCCCGTTTTATTCGTTATTGCGATGCCTTTAATGTTCCTTTGGTTACTTTAGAAGACATGCCCGGTTATTTGCCCGGTGTTGATCAGGAACATGCCGGAGTTATCCGACATGGAGCAAAAATATTGTATTCATACAGCGAGGCTACGGTGCCTAAAATCACAGTTATCTTGCGTAAAGCTTATGGTGGCGGCTATATTGCCATGAATTCGCGTCACCTTCGTGCCGATTTCGTTTTTGCTTGGCCCAGTGCTGAAATAGCAGTTATGGGACCTGAAGGAGCGGCTAATATTATTTTCCGTAAGGAGATTATGGAAGCTGAAAACCCGGATGCAATGCGTAAGTTAAAGGTGGAAGAGTACAAAGAAAAATTTGCAAATCCGTATGTTGCGGCAGCAAAAGGGTATATCGACACAGTAATTGAGCCTAAGGAAACACGCAAGTTGTTAATGCACGCCATTGAAGTTTCAAAAAATAAAAACGATGGCCGTCCGAAAAAGAAACATGGAATTCCTCCATTTTAAACCAATATTGTATGGAAAAGAAAGTTAAACTGGATACATTGTGTATTGGTGGAACCAATTATAAAACTACGTTAACTGCGAAGTTTATAAACCGGAAAAAATGGGAGGCAAACAACCCAAAGATAATTAAAGCCTATATACCGGGAAATATCCTTAAAATATTTGTTAAGGAAGGACAAAAAGTTAAACAGGGAACTAAATTATTATTGCTCGAAGCAATGAAAATGAAAAACCTAGTGGAAACGCCTGTAAGTGGAATAGTTAAAACCATTCATGTAAAGGAAGGGGTTATGGTTCCCAAAAATGAATTGCTCATTGAAATAGAATAGAACCCAAATTGAGCGATTTGCCATTGCAAATCGCTCAATCGACTAAGAAATTGTAAGTAATTCACTTTATACTGTTCATATATTTGGTGAATTACAACAATTTCTATGTCGGGGTTATCTAAATACTCTATTTGTTGTTGAATTGGTTCATAGTTTCCTGAATCCCAATTAGCGGAAATACCAGAATTGCCTCCACACATTTCTCAATCCGCTCGGGTAATGCCAATGCCTCATCAGCTGTCCATTGACCTAATACATAATCAACCTGTTGACCCCTTCCAAATTCACTGCCAATTCCAAAACGCAATCGGGAGTATGCGTCGGTACCTAAAAATTCAGTAATGCTTTTCAATCCGTTGTGGCCGGCATCGCTTCCTTTTGCACGGATGCGGATTTTACCAAAAGGGATGGCTAAATCATCGGCTATTACTAACAAGTTTTCAATAGGAATTTTTTCTTCTTGCATCCAATAATGAACGGCTTTTCCACTCAAATTCATGTAAGTGGTTGGTTTAATTAGAATAATTGTCCGACCACGATGCTTCAACTCAGTATAGGAAGTGCGTCGTTTATCAGTATAAACAAGATTGGACGCTTTAGCTAAAGCGTCCAATACTTGGAATCCAATATTATGACGGGTGTTGGAATATTCAAATCCAATATTGCCTAACCCCGCAATAAGATATTTCATTGTTTAGAATGTTATTTTGCTGGTGTAGCCTCTTTTGCTGACATTGCACTACGAGTCAAACGAACGGTAGCAATTACTGCATTTTTTGAATCCAATAACTCTAACCCTTTAAATTTTAATTCTCCTACTTTAATTGATTTTCCTAATTCCAGTTTAGCTATATCTACATCCAAAGTGTCAGGAAAATTGGTAGATAACCCTTTAACATGGAGTTTACGCATTTTCAACATCAATTTACCCCCTTGTTTAACCCCTTCGGCCAAACCGGTAAGTTTTACTGGTATTTCAATAGTTAATTCTCTGTCTTTTTTAATTTCAAGAAAATCGACATGATCAATATCATCGGAAACTGAATTGAATTGAAGATTTTGCATGGTTGCCTGATATTTTTTTCCATCAATGTCCAAGTCAACCAAATAAACATTGGGTGAATAAACCAGATGAGTAAAATCTTTTGCAATCACTGAAAAGTGTATGTTACTTTTACCACCGTACATCACACAAGGTACCAATCCTTGAGTACGTAATGCCTTAGTTGATTTCTTACCAACATCAGACCTTAAACTTCCTTTAATTTCAAAGGTTTTCATTTCCTAAAACTTTATGTGCTACTTGAGTCCGAGACTCCCATTACACGTTAGACAATAATTTTTGCGGGTGCAAAGATATAAATTAATATGAATCAATAGTTAAAGTTGCTGTTTTAATTTCATGAATCCCCATTCAAGTAACAACCTATTCATCAAATCTACTTAACCTTGAAGTAATTTTTATTCAGAATCGGTTTTGATGGACTCTAAAATAAAAAATTTGAACTTATGGAGCGCTGATTATAAACGCTCTTAATGGTATTGGCAAATAAATCAGCTACAGAAAGCACCGTTATTTTATCACAAGTACGTTTTAATGGAATGGTGTCGGTAACAATCATTTCAGTAATAGCCGACTTTTCAATTCTATCATAAGCGGGTCCTGAAAGCAGCGGGTGAGTAGCAACTACCCTTACACTAATTGCCCCATTGTCCATCATAATATCGGCAGCTTTAGTAATTGTTCCGGCGGTATCTACCATATCATCCACAATCACTACATTTTTATCTTTCACATCGCCAATAACTTTCATATCTCCAATTTCATTGGCTCTGGAACGGCTTTTATGGCTAATTACTACCCCAGTTCCTAAAAAAGTAGAATAGGCATAAGCTCTCTTTGAACCGCCCATGTCAGGGGCCGCAATGGTTAAGTTTTCAAGATTTAACCCTCGGATGTAGGGTGTAAAAATGGATGACGCATACAAGTGATCGACCGGAATATTAAAGAATCCTTGAATCTGATCGGCGTGCAAATCCATGGTCATTACCCTTGAAACGCCGGCAGCTTCCAATAAATCAGCCACCAATTTTGCTCCGATTGATACCCTTGGCTTGTCCTTCCTGTCTTGCCTGGCATAACCAAAATAGGGCATAACAGCTACAATTTCATAAGCCGAAGCCCTTTTTGCTGCATCAATCATGAGCAATAACTCAAACAAATTCTCCGCCGGTTGAAAAGTAGATTGTATTACAAAAACATGCGAACCGCGAACTGTTTCCTCATAAGAGGGTTGAAACTCTCCATCGCTGAAACGTTGGACAGAAGTTCTACCTAAATAAGTACCGTAACTTTCAGCAATTTTTTCTGCTAAGTATTTCGATTCGGTACCGGAAAAGATTTTGATAGGAGCCGTTAGAGACATAAAGAATTGATTTTCTGAAATTTAAGATTTCGATGATGCCGCTTCAAAATTAGTAAAATATTGATATTCCAAATAGTATTTTCTACTTTTTAAAAACAAGTTTCTTTACCTACTAAAAATTGTTAATTATAACTTTCTTTTATTGAAGAATCATGAATTAATCCCAATTATTGAATTGGATTCTTTTTTGAAACATTATCAATAAAAAGCAGCAATTCATCTTTACCCATTTTCGTTTCAGCTGAGGTAATAAATATAGGTGGCAGTTCTTCCCAATTCTTTAATAATTCATTTTTATATCCGTAACTATTTTTCTCAAGGTGGTTTTTAGTCAACTTATCTGTTTTAGTAAAAACAATGGCAAACGCAATTCCTTTTTCTCCAAGCCATTGCATAAATTCCAGTTCAATTTTTTGAGGTTCATGCCTCGAGTCTATCAATACAAACAGGCAATACAAATTTTCGCGATGGACAATATAATCCTGAATGAATTGCTGCCATTTTTCACGTTGCGATTTTGACACTTTAGCAAAACCATAACAAGGCAAATCGACCAAATACCAGGAATTATCTATTTTAAAATGATTAATAAGCTGCGTTTTCCCAGGCTGACCGCTAACTTTAGCCAATTTACTGTGATTGGTTAACATGTTAATTAGCGACGATTTACCTACATTCGACCGCCCGATAAAGGCATATTCCGGTAAATTGGGCGCCGGGCATTTTTTATAATCGGTGTTGCTTATAATAAATTCTGCAGTTTTAATTTCCATACTATGTTTTATTAAAAATCTTCAAGTTGGGAAATACTCCCACCAAATTTTTCCGAACGCTTGATGCGACTCGGTTTATCCTTATATTTTAACGTGGCACCAAAACTTACATTAGCATCCAGTAGCAATTTAGGAGCAACTTCGGCACTTCCCCCGCTCATTTTAGCATAAGTTACCTCATTTTCAAGTTCCGTTGCCCGGTAATCTCCACCGGTAGAAGTTGACAAATTTACTACTCTTGAAGAACCACTTAACCTTACAAAAGCTCCTTTGTTAACTTTCATCAAAATAGAATCGGTGCCAACTAACAAATCAAAATCGCTACCCGATTTTGCTGCTAATTCAATTAATTTACCTTTGAGAGCCCCTTTGTTGTATAATTTAATTCCTCCCCCGGCTTCCAATGTTTTCAAGTTTTTGTAAAAAATGGTTACTCGTACTTTTATCTCCTGCGGAAATTCGTAAGTTAACTTAACCGATAAAACACTATCTTTTACTGAATAATAAATTTTATCCACATCAAAAGTACCCGATTCAATTACCATTGAGTCTACATCTGCAACCTCTAAGCGGACTTCAATCTTTCCAAATAACTCAATTCGGTTAAAACCTTCTAATTGTTCCACTTTTTGAGCAAATACATTTACATGAAACAATAATAATAGTACAATGCTTACGATAGTAATTTTATTTAACATCCTAATAATTTTATAGTAAAACAACTGGTGGCAAAATTACAGCCAATTATGCTATATACAAAACTTAATTAACAAATTGGCTCTCCAACTATATTATATACATTTGCTAGTATAATGTTTTGACAATGATAAAAGAAACGGCGATAAAACTTTTTGAGCAAAAACAGGTACGCTCCACATGGAAAGATGACGAAGAAAAATGGTATTTTTCAATAATTGATGTTATTGAAGTACTTACAGATACAGACCGTCCACGAAAATATTGGAGCGACTTAAAAACAAAGCTAAAAAAAGAAGGAAGTGAACTGTCCGAAAAAATCGGACAGTTGAAATTAATTGCAGATGATGGAAAATTGAGGTTGACAGATGTCGCTGATACCGAACAACTTTTCAGATTAATTCAAAGTATCCCATCTCCTAAAGCAGAGCCATTTAAAATTTGGTTAGCACAGGTTGCTCGTGAGCGTATTGATGAAATTGAAGACCCAGAATTAGGAATTGACCGTATAATGGAAACCTATTTGCGTAAAGGTTACAGTAAAGAGTGGATAAACCAACGATTGAAAAGCATCGAGGTTCGTAAAGAATTGACCGATGAATGGGAAAACAGAGGAGTGCAAAAAGGACAGGAATATGCAATTCTGACTGATGAAATTACAAAAGCATGGAGTGGATTCACAACCAAGCAATATAAGAGCTTTAAGGATTTGAAGAAAGAGAATCTTCGAGACCACATGACAAATCTTGAATTGGTGCTTAATATGTTAGCTGAAGCCACGACAACTGAAATTTCCAAGGAGAAGAAACCTAAAACATTTGAGGCTAATAAGAAAATTGCACAACAAGGAGGAACGATTGCCGGAAATACGAGGCGTGAAATTGAGGCAAAAACAGGAAAAAAAGTTGTCACTGGACAGAATGCGAAACAACTTGATAAGAAAAAGAATAAAGAAATAGAATAAATCGCTAGTGCCTGGCGTTATTCCATTTCAATATAAACCTCCAACATTTTAGCGGTTCCGGATCTGGGGATTAAATGAATTTCGTTTATCTCAGCGGGTATCAATACAATTTCACCTTTTGTAATGGTAACTTCCAATTCCTCCTCATCATATTTAATAATTGCTTCTCCTTCAACCATCATATAAACAACAAATGAATCAAGCGTGTGATAGTCAACATCCATTGGTTTATCACATGATATAATATTAGTGGTGAAATAAGGGCACTTAACTATTTTACTGCTTTTGTTTTTTTCAAGCGAATAGGGAGTTTTAAAAGCACCATGATGCTCATAATCAATAGCGTCTATAGCCAATTCCAGATGCAATTGCCTGGGATTTCCATCATCACCCATCCTATCCCAATCATAAATACGGTAGGTAAGATCCGATGTTTGCTGTATTTCAGCAAACAATATTCCAGGACCCGTAGCATGTATGCGTCCTGCAGGTATAAAAAACACATCACCCGATGTTACTTTTTCATAATTCAATAGTTCGCGTAACCGCCCACTGCCAAAGTAATCCAAAAGCTTTTCTTTATCCATTTCCTGATTAAACCCAACAATAAGTTCGGCCTCTTTTTCAGCATCCAAAACATACCACATTTCTGTTTTACCGTGGGAGCTGTGACGTTCATTGGCCATTTCTTCATCCGGGTGAACCTGAAGCGAAAGGTAATCATTGGCATCAATGAATTTTATTAAAAGAGGAAATTCGTTTCCAAATTGTTCATACACCTTCTCACCTACTAAATCACCCATATATACTTCAATTAATTCCTGAATATTATTCTCCACCAAAAAGCCGTTTGTAACTTCCGAAATATCACCTTCAACCCCCGACAATTCCCAACTTTCAGCTACTTTATCCTGAGGTTTCGAATGTTTATGCAATTGCATCCGTAAACGATCACCGCCCCAAATTTTGTTTTTTAGGATTGGATTGAATTTCAAAGGGTATAACGATTTCATTGGAATACTTTTAGTTTATGATTGCAAAAGTAGAAAACTAACTCAAAGTGGAAAAGGAAACTACTGCCTTATTCAATTTTTAAAAACTGAGTTCGGTCAAGAGCAATGAAAAATACTTTAATTTATCTATAAAAATTGTATCTTGCCTTGCCTTTAAAGATTATAAAAAAAATAACACGTACGATGCTGGTAATAGGAATTGCAGGGGGAACCGGTTCTGGAAAAACAACCGTAGTAAAAAAAATAATGGCTAGTTTAACAGCCAACGAAGTAGCTTTGGTAACGCAAGATTCCTATTACAAAGACAGTGGGCATTTGCCCCTTGAAGAACGCCAAAAAATAAATTTTGACCACCCCGATGCTATTGAATTTGATTTATTGACCAAACATTTATCAGAATTAAAAAATGGTAAATCGGTTGAAGAACCCATTTATAGCTATTTAACTTGCACCCGATCATCGGAAACACGAACCATAAAACCCCGCAAAGTAATTATTGTGGAAGGAATTTTAATTTTAAGTGACCCGAAACTGCGCGACCTCTGCGATATAAAGGTATTTGTTTCGGCCGATGCCGATGACCGATTGATACGGGTGATAAACCGCGATATTATTGAACGGGGACGAACGCTTGAAGTGGTAATGGAACGCTACCATCAATCGGTAAAACCTATGCACTTGCAATTTATTGAACCAACCAGCCGTTACGCCGATTTAATTGTTCCACAGGGTGGTCACAATAAAGTTGCCATAAACATATTAACCTCAATTATTAAAATGAACCTTGAAAAGGAGAATTAAACATGCTTGAGAAAATTAAAGAAGAAAACATCCTTTTTCTGGACATTGAAACAGCAGCTCAAAACCAGAACTTCTCAGAAATGGATGTACGATTCAAGGAATTATGGACAAAAAAGATGCGCTGGTACATTGAAAAAGAAGGGAAGACTGCCGAGGAACTCTATGAAAAAGCAGCTATATGGGCTGAATTTGGTAAAATTATTTGTATTTCAATAGGTTCCATTGTTATAAAAGATGAAGAACGGATATTTCGAATCAAGTCATTTTATGGCCATAATGAAAAGAATTTACTGGAAAATTTTGCTTTTTTATTAAACAACCACTTTAATAAAGATAGGCATTTGTTATGTGCCCACAATGGAAAGGAATTTGATTTCCCATACATAGCACGCCGAATGCTGATTAATGAAATAAAAATTCCAAAAATTCTGGATAATTCGGGCAAAAAACCTTGGGAAGTAAACCACATTGACACCATGGAGTTATGGAAGTTTGGCGATGTAAAACACTTTACATCCTTAGATCTGCTGGCTGCTATATTTAATATTCCTTCGCCCAAATCGCAAATTGATGGCAGCAAAGTGAATCAAATTTATTGGGAAGAAGGCGATTTATCGAAAATTGCCGGCTATTGCCAAAAAGATGTAATAACTATTGGCAAGGTTTTGCTGAAGCTTAAAGGCGATTCGACCATTGAAGAAACGCACGTTGAAATAGCCCCTCCAACGGTGACTAATTAAAGAATAAAACGAAATAATTCTCGCAAAAAAGTTTCGGGTGCATCGGCATGAACCCAATGACTAGCTCCGGGTATGGTAACTATTTTAACGTTTTGAAAACACCGTCGAATCAGATCCTCATCAGCCGGCTGAATGTAATGCGATTCACCTCCTTTAATAAATAAAACCGTACCTCTAAATTGCGCCAAATTATGCTCCTCACCTTCTAAGCCAATCAATACGGCGGGCAAGTTTTGATAAAGCACATCCACATTTATTTTCCATTGAAAACTCTTATCATGATTGCGATGCAGATTTTTTATTAAAAATTTTCCTACCCTTTCTGAATCAATAGAATCCTTAATTAGTTCTTCTACCTCTTTCCTGTTTTCAATGGTGTGCAAAGGAATTGATAATAAACCTTTCAATATTTTCTGGTGTTGTTCCACCTGAGCATCGCCCGACGATAAAGAATAGCTGCGGGGGCTGATATCAACCACAATGAGTTTTTTAACCCTTTCGGGAAATAAGGAAGTAAACCACATAGCCACCTTTCCACCCATGGAATGCCCCATAATTATTGCGGAATAGAGTTGTTTGTCGTTCATAAATTCCAATAAATCGTCAACCATTACCTGATAATTGTGCTCCGGCAAATGGGGCGATGCGCCATGATTACGCAAATCGACCAGATATACCGAAAAATTACTCATCAGTTCGCGGGCAATTGAAACCCAATTATCCGACGAACCATACAATCCATGTAAAATAATTAACGGTGATCCTTCACCAAAATGCTTATAATTTAGTTTAGCCATTGTTGCATCAATAGTTTAATCGCATCAAATGTCATATTTATCAAACAAAATTACAATAATGTTCAATTTTACCTATTTTTACAACGTATCAGGCAAAAATATAAACCTAAATGATAGCATCAGAATTGATATCGGAAATTGTTCCCGCGGTGCATAAAGATGATAAGGCATCGGAGGCATTAAACTGGATGGATGTTTTCCGGGTTTCTCATTTGCCTATTGTTGATAATCAAGAGTATATGGGGCTGATTTCAGAAACTGATATTTTTGATATGAACAATCCTGAGATTCCGGTCTTAAGTCACACCTTATCTATTCCGCGTCCTTTTATTTATGAAAATCAGCATATTTACGAAGCCGCTGAATTGGTGGCAAAATATAAATTAACATTAATACCCGTTCTATCTGTAGATGAAAAATATTTAGGTGTTATAACACTCACCGAATTAGCGCAGGAGTTTTCGCACTTAATGTCATCCGATAGCCCAGGTGGTATATTGGTTTTAGAACTTAATGCGCATGATTATTCTTTAAGCGAAATTGCTCAAATTATTGAAGGCAACGATGCAAAAACACTCAGTTTATATGTGCGTACTACCAATTTATCAGAAACCGTTGAGATTACCCTTAAAATAAATCGTACCGATCTTTCGGCAGTAATTCAAACTTTTGAACGGTATAATTATAAAATTAAAGCCATTCACTCCACCAGCAAAGAGCTTGATAGCCTGATTAAAGATAGGCTGGATTCATTTCTCAAATACATCAGCATTTAAGTGAAGTTAGCACTCCTTGCATTTACAGTCATTGCTTTCTTGATTCCAATCAAGGGCAATGCCGCTATATTAGCAAAAGATAAACCGTTGCTCGATTCATCTTATGTTATCGTTAATAAAATAATTATTGCCGGTAATGTGAAAACTAAAGAACGGGTAATAACCCGGGAGTTGCTTTTTCAGCCGGGCGATACTGTTTACTTAGAGCGATTGGATGGGTTTATTCAGACATCGAAAGATAATTTGTTCAATACTTCACTTTTCAATTTCATTACCATTAACACGCTGGTTGAACACGAAATATTTTTATCCATTTATATTGTAGTTGAAGAACGCTGGTATTTATGGCCTTACATTATATTAGAACAAGCCGACCGAAACCTGAGTTCTTTTTTATACGAAAAAGACTGGTCGAGGATAAATTACGGGCTTTTGATGGTTAAATACAATTTCCGGGGCCGGCGCGAAACCGTTAAACTTAAAGTACGATTGGGCTACAAAGAACAGTTTCAAGTTTATTATCAAATCCCAAATTTCCTAAATTCCAAAAAACATGGCATTTCCGCTGAAATAAATTGGTTCCGGCAAAAAGAAGTACAATATAACACGCTGTATGATACACCATTCCTGCGCAAAGATTATTCAACCTATGGATTAAAATACCAAAATGCCTATTTAGGATATTCGTATCGAAAAGAATACAATCTTAAACACAACGTGACTTTAGGATTTAACAATGCAACCATTGTTGATTCCATAGTATTTTGAATCCTAACTATTTTGGGAACGGAAAAACAACGAATCAATATTTTTCAATCTCATACGGATATGATTATGACAAGCGAAACTATAAGCAATATCCATTAACCGGTTATAATATTGATGTCCTAACCACTTTAAAAGGATTAAGCATTCTGGAAGATGAAATGCCATTGATTTGGGAGGTACAAGGTTCATTTTATTCGTACTTTGATTTGGGAAACCGCTGGTATTCGGGCACTGGTACAAAATTGAAAGTGTCAAATCCAAAAAAACAACCCTATTCCATTGAACAAGGACTCGGTTATTCCGATGTTTTGCGCTCGTTTGAATACTATTTAATTGATGGTCAACAATTCATTACCGGTCGTGCGTTTATAAAATATGCTATAATTCCATTCAGCGTAAAGCAAATTGAATATTTAGGTTGGAAAAAATTTAATAAGATACATTATAGTTTTTTTGCCAATGCTTTTGTTGATCAAGGATATGTTTGGGATATAAAACCAGACCCAACCAATACAATGCCAAATACTTACCTAATAAGCTTCGGATTGGGGATTGACTTGGTTGCCTATTATGACCAAATAATCCGTTTTGAATATTCAATGAACCGAAAAGGGGAACATGGTTTTTTATCAATATTGGTAAAGCATTTTAGAATTGTCAAAAATTTGAGTTTTTGTTCTTTTTTTGATTTTTGAGTATTGATTTTTGTAGTTTTCTTATTGACACTAATTACCTTATTCCGCTTAATTTAGTATATTCGCTTTCAACGATTAGCCATCAAAAAACAACAAAACAATAAAACAGTGAAAATAGGAATTTACGGAAAAAAACTTACTGATAACTTTAAACCAGTATTGAATCAATTGTTTGATTCTTTGTTATTGCACGATATTAAAACGTGGATTCACCCCAAATTTTTGCCATATTATCAGGAAAATGCTTCTGATTTTGCCAATTATAAAAAAATTCTGGTTATCAATCCCATAATGCCCGACGATTTGGATTGCTTAATCACCTTGGGTGGCGATGGTACTTTTTTAGAAGCCGTTTCAGCCATCAATCTGATACAAATTCCACTTTTAGGAATTAACACCGGACGATTGGGCTTTTTAGCCGACATATCACCCGACGATATTCCACAAGCCATTGATTCATTAGTTAGTGGCAATTATCGATTGGAAGAAAGGATGGTTTTAAAAGCAACCTTACAAACAGAATTAGGTATTCAGTTGCCTTATGCACTCAACGACCTTACGGTGCACAAAAGAGATACCTCCAGCATGATTTTAATTCATGCCTTTATTGATGATTTATTTCTCACCAATTATTGGGCTGATGGGTTAATAATAGCAACGCCAACCGGATCAACGGCTTATTCCATGAGCGTTGGTGGACCTATAGTAAGTCCTGATTCGCAAAACTTTATCATCACTCCCATCGCATCACACAACCTAACCGTTCGCCCCTTAGTAATTCCAAATCACCATGAAATATCGTTACGCATTGAAAGCCGCGATAGCAAATTTTTGCTTTCCCTCGATTCACGATCGTATGTAATTGAAGAAACTTTGGAAGTAAGGGTAAAAAAAGCAGAAACACCGGTTAAACTTATAAAAATGAACAATCAGGATTTTTTTAATACTATAAGGACTAAGCTTATGTGGGGTATTGACACACGAAATTAAGCAGTTAATCACAATTAAAGTGCAAATTCCCCTATTTTTTAAACCTGCGGTGATTCGAATATAAAATTTATTGTTATTTTTGACCAACAAAAATCCATATATATAACAATCTGATTTACTAGGAGTAAAAAGAAAAATCATGAATAGAATCACCCTGCTTTTTTTAACTGGAATACTAATTTTACCCATAATTACTTTCTCCCAATCAAATCGATGGAAACGAAATCGGTATGAAGCAGTTGCCGGAATTGGTGTAACTTCATTTATGGGCGATTTAGGGGGTGGCGCTGAAGCATCACACTTTATCAGCGACTTTAATTTTACAGCTCAACGTCCGCTTTTAAATGTCGGATTTCGTTATAAAGTGTTAGAACCGGTGAATATTAAAGCTTCGCTTTCGTATGGTTGGGTAAGCGCTGATGATGCTAAAGCAGATGATAAATACCGCAAAGATAGAAACCTTTCATTCCGATCACCAATTATTGAATTTGGCCTTTTAGCAGAATACTCTATTATTAAGGAACCCGTAAGTCACAGATATTCATTACGAAAAGGACGTAAGTTTACGTTAAAATCGTTAGCCATAAATACTTATCTTTTTACCGGAATTGCCGGTTTTTGGTTTAACCCCAAAGGCCTCGACGATGGAATGGGTGGAACAGGAGAATGGCTTGCATTACAGCCACTTGGGACTGAAGGTCAAGGATTAATGGAGGGACGTGAAAAATATTCCCGCATTCAATTAGCCATACCATTTGGAATAGGAATAAAATATCCCATTACAAGAGATATAAGTCTTGGTTTAGAATTTGGAGCCAGATACACTTTTACCGATTACATTGATGATGTGAGTACTACCTTTATTGATAATGACTGGCTAAAAAGTGTTGACCCAATTGCTGCAAGAATGGCCGACAAAAGCATTCAAACAAACGATGACACAGACCCAAATCCCAATGTTACTTATAGTGCCGGCGAACAACGCGGAGAATCGAAATACAACGATTTTTATATGTTCTCAATGGTTACCGTTGCTTATAAATTGCGTACCGGAAGAAATGGCTTGCCAAAATTCTAAACTCTTACAAGCCTAATTTGTTTTTGCTGAAAACACCTACTATGAAGTTAAAAACTGTTATAATTTTGTTTATAGCTTGCCTTTTTTCAGCGAATGTTTTCGCTCAAGGCTTTAACTCCTATAAGTATGACTTTTATTTAGGTATAGGCGCCTCGAACCTGATGGCTGATGTTTGTGCCCCAACAAATACCAATAAATTAGCTTGGGTTAAGTTTTTTAATACCATTGGAATTATTGGGAATACAGGATTACGCTATAAATTTTCCGAAAGGCAATCGGCAAACCTTAATCTTTCACTCGGTCAATTGTATGCAAAAGACCCTACCAAAGACCCTGATTATCAGAATGCCGGAAGAAAAATAAATACTTTTTTTACTGAAATTACGGGCAGATATGAGTATATGGTGGTTAAAGAACAAAAGAAAAAAACAGTGTACCGGATGTTGGGCGAAAGTTTTTTGAAAAACTTAAACATTCCTACTTACCTCTTTATAGGAGCAGGTGGTGTATTTAATACCGGAAAGTTTACGCAGACAACCGCAAATGGGCATGATATTTTAAACGAACAATATTCAAACTTTTCTTTTATTATTCCGTTTGGTGTAGGTTTTAAAACACGGCTAACAAATACTTCCCATTTAAACCTTGAAGTTGGACTTCGATTCGCATTTAGCGACAAAATTGATCATGGGGAAAATGGTTGGTATGATCAATACCAATTCATCACCTTCAATTATGTAAAAAAGTTGAAGTCGAATAAAAATGGATTACCCAAATTTTAAAACTAATAATTGTTGATTTATAATACTGAAGTAGAGCGGGCAATATGAAGTTAAAATATATTTTGTTTCTTTTTTTGTTTTGCCTATCCTCACTTACTTTGCTTGGCCAAAAAGAATCTAATTTAAAATATGAATTTTATTTTGGATTGGGAGGCACTAACCTAATGGCTGATATTGCCGCACCAATAGACTCCAATCAGATGGCATGGATTAAATTCTTTAATACCATTGGATACATGGGCAATGCTGGCTTACGCTATAAGTTAAATGATAGACATTATGCTACTGCTAATGTATCATTAGGCCAACTTTATGCCTACGAAATGACCTACGATGCAGTTATAAAAGAGAATAAAGAAACGGAATCATTCTTTTCTGAATTTACTGCCCGTTATGAATTTATGGTATTTAAAGAAAAAAAGAAACAAACCGTTTACCATAACTTGGGTGAAACCAATTTAAAAAATACAAATCTTCCCATATACTTATTTGTAGGTGTAGGAGGCATTTACAATATTGGGTACTATACTAAAACAATTATTGGAGGTACTGATGTTGATAAGTTGTTATATTCCAACCTATCTATTGTTATCCCTTACGGAATTGGATTTAAAACCAGAGTTTCCAGCACTTCGTATTTAAATCTGGAATTTGGACTAAGGTATGTATTCAGCGATAAAATTGATTATGTTGAAAAAGGTAAGTTTGACCAATACCAGTTCATTACATTCAATTATATTAAAAAGCTTAAAATGAAGGAAAACGGATTACCAAAATTTTAATACGATTCAAAACTAAATTTGTATTTTTGAGGAAGAACAATTAAAACAATGCGCAAATTTATATTATTTATTATCCTATTTTGGTTCTTCTCCGTTAATGTGTTGGCTCAGGCATTTAGCCGATATAAATATGAGTTTTATTACGGTATTGGCGGTACCAACCTCATGGCCGATGTTTGCGCCCCATCCGATGCTAATAAATTAGCTTGGGTAAATCTTTTAAACACCATTGGTTTTGTTGGAAATACCGGCCTACGCTATCGATTATCGGAAAAACAATCGGCATCCGTAAATTTATCGTTAGGAAAACTACATGCGGAGGATCCAATGGATGATCCTAAATATTGGGCTGCAGGTCGAGCAACCAATACTTTTTTTACTGAAGTTTCAGCACGGTATGAATTGATGGTAGTAAAAGAACAAAAGAAAAAAACCGTTTACCGTATGTTAGGTGAAAGCTATTTCAAAAATCTTAGTATTCCCATCTACCTTTTTATTGGAGCTGGTGGCCTCTATAATAAGGGGAAATTTTCACGGACTTTTGCTGAAAATGACAGTATTTCAACCACGCCTTATTCAAATTTGAGCTTAATAATCCCTTATGGTATTGGATTTAAAACCCGGGTTACCAATACTTCATACATTAATTTAGAAGTTGGGTTGCGCTTTGCTTTCAGCGATAGAATTGATAACTGGGAAAATGGCTGGTACGACCAATATCAGTTTATTACCATAAATTACATTATCAAGTTAAAAGCTAATAAAAATGGAATGCCCGTTATTCGGACTCTGTTTTTTTGATTGAATCATTTCTTTCAGTTTCCATTTGTTATAACTGATTTTTTTCTTTTGCTTTGCCAAATAGGCAATCAATGCTAATTTTTAACGTTACTTTTAAATGAAATTGATTGAATTATTAAAAAATAGGATCGTGTATTGCAATAGAAGCAAATATATTTTACCAACACTACTAATTATTGCCTTTTCAGTAAATGCAATTCAGGCGCAAACACGAAAAAGTGGAGAATTTGGAATAACTGCTGGTGGTTCTTTTTATTTAGGCGATTTAAATAAAATTCCTTTTAGTGGAACTAAACTCGACTTTGGTGCTTTATACCGTCATACCATTGATTCCCGCTTTTCAGTTCGTGGAAATTTCAATTACGGGCGCTTGGCAGGTGATGCATCTGAAGTTAAATTTGATTTTCCTACAAACTACACCTTTAATAATGCTTTTTATGAATTAAATGGGCAATTGGAATTTAATTTTATGCCATATACACCTACCAACAAAAAAACAAAATTCACCCCTTATGTTTCAGCTGGATCTGGGTTAATGTATTATCCTAAAGGTGCACGGAAGTTTATGATAAATGTTCCGTTCGGAATTGGTGCTAAATACAATATTTATAAAAATTTCATGGTAGGAGCCGATATAGGAATGCGAAAAACCTTACGGGACGATCTGGATTACCTAGCCGCTGATTATCTTAGCACTATGCAAAATAATTATGCAGGAACAAAGGACTGGTATTCTGTATTTGGTGTTTATTTGTCATATAAAATAAAATATCCACAAAAATGTCCCGCATTTGACTAAATTTGCCGAAATTATTTCATAAATGTCATTAAAAGAGCAATTAATAGTAGAAAAACTGCCAAGGCACATTGCCATTATTATGGATGGAAATGGACGTTGGGCGAAAAAGAAGGGAAATATCCGTATTTTTGGACATAAAAGCGCAGTAAACAGCGTTAAAGAAACCGCCGAAGCTTGTGCAGAACTTGGGATACAACACCTCACCCTTTATGCTTTTTCCACTGAAAACTGGAATCGTCCTAAAATGGAAGTCAAAGCATTGATGGAATTGCTTATTGCCACTATAAATTCAGAGGTTGACACACTATTAAATAACAACATACGTTTAAATGCCATTGGACAATTGCACGATTTGCCAAAAAAAGCTTACAATAAACTAATGGAAGCAATTGATCGCACAAAGGAAAAAAATGGTCTTACGTTAACACTCGCCTTAAGCTATAGCTCTAAAGTGGAGATATTGGAGGCCGTACGTTCAATTGCACAAGCATCTGCCGATGGCCAGATTCAACCCAATGAGGTTGACGAAACCGTATTTGAATCGTATTTGAATACGCGTGGTGTACCCGATCCCGATTTGATGATACGAACCAGCGGAGAGCAGCGTATCAGCAATTTTCTTTTATGGCAGATGGCTTATACCGAACTCTATTTTACTGAAGTTTTATGGCCCGATTTTACTAAAGAAGATTTGTATAAAGCCATTCTTGACTATCAGCACCGGGAACGTCGGTTTGGTAAAATTAGCGAACAACTTGATTAAAAATAATTTTAGATATTTACCCAATTGTAGAACCTTAAAACAGAATGAGAAGAAATATTATTATTATTGCTTTACTTACCTTAACCAACCTAATAGCAGTAGCTCAAGAGATTAAAGATTCAAAATTATCAAAAATCGACTATGCGAAGCCCAAAGAATATGAAATTGGGGGTATTACTATTTCCGGAATAAAATATTTAGATCAAAACGTTTTGGTTCATCTATCAGGATTAAAAGTGGGTGAAACCATTACTGTTCCGGGTGATAGAATTACTCAAGCCATTCATAAACTTTGGAACCATGGACTGTTTGGTGATGTTGAAATCAGCGCAACAAAAATTGTTGGAAACAGCATCTTTCTTGATATCTATTTAAAAGAGCGTCCCCGGTTATCAAAATTTGCTTTTAATGGTGTTTCAAAATCAGAGGCCGATGATTTGCGTGAAGAAATTAAATTGGTGCGTGGCAGTCAGGTAACTGATGATGTATTAAGCCTTACCGAGATTCGGATAAAAAAATTCTTTATTGCCAAAGGTTTTTATAATACTCAGGTCGAAATAACCCAAAAGGAAGACTCGTTAATGCCTAACACCGTGATTCTGGACATTAATGTGGACAAAAAAGAGAAAGTGAAAATAAATGAAATAATTTTTGAAGGTAATACCATGTTTACCGATGAAAAATTAAGAAGGTTTTTAAAAGAAACCAAGCAAAAAACCTGGTATAATATTTTTAAAGCATCAAAATATGTTGAAAGCACCTTTGAAGAAGACAAAGGTAAGCTTATTGCCAAATACAATGAAAAAGGGTATCGCGATGCGAAAATTGAAGTTGACTCCGTTTATCGATTTGATGATAAGATGTTGAATATTTACATAAAAATATTTGAGGGGGATCAATACTTCTTTAGAGATGTTACTTGGGTTGGAAACTCGAAATATCCATCAGAATTATTGGATCGGGAATTAAAAATTACAAAAGGCGATGTTTTTGATCAATCGGTTCTTGACAAGCGCTTATTTGGTGATGAAGATGCCGTTTCCTCTTTATATCTTGACCGTGGGTATCTATTCTTCTCAGCAGTACCGGTTGAAGTTCAGGTTGATAATGATTCAATTGATTTGGAGATTCGCGTATATGAAGGAAAACAAGCTACCATAAATAAGATAACTATTACCGGAAATACAAGAACCAATGAACATGTTATTCGACGGGAAATTTGGACCAAACCTGGCGATTTATTCAGTCGTGCAGATATTATTAGAACCAATAGAGAACTGGCAAATTTGGGATATTTCGATCCTGAAAAGCTGGATGTTAGACCGGTTCCAAATCAAGCCGATGGTACCGTTGATATTGAATACGTGGTTGAAGAACGTGCCTCAGACCAAATTGAGCTTTCCGGTGGTTGGGGTGGTGGTATGGTAATTGGTACCCTTGGGCTTACTTTTAACAATTTTTCGTTAGGGAATATTTTTAATCTTGAATCGTACAGCCCACTGCCTACCGGTGATGGACAAAAATTATCGATTCGAGCTCAAACCAATGGCACGTATTATCAATCGTATAGTATGTCGTTTACCGAACCGTGGCTTGGTGGTAAAAAACCCAATTCGTTGTCGGTTTCGATACATCATTCCATACAATCGCAATACAATTATTACAACACTTCAGCATCTAATACCGGGCAAAACATGCAAATTACAGGGGTTTCCGTGGGACTGGGAAAACGCTTAAACTGGCCCGATAATTTTTTTACCCTTTACAATGCATTGAGTTTCCAACGATATAAAATGAACGATTACAATTATTCCTCATTTATTATAAAGGATGGCTCTTCGCACAATTTTAACTTTACTACCGTTTTGGGCAGGAATTCAGTCGATCAACCCTTGTATCCCAGAACCGGATCCAATATTTCATTGAGCTTATCAGTTACTCCACCTTACTCGCTATTTAAGGAAGATAATTTCTGGTTGCTTAGCACCGATGAAAAAACGGATAAATCAGATGCACTCATTTACCAAGAAGAAACTGCAAATAAATATAAATGGATTGAGTACCATAAATGGAAGTTCAAGTCGGAATGGTACACTCAAATTATGAATAAATTGGTATTACGCACCAACATTGAATTTGGATATTTGGGTTATTACAGTAAAAACTTAGGGTACTCCCCGTTTGAAACCTTTCAATTGGGAGGCGATGGAATGTCAGGGTTTAGTTATTACGGAACCGATGTAATTCCTTTACGGGGTTATGATAATGGTAACCAGAGTCGGGGCTCGCTGACTGCCTATCCACAAGCCAATGTTTACGATAAATTCAGCTTGGAATTGAGGTATCCGTTAACTTTGAATCCTTCAGCTACCATTTATGCACTTACCTTTTTAGAAGCAGGTAATTCATGGTACGATATTAACGACATGAACCCCTTTGATGTATACAATTCAGCAGGTGTGGGACTACGGTTCTGGTTGCCAATGTTTGGAATGTTAGGCGTTGATTGGGGTTACGGTTTTGATCCGGTATATGGACAATCAGATGGCGCTGGACCTCATTTTGCTTTTACTATTGGGCAACAATTTTAAACTTAAAAAATACAGTCATGAAAAAAGTAATAGTAGCCTTTTTATTTGCGCTTTTAGCGATAAATTCACAAGCACAAAAATTTGCTTTTGTTGATACCGATTACATTCTAAAAAGCATACCTACTTACGAATCAGCACAGGACCAGTTGGGAATAATGTCGAAAGATTGGCAGTCGGAAATTGAAACCAAACATGCGAATGTTGAAAAATTATAAAGAATTTCAAGCTGAAAAAGTATTACTAACCGAGGAGATGAAAAAACAACGGGAAGAAGAAATAATTCAAAAGGAGCGGGAGATTAAAGACTTGCAAAAAAAATATTTCGGCCCCGAAGGCGACCTATTTAAAAAAAGAAAAGAACTGGTTGAGCCTATTCAAAACGATATTTTTAATGCCATTAAAGAAATTGCATCCGAAGGAAATTATGCCATAATATTTGATGCAGCCGGTGGCGCTACCATGCTTTATTCCGATCCAAAATACGATAAGAGCGACGAAGTATTATCGAAACTTGGATTTAAGAATTAATTTATATCTTTGACAAATTATCGAAAATTTAGCATATAAAAACTAATAAACTTATACAAATGAAAAAAATAACAGTATCAGTAATTATTGTATTAACCATTGTTTTTAGCAGCAGTACTTTTGCACAAAAACAATACAAATTTGGGCATATCGATTCCAATCAACTTTTATCATTGATGCCAGAACGTGAAAAAGCCAAAACTGATTTGGAAGCCCATGCCAAACAATTAGAAAAAACCTTAACCGGAATGCAATCGGAATTAGAGCGTAAATATCAGGAATATATGACTTCAGCCGATTCTTTATCAAAATTGATTAAGCAAACCAAAGAAGCCGAATTGTCTGAAATGCAACAACGGATGCAAAGTTTCCAACAAAATGCACAAAAAGAGTTGTCGGAAAAAGAAAATGAACTGTTGCAACCCATTATTTTAAAAGCTAAAAATGCGATTACAGCCGTAGCCGAAGAAAGAGGTTATATTTATGTTTTTGATATGGGAACCGGATCCCTCTTATATTTTAGCGATGACAGCGAAGACCTGTTACCCTTTGTAAAAACAAAAACTTGGAATTAAGTAATTCAACACTAAATAAAATTGTAAGACCATCAATACGTTGATGGTCTTTATTTTTTAAAGCAATGAATAAAAATCCTATAGGTATCTTTGATTCGGGTGTTGGAGGATTAACAGTATGGAAGCATCTGTACCAGTTATTGCCAAATGAAAAATTGATTTACCTGGCAGATAGCTTGCATTGTCCTTATGGCACCAAACCCGCTGAGGAAATTATAGAATTATCGAGGGCAAACACCCGCTTTTTAATCAATAAAGGATGTAAACTTATTGTGGTAGCATGCAATACGGCAACGGCATCGGCCATTGAAACCCTTCGTGCTGAATTCAATATACCATTTGTGGGTATGGAACCCGCCATAAAACCGGCAGCTGTAAATACTACTACCGGAAAAATTGGTGTATTGGCCACTAAAGGAACCTTTGAAGGAAGGTTATTCAAAGAAACCAGCCAAAAATATGCTCAAGGAGTTGACACCTTGATTCAAGTAGGCGAAGGGCTGGTTGAATTGGTTGAAAACAATGAAATGGATTCTGAACAAAGCCGGAAACTGTTAGTAAGTTATATTAATCCTATGATTGAAGCCGGGGTTGACCAAATTGTGTTGGGTTGCACCCATTATCCATTTTTTATTCCGTTGCTGAAACAAATAGTTCCTGAAACTATCCAAATCATTGATCCGGCACCTGCAATAGCCATGCGGGTTAAAAATATACTCATAGAACTTGGGATGCAAAGCAATTCAAAAGAAGTTAATCCTGAATTTTATTCAACCGGTGGCACAAAAGTTATTGATTTATTGGTCACAAAAATAACCGGACAATCGTATCCGGCTACAAAAATTGACTTATCGTAGTATTTAATAGCTATTGTGACGATTCTTCCGGGTTATACCAACCGGCATACATTAAATAATTGTTGGCAATTTTTTCAATCATTTCCTGCGACTGGCCGGGTTCTATATCTTTAACTTTTTTTGCCGGTACTCCGGCATAAACACTATTAGGCTCTACCACTGTTCCGCTAAGAACCAACGCATTGGCTGCCACAATGGAGTTTTCGTGAATTACCGCGAGATCGAGCACGGTAGCCCCAATTCCAATTAACACGTTGTCCTTAATACAAGCACCATGAATGGTAACGTTATGACCAATGGAAACATTGTTACCAATCTCAACCACCGATTTCTGATATAAGGTATGCAATACGGCACCATCCTGAATGTTCACTTTATTACCGATTCGGATGGAATTGACATCGCCGCGGAGCACTGCATTGAACCAGATGCTACAATCGTCGCCAATTACCACATCGCCAATTACGGTGGCGTTTTCAGCTAAATAACAGTTTTTACCAAAAACAGGAGTAAATCCACGGACCGATTTAATCAGCGCCATAAAAACAATTTAAATATAATACCTCTTACCTAAAAAAATGATGCATTTAAGTTACAAACTTAAGGATAATTGCGAGTTTGGCGCAGGCAATTTTGCAAATAGGAGTACAATATTTTCCCTTTTTAGTGTTTTCATCCAGAATCCTGAGTACACGGGATCGATATCCATATACCAATTTCTCTATATTACGGTGCATGTTAGGATACCATTCCATTGCAACTTCTTTGGATGCACCGCTTGATGCTGTTGCCATTTTACCAAGGGCGTTGCCCTTGGCTTTATTCTTTCGCCCGAGGGCTTCATCAACCTCTAACTTTTGAATTCTAGTATCAAGCTTCTGACTTCAAACTTCTATCTTCGGGCTTCCAACTTTCAACTTCGGTCTTCTGACTTCTAATCTTTCCATTTTCACATTTTGTTTTTTTACCCTATTACCTTTCCACCATTCCACCTTTCCACCTTTCCACCTTTCCACCTTTTCATTTTTCCAAATATTAAAATTATGCAATTCAATTTCCCTATTTGTGTATGTTCTATAATACATAGCCGTATCAACTAAAACATTTTTTAGTTACTTTGCTCCCTTAAAAATTACTACATCAATTACCATAAAATATGAGCAAAAAAGCCAATATAGTAGAAAAAGAACAAGTGGTTATCCGCTTTTCAGGAGACTCTGGTGATGGAATGCAACTTACCGGAATGCAGTTTTCACATACTTCGGCACTATTTGGGAACGACGTTTCAACTTTTCCTGATTATCCGGCAGAGATTAGGGCACCCCAAGGAACTGTGGGCGGGGTATCCGGCTTCCAATTGCATTTTGGTTCATCGGAAGTAAATACACCCGGCGATTATGCCGATGTGCTGGTAGCCATGAACCCTGCTGCATTAAAAGCAAATTTAGAATGGGTAAAAAAGGGAGGAACCATCATCGTAAATATTGATGCTTTTACCGATAAAAATATAGCCCGAGCTGGATATGAATTCGATCCAATTAGCGAGAATAAACGCGATTACAATATTATTGAAGCTCCCATATCTGTATTAACAAAGGAATGTTTGGATAGCCTGGAAATGGACCAAAAAAGTGTGATGCGAACTAAAAATATGTTTGCATTGGGAATGGTTTATTGGCTGTTCGACCGCCCGTTAACCTATACCGAAAAGTTTTTTGAAGATAAGTTTTATAAAGTACCGTTAGTTGTTGAAGCCAATAAAAGAGTATTACGCGCAGGTTACAATTTTGCTGAGACTATTGAAGCACTTCCTATTAACTATAAAGTTTCACCAGCTAAAATTCAACCGGGCACATACCGCAACATCAGTGGTAATACTGCCACTGCCTGGGGCTTAATAGCAGCTGCCGAAAAAGCAGGTTTAGAACTATTTTGTGGTTCCTATCCAATTACCCCAGCTACTGAAATACTTCAGGAATTAGCTGCCCGAAAAGACATGGGCGTAAAAACCTTTCAGGCTGAAGATGAGATTGCAGGTATTTGCTCAGCAATTGGAGCTGCTTTTGCCGGTGATTTGGCATGTACCACAACTTCGGGACCCGGGTTAGCTTTAAAAACAGAAGCTTCGGGATTAGCCGTAATAACAGAGCTGCCTTTAGTAATTGTAAATGTTCAGCGAGGAGGTCCATCAACCGGATTGCCTACTAAAACCGAACAGTCGGATTTAATGCAAGCTTTGCATGGACGAAGTGGAGAGGCACCATTAGTTGTTATGGCAGCCAGCACTCCTTCAAATTGTTTCGATTATGCATTTCAGTCTGCAAAAATTGCTTTGGAACACATGACACCGGTAATTTTATTAACCGACGGATTCTTAGCCAATGGTACTGAACCCTGGCGATTACCAAAAATGGAGCAACTTCCTGAAATAAAAGTTCCCTTTGCCGATCCAAACAATTCAAATTATCTTCCCTATTTGCGCGATAAAGAATCCTTTGTCAGAAAATGGGCTATTCCGGGAACTCCCGGATTGGAGCACCGCATTGGTGGTTTGGAGAAATGGATATTACCGGAACGGTATCGTATGTTCCGAAAAACCATGAGTTAATGACGCATCAGCGTGAAACCAAAATAACAAGAGTAGCCAATTATATACCGGAATTGGAAGTGATAGGGGATGCCGATGCAAAACTTCTTGTAATTGGATGGGGCGGAACGTATGGTCATATTTTTTCCGCAGTAAAAGAACTACGCAAAGAAAAGAAAAAAATAGCGTTTGTTCATTTCAATTACCTGTGGCCGCTTCCAAAGAATACCATTGACTTATTATCGAAATACAAACAAATTGTGGTTTGTGAGATTAACCTTGGGCAATTAGCTGATCACTTGAAAGTTAACGTACCGGGTTTCAATTGTTCAAAGTATAATAAAATGCAAGGGCAACCATTTACAGTAGAAGAGTTAAAAGAAAAGTTTAATCAAATGTTGAAGGGGTTATAACCATGGCACAAGAAATTATAAAATTAACCGCCAAAGATTTTAAAAGCGATCAGGAAATCAGATGGTGTCCGGGATTTGGCGATCATGCGGTATTGAATGCTATTCAAAAAGCCATAGCGGACTTAGAAATTCCAAAAGAAAAAATTGCTGTAATTTCTGGAATTGGTTGTTCGTCGAGGTTTCCTTATTACATGAGTACTTATGGCTTTCATACCATACATGGTAGGGCCTCAGCTATTGCCACCGGAGTAAAAGTTGCTAATCCGGAACTCAGCGTATGGCAAATTACAGGCGATGGTGATGCCATGGCAATTGGTGGAAACCACTTTATTCATGTTATTCGCCGGAATGTTGATATTAACCTCATCCTCTTCAACAATCAAATTTATGGGTTAACTAAAGGTCAATACTCTCCTACCTCCAATTTTGGTGCCGTTACCAAAACTTCACCTTTTGGCACGGTTGAATACCCGTTTCAACCCGGAGAATTAGTGATAGGTGCCCAAGGAAAGTTTTTTGCCCGTACTTTTGATATGAATGTTAAACTTTCAACCGATATATTTATTGAGGCTGCCAAGCACAAAGGAACTTCGGTGGTTGAAGTATTGCAAAACTGCGTTATTTATAACGATGGTGCTCATGCTGCAATAACCGATAAAGAGGAAAAGGACAACCGAACCATTGTTTTGAAACATGGAGAACCCATGATATTTGGAAAAGACCGCGATAAAGGACTCATACTGGAAGGAATGAAGTTAAAAGTAGTATCAATCACACAAGGCAAATACACCGAAAAAGATTTGTTGGTACATGATGCTTATGAACCCAATCCGGGAATCCACCTCATGCTGGCAAATATGAAATATCCCGACTATCCGGTAGCACTGGGTATTATAAGGAAAGTAGCCTCGCTTACTTACGATGAAAGCGTGACCGAACAAATTAAAACGGTTCGCAAATCGGCCAAACACAAAAATATGAATGATGTATTGTATAGCGGCAATACCTGGAAGATAGAGTAGAATTTCAATAGTAACAATCTGAAAAGCTTCTATAGTTTATACTCTAGAAGCTTTTTTTATGTTTTAAGCTTTTTCTTTTTTGCCGCAGGGAAAAGTATATTATTTAATATTAACCGATAACCTGGTGAATTGGGATGCAAATCGAGGCTGGTAGGTTCATCGCCCACAAAATGACGGTAATCTTCCGGATCGTGTCCGCCGTAAAACGACCAGGTACCATTGCCTAATTCGCCGTGTATGTAGCGGGCTTCGCCAGCCGTTTTGTATTCACCCATTACCAAAACATCGGGTTTGATAACTTCTTTATTGAAAGCTGTGGTTTGTCCCATAAAGCCTTTAATTATTGATGTATGATTTTGGCAAAGCATGGTAGGTATTGGATCCCACTTAGCCGAAAATTCAAATAGGGTAAAAAAATCTTCGTTTTCAACCACTTTGCGTGATGTGGTTACATCGATATCGGAAAATTCATATTCATAAGGGTTTTGACTTACCTTAAAATTTCTGAAAGCAAAGGTCTTGGTAAAATCAAGTTTTTTGTTAAAATCGGCATCCGATGGATCACCATCAAACATTGATTCACAAATATCAATTCCAGCCGCAGACAAAGAAATATCATAGCTATCGGTAGCTGAACACATAGCAAATAAAAAACCCCCTTTACTAACATATTCTTTAATGGCTTGTGCCACAAAAAGCTTAAGTTCCGATACTTTTAGAAATCCTAACTCGGCAGCTTCTTTTTCGGCATTATACACCTGATTCCGATACCAAGCCATATTCTGATAGGCTGCATAAAACTTACCGTATTGTCCTGTAAAATCCTCATGATGCAGGTGCAACCAATCGTATTTTACCAAGTCGCCAAGCACAATCTCTGCATCATAAATAATGTCGTAAGGAATTTCGGCATACGTTAATACTAAAGTTACCGCATCATCCCAGGGAAGCTTGTCCTTAGGCGAATAAACTGCCACTTTAGGAGCTTTTTCCAATTTAACAGCATCCATGTTCACTTCATCAGTTGCTATTTCTGATAAAATAGCCTGTGCTTGCACATCGGCAATTACTTCAAAGCTGATCCCCCGAACCATACATTCTGTCTCAATTTCTTTATGATAGTCGGTTAAAAAACTACCTCCCCTATAATTCAAAAGCCATTGTGCCTCTAGGCTATTCTGCAAAACCCAATAAGTAAGACCATAAGCTTTTAAATGATTGGTTTGGCTTTCGTCCATAGGAATGAGAATTGAAGCCGCCTGGCCTTTAATTCCTATTATAAAAACCAAAAAAGTAATTATTGTACGAGGAAATAGTTTCATATTCATTTGTTTGGGGTTTTACAATTCAAAAGTAACAAATTGGAAGTGTGTTTTTTTTGCCGATTTCGAAAATCCTACAGTTCATGTTACACAAATGTTTATTTCTTTTTGCCTATTTTTTTTATTTCACCTTCAAGGCTTTTCATGGCTACGTTGTCAGATAATTCAACTTGTTTATTATTGAATTTCTCAAATTCCTTCTCTGCTAATTCCATTGCCAATTGATGAGAAATTCTTCCGGCATCCATCAATATTTGCTTTTCATTTAATGTTAAAAAATCATACAATTTCTTTTCCCAGTCAGCCATATACATAGGTTTTCGATTTCGAGCCTGTAATTCGGCAAAGCTAAGGTACTGGTCAACAATCAGGTTTAATTCGGTTAGTTCATCCTGCAATAAATAATTTTTAGCAACCGAAACATCCGTTTTTCTGATTTTCCCCTGCGGACTGTTTTTCCATGAAGTCAAACCCATGTTTGCATTATCAGCATTTGCCCTGTTGTATATTACTTCGGCTGCGGTATGCCCATGTATTGCCCAGTGCATTTTGTTTTGAACCGAAGCAAAAAACAGTTGTGCCTGTTGGCTGTTAGGCGAATAATCAATACTTGTTGTATAAATATCTTTGATTTTGGCATAAAATATTTTTTCTGAACTTCGGATGTCCCTTATCCTTTCAAACAGTTCTTCAAAATATTGGTTGGTAATTCCGGTTTATTTCAGGCGTTCATCATTCAGTACAAATCCCTTTATCAAAAACTCTTTCAGTTGCCCA
Source organism: Salinivirgaceae bacterium (assembly GCA_041664345.1). Classification (GTDB taxonomy): domain Bacteria; phylum Bacteroidota; class Bacteroidia; order Bacteroidales; family SZUA-534; genus GWE2-40-63. The sequence continues at coordinate 36,237 of JBAYKX010000006.1, forward strand.
GTTGCCCAAATCCTAAACTGTGTTCCCCTATGTGATTTTACACGGTAACCAACTGATATAATTACATCAAGGTTGTAATGACCGATTTTTCGTTGGACTTCCCTAGTACCTTCTTTTTGAACTGTCAAGTATTCCTTGACAGTTGATACTTCATGTAATTCCCCTTCTTCGTAGATATTTTTGATATGCAGGCTGATGTTCTGTTTTGTGGTTTGAAACAATTCAACCATTTGTGCCTGAGTAAGCCAAACGGTTTCATTTTCCATACGGACTTCAACTTTCGTTTGTCCGTCTTCGGTTTGATAAAGCAATATTTCAGAATTCTTCTTCATAAGGTACATTTACCATTTATATGAGGTGTTTCTAAAAAGGGGCGTCACCGGCTTCTTCAAAACCTTGATTCACGTTAAAACCCGGATTATCAAATCCAGCATTAACGGGTATGACTGCTTCTTTTTGACCTCCCGGAATTTCTTCGTTCATTTTTGAAGCATAGGTAACCCCATTTGAACCTGGACTGGTAATGGAAAAAGTTTCTTCCACATCGCAGAATCGGGTAAATTCTTTTTTAAACCGCAACCGAACATCGCCGGTAGCTCCGTTCCGGTGTTTTGCTACAATAATTTCGGCCAAGCCAATGAGTGAGTTACCCAATGTATCTTCAGTGAGTCCAAAGTATTCAGGACGGTGAATAAACAGCACCATATCGGCATCCTGCTCAATAGCACCTGATTCACGCAAGTCGGAAAGCTGTGGCCGTTTATCCCCTGCCCGCATTTCAACGGAACGGTTTAGCTGCGAAAGAGCAATGATGGGCACATTTAGTTCTTTGGCAATAGCTTTAAGCGACCGCGAAATAGAACTTACTTCCTGCTCCCTGGAAGCCTGGATACCTGCTGTCATTAACTGCAGGTAGTCAATAATTACCAGTTCAATTTTATGCTGCATTACCAACCGGCGCAATTTAGCCCGGAGTTCAAATATTGAAAGTGCCGGAGTATCATCAATATAAATGGGGGCATCTTCGAGGTTTCTGATTTTTGATTCCAACTGAGCCCATTCGTAATCCTTAAGTTTTCCGTTTTTAATTTTATCGCTGCTAAGTTCCGTTTCGCTAATAATTAAGCGGTTTACCAACTGAATACTTGACATTTCGAGCGAGAAAAACGCTACGGCTCTTTTATGCTCCACCGCCGTATTGCGGGCCATAGAAAGCACAAAAGCCGTTTTTCCCATGGCAGGACGGGCTGCAATAATAACCAAGTCAGAAGCTTGCCAACCAGAAGTTAATCGGTCGAGCTCAGTAAATCCACTGGGAACACCACTTAAGCCATCAGGCCGCTTGCCCGATTCTTCAATTTGATGAATTGCCTCGCGGATAACCACATCAATCCGGGAAACTTCGCGTTTGATATTACCTTCCGCAATATTGAATAATTCGCGCTCAGCCTGGTCTAACATATCCGAAACATCATCAGATTACTCAAAAGCCCGGGTTTGAATGTTTGACCCCACACGAATTAGCTCACGCTGAATGTATTTTTGAGCAATAATGCGGGCATGATATTCAAGGTGAGCCGTAGATGCCACTTTATTGGTAAGTTGCGCCAAATAAAACGCTCCCCCCACCAATTCAATCTCCCCATTAATTTTCAATTGCTGGGTTACCGTATGAATGTCGATGGGCTTATGCTCCAACGATAGCGACAAAATTGCTTTGAATATTTTACCATGTGCATCGCTATAAAAGCTATCGGATTTCAATATATCGATTACCGTATGTACAGCATCCTTTTCAAGCATCAATGCTCCTAATACAGCCTCCTCAAATTCAAGTACTTGAGGTGGAACTTTACCATAATCAAGCGTGCTTTTATCGGTAGTATTTTTGGTGGAGTTGTATTTCTTTTCTGCCATTAGTTTAAAATTTTTAAAAGGATAGCAAAGTTAGAAAAAGATACTTTCGGGACTCAAAGTAAATACCGATATTTATGAAATAAATAACTCACAGGTTATTAACCGAAAAAATAACTTTTGTTGATAAAAAAATGATAGTATTTCCGAATGCAAAAATAAATCTTGGCCTTTCAATCCTGAACAAAAGAGCCGATGGGTATCATAATCTGGAAACAGTGATGTATCCTATAAATTTGACCGACATAATTACATTGAATTTATCCTGCCCATCGAATGAAGAGAAAGTTACCTTTTGTACCACCGGTCTCAAAATTGATGGAAATCCGGATGAAAATCTGATTATTAAAGCATATAACTTATTAAATACTGATTTCCATCTGCCTTCACTTTCGGTTCATTTACATAAAACAATTCCTTTTGGCGCAGGATTGGGTGGAGGTTCGGCTGATGGAGCATTTACGCTGAGTGGGTTAATCCGCTTGCTGAAATTAAATATAAGTGATAAAAAACTTGAGAACTACGCAGCACAATTGGGAAGCGATTGCCCCATGTTTATAAAGAATAAACCGGTGTTGGCGGAAGGCCGGGGTGAGCTGCTAAGCCCTTTAATTATTGACCTTTCAGCTTACTGTATTGCAGTGATAATTCCACCCGTTACTATAAGTACCAAAGAGGCATATAGCATGGTAAAACCATCGATACCTTCCGTTAGAGTTATAGAAATTATTAAAGAACCTATTGAAACTTGGAAGAGTGTTTTGTTAAACGATTTTGAGACCTCAGTTTTTAAACAAAAACCTGAAATAAAAACAATTAAAGAAAAGCTTTACGAGGTTGGGGCTATTTATGCATCCTTATCAGGAAGTGGTTCGGCCACCTTTGGAATATTTAAGAGCAAACCCGATTTGAAAAATATTTTCCCGAAAAATTATTTTATTTGGTTATCAAAGTAAAAAAAGGCAGCTTTCGCTGTCTCTTTCTACCTAAGTTGAGCGATTTGAGCGCAGCGAAAAAGCTCTTTACTTAGGCATTATAAGTATTTAACAAACACTTTTCGTTAATTATCCTATTAGTATTATTTTGCATATAGAGTTGGAAATCAAAAAATTAAATGGCATTAATCTATTCTCAATTGATAAAGCGGGAAATCTCAACACTGATAAATGCGAAAAAAAGAGGATGCGATTAAAATTATTTTCTATTTTTGGCGCCTTAAAAAACTATTAAATTATAAGAAATGAAAATTAAGATTTATAAAAAATGAAAATTAAGATTTATAAAATGTTTTCTAATGCCTTACTAAGTATAGCAATAATGAGTTCTTGTTCAAAAGAGGATATGCCTGATTATGTGGGCAAATGGTCTTCGGAATATACTGACCAAGCAATAACCTATAAAGAGACAATAACTTTAGGCGAGAGCAGCTTCAATATTTCATCCTTAATGAGTTTTGGACTTTATTTTACTGAAGTTGGGGGTGCAAAGGGTTCTCTATTGTAGTAAGTGGCAATAAAATGACTGCAAACATTACATCCGAAGCCAGCTACGATTTGGTTAATGTTAAGTTAGTTTGGGTGAATGTTGATAAAACTATGATTTTTGAATACACTTTATCGGGAGAAACACTGACGCTTAAGTATGATGAAAATGAAAATGGCACTTATGAAGTTGACGAGATAACTAAGTATACTAAAGAATAACTATAGTATTTTCATTTTAATCTCAAATTAAGCATTAAAAAAATGCTTATTCGCATATCCCGAATAGCTATTGGGATATAATTCAGAATGTTGAAACATTCTTCAAACAATTTCTATGTCGCGATTACCCTCATAGATTCTATATTTCAGGTTTTAATCCCTTCTATCGATTAATTCGGGTTAAAAGAGGCTGTCTAAAAAGTAAGAAAAACAATAACCGCATAGGTCGCAGTCACGAATGCTTAGGATTGCTAAGTAAGCAAGGAATAAATTATCACTTTGTTAATCTTGGAGTCTTTTGCGTATTCTTTGTGGTTAAATCTTCTTTTTAGACATTCTCTATAGGTATTTTCGACATTCGAGTAACCAAAAAAGAAATATTATTTCTAGTTGTTTTTTACTTATTATTCTTTTTAAATTCATTTTTTCTGACTACACCGTCCGCAATACATTTCTTTCACTGCAGTATTTTCAAAAACTTTGTACGAAAAATAGTCGCCATTGAATAAATCACAGTAACGCTGTGGGTTCAATTCATAAGCTCGTTGCATGGCATATTCAAACTTTTGGGTGTGCATCCGCTCTTCAAACTGGCTACAAATTGAAATATAGGAATAGATCAGATTTTCGGTTGCCGTATGGTTAGTTACCCAAGGCTCCAGCGACTTCAAAGCAAAAGTGTAGTCACGATAATCAATAAAAAGATCGGCAATTTTTAGCGAGTTTTGCATCGTTTCCTCGTTTATGTCTATAATTTTTTTAATCCGCTCAACACAAGCATCTTTTATTTTTTGATCGCCCACTACAGAATCAATGTAATTGATCAATTTAAACTGAAGTTTGACATTTAAGCCATCAATGGTTTCTTTTTTTAAGGGAGTATAATACAACCGGTCAATACGAGTTTGCAATTGAATCACTTCAGAAACATCGCTAATGGGTTTATTGGCAACTTTATTAAAGATATCATTAAAAGCAATGTATTCATTTTCAGGATCTAGTTTAGTCAATTCTTCAACCTTCATTTCAAATATTTCAGTAGAAATCTGTTTTGTTAAGTGCTGAAGCCATATACGGTTCATTTCTATTCCGGCATAATCCTTTATCTGTGGAATATCTAACTCGCTTAACAGGGCTGGTTTATACCTGTAATTCAGAATTTGTTTTATAATATACTTTTGAATCGACAACGCCAATGCCCTATCCATTGAATCAACCGCAGTATTAAATTTTTTTATCACAAAATAGGACTCATTTTCACCGGAAATATCATAGGCAACTTTCATATCAATTTGTGCATACCGATGATTCCCGAGAATTGGCTCCAATTTTTTGTTCAACTTATTAGCCCTGATATAGCTTTGAGCTTCGGTCAGTTGCATGGTATCGAATGCATGAATTTCGAACTTTGAAACGTCTTTTTTAAAATCGTCCCAATTGTAATCCATTACAATTTCCGTTTTTATGATAGTATTTTGTAATCCTTCTAACGACTTAACAATGCTTTCCGCTCTTTTTTGCTGAAGTATCCGGTTTTCGTTATCGGTTCCTTCAATTGAGGAATAGGCGGTTATTTTCAGATCATATATAATAAAGGCAGGTTCATTGAGTAATTTCAAAAAAGGCTCAATATCAACAGGTTCGTAGGTGTATTTTTTGTTTTCAAAAGGGATTTTGAAAGTCAAATCCAGTGAATCAGTCACGGGCTTGTATTGAAATCGGGAATTAATGGTAATGGTATCCGCCAAAAGCTTTATGTTGTTTTTATAGGTGCCAGTAGGTTGAATAATAAAGCTTTTTGCAATAGATGCACATTGATTTTTGTCCTGTATAATTATCAAGTTCAGTTCATAGTCATCTAGTAAAACTTCCGGTATTAATCCCAAGGCTACTTTAAATGCTTTAGGGTTTTCCTTAGTGTTGGCTACATTGTTTTTAAATAGCTTTGATTTGTAAATTCTTTTTGTAATAATTCCCGTAGTAAATTGATTGTGATCAACTATGTTTGGGCGTTTGCAATCAAATTGTTTTTTTTGCAATATATCTACAGCTAACCCGTCTTTATTCTTGGAGATTAATTTTTTTAGCGATTTTACATCGGACGATTCAAAATATATTACGTTATCTTCAACACTGATTCCTTTTTGCAACTCATTAATAGTTTCCCGTTTTAATACTTTCTTGCATGTTGAAGGATCAAAAGGTTGTAATCCGTAGTTTTTTGTGCTGAATGGTAAAGTAATGTTATCCGTTAAGGAAGCACCTTCGTTAAACGACTTGTAATTTCCTAAAACCACCGATAGATAAACCCTTTTTTTTGTGGTATCCATAGCTGCTCCAATGCCTATTAAATTGTATTGGATGCTTTCCAGCAAATCCGCTTTTTTTGCTGCAGAAAACCACCTAAAAACCACATCATCCACTATTTTAGCATACGGATACGGAACATCCCCTTTTTTTACAGCAGTTTTTCCGGTAAGCTCAGCTCCCATGCGTGAACCACCATAAAAAGCAATTCGGTCGCCGGTTGTAGCTTTGCTTTTTTCTTTTCTAACGGGTTGTTCATCTTCAATGGCAGCCATATAGTCGGCTTGATCTTGAGCGGCCTTTTGCAGTAAACTGTCGATGGTCTTGGGTTCCAGTCCTTTTTTTTCAATAACTGTGTTTATTTGATCCAAGGTTATCCGTTTAATTACTTCGGTAAAGAGGGAATCGAAGGCGGCTTTATCCCATGAGTTGATGGTATGTGCATTAATGGTATAGCTTTTTTCGATTTCCTGGGCTTGTGATAATTCTCCACAGCTAAAGAACTGCAGAAAAGACAAAATTGAGAGGAGTAATATTTGGTTGGAACTTTTATTTTTTAAGAAAGGCTGATTACCCATTTTTAACTCTTTGGTTTAACTATTTATGTTGAATAATAACTGTACAAAACTAAAAATATTATTTTAAACGGTATTCGAAAGAAAATTATTATTCTATTTGTTAATTATCAACTATTTAATATTTTAAACCGTACCATTTGTAAAAGTATTTTAACTTTGGAATTTAACCTCATTCGTGATAAATTTACCAACCTTATAATACCTAAGTTGAGCGATTTGACCCCGAGTCCTCGGGGGAAAAAGCGCTTTACTTGAGCAGATTTGTGGTAACAAATCGCTCAATTTGGGTAATAGTTAATATTTTAGGATATTTTTACAGAACAATTAGTGAGATTATATTGCAGATGATAAGCGAAGGAGAATTAAGAATTGATAAATGGCTTTGGGCGGTAAGGTTATATAAAACCCGTAGTTTGGCTACCGAAGCCTGTAAAAAAGGGCGGATTTCAATCAATGGTTCTGAAGTTAAAGCTTCAAGAAATGTGAAAATTGGCGATATGATTGAAGTTAAAATACCGCCAATTTTGTATCGATACCAAGTAAAGGAACTACTCCATAATAGGGTAGGAGCTAAGTTAGTTTCGGAATACATGACCGATCTTACGTCGGAACAGGAAGTAATAAAAATTGATATGATGCGTTTGAATTTGGGCGGATATCGCGAAAGAGGAGCGGGAAGGCCTACTAAAAAAGAACGGAGGTTATTGGATGACTGGCAGCAACCCGAAGAATAGGTTTGTTTTTTTCTTATCAATACTGGTAATTGCTTTTTCAGCCTGTGATCTGGAGAATGTAAATTATTCTGATGTTCCTTATCTCGAATTTAAGGAATTGAAAGCAAAAGACAGTATTGATATTTTAGAAAACAAAAGTAGATTGGTAACCTTGCATTTGTACTTGATTGATGGGAAAGGTGATATTGGTGATTTCCCCTGTTTTGACGGTACGGAATATTATCCGGGTAATTGTTTAATTCAATTGCATTATTACAATGGTGATAAATATGTTTATGATTCAACTTTTCCAAAAGCATGGTTTCCGTGCTATGGTGATTCTGTTGAAATGAGAATTACCGAGTGGTACACCATACCTCCGGTTGGAGATTTGGGTCAGGATAAGGCTTTAAAAGCCGATGTTTTTATTGATATTAGTTATACCGTTGAACCACAAAATTCATATAAGAAATATTTTTATAAGGTTACTGTTTTTGATGCAAAGCTAAACAGAAGCAATACCCTTATTACCGACACAATAATCATGGAATAAAATGGTTTAATTAACATAAACTTATATTATTTGATATTTTTGTGAATACATGATTACCCTAATCAAAAAGCGAATCGTGTAACATTCATGCATAGTAATACGCAACAGGGTAATGAATAACAAATGGATGTTCCATGAGAATCCACGATTTGACAATCAAATAGTTAATATAATTGCATTCGAATGAAAAAGAAACTATGGATCATCGCCTCAGCTTTAGTGTTACTATTGCTTTTACTGGTGATTTTTGGAAGCTCCAAAGAAAAAAAAGAAGTTATTGTTGAAGTTCCGGTTAAATCGGGAGTCTTTAAAATTGAAGTAAACACAACCGGCGAATTGCAGGCTGAAAGGTCAGAAAAAATACTTGGACCATCAGGTTTAAGAAAAATTAGGGTATGGAATGTAAAAATTTCAAAACTAATTCCAGAAGGAACAATAGTTGATTCGGGCGATTGGGTAGCAACACTGGATAAAACAGAAGCTTCGGAACAGTTGAAAAACCTTGAATCAGAATTGGAGGTGGCTCAAACCCGATTTACAACAACAAGGCTTGATACTACTTTGGAGTTAAGGGGATTGCGCGATAATCTGATTAATTTAAAATATGGTTTGGAAGAAGCTCAAATAAAATTAGAACAAAGTAAATTTGAACCACCTGCTACCATCAGGCAAGAGGAAATAAACTTATCGAAAGCCAACCGGACTTATGAGCAAGCCCTTGAAACGTATAAAGTGAAAATTGAACAGGCTAATGCACGAATGCAGGAAGTGCAAATAAAATTGGATGATGCGATGCGAAGGCAGGAATCTGTTTTAAAAGTATTGGAAGAATTTGATATAGTTGCTCCAAAATCGGGAATGGTTATTTACCGACGAGGTTGGCAGGGTGTAAAAATAAAAGAGGGCGACCAGATTGATGCCTGGGATCCTACTGTTGCTGAATTGCCCGATATGAGCAGCATGATATCTAAAACTTATGTAAATGAAATTGATATAAGCAAAGTAGTTAATGGACAAAAAGTTGCGGTAGGAGTTGACGCATTTCCCGAATTGCGTTTTACGGGCGAAGTAATAAGTGTAGCCAATATTGGAGAACAATTACCTACTGGCGATGCCAAAGTATTTGAAGTATTTATTAAAGTCCAAGGTTCCGATACGCTGCTTAAACCAGCTATGACAACCAGCAATTCGATTCTAATTGCCAATTACGATTCTACCTTATTTCTACCTATTGAGGCGGTTTTTGGGAATGATTCCATAAATTGGGTTTTTATGAAAACCGGCCTATCCGAGATAAGGAAGCAGGTAATAACCGGAGCATCGAATGATAATGAAATAATTATTAAAAATGGATTAAAGGTGGGTGAAACGGTTCTTCTTTCAATTCCGGAAAATGCAGAAAAACTGGAGTTAATTCCTTTGAAATAACTTTTAAATGGAACGTTATTATAACGATATAGCCATAGCTTTTGAAGCTATTTTGGCAAATAAAATTAAATCAATTCTAACCGCTTTAGGGATAATCTTTGGAGTAGCTGCTGTAATAAGTATGCTGGCCATTGGTAAAGGAGCCCAGATTGAAATTCTGGAGCAAATGAAAATGGTTGGAGTGAACAACATCATTATTCAACCCGTAATTGAAACTCAGGAAGCTGGTGCCGAAGAAACTCTGGAGCCATCAACTAAATATTCACCGGGGTTGACTATTTATGATATGGAAGCCATACAAAATTTTATTCCATCAATTAAAAGTATCAGTCCTCAAATAACTAAAGATACTTATGTGGTGCAATCGGGCATTCGGCGTTCGGCAAAATTGCATGGGGTAGTGCCCACTTTCTTTGAGCTTTTTAACATTCAACTACTAACAGGCTCCATGTTTACAAATTATCAGTTGGAACATGGTCTTCCGGTGTGTATTGTGAGTGAGGATATGGCTTTGAGGTTTTTCTCATCGGTTAACGTGAGTGGTAAGCAAATAAAGTGTGGAAAAGTTTGGTTAAGCATTATTGGCGTTTCTGAGAAAAGAACCTTAGGAGAGAATTCAGGAAAACTTGGACTTAGCTCAGGTCAGGATGTTATCTATATTCCGGTTCAAACCATGCTTTTGCGTTTTGAAAACAGAGCGCTCATTACCTCTATCGATTTACAGAAAAAGGACAATAATAACGATAACGAATCAGCAATAGAAACAAAAAAGGCAAATTACCACCAACTGGATAAAATAATTGTTCAAGTAGATAAAACAGAACATTTGCAGCCTATTGCCGAAATAATTGGTAGAATGCTTAAGCGAAGGCACCAGGAGGTAATTGATGTTGAGATAATTGTTCCTGAGTTACTGCTTAAACAACAACAACGTACCAAAGATATTTTTAATATTGTTCTTGGGGCAATTGCCGGAATCTCCTTGTTAGTTGGTGGTATTGGAATCATGAATATTATGCTTGCCTCTGTATTGGAGCGGATAAAGGAAATTGGAACGCGGATGGCTTTAGGGGCGACCCGGAAAGATATTGTTTTACAGTTTATTGCGGAATCAACCATTATAAGCATCAGCGGTGGAATTGTTGGAATTGTACTTGGCTTTGTGCTCTCAGCTTTAGTTACAAGGTTTTCCGGTATTTTAACAGTTATTTCAGCAGGTTCGGTTTTTGTGGCTTTTGGTATTTCGGTGAGTGTAGGTATTATTTTCGGCTATATGCCGGCCAAAAGGGCTGCTCAACAAGACCCGGTGGTAAGTTTGCGGTCGGAGTAAGGTTTTATCTGCTCAATTGAAAAACTTCATTTCCAATTTAGCAGATAATAACTCCCTCCTTTATTAAAGGAGGGTTGGGGAGGATACTTTAGATCAACTTAAAACAGTTTTTTAATATTTTGACGAATTTCTAGTTATTTCAAAAAAGGTTAATTATGAAATATTTTCAGTTATTAGTAATTACTCAGCTTTTTATTGGGTTTGGATTGAAAGCTCAGGAAGCTAATAAAATATTAACATTGGAGCAGGTTTTGGTATTAGCCAAAGAACAGTCTCCCGATGCCATGTTAGCAAAACACCGCTATTTGAGCAGTTTTTGGGAATTTAAAACCTATCAAGCGGGTTTGCTGCCTCAATTGAATTTGCAAAGCGAATTGGTAAACTGGAACAAATCCATCATTACATATACCAATTCCGATGGTTCGGTTCAATATACCCAAACAAATAATGTGACTACCGAAATTGGTATGTCATTGCGACAAAATATTGGTTTTCCGGGGGTAATATTTTTGTTCAAACGGGGGCAAATGCAATCCAGGATTTTACCAGCGACACCTTGTCGCGCTTGTTTCGAACTGTTCCTGTAGCCATAGGTTTTTCGCAACCTATTTTTCAGTACAATGCTTATAAGTGGCAAAAAAAAATAGAACCATTAAAGTTTGATGAAGCTAAGCGAGAGTATATTTTGAGTATGGAGGAGATTTCGTCGAATGCCATTAATAACTTTTACAATTTAGCATTGGCACAATTAAACTTGGAAATTGCGAAAGCCAATTACCATAACAACGATACCATCTTTAAAATTGCACAAGGCCGTTATAATATTGGTACTATTGCCGAAAACGAAGTGCTTCAAATTGAACTGGCATTTTTAAATGCTAAAACGGCTTGGGCTCAGGCAAAAATAAATCTCGAAATTAGTAAGTTCAGGTTGCGGTCGTTTTTGGGATTTAACGATTTGGTTCGCATTCAATTGGTTATTCCCAAAGATTTACCTTTAATTGAAGTAGATGTTAATAAAGCTTTGATAAAAGCCAAAGAGAATAACGTAGCACCATTAAGCTGGGAACGGCAATTGTATGAGGCTCAAAGTGAAGTGTCGCGCACTAAGGCCGAGAAACGATTCAATGCCAACCTTTCGGCAAAATATGGCTTAAATGGTGATGCCGCTTTAATTCAGAATTCATACAGCAACCCCGACGATCAGTTAGCTTTTTCAGTAGGTATTGATATTCCCATATTGGATTGGGGAAAAGGAAAAGGTAAGTACCGAATGGCTCAAAGCCAACAGGAAGTTGTAAAAACCCAAGTGGAACAAGCCCGGATTGATTTTGAGCAACGGGTTTTATTGCAAGTAATGCAGTTCAATGAACAGGACGATCAGGTACTTATTGCAGCAAAAGCCGATACCATTGCCCGCAAACGGTACGAAGTTACTAAGCAGCGTTTTCTGATAGGTAAAATTGATATTCTTGACCTGAATGTAGCATCTCAAGAAAACGATTTGGCTCAACGGAGTTATCTGGAAGCTCAAAAGACTTATTGGCCATACTTTTACGGCATCAGGCAATATACCCTTTACGATTTTGTTAACGATAGACCGTTGGATTCTGATTTTAATGAATTGGAAAAATAATTGGGTTATCTTTTTTAAAGATTAATTTATAGATAAACTGAATTTTAAAGAATTTCCCTTGCTCAAAAATTGAGTCTATCTAATTAGTAAGGTTTATTAATAACCAAGTCATCGGATGAATTTTTAATTAGCTGATTTATTGCATTTTAAAAATTATTCCTAAGTAAAAGTATTCATCCGATGACTTTTTAGACATCCGAAACGGAACATAACAGGATGATTTAATATGAACACATCCATAAAGAAAAACGAAACTTCTGGATTAATTTGTTATTTTGAAGGTGGATTTTGGGATGCATACCAAGTATTGTATTCCTGTATTACTTTGGACATATTAAGTATTCCCTTGTACCCTTCTTGGCCAGCAGTCACTTTTGAGTATAATTCAGCATCATCTTTTATTAATTCCTGAATTGTTTTGGCATATTTAAAAAGTAATTTAGCGCCTGAAATTGGTTCTTGATCAAGTTTCTGGAGGTATTCATTTTCTTGATAATCTCCCGGTGTTCTCACAGCTGGTGCAGTAAAAAGACTGAAATACCTGATAGCTCCTTCAATATGTATTATGGCAAATACTTCTTTACCATCAAAAGTTATTCTTTTCCATTTATGCCCATCAATTTCATAAGCTTCCAAATCGTCTTTGTTTACTTCTTCTGAAACTGTAAGAGTATAGTCACTTACCCCTTTCTCATTATGGTGTTCATATACTTTCCCCTTGGCCCGCGATAATTCAATTGGATTTTCATAATAGGACTCTAGCTTTTTAACATCTCCATTTTTAAAGTAAAGTGTCCATTCAATCAGTTTATCCAACTTTGCAAAGTCAATAGATTTACTGGCTTTCTGTGAATCAGTCTGCGAAAATGCAGGATTAAATGCAGTTAGCATTAGTGCAACTAACAATAATTTCTTGGTTGTTTTCATAATCTGCGTTTTAGTTAATAAATGAACACTATGATTGTTTATTCAATCCTAATTTTTAGCTAGTTATCATGTGATTATCAAATATAATAATTTTTAAATTTTTATTTAATTGAACTTTAATTATTTTGACCAGTTTCTAATAAAGAATCATTGAATAAAAAGTAGCTTTAGGAGAATTAATTCAAAAAAATTAATGGAATCGCGATGCAAAATAGTTGATTGTATCATCAAATATGATGTTTTTTTTGTCTGTAAAATGGTTGTGAATATTCAATTGTTTTAGAAAACAAGAAAAGCTTCCGGGGAGGAAGCTTTTCTGCAAAATAATCAGACAGTATTTTAAGAGTTTATTTAGTAAATGAATGAATAACAACAAACAACATTTAACAACTATTTTTAACCACGTGCCTGATTAGTATAATAAGTTCAAATTATATGCCAAAAGATTACCGCCAAAATTTAAAAAGGCAATTACTTTTTTCATAGCCTAGAATAGACGTTGCATCCTACATTTTGTTACAGTAGGCTTAAGAATTTTTATCGAATCAGGAATTTAGTTTATTATCCTGTAAAAGGGTATATAAGTTATTTAACTACTTGCCGATAATCAATTACCTTAACATGGTTGTAGTAATAATAAATTATATCCAAAAAGGAATAGTTTTGACGGGCCATTTGCATCGCTCCTTCTTGCGAAAGTCCGACTCCATGGCCGTATCCTTTACCTGAAATTATTATCAGGTTTCCATCGGGTTTGAATGAAAACCAGGTAGAACGCAATCCAAAATCTTGTCGTATTTTTTTCAGTGGTATGGTATCATTGCCATATACATAGTTCTTTTTACGAAGGGGTTGTTCAAAAAACAGATTATCAATACGGGCTACGTCATCTTCAAGGTGTATTCCATTAGTTTCCAGATAACTAAACCATTCATCTACCAGAATGGTATCTTTCCACTCTGTATTTCGTTGTTCAAGGCTGAACGGGTCGGTAACAGCTTTCAGGTAACTGGTTGGTTTGAGCCAAACATCTTCAGAATTAAGGGTTTGGCCTCCTGAATTGGAATGAAATGCTGCGGTAATTAAATTATTTACCGAATCAACAATTATTAAACCGGTGGTATGTGCCACGGCTTGTTTTATTAGCGGATTTTTCAGGCTCATTCCTTTATATACCTGATGATTCACGTCGTCGCCAATTTTGTAATCTACGGTACCTTGTCTTGAAATCTGTTCCATAAGATAAGTGCGGCTGATAACTGCTTGCGATTTATAGAACTCATACGGTGCATTTGGACCTGATTCCGCTTCAACCACACCGGCTAAATAGCTGTCCATATCAACCCAGTTTGTAATCCTAAATTGCTGATCAACGGCGGCGAGTGTTAAATTACCTTCATAATATCGCGACGATAAAGCAGGAAACGAAGGCTCAATTTTAAAAGCGTTTTGCCTTGCCGACCCATCGAAACTGATGGTTTTGAATAATCCTAAGTATTGTTCTGAATCCCAAGCGCTGATGGAATCGCCTACCACTGTAAAATAGGTAATTTGGTTTCTTTTTAACTTATGTACCGTTCCTTTTTCGGTGGTAAACTCATATTTCCCTTCAATAGGGCTTATTACCAATGTTTTAATTGCAAACTGGTTGAATAAATCAACTTTAATAATGTACGCAAAGCATGGTGAATTGTAAACGAGTAATAGTAAAAAAAGGAAACTGATTTTCATTCGGCTATTTATGTATTAAATCGTTATAAATAGCATTAGCAGCATTTTGCGATGCTCCGGGTTCTCCAATTAATTCTTTCAATGTTTTGTAATGGTTAAGCATGGCATTTCTATAGGCCGTATTATGAAGAATTTCATTCAATTCTTTCACTAAATATTCTTTCTTAAAAGTGTCTTGAACCATCTCTTTTACTGCTTCGTAATTTAAAATCAGGTTTACCAGCGACAACCATTTAACGATAAGTATTTTTCGTCCTATTTTATACAAAAAGTCACCAATGTTTGTATGGTAACACACTATTTGTGGAACATTCAATAACGCAGTTTCCAAGGTGGCTGTTCCTGAAGTTACCAAAGCGGCTTCACTGTGTTTTAGTAATTCATACGTCTGTGAAAATACAACAGGAATATCGTGTGGTCCAATGATTTTTTTGTAAAAGTTTTTTTCAATACTTGGAGCGCCGGCTACAACGAATTGGTAATTGGGGAAAAAATGACTCACCTGAATCATTACCGGTAACATAAGTTTAATCTCCTGTTGTCGGCTTCCTGCCAATAAGGCAATTATGGGTTTTTGCGATAATTGATGGTTGCTTATAAATTCTTCAAAGGGTTCAAAATAGTCATTATGTGCATCAATGGCGTCATTCACCGGATTTCCCACGTAATGAACAGAGAATTGGTATTTTTTGTAGAACTCAGTTTCAAAAGGCAAAATGGTAAACATTTTATCAACGTATTTCTTGATTTTTTTTACCCTACTGGTTTTCCATGCCCATATTTTTGGAGAAATATAATAATGCACCCGGTAACCTTTCGATTTGGCAAATTCAGCTATTTGAAGGTTGAATCCGGCATAATCAATTAATATAACTACATCGGGATTGAATTTGGAAATATCCCTTTTGCAGAGGTTGATATTTTTTACAATAGTCCGGAAGTTTAGCAGTACTTTTATAAAACCCATGAAAGCCAGTTCTTTAATGTGTTTTACCGGAGTTCCTCCAAACTGGCTCATTAAGTCACCACCCCAAAAACGAAATTCTGCCTTTGTATCGATGTCTTTTAAGGAACGCATCAGATTCGAACCATGCAAATCGCCACTGGCTTCTCCTGCAATTAAATAGTACTTCATAGGAAAAGGATTTAGGTCATGTATAGAATCAATACCACAATACCATAAAATAAGCTCATCAACAATATTCCTCTGGCTTGATTTAATTTGTCAAACTTAGTCCATAAAAAAAACAGGCCAGTGCCAGGCATCAAGCTAAGCGAGATTATCTTGTAAAACAGTCCAATTTGCTGAAAATGTTTTACACAGGCAATTACTGAATCAAACCTGTTGCTTGAGTAAAGTATAAATCCTCCAACAAATAGTATAGGAAGCAGAAGTCCAATAATGGCGCCTGTTGAAACTTTATCGTTTTTAATTAAGTTCATTGTATTTCAATACTAAAATTTTGGAGCGTTTTTACATTTTCATGATCGGTGTAATCAACCTTTATGGGTACAATAGTAGCAAAATTATTATCTAGTGCCCATTCGTCGGTATCAGTCGAACCATTTTCATGACTATTGAAATCTCCGGTAAGCCAATAATATGCTCCACCATGTGGGTCAATTCGTTTTTCATATTCTTCTTTCCAAACCCCTCGTGCTTGTCGGCAAACCTTAATGCCTCTAAAATCGGCTTCGTCAACTACCGGAAAATTAACATTTAAGCAGGTTCCAGAAGGAAGACCGTTTTCCAGTACTTTTTTTAAAATACCTTCTGAATATTTTTTTGTAAGTGTAAAATCGGCGGTCATACTGTGGGAGCAAAGCGAAAATCCAATGGATGGGATTCCATTCAAACAGCCTTCAATAGCACCTCCCATAGTGCCGGAATACACTACGTTTATTGATGAGTTGGAACCGTGGTTGATGCCCGAAACCAGAATATCGGGTTTGCGATCAGCAATTTGGTTCATGGCCATTTTTACACAATCAACGGGAGTGCCATTCAATTTATAAATGGTTACCCCAACTTCTTTGCTGAGTAACGTAATGCGGATGGGGTTTTTAATGGTAATGGCGTGCGACATTCCCGACACTCCTTGTTCGGGGGCCACAACCAAAACTTCACCATAAGGCTTAACCATTTCAATAAGAGCGTGCAATCCCGGTGCAAAGTAGCCATCATCGTTCGTGACTAATATCAAGGGTTTTGTATTTTTTTCCAACGTATTCTGAATTATAAATTTATGCAAATATAAATGCTTTACCGTTGGATATTCATCAAAGGATAAGAAAAATAATTTACTTTTGTGAATTGGATAAAAACATATCAGGACATTGAATTATGAACATTTCGTACAATTGGTTGAAACAATACCTTTACCTTGATTTTGAACCGCAAAAATTAGCTGAAATATTAACCAGCCTTGGTCTTGAGGTAGGTGGAATTGAATCCTTTCAGTCGATAAAAGGGGGATTAGAAGGGCTGGTAATTGGTGAAGTACTCACTTGCAAACCTCACCCCGATTCCGATCATTTAAGCATTACCACTGTAAATTTAGGCGATGGAGTTGAAACCCCGATTGTTTGTGGTGCAGCCAATGTGGCTGCGGGACAAAAGGTGGTGGTAGCCACTATTGGAACAACTTTGTATCAGGGCAATGAAAGCTTTGTGATTAAAAAATCCAAAATCAGAGGTGCTGAATCCATGGGAATGATATGTGCCGAAGATGAAATAGGCATCGGCATATCGCATGAGGGAATTATGGTACTGCCTGCGGATGTAAAAGTAGGAATGTTGGCCAAAGATTATTTCAACGTCGAAAACGATGTGGTTTTTGAAGTGGATCTGACCCCAAACCGTATTGATGCCGGTTCCCATATTGGAATTGCCCGTGATGTAGCTGCCTATTTGAAACAGAATCAAAAAATTGACTATAAAAAACCGTCGGTAGATGCTTTTAAAGCCGATAATCATCAATTGGAGATAAAAGTTACGGTTGAAAATACAGATGCTTGCCCACGGTATGCCGGGGTTACCCTTACCGGATTGAAAGTGACGGAATCACCCGATTGGTTAAAGAACCGCTTGAAAGCCATTGGATTAAACCCAATTAACAATGTGGTGGATGTTACCAATTTTGTACTTCACGAATTAGGGCAACCTTTGCATGCTTTTGATGCAGCCAAAATTTCCGGTAATAAAATTGTAGTTAAAACACTGCCAGAAAAAACACCCTTTTTAACTCTCGATGGACAGGAACGAAAGTTAGGAGCTGCAGATTTAATGATTTGTAACGGTGCCGAAGGAATGTGTATTGCTGGGGTTTTTGGTGGTATAGAATCAGGAGTTACTGATAGTACTGAAAGTATTTTTCTGGAAAGTGCCTGCTTCAATCCAGTATCTATACGCAAAACTGCGCGCAAACATGGTATGAATACCGATGCGTCGTTCCGTTTCGAACGGGGAGTTGATCCAAATGTTACCATTTACGCGCTAAAACGGGCAGCTTTGCTTATCAAAGAAGTGGCCGGTGGAACTATCAGTTCTGAAATTGTGGATATTTATCCTCAACAGGTGGCCGATTTTGAAGTTGTTTTGCGTCTTTCGCAAGTGGAGCGGCTTATTGGTGAAAAGTTACCCAACGACAAAGTGATAAAAATTTTAGAGGCGCTTGAAATAAAAGTTTTTAACGGCAATGCTGATCAGTTATTGCTTCACGTTCCACCGTATAGGGTTGATGTTCAGCGGGAATCGGATGTTATTGAGGAGATTTTAAGGATATACGGCTACAATACGGTACCTATCAGTAAACAGGTAAACGCTACGTTGGCTTATGCTCCCAAGCCCGATCCAAATGTTTTGAAGGAGCTTATTGCGAATCAGTTAAGTTCGTTGGGTTTTAACGAAATTATGACGAATTCACTTACCAAGCGGGAGTATTACGATGCATTAAGCAGTTATCCAAAAGAAAATACCGTTGGAATTATGAATCCATTAAGTCAGGATTTGAATGGTCTTCGACAAACGCTTCTTTTCGGATGCTTGGAGGCAGTGGCTTTTAATACGAACCGTCAGAATCCCGATTTGAAATTATATGAATTTGGTAACACCTATCATTTGAATGCGGACAAACAATCGGAAAATCAGCTCGATAAATACAGTCAAGGTGAAAAATTAGCCTTAGTAGTTTCTGGAAATAGATCCTTGGAAACATGGCATTCCAAACAGGAAAAGGTAAGTTTTTATTTCATAAAATCCATGGTAGAAACGGTTTTCATTCGTTTAGGAGTGGATCAAAAAAAGCTTACTACTTCCGCTTTCAGCAACGACTTATTTTCGGATGGGTTAGTTTGGGAATACAATAAAATGGATTTGGGAAAAATAGGTATCGTTCAACGAAAAGTTTGCAAGCAGTTTGACAGTAAGCAGGATGTTTATTATGCTGAAATTGATTGGGAAAAATTGTTAAAAGCCATTCGGAACCTGAAAGTTGAGTTTTCAGAATTGCCTAAATTCCCAGAGGTACGTCGCGATCTATCCCTATTGCTTGATAAAAAAGTTACGTTTGATTTGCTTAAAACGGAGGCATTTAAACAAGAGAAAAAATTACTTAAGGAAGTTACGCTGTTCGATGTTTACGAGGGTAATAAATTGGGTGAAGGAAAAAAATCTTATGCCCTGAGTTTTATTTTGCAAGATGAAACAAAGACACTGACGGATAAGCAGATTGATAAAATAATGGATAACCTAATTAAGGTTTACCAAAACCAATTTGATGCAAAACTCCGCTAAAACAGTATTGTGCCGATGAACCGGATTTCGATTATTCAGGGCGACATAACAAAAATTCAGGTAGATGCCATTGTAAATGCGGCTAATTCTAGTTTGTTGGGCGGTGGCGGGGTAGATGGTGCCATTCATCAGGCTGCCGGAATTCAGTTGTTGGAGGCTTGTCGGTTGCTGAATGGATGCAAAACAGGAGAGGCGAAAATTACTTCAGGTTATAATCTGCAGGCAAAGCATGTTATTCATGCCGTAGGTCCAATTTGGAAAGGTGGAAACTTGAGGGAATCTCAATTGCTTGCCAGTTGCTATCGGAATTGTTTTTATTTAGCTAAATTGAATAAAATGGAGAGCATTGCTTTCCCAAATATCAGCACGGGTGTTTATGGTTATCCCAAAGCTGAAGCGGCGAATATAGTAAAAAACGAAACTTTATTGTTTCTAGCGGATAACCCCAAGTTTAAAAAAGTAATTTTTGCTATCTTTGATGAAGAGAATTACCATATTTACAATAGAATATTTAATCAATTAAATTAAATTGTTTTGGGGTATTTAAAATTTGACGCAACAGAGGACAGTCCGGAAGTATTAATGGATGCTGATTTATCCATTTTTCAAATTTCCGGAAACTCTACGCCTGAAGATGTAAATCAAGTATATAAACCAATACTTGACTGGCTTGAAACAGATGGAGCTCATTTGGATAATTGCCAGTGCAAGTTATTTTTTCGTTACTTGAGTTCTTCGTCACATAACATGGCTTTTAATGTGTTGCGCAAACTCAATTCAATGCACAACCGCGGCAGAAAACTTACCATTGAATGGGCTTATGAGAATATCGACGATGATATGTTGCGTTTAGGTCTTGACTTTGCTTCCATTCTTGAAATACCCTTCGAATTTAGTCCTAGAAATTAAACTCCATGATTTTTACTTTTCTTATTATTGCCAGTACCGTTTTATTCTCGATGGCGGCTTTCCGTCAACCGCAATTAATGTATAAATACAATTTTAATGCGTACCAAATAGTGCATCGTAGGCAATGGTATCGTATTTTGACTCCTGTATTTTTACATGCCAATTGGGAGCATTTAATTTTTAACATGTTGTCCCTATTTTTCTTCGCACCCATTGTTGAATCTCAATTGGGAAGTATTATGTTTCTCATAATTTATGTAGGAGCAGCCATAGCTTCCAGCATTCCCGATTTAATAAAACATAAGAATGATTATGCTTACAATGCGTTAGGTGCTTCAGGTGCCGTATCAGCTATCATTTTTACTTCTATTCTGTTGAATCCAACCAGCAAAATAATGCTGATGCTGATACCAATTCCAATTCCAGCAGTAATATTTGGATTGCTTTATCTGGCATATTCTGCTTATATGTCGAAAAGAAATATGGACAACATTGGGCATAATGCTCACTTTTGGGGGGCTATTTTTGGTTTTGTTTTTCCAATATTATTATACCCTCAATTGTTGCAATCCTTTTTCGATCAGTTGCTTTAATAGTATAAACGCATTACCAATTTTCTTTTAATGAAAAAGGTCATTTTTTTAGATCGCGATGGGGTAATCAACAATGATACCGGGCATTACTATATATATAAACCAGACGATTTTGTATTAAACCTTGGACTGATTGATGGTTTGCTTAAGTTGAAATATAATGGGTATGAGTTCGTGATTATCTCCAATCAAGGTGGCATTGCCCGTGGTATTTATAGCAAAGCTGAAGTGGAACTGGTGCACCAAAAATTGATTGGAGAATTTATGCGTTATGACCTTTCGTTATTAGAGATTTATTACTGTCCACACCACAACGAAATTGAAAAATGCCTTTGCCGGAAACCAGAGTCGTTGATGATTGAAAAAGCCATAGCCCGTTTTGCTGTTGATACCAAAAAATCCTATTTCATTGGCGATAGCGAAAAAGATATGCAAGCGGCAAAAAATGCTGGAATCC
The DNA here is from genome assembly GCA_041664345.1 of Salinivirgaceae bacterium. Lineage (GTDB taxonomy): Bacteria > Bacteroidota > Bacteroidia > Bacteroidales > SZUA-534 > GWE2-40-63. The sequence goes on from JBAYKX010000006.1 coordinate 57,811, forward strand.
AAGGAATCTCAATAAAGTCAAATCAAAATATACAAACCATTTTGTCCCAAATTAATAATGACTAAAGAATCAGGTTTACTGGCATTCAATAAAGATTATTTGCAAGCTGCTGATTTTACACTTGATTTATCCAGTCGTGCATTCCGTTATGGTGATGGATTTTTTGAAACCATGCACGCTAATGGATGTCAGGTGCAGTTTTTAAACGACCATTGGGAGCGGATGCTATATGCTTCGGAAATTTTACATATTAGCTTTCCCGATTATTTTACCTTCGAGTTTCTTAATAAACAAATTGCCGGTTTGTTAACCCGGTTGAAATTATTTCAGGCCGTCCGCATCAAGGTTTCTGTTATTCGGAAAGCTGAAGGATACTATATTCCCGATTCCATGGAATGTGAAATCCTTATTGAAGCATCGTACCTGGGAAAAGGACCTTATGAAATTATGGATAAGAGCTTGATTCTTGGTGTTTTTGAGGAAGCCCCAAAACCAAAGGCGGAATATCTGAAGGTAAAAACGATGAATGCGATGCCGTATATTTTAGCAGGAATTTATGCGCGGAAAAATCATTACAACGATGCCTTGTTAGTGGATGATAGGGGTTTTATTGTTGAGGCCACCTCATCGAATTTATTTGCTGTAGAGGGTAAAAACCTGCTTACTCCATCCTTAGAAATTGGCTGCGTTCAAGGAATTATGCGAAAGCAACTGATTAAAATTGCGAATCAATTGAATTATAAGGTTGATGAAAATACCTATTTGACTAAAGCGGACTTATTAAAAATGGATGAGCTTTTTTTGACGAATGCTGTTTCCGGAATCCGTTCTGTTACGGCATATCAAAACCGAAGGTATTTTAAAAAGAATGCCCAAAAAATGATGGTTGAATTAAATCGAGTGGCATTTACTAATTCATCCCCGGATTAGAAGGCGCATTGGCCCATAATGAATAGGAGTCGCCTAAATCGTTCAACAGATCTTTCCAGGTGCTGGTATTGGCACTCATAATTTTTTTTGGGGAAATCTCAGAAACTATCCAAAAATTATCCTCAATTTCTTGCTGTAATTGATTGGGAGCCCAACCACTATAACCAATATAAAACCTTATTTCATTGGGCTGAATGGTGCGGTTATGTATGTGTTCTTTTAATAAATCAAAATCGCCTCCCCAATAAATGTTTTTAATTACGGGGGTACTTTCTGGAAATAAATCGGGGCGGGTATGTAAGTAATGTATGGTATCCGGACTAACCGGTCCACCCATAAAGCAAGCCGCATTAAAAGGCGGAAAATCAGGAAAAAGTTCATGAATAGGAACATCAATAGGCTTATTTATAATATATATTAAGGTTCCATCTTTTTCGTTGTGTTCAGTTATTAATACTACCGATCGGCCAAAATAGGAATCGGGGGAGAATGGTTCTGAAATCAGGCATTTGCCTTTTCCAACCTTAGCCATATAGTGGTTAATATTGAATAAATTGATTTCCGCTCCCATCGTTATTGTTATTGGTAATTAGGTAAATTTAGAAATTATTTTCAAAAACTGGTACATTTTGGGTATAAAATTCAGGTAAATCGCTTTTAAATAATCCCGATAGGGATTGAATATTAATAGCTCCGGGTTTTAACCCGGAGATTATGAATTTCGGATAATAAATCGGCGCAAGCACAACTGCTAAATTGAAATTGTATAGAATATATGCGCCGAAAACAGGAATCCATCATTGGAAATCTTAAAAGCGATTTCCCTGATATAAAATTAGGCTTGGTATTACAAAGAATCCCATTTACAAAAATCACCAGAGAGATACAGAGAGTACAGAAAGGCACAGAGAAAAAACACTGTGAACCTTCATGATGTTTGTGCCTCCGCGGTGAAATATAGAATGCCCAAGGAATAAATACTAACTCACATTCTAGTAATTCTATGGTGAAACTTGGTGTTTGAATGATAAAATTCGCTTAAACAACCGCATTAAAAAAGTATCATCAACCGGTGGTTTTCCATAGTTAGAAATCCAAAATATCCATAAAAAAAGAATGGCTGGGTACATAATTACTGGCGAAATTATATCATGAATAAGGTCGGTATTTGCTGGATTTTGATATTGGCCTAAAGCTATAATCACTGCTCTGATTGTGTTCAAAAGTATCAGCAAAATTATACCTGAAGGAATATACCAAGCCTTGTGTTTGAATTTTCCGAATTGCAAGGCAATAAATACCACAAAAAAAGCCAATTCCCGAAATCCGAGGCATCCATATTCAAAGATTATTCCCGGAGTACCGGCTATTTGTAGAAAATTGCCGTTGGTAAAAGTTGAAAACCCAAACAGGTTCAAAATGCTTTCCGTTAGATTCACAGTAAGGTTTGTTAGCAGTGCATCCAATCCAAAATCCTGAATTATTAGTTTCTTAAAGTAAGGAAAATCACTAATAAGGGCGGAGAAAAGCCAAGCAAAAAAAAAGGAAATGGCAAAACGTGCCATTTCCTTTTTAAGTGTAGTTGATATTTGTATATTTTTAAAAATTTTCAATAGCTATATGATTTTTATTGCTTTTCATCCCGAACTCTTTTAAGCAGATAAACGGTACCCCCAATTAATAAAAAAGCCAATCCGCCGGAAATGGGGATAGGATTACCACCGCCTCCATCTCCGGGGTCTGGGGGTGTTAATGCTTTTCCGTTTTTACTCCAACTGTTATCCTTGGAAAAAGTTTTTTTGTTAAAATTCCCGTTTTTGTTACTTGGGGGTGGGGGTTGCCCTCCAGCAAAAACAAGGCTAGGTATAACCGTGAGAAAAAGTAGAAGAATATATATTGTTACTTTTTTAATCATTTGGGTATTATCCTCAATAAGTTTGCAAAGATGATAAAAAACACATTATTCCACAACTACTTTTTGAGTAGTAATGGAGTTGTTACTGATAATTCTAATAATATAAGTACCTGAAAGATTTATGGTAAATTCTTGCAGGTTCGAATACTCCGTAAGTTTTGCTAGTATTAGGCGGCCCATAATATCAAACACTTGTATTTCTCCCTTGTTTTGTTCAAACAATGTCGATTTTATGAACGTCGTTTTATTGGAGGTGTATATAAAAATATCAGGGGATGAAAGTAGGTTCTCTTTATAGCCAACGGCTGTTTTAGTTAAGTGTAATTCAAAACGTGTATCGGTAGTTTCGCCTATAAAAAAATCATAACTATTAGTTTTTAAATCGTAATAGAGGTTCTGCTGTTTGTCGAATAAATAAACAAATACTTCCGAAGGAATTTGAGTAATCTCGCTCAATTTAAAAGTTACTAAACCGGTTTTGCCAGGAGTTATGCCTAAAGGAAAAATCAATATTTCATTATCGTTCAATTCTTGCAATTTGTTCTGTGAATAGGTGTTGATTGAATATTTCGATTGGTTGGCATTGAAATAGATGTCAGAAATATCCTCGTTAGTAGCTATCAATTTTAATGCGTCGTAAGCAGCATCAAATCCGTCGGTAGCATCGGAATAAAATAGTAAAACCGCATCACTTTTATACTCTTCATTCGAAACCTCAATCCGTATAAGCTGTTTTTCAATAGTTCCGTTTTTCCTGTAATTTTCGGTGTTTGCTACACGTACTGCATTAGTCATTGCTAAAGACCCATTGTCGGAGGCATGTACAAAAAAGCCCTGAGCCGAAACAATATATTGGGTTCCACCGTTTGTTCCCGTACTTGAACTTGAATTAAACGATGAGTAACTACCTCCGCTGGCATTATAGTAATAGGCAGTAGCATCTACGTTGTTGAGTGTCCAACCTGAGGCTGCATCCCAATCAATGGTACAAGGATAGGGATTACCCACCAGGTTCCAACCATAACTATCGTCACCAGGAGAACTATTGGTAACATTTATACTTTGATTGCCGTTATTGAACCCGCCTGAGAACGAGCGCGTTTGTGAACCACTGCTGTATTTAACTGTAATACCTTGCATTGTGGCTATTGAGGAGGCTGAAGTTAGGTGATCCCAATTTAGTGTAGCTTCGTTATAAGAGTTGGCAAAGTAACCAGTAAAAGCAGCAATATTGGGTGAATTAGGATAGGAGGCAAAATGCCAGTTTGTGGTTGAAGGTATGTAGCGTTCCATCACAGTATTTCCACTTATCGATATGGTGCCAGTACCAGGGATAACCAACATGCCACTTGAGCCGGCATCGGCAGGTGTTTGCAACAAGAAATCGTTCGCTACTGATAAGATTCCGCCATCTGAAATTGTCAAAGAAGCACCCGCATTAATGGTTACATAATCAGCATTTTCCGAGGAAGTTATATCAGGCATATAGGTAGCTGAAGATGGAATAACAACTGAATACGATGAAGTTGGAACCGCCAATGTACTCCAGTTGGCCGCTGTTCCCCAATCGGTTTCATTCCCAGTATCGCCACCTATCCAATTGGCTGTTCCTAAAGTAGCAGCAGAATTTGGATTATTGTCGTTATCGGATGTATTAAATAAGGTACTTGCACCGGTGTTGTTATAATTAAAAACATGGAAATAGTAGGTGGTTGATGTACTTAACCCGGTTACTGTTACTGTAGTGCCCGGACCATTAAATAGGACTTGTTCTCCACCAGCATATACTGTATTTGTCGATGGACTGGTTCCATCGTAACTTGTGGCAAACGAATTGGATGTATTAATTACACAAATCCGGTTTTCACCATCACCATTCGACCAGGTAATATCCATTGAACTGGTTGTTATGTTTGAAATAACAATTAAACTATCTTGATTGATTGGGGCCAGTTTTAAAGTACTTGTATCGTTGGGATTGTTGGTGCCTGTTGTTGTTAAATACACCTCGGAGCCAGGGGCATTGTTGTACTCAAATATTTGGGCAAAATAGGCTGTGTTGGCCGACAACCCAGTAACGTTCACACTGTTGCTATTTCCGTTATAAACAATATAATATTGCGAGCTTCCCAATTGATTCCCGGTAGGAAACACGGTGTTGGCTCCATAGGTTGTATTGTCTGAAGGATTGGTTATGACACCAGAACCTGCTTTTAAAGCAACTATCCGGTTAGTACCGTTGCCACTGGTCCAGTTTATGGTGAACGATGTAGTGTTGATGCTTGAAAAAGTGATATTTGAAGCCTGTATAGTTGGAGCGCCTGCCACACCGGTTAGCTGTGAGCTGGGATTGCCAGTTGCAGTAGCAGTATTATAATTAATTACCCCGGTGTTATTGTATTCAAAAACCTGAAAATGATAGGTAACGCCACCCGTTAATCCACGCACAACAAATGAATTCGAAGTTCCGGCATAAACCACATAGTTTCCTGGGGTAATGGCAGTTCCACTTCCAAATATTGCATTGGCGGTATAAGTAATTTCATCGGAAGGTATGGCTGTTACAGCACTTCCACTACAAGCCACTACTATTCTTCCAGTCCCATCTCCATTCGTCCAGCTAAGTTGAATGGTATCAGCGCCTACGTTCGGAAATGTTATATTTGATGCTTGGGTAGTAGGTTCTTGATCCAAAGTAAAAGAACTGTTTGGATTTCCTGTAGCAGTAGTTGTTAGGTAATCAGTGCTGGTGCCGTTATTGTTGAATTCAAAAGCCCTAAAATGATATTCATTGTTTAAGGTAAGACCAGAAATTGCAGCCGATGTCCCTATTCCTTTATAAACCACAAAATTTCCGGTTCCAATTTCAGTTCCACTTCCAAAAACAGAACTCGCAACCTGTCCATACGTACCATCTGCTGGAAATTGATCAACTGCGGCTCCTTGGTGTGCCAATATTATTACGCTATCGTTGTTAACGGCATCACCTCTGGTCCAGTTTACGGTGTAGGAGGTGCTGGTCAATGCTGAAAAAGTAATTCCTTGAGCTTGCAAGGTTGGTTCCGCTTTAACAGTGGTAGTATCTGATGATGAACCCAATGAAGTTAAGTAATTGCACGAAGTAAGGGTTCCATTGTATTCATAAGCCCTAAAATAATAAACTGTATTCGGATTTAAACCAGTAACGGTGACCCCGGCTCCAGCACCATTGTAAACCACATAATGGGCGGTTCCAATTTCATCACCGGAAGCAAATACTGAATTGTCAGTATAACCTGTTCCATCAATAGGGTGGGATACAATATCAGTCCCCGCATGGGCAACAACAATGCGATTAGTTCCATCACCGCCAGTCCAACTTAGTGTTACCTGAGTGGATCCTATGCTGGTATAGGAAACAGCGCTTGTTTGGGAAGTTGGTTCTGTGGCAAGTGTATATCGCGATAATGGGTTGTTAGTGCCATCGTTGGTTTGATAAAAAGGATCGGTGGCGGGTGTATTGTATTCAAAAACTTTAAAAGAATAGTTTGTGTTGGCTGTTAGAGCCGTTACATCAATATAATCGGGTGTATTGCCATTATAAACTACATAACCGGAACCAATAGCTGTACCGCTTGCAAAAGTGGCATTGGGGGTATATGTTGAAGCATCTACTGGGTTCTCGCCCGCTGTAAAGGCTCCTGCTACTCCAACCACTAAAACATTTTGCCCTGAGCCACGTGTCCATCCTACCCGGTAACTGGTTGTATTTAAATTGGTAAAAGTAATATTGGTAGCTTGCGTAACGGGTTTCCCAATTATGGTAGTTATTGAGTCGGGGTTGTCGGTGCCATCGGATAACAAATAATTTATACTTCCACCTGAACCGGAATATTCATAAACTTTAAAATGGTATTCGGTTTCGGGAGTTAAACCAGTAGGTGTAATGCCTGTGATATTGCCAAGTGCTACTACATAATTTCCGGTGCCAATTTGTGTCCCGGAACCAAAAGCTGCATTTGCGGTATATGTAAAACCATCAACGGGATTGGCATCCACGGGAGTGTTTGCATGGCAAAGGACAATGCGGCCTGTACCTCCAGTTCCAGCAGTCCAAGTAACATCTGTTTGGGTTGAAGTGGTATTGGCAAATGCAATGTTAGCAGCTTGTACCGTAGGTTCGCTTCCGGTAGTTAATTGCGACAAAGGATTATTCGTTGCATCGCTGGTTAAGTAAATAGTATATGGTTCCCCATTTTTAAATTCAAAGGCTTTAAATACATACTCTGTACTGGCGGTAAGCCCGGTAATTGTTACCGATGACCCTATACCTGTATAAACAGCATAAACCCCTGTGGCAATTGCTTCGCCACTAGCAAAAGTAGTGTTATCGGTATATGCTGTACCATTGGTTGGGGTTTCAGTTAAGGTACTTCCGGCTTTGGCAACAATTAAAACACTATCGCCATTTCCTCGAGTCCAATTTAAGGTAATTGCGTTGGTAAGTATATTGCTAAAAACTAAATTTGTGGCTTGGGTAGTTGGTGCACTAGCAGGAGTAATCGTATCTGCAGGGTTTGTAGCACCAAATCCATCGGTTTTATATAGTATTTCGGTTCCAGTGTTATTGTATTCAAATATTTTGATAAAATAAGTGGTTCCAGCTAACAGATTGGTAACTGTTGTAGTATTGCTATTGTTATTATAAACCACATAGTTCCCACTACCAATTTGTGCACCACTTCCAAACACGGTGTTCGCTGAATAAGTAGTTCCATTGGTTGGTGTTGCATTTACTGCACTGGCTTGTTTCATTAAAACAACCCGGTTATCGCCGTCGCCATTGGTCCAGGTTAATGTTAATTGGTTGGCTTGTACGCTTGAAAAAAGAATGCTTGACGTCTGGGTGGTAGGTACTATTTTCAATGTAGCCTGATTTAATGGGTTGTTTGAAGCTGGATTGGTATTGTAATCGGTTCCCGGACCTGCATTGTTCGACTCGCAAACCATAAAATAATAAGTTATACCAGCAGAAAGTCCGGTAATATTTGCTGTTGTTCCTGAACCGCTGTATAATACAAAAGTACTGTTACCTAAATCGCTGCCTGAACCAAAAGCTAAATTGGCCGTATAGGTTGTACCATCAACCGGGAAATTAGCTATGGCAGAGCTTGCCCTAGCTATGAGCATAGCTCCATCACCGTCACCTGTAGTCCAATTTACCGTCATTGAAGTGGCAGTAACATTAGTAAATAACAAGTTAGTTGCTTGGGTTGGTTGTATATTTAAGGTAGTAGTATCATTGGGATTATTTCCAGCAGGGAAACCATCAATTTTATAATTTATTGAAGTTCCGCTGTTATTGTATTCATATACCTTAAAAGTATAAGTGGTATTGGCAATAAGGTTTGTAACCGAACCCGAAGTACCAGTACCTTTATAAACCACAAAGTTATTGGCACCAGTAATATTACCGCTTCCAAAAGCTGAATTGGCTGTGTAATCGGTTCCATCCGAAGGGTCAACCTCGGCATCGGTACTAACGCGTGCTACCACAATACGGCCATCGCCATTACCGGCTGTCCACGATAAATTAACCGAAGTAGTGGCTAATCCCGAAAAGTTTATATTCGATGCTTGAGTTGTAGGCTCTGTTTTAAGGGTTAATTGAGAATTTGGGTTTGATAAAGCGGGAGTAGTTTTGTAATCGGTACCTGCGCCATTGTTGTTCGATTCACAAACCATGAAATAATAAGTGGTATTACCCGAAAGGCCTGTAATATTTGCTGTTGTTCCCGCACCGCTGTACAATACAAAAGTACTGTTACCTAAATTGCTTCCCGAACCAAACGCCAAATTGGCGGTATAGGTTGTTCCATCTGCTGGGAAATTGGCTATAGCAGTACCTGCCCTGGCAATAAGCACTGCTCCATCGCCATCACCTGTAGTCCAATCAATGGTTAAAGAGTTGCTAGTAACATTGGAAAAAATAAGGCTTGTTGCCTGGGTGCTGGGTTCCACTTTAAACGTGGTTGTATCGTTGGGGTTGCTTCCAGCCGGATACCCGTCAATCTTGTAATCAATGGCAGTTCCACTGTTATTGTATTCATATACCTTAAAAGTATAAGTGGTATTGGCAGTAAGGTTTGTAACCGAACCCGAAGTACCAGTACCTTTATAAACCACAAAGTTATTGGCACCAGTAGTATTACCGCTTCCAAAAACTGAATTAGCTGTATAATCGGTTCCATCCGAAGGGTCAACCTCGGCATCGTTACTAACATGCGCAACCACAATGCGGCCATCGCCATTACCGGCTGTCCAGGATAAAATAACCGAAGTAGTGGCTAAAGCCGAAAAGTTTATATTCGATGCTTGGGTGGCAGGTTCTGCTTTAAGGGTTGCTTGTGAGTTTGGGTTGCCGGTGGCAGGTGTTGTTTTGTAATTGGTACCCGTGCCAGCGTTGTTCGATTCGCATACCATGAAATAATAAGTGGTATTACCCGAAAGACCTGTAATATTTGCTGTTGTTCCTGCACCGCTATACAATACAAAAGTACTGTTGCCCAAATTGCTTCCCGAACCAAATGCTAAATCGTCGGTATAGGTTGTTCCATCGGCCGGGAAATTTGTGATGGCAGTGCCTGTCCTGGCAATAAGTACTGCTCCATCGCCATCGCCTGAAGTCCAGTCAATGGTTAATGAGTTGCCAGTAACATTGGTAAAAATAAGACTGGTTGCCTGGGTTGCTGGTTCTAATTTAAGGGTGGTAGTATCGTTGGGGTTGCTACCAGCCGGATACCCGTCAATCTTGTAATCAATGGCGGTTCCACTGTTATTGTATTCATATACCTTAAAAGTATAAGTTGTATTGGCCGCAAGGTTTGTAACCGAACCACTAGTACCAGTACCTTTATAAACCACAAAATTGTTGGCACCAGTAATATTACCGCTTCCAAAAGCTGAATTAGCCGTGTAATCGGTTCCATCCGAAGGGTTAACCTCGCCATCGGTACTAACATGCGCCACCACAATGCGGCCATCACCATTACCGGCTGTCCACGATAAATTAACCGAAGTAGTGGCTAAACTAGAAAAACTTATGTTAGATGCTTGGGTGGCAGGTTCTGCTTTAAGGGTTGCTTGGGAGTTCGGGTTTCCGGTGGCCGAACCTGTTTTGTAATTGGGAATACTGCTGGCCGTGTTGTATTCGTAGGCCATTATGTAATAAGTGGTTCCTGCGCTAAACCCGGTTATGGCAACTGATGTGCCTGTTCCTTTATAAACTACATACCCACCATCAATAGCTGCACCGGAAGCAAAAGTGGCACTGGCATTATAATGCGTTCCATCGGTTGGTCCATTGGCAATGGTTGATGCTTTGGCTACAACCAATACGCTATCACCGTTACCCCTGGTCCAATTAGCGGTAAATGAGGTTTGTGCTACACTAGTAAAATTAACCGATGTGGCTTGGGTGGTGGGTTCCCCGGTTAAGTTAACGCTGTTTGGGTTAGTTCCTGCAGGAAAACCATCAATGCGAAAATTCGATGTTGAACCAACGCCGGTATATTCATAAACCTTAAAATAGTAAATATTACCTGTGGTTAACCCAGTAACCAACGACGAATTAATATCACCTTTTGCTACCACATAATTTCCGGTGCTAATTTGTGTACCTGAACCAAAAGTTCCATTAGCGGTATAAGTAGTGCCGTCAACCGGGTCGCTATCCACGGCACTGCCTTGTTTTACCAGTACAATCCGGTTATCTCCATCGCCCGGGGTAAAAGAAGCCGTAACTTGGGTCGATTGGATATTTGTGAATTGAATATTAGAAGCTTGGATTAGATTCGCTGTTGTAAAATTTAAAGAATTTGATGTTTTTAGCAATCCATCGCTATCGGAAGTACCTTTAAATCTAAAATAATAGGTTGTATTAAACATTAAACCAGTAATATTTATTGTAATTACCCCACCACTGGTGTCAGATGCTGTAATATATAGGGACGCTTTTGGATTTGCGAAATTTGAATTTACCGAATATTGTACTAGTAAATCACCTTCAGTATCATAAGTCCCGGTATAGGTACCACTACATGTAGCTGATGTAGTTAATACATTACTTGAACCGGTAGCTGTAAGAGTCTGGCTATATATTTTTGTAGTTGCAAGCAGCAACAATATCAGTATAAACCTTTTCATAGTAATTTGATGTTAATTTGTTACTTTTTTAAAAGCACAACCCCAAAAATAGTTATTAAATGGCACTTTTTGGGGTCACTTTCTTTGGTTTTTGATTAAGCTAGCTACAAAATTGACCAACATCTAACAAAATAGTTAAAATCTTGTTTATGTTGCCTCAATTATTGCTAAGCATTAAATTCTTGACTAAGTTTGCAAAAGTACATTAATTTTATGATGATGACAATCAAAAAGTTGGCAATTTATTTGATAGTGGTTCTGGCCTTTACTTTCACTAACTGTGCCCGATATAAGAATATCCTTTATTTTCAGGATGCTTTTGAAAAACAGGATTCTTCCATTCGGATTATCACCGTGGATCCGAAGCTTACCGTACTTAAAGCAGGCGATAATTTATATCTAAATGCGTATGGGGTAGAGTTGGGGCAGTTGGAATCGTTCCGGAAGGAATCTTCCTCCACTTCAAATTTTAGTGAGTTGTCATTGTATATGCAAGGGTATCTTATCGATGAAAATGGTTTTATTGAATTTCCGGTAGCTGGTAAAATCCAGGTTGCTGGTTTAACACTGGCGGAGGCACAACAAAAGGTCCAAAAAATGATGGATGAATATCTGGTAGGGGTAGTGGTCGATTTACGGCTGCTTAGTTACGAAGTTACTATTTTGGGAGAGGTGAAAAGGCCGGGTAATGTTGTATTCTATAAAACAGAGGTAACCATTCTTGAAGCTCTCAGTAAAGCCGGTGATATGGGCGATTATGCCGATGCCCGTCATTTATTGATTCTACGGAAAAGCACCAAAGGTACCGAATCCATTGAATTGGATATGACTAGTTCCAATGCGTTTCAAAGCCCAGGTTATTGGGTAATGCCTGGAGATATTATCTATGTTAAACCCCACCGTGCCAAAATGTGGAGTATAAATTCTCCCTCCATCTCCATTGTTTTGAGTGGATTAACCACCCTATTGCTGCTATTAACCTATATTAATTTTTAATCATGGCTGAATTCGACGATATTTATAAGGAAGAAACCATCGATATAAAGAAGTACATCTTTAAAATACTCAACAACTGGTATTGGTTTGCTCTGGCTGTTTTTTTATCTACCTCTACAGCCTATATAATAAATCGCTATAGCGACCGGATTTATCAGGTTAATTCATCGCTGCTGATTAAGGAAACGGACAATAAATCAGGTTACGGAAGTGAGATGATTCAGGGGCTCGAACTATTTAAGCAAGGAACCAATTTAAAGAATCAGATGGGAATATTAAAGTCGTTTGAATTGCACCGCAAGGTAGTGGCTGAACTCGATTTTGAGATTACTTATTATGGGGTTGGACGCATTCGTGACCCGGAACTTTATCGCCCCGAGCGTCTTAAGGTGAATTTCGATACTTCGCATTACCAGCATTATGGAGTTCCGGTGTACATCAAAATTATATCCTCAGAATTGTATGAATTAAAGGTTGAAGAGGAAATTTCCATCAAACAACAGTTAAAGTTTGGGGAGCAGTTTGTAAACGATTATTTCAGTTTCAATATTACCATCCGGAATCCGGAGGGTTTCTATGAATCGCAAACCGATGAATATTATTTTTATATCAACAATCCCATTAGCCTAGCGAACCAATACCGGAATAAACTGGGAATAAACCTGCAAGATGAGGAAGGAACCATACTTACGCTGTCAACTACCGGTTATGTGCCTGAAAAGGAGGTTCTCTATTTAAATAAGTTGGCTGAAGTATTTATCCGCAGTGAATTGGAAGAGAAAAATCAGATTGCCATTAACACCATTCGGTTTATTGACGAGCAAATAATTGCCGTAGTTGATTCCTTGAGCGTTGCTGAAGGCAAGTTGGAGGATTTTAGAACGGAAAACCGGATTATTGATATTTCGCAAGAGGGCAGGAGTTTATACGATCAATATGAAAAACTGGATAACGAGAAAGCAGTATTATCAATTGAAGCGAAGTATTACAACTATTTGGTTAATTACCTTAGCAGTAGAAAAGAAAACGAAGATGTAATTGTTCCCACCTCGGTAGGAGTGAGGGATCAATTGTTGATGAACCTTATTATTCAGCTCAATACGTTGAATTCAGAGCGGATTGTGTTGAAGCTTCAAACGGTTAAAACCAATCCCAAACTCGATATTTTGGATAGAAGGATAGAGGAAGTTCGAAAAATGATTGATGAAAATGTTAAGAATTTGGTTCAGACCAATCAAATGACTATTGATGATTTAGATCATCGGATAAAAATCCTTAATCAAGATATTGAAAAACTCCCATACAATGAACGGAAACTCATTAATATTCAGCGTCGGTTCAATTTAAGCGATCAAATTTATACCTATTTACTGGAAAAAAGGGCAGAAGCTGGGATTAACCGCGCATCGAACCTTCCTAACGCCCGCGTGTTAGATCAAGCCCGGGTTGATCAGGCCGGGTTGATAGCTCCAAAAACGCGTTTGAACTACATGATTTCATTGATAATTGGACTGTTAATTCCATTTTTAATCATTGTTTTGAAGGATTATTTTAACAACCGGATTTTATCGAAAAAAGATGTGGAAGCCCGGACAAAAGCCCCTATTTTAGGGGTTATTGGTCATAATTCCAAAGACACAGAACTGGTTGTATTTGATAATCCAAAATCGGCTATTTCAGAATCGTTCCGAACCATAAAAACAAACCTTCAGTACCTGCTATTAAATGAGCAATCGAAAGTTATTACAGTAACTTCAACAGTTAGCGGTGAAGGGAAAACCTTCTGTTCGCTGAACCTGGCATCCATTATTGCCCTTACCGACAAAAAGACACTTTTAATAGGTATGGATTTGCGTAAACCTCGTATTCACCGGCATTTTGGTTTGGATAACTCTGTGGGAATGAGTACCTATTTGATTGGAAAAGCTTCCATTGAAGATATTATAGTGAAAACTAAAATTGAAGGACTTTCGGTTGTGGTATCAGGACCCATTCCACCGAATCCAGCAAAACTTTTGGAAACTGAGGCATTGTTGCATTTTATGCAATACGCCCGAATGAATTTTGACTATGTAATAGTAGATACCCCGCCTATTGCGTTGGTATCGGATGCATTAATTTTCTCAAAAAATTCTGACGTAAATATTTTCGTTATTCGCCAAAACTATTCGCATAAAGATGTACTCGATTTAATTAATGAGTTGAATAGTAAACCCAATATTCCGGAATTCAGTATTTTAATTAATGATGTTCAAATGCCGGGTTATTATGGTACAAAATATGGCTACAATTACGGCTACAGTTATGGCTATGGTTATGGCTATGGTTATGGTGAAGGATATTATGATGATGAAGAAAAAGAAATTCCGCTATTTGAAAAGTTTTTAAACCGTTTTAAACGGGGAATTAAAAAATAGATGAAAGGAACTCGTACCGCCCCCGAGCAATTGGGACCGGCTGCTGCGAGGAGATGTCACTAGGCTCAACTATATCTTTTAAAAAATAGCGAAGCAGGCGCTTCGCTTTCCATCGATGGGAACTCGCAGCGCCTGCTGCGAGAAGAAATCTAAAAGCGAAGCAGGCGCTTCACTGTCCATTAATACAACTTTGGGTATTTTACGGGATTGCTTTCATGCATCATTCCATAAACCATTTCAAACACATCTTCCACATTCGGATTTGAAATATAATCCCCATCGGTTCCATAAGCAGGACGGTGTTCCTTGGCCGATAAGGTGCGAGGAGGTGCATCTAAATAAAAGTAAGCTTTTTGGTCTTCCAACACTTTTTTCATCATGTAGGCAGTGGCACCGCCGGGAACATCTTCATCAAAAAATATCACTCTTCCAGTCTTTTTTATCGATTCTGAAATCAGGAAATCCAAATCGAATGGAAGCAAAGTTTGCACATCAATTAATTCAACCTGAATGTTAAATTCGGTTAATTGCTCCACCGCATCTTGTGCAATTCGCACGCAGGAACCATAAGTAACCAAGGTAATATCGGTGCCGGGAATGAGTATTTCTGGTTTTCCCAAGGGGATTTTAAACTTCCCTAAATTGTCGGGTCGTTTTTCTTTGAGGCGATAGCCATTTAGAGGTTCAATTACCAAGGCCGGATCTTCGCCTTCCAATAATGTATTGTACATACCTGCGGCCTGAGTCATGTTGCGGGGTGTACAAACATAAATACCACGGATGGAATTAATTACCATGCTTAATGGGGAGCCTGAATGCCAAATACCTTCTAAGCGGTGGCCCCGGGTGCTAACAATCAGCGGGGCCAATTGTCCACCTTTAGTTCTCCATGCAAGCGATGCCAAATCGTCGCTCATGGTTTGTAATGCATAAAGTATATAATCGAAGTATTGTATTTCAGCTATGGGGCGTAACCCGCGAAGAGCCATACCTATTCCTTGACCAATGATGGTGGTTTCCCTAATTCCTGTATCGGTAATACGCAAATCGCCATATTTTAATTGCAATCCTTCCAAGGTTTGATTCACCCCACCAATTTTTCCGGTATCTTCTCCAAAAACCACTAAACGGGGTTCATTCTGGAATAAAATATCGTAATTATCACGCAATATTTCCCGTCCATTCATCACCGGCGATTTATCGGAATATACGGCTGGAACCGAGGCAACTTTTAGTGCCGATTTCTCATGATCGTTATAAAGAAATGTACTGTATCTGTCCTGATTTTCAGCGTAATTTCGGTTGAGCCATTCGTGCAAGTCCCGTTGTAATTCTTTACGGATACTGCAATCGCCACATACATGCCGTAAAATCTTTTTTGAGGTGGCAAAGTTGTCTTTTCTGATAGGAAAGGAAATGTTCCGTAATTGGTTGGCATACATTGCTACCTTATCAATTCCCTCCCGTTTGCAGGTGCAGCTTCGTTGGTCAATAATCTTCAGTAGTTTTTCTTTTTCGGCAATAATGGGTGTGGTATATGCTTTCCAGGCTTTGTTGCGAGCATCTTTGGCTAAACGTTCGGCTTCTTTTTCCAATTCCTCCAATTCATTTTCATGGGCTATTTTCTCATGGAGAATCCATTTTCGCAGCTGGCTAATTCCATCGTACTCTTTTTCCCAAGCTAACCGTTGCTCCGATTTATACCTTTCGTGTGAACCGGAAGTAGAGTGACCTAAAGGTTGTGTCAATTCTTCGATATGAAATAATATCGGTTGATGATTTTTCCGGCAATCAGAAATACCTTCTCTGTATGCAGCAATAAGTTCTGGGTAATTCCATCCCTTGGCTTTGATTATTTTAACTCCCGGTTTCCCATCGCTGGGTTGCATTCCGGAAAGAAATTCAGAAATACTTTCTTTAGTAGTTTGATATTTTTTAGAAACCGATATTCCATATCCATCATCCCAAACTGATATAGCCACGGGAATCTGGAGAACTCCCGCTGCATTCACGGTTTCAAAAAAAGGCCCTTCCGATGTGCTGGCATCACCAATAGTTCCGAACGCCACTTCATTTCCTTGTTTTGAAAATTTAGTGTATTTTTTGAGTTCGGGATTGTTTCGGTACAATTTAGAGGCATATCCTAATCCAATGAGCCGTGGCATTTGTGCGGCAGTGGGTGAAAGGTCGGCTGCCGTATTTTTGCTGTGGGCTTGGTCAATCCAATTGCCCTTGGAGTCAATAATTCGGGTTCCCCAATGATTATTAAAGGAGCGGCCTCCATTGCTTGGATTGTTTTCAAGGTCGGTATCGCCGTACAATTGGGCAAAAAATTCTAAAGGCGACGACATGCCCGTAGCAAACATGAACGTTTGATCGCGATAATAGCCTGAGCGCCAGTCACCATTTTGAAATTGTTTTGCCATGGCTAGTTGAGGAATCTCTTTTCCATCGCCAAATATTCCAAATTTGGCTTTTCCCGTAAGCACTTCCCGACGGGCTATATAGCTAACCTGACGGCTTATGCAGGCAATTTTGTAATCGTGCAGAATCTCTTCTTTTGTCAGTTTAAGGAATGCGAGCATATCTTTCATAGGCAGTTCTGATTCATTTCATGTGATGGCCTGATTCATTGAGAATCCAGTTGTAATAACCCAAAGCTAAATTTAGCATTTAGAACGGAATATCAAACGGTTTGTTCATAATAGGGAACATATTTTGAAAGCACATTCTTTTTCTATCTTTGTAAAAAAAATATCGATGATAAAAGTTTTTCTGTTAACCACGGTTATACTAAGCATTGCATTAGTTGGTATGGCTTTTAACATACTGTTTCGGAACAAAAGATTTCCTGAAACGCATGTGGGGCATAATAAAGAGATGCATAAACGGGGCATTATTTGTGCTAAGACGATGCATAAAATAGAACAGAAAAAGGCAAATGAAGGGCTTCGGTATAAAAATTTGTCGTTGATAAAAAAATAGCCCTAATTTTTGAACAAATCCTTTTAAGTTTCCTTTTATTGGAAACTAAAATTCGAATATCATGCTTCAAATAATTGTTACCATAACCTTAATGATTCTGATTTTTGGTGGGTTTTTCGTTATAACCTTGAATCGGAAAGAGGGTCGCGAGTTGAAAAAATCCTGTGGGTGTTCTATTCCTGGCGACGAAGGTGCCAGTGGAACCAGTTGTGCGGGGAGTTGCAATTCGTAAAATGACTTTTTAGGTAACCGCAATGGGTAATGGTAAATTTAGTAATGATTAATCAGTAATCATTTTTTTGAATCCATCGGAAGCATACACCTGATATTGATTGGTTGAGTCGATAGATATGAAATACACTTCGATATTTTTCAGTTGATTCACTAATTCAATACTTTTTTCGGTTCCCATTACCATAAATGCAGTGGACAGCGCATCAGCTGTCATGCAATCGGCAGCAGCCACCGAAGCGCTCAATAAGTTCGACTTTGACGGATAACCGGTTTTTGGATTGATGGTGTGGGAATATTTAATCCCGTCTTTTTCATAAAACTTGCGGTAATTGCCTGATGTTGATAAAATTAAATTGTTAAGCGATACAATTTCCTGCAGTTCGCGGTTGCGTTCAGTGCTTCCTTCTATGGGTTTATCAATTCCAATCCGCCAAAGTAACCCTTTGTCGTTTAGTCCTTGCACCCTTAGTTCCCCGCCTATTTCTACCATATAGTTTTTCACTTTCTTTTTCTCAAGAAACATGGCAATAACATCCACCGAATATCCTTGAGCAATGGCATTCACATCAATTTTAATTTTAGGGTCTTCTTTGATTAGTTTTTTGTCAATCAATTTTACTTTATGAAAGCCAACTAATTTCATTAAACTGTCTATCATTGAATTATCTATCTTATTTTCTTTTTCAAAACCAAATCCCCAGGCATTCACTAGCGGACCAACCGTTATATCAAAGGCTCCATCCGTAGTTTCAGAAATTTCCATAGCTTTTTTAAAACAAGTTTCAAATAGTTCATCGGCAAGCACATCAGAATCATTTCTATTCATTCTGCTTATGATAGAATAGGGTTCATAATTACTCAAAGATAGGTCGAAACGTCTGAGTTCTGCATCCAACTCTAATTGGTAATCTTTACCATTGGGAGACTCATAAATAAAATGGTAGGTAGTTCCTTGAATGTAACCGCTGTTTCTAATATACGATGCCTTTTCAGTACAAGAATTTAACAAAAGAATAATTAAAGCGAATGCAAAAAAGTAAAATCTTTTCATCTGTTTATAATTTTTTTTTAATGGTCAGATGGAGCATCCATTTTTGAAGTTTTTCTTTCCAATTAAGCATTTGTTATAATCATGCCCTTGTGTGTTAAACAAATTATCATGGATGGTTCATTGATTTTTGTTTTAAAAAGGAGGCCGCATTTTATATGCGGCCTATTAAATTATGATCCAAAGTCATCAAATGCAACGTTTTCGTCGGGAACACCCATATTGTATAGCATTTTTGTAACAGCACTATTCATCGTAGGAGGACCGCAAATGTAGTATTCAATATCTTCCGGCTCCTCGTGTTTATTTAAGTAATTATCTAAAATTACCTGATGAATAAATCCGGTTGGTCCTTGCCAGTTATCTTCGGGAAGAGGTTCTGATAAAGCCAAATGCCAGGTAAAATTTGGGAATTCAGCAGCTATAGAATCAAATTCTTCTTTATAGAACACTTCTTTCATTGAACGGGCTCCATACCAGAAAGTAGCTTTACGACCCGTTTTTACTGTTTTAAAAAGGTGGAAAATATGTGAACGCATGGGTGCCATGCCAGCGCCACCGCCAATAAACATCATTTCGTTTTCGGTTTCTTTAATGTGGAATTCTCCATAAGGGCCTGAAATAGTTACTTTATCGCCGGGTTTACGAGAGAATATAAAAGAAGAACAAATACCTGGATTTACCTGCATAAATTGGTTTTTACTCCTATCCCATGGGGGAGTAGCAATACGAATATTTAGCATTACAATATTTCCTTCAGCCGGATGATTAGCCATTGAGTATGCCCGGAATGTAGGTTCCGGATTTTTCATCTGCAAATCGAAAATACCCATTTTTTTCCAATCTTCACGGAATCTATCTTCAATTATCATGTCTTTAAAATCGACATTTATCTTAGGAACATCAATCTGAATGTATCCACCCGATTTGAAGTGAAGATGTTCGCCTTCGGGTAATTTTACTACAAATTCTTTAATAAAAGTTGCCACATTATGATTCGACACCACTTCGCATTCCCATTTCTTAATGCCCAGGATTTCTTCAGGAACATGAATTTTAATATCATTCCGCACTTTAACCTGACAACCCAAGCGCCAATGATTTGCTTGTTCTTTACGGGTGAAATATCCAGTTTCGGTAGATAAAATGGAACCACCACCTTCAATTACCTGACATTTACACATTCCGCAAGTACCGCCGCCGCCACAAGCCGATGGCAAAAATATATTCTGTTCCGATAAGGTAGAAAGCAGGGTAGATCCCGGACTCACTTCCACATCTTTTTCACCATTTATATTGATGTTAACTTTGCCTTGAGGGGCCAACTTATTACGGGCAAACAATAAACTTGCCACCAATACCATTATAATTATCCAAAATGAAACAATACTGATCACAAGAACCATTGAAGTTGAAATTGCTAAAATCATAGCCTAGTTTTTTATAATTCTGAATTATAGTTTGATACCCATAAAGCTCATAAATGCAATACCCAGCAAACCGGTAATGATAAATGTAATACCTAAGCCACGCAAGGGGGCTGGAATGTTGGAATAACGTATTCTTTCACGTATGGCAGCCAAAGTTACAATAGCCAATGCCCATCCGAATCCTGATCCAAATGAAAAAGCCAATACTTCGCCAATGTTTTGATATTCGCGTTGTTCCATAAATAGCGAACCGGCTAAAATAGCACAGTTTACTGCAATTAGAGGCAAGAAAATACCTAATGAATTGTATAAGCTGGGCGAAAATTTCTCCACAATCATTTCCACCAATTGTACCATGGCAGCAATAGTTGCAATGTAAACCATAAAACTTAAGAACGATAAATCAACCGCAGTAAATGATTCACCCATCCATTGCATGGCTCCGGGTTTAAGAACTTTTTCAAGAAGATAGTAATTTAATGGTACGGTAACCATTTGTACAAATATTACTGCTATTCCCAATCCGATGGACGTTTTTACCGTTTTTGATACCGCAAGGTATGAACACATGCCTATGAAAAAGGCAAAAATCATATTTTCGGTGAAAATCGATTTTATTATAATATTTATATATTCTTGCATAGTCGAAATATTTTAGAATTTATTTTGATTCAATAAGTTCCGGATTCTTGCTGCGTTGTATCCAAATTATTAAACCCACTACAATCAAAGCCATGGGTGGCATAATCATCATTCCATTGTTTACATAACCAGCACCGTAAAATGCTTTGGGAATCATAGTATGTCCTAGAAGTGAACCGGAACCAAGTAATTCGCGGGTAAATCCGATGATAATCAAAATCATGGCATAGCCAGCTCCATTGCCTAACCCATCAACAAAAGAAGGCCAAGGTTTATTTCCCATAGCAAAAGCCTCAAGGCGTCCCATGATAATGCAATTGGTTATAATTAAACCTACATAAACAGAGAGTGCTTTACTAACATCATACACAAATGCCCGTAGCAATTGATCCACTAAAATTACAAGGGCAGCTACTATTACCAGCTGAACAATGATTCGAATCCGGGGTGGAATATAATCCCTCATGGCGGAAATAATTAGGCTCGAAAAAGCAGTAACAACAGTTACAGATAACCCCATTACAATTGCAGGCATAAGTTTTACCGTTACAGCCAATGCGGAACAAATTCCCAAAACCTGAACCGTAACCGGGTTCTGGATGTTGAAAGGTATAGTAAATAGCTTTAAATTTTTTGACGACATATTACGAATATTTAAAATATGAGGGTTACTTTTTGTTTTGAATAAAATATTCTTTATAAAGCACCAAGCAGGAATCAACCATTGCTTCTAGCCCTTTACTGGTGATGGTACCGCCCGAAATAGCATCAACGGCATGTGGATCATTTGGGTCAACTCCGCCTTTATTTACTTTAATAGATACAAATTGGGTGGAATCTTCGAAAATCTTTTTACCAATAAAAGGTTTCTGAAAAAAAGTTTCTTTAATTTCTGCACCTAACCCTGGGGTTTCGCCCTGATGATCGAAATTAGCTCCAAATATGGTGTTCAAATCTTTTTCAAAAGAAATATATCCCCAGAGCGGACCCCACAGACCTTTACCTCTTAATGGAACAACAAAAGCATTTTTCCCATCCTCAAAAGTGCTAACATATACAGGTAAAGCTCTTTCTTCTTTAGGTTTTGATAGTTCAGTTTTTATATCCACCCGAAAAGCATCAATTCCATCTAAATGTTCACCTTTAGTATTTACAACATAACTATTGGTAATATATTTAGCATAGAGTTCAGCCGCATTTGCAGGCGTAGCTATTATGTTAATGGAAGCCAATATGTTTTGTTTTTTCTCTACTTCAATATTTTTATCCTGATAGGGTTTTAACTGCAATGCTGCCAATGCCAAAAGTAGAGCCACTACAATAACCATTACCGATGAAAATATATAGATGTATGTATTGCTAAAATTCTTCATTTGTTGAGCAATTAATAGTTTTTAATCAAATTTTAGCCCTTTTTAGGCGTTTTTTTATGTTTGCTTCAATTACATAGTGGTCAATTAGCGATGCCCAAGCGTTTAGTAGCAGAATGGCTAACATTACACCTTCGGGATAGGCCGGATTTAAAGCACGGATTAAGACGACAAATACACCTATCAGGAATCCGTAAATCCATTTTCCTTTTTCGGTTTGAGCCGCTGATACCGGGTCGGTTGCCATAAATACGATACCGAAAGCAAAACCTCCCATCACTAAGTGGTAATAGGCTGGAATATGAAAGTAAGCATTTTGAATATCAGGATGTATAGCTCCAAGCCATTGGAAAAGGAGACCTAGCGATAAGACCCCTAAAACACCTGATACCATTATTTTCCAGCTGCCAACCCCGGTCCATATTAAAAAGATAGCTCCCAAAAGTATAGCTAGAGTTGATGTTTCACCAATAGAACCGGGTATAAACCCAAAAAACATATCGGAAAAACTGGAAAGCTTGGAAAGTTCGTTTTGTGCTACATGAGCTAAAGGAGTGGCGCCTGAAAAACCATCAATAACTCCTTCGCCACTGGCAAGACCAGATATCCATACTTTATCGCCCGACATTTGTGCTGGGTAAGCAAAAAACAAAAAGGCTCTGGCTAAAAGTGCTGGATTAAAAATATTCATTCCGGCACCACCAAACGCTTCAACTCCAATAATAACTGCAAAAGCAGTTGCAAGTACAACCATCCAGATTGGGGTTGTAACTGGCAAAATCAATGGTATGAGCATACCCGAAACAAAAAATCCTTCGGGAACATCGTGTTTTTTTATTTGCGCAAAAATAATTTCGATAGTGAGCCCTGTTACGTAGGAGGCAATAATAATTGGTAAAACTTTAAGAAAACCAAAACTAAAAACCTCTAAAAAGGATTTGCCTGCATATTGGCCTAACATTAAAAAATGATGATACCCAACATTCCACATACCAAATAATAAAGCAGGTACTAAAGCTAAAACCACTATTATCATAGTACGTTTCATATCAATGGCATCGCGTATGTGGGAACCACTGGTTGTTACTTTATTGGGTACAAAGAACAGGGTTTCCATGGCATCAAAAAGGGAGTGGAACTTTTCCAGTTTGCCTCCTTTTTTAAAGTTGGGTTTTATTTTGTCGAGATAATTTCTTAGACCTTTCATTAACGAGTTGTTTAATATTTTTGAATTGTATTTTTTTAATTCATTTCTTTCACAATCAGATCAAGACTTTTTCTGACAATAGTCTGCATATCTGTTTTTGATGTATCAATAAATTCGCAAAGAGCAAAATCTTCTTCTACCACTTCATAAATTCCCAGTTTTTCCATCAAGTCAATGTCTTCAATAATCATCGCTTTTAAAAGCTGCATGGGATAAATATCCATTGGAAACACTTTCTCAAAATTGCCGGTAATCATTAGCGCACGCTTTCCACCTTTAATATTGGTGTCTATTTTAAATTCTTTGGTTGGCATCAGCCATGAAAAATAGGAGCGTGAAAAGGAGAACTTATCTAAACCGGGTAAGGCCCAGCCTAAAAATTCGTAATGATTGCCATCAGGGATTACAGAAATTTGGTGATGATAAAAACCCAAGAAATCGTTTTTACCAATTTCAGTTCCGGTTAACGGATTGCCACTTATAAAACGGTTGCTTCCTGGAGTAACATTGTCTTTTAATATTGCATCAATGGAAGTACCAGCTATAATTTTGTAATAACTGGGTTTTAATACTTCACTTCCGGCTATTGCTATAATTTTTGTGGCATCGTAAACCCCTTTATTGAAAAGGCGACCAATAATTAATAAGTCTTGCGGATTAATATGCCATATTACTTCCCCTTTATTCAACGGATCGATATGGTGAATTTGGGTTCCAATATTTCCTGCCGGATGAGGGCCTGAAATGGTGTTTAGTTCAATTCCTTTAATGGAGGTCCAGAATTTACTGATGGGAAATTGACCATTTACGGTAACATGTATTTTACCTTCGGTTAGTTTAGCTAACGCATCAATTCCTTTTTGGAAATCGGTTTCCTGACCGTTTAAAATATAATCATAATCAGGAGCTATTGGGGAGCTATCGAAACCTGAAATAAAAATTGCTTTGTGTGTATCAGAAGCATTGGCAATGATATTGAAAGGACGCTGCCTAAGATAGGGCCATATTCCGGAATTTTGCAACAGTTCTTTAACTTGCTCCCGCGATAGACCCGATAAGTTTCCAGGATTAAACTGCACATATTCTTGAGAATTATTCGACTCAATAACAAACTCCAATATTTTCCGGCGTTCGCCGCGTACAATGCTTTTCAAGGTGCCACTTACCGGTGAGGTAAATTTTAATTCGGGTTTATTTTTGTCAAAAAATACTACCTCTCCTGCCTTAACTTTGTCACCTTCCTTTAATGAAGATTTGGGTGTCAGATTGGGAAAGTCAGTAGGTTTTAAAGCAAATAAACTGCTCTGATGCTGGCCTTGGTTTAGAATCTTTTCGGCTTTTCCCTTTAAAGGGATATTAAGTCCTTTGTGAATTTTTATTTTATGTGGCATACAATGATGATATGTTTTATAAAAACCGGACAAATATAAATAAAAATTAACTGGTTGATAGTAATTTTTAGATTGACTTTTTAAATTATAAATTAGTCAATTTATTAATTAAGTAAAGACTAAATCTTTATATAAAATAAGCCAATTGTAGAATAAATTTGAAAAAAAAGAATTGACTGAATACAATGAGCTTATTAGTAAAGTATTTTTTCAACCAATATTGTAGTATTTTTAGCACTTTATAATATCCCAAGAATATGATAAATCGTTTAACTTCCAATACTAGGTTTTGTTGTAAATTGCTTATGGGATTGGTTTTTATGGTGCTGCTTTTTAATTTGCATTCAGTGGTGGCGCAAACGGATCCTTCTAATGAATTTTCCACGGAATCTATTCGAGGAAGCCAATTTAGAACCCTTAGAGCATTTGTCACCGGCAATGATCTTTCCTATCCTTCAATTCCACTTGACGGAGACCAATCCTTAACTTTTATGTTTGATGAATTAGGTACACAAGCCAATACCTATTATTATCAGATAATTTATTGCAACGCCGATTGGAGTCTTTCCGATCTATTTACAGATGAATATATGGATGGTTTTGCGGAAAACCAGATAACCAATTATTATTTTTCAGTTAATACAACCGTACCATATATAAATTATCAAGTTGCAATCCCCAATGATGAGGTTAAACTTAAACTTTCAGGAAATTATTTGTTCAGGGTATTTGAAAACCAACATCGCGACAGTATTATTCTAACAAAACGGTTTATGGTTTATGAGCCAATTGTTCGAATTGATGCCCAGATTGCAAGGCCTTTGGGTGTTGATTTTCGGGATGCAGGTCAGGAAGTGAATTTGAAAGTTTATCATGATGATTTACCGATAAACGATCCATTTAGCGAGGTGAAAGTGTTTATAATCCAAAATAACCGCCCTGATAGAATAATTTCAAACCTTAAGCCTGTTTTTATCCGCACTAATGAAATGGATTATCAGCTGCCCGGCCAAAACTTATTCATAGGAAGCAACGAATTCAGGCTTTTCGATTTTTCTGACAGGAGTAGGTTTGGTTTAAATGTGAATGATGTTCGATATGTTGATACGATTTACCATATTCAATTGCGTTTGGATGAAGCGCGTACTGTAAAAAAATATTTTTGGGAAGAGGATATGAATGGCAAGTATTTAGTGAATCATACCAACAGCAACGATGTGAATGAATCGGCCGATTATGCCTACGTGCATTTTTACTTACCCATGAATGATCCTTTTATTGATGGAAGTGTTTATGTTTTGGGTGGTTTTTGTCAGTGGCAATTAAATAAGGAAAACAAAATGACTTACAATTACAACCAAAAGTATTATGAAACCATTTTGCTACTTAAGCAAGGGTACTATAATTATATATACACAAAGGTAGATAATTATACCCATCAACCCGATGAAGTGCTGTTGGAATGTTCTCATTTTCAAACTGAAAACGACTATTTGATTTATGTATATCACCGGGGTTTTGGGCAAAAATACGACAGACTGGTTGGTTATCAGGTAATTAATTCAAAATATCAGAATTAACTTTTACTAAAAACTATAAGTATACAACAGTTAAGCGAACTTTATGATATTGAGGGCTTGACTAAAAAATATTATTTTATTTTAACTTGAGTTCGAAGTAATAAGCCTTCTGACTTATAATTCTTTATTCAATTTGGTTGACTTAAGACCTTTTTTTCAATTGATGAATCATCTACAACAGCAATATTCTAAATTCAAAGTCAGGCTAACAGCCTGAAAGAACTCAGCCCGGTGCAACGCTCCGGGTTTAATAATGGCATGCAAATGTCGGCGCATGCAATAATGTTAAATTTGTCTATTACCTGTTCATGCGCCGAAAGAGTATAATCTTAAAGAAAGTTGGCAAGATGTGGCCAGTAAATTAAAAATGGCAACCTTCCTGAAAGGTTGAACCACTTTGAGGTCAAATATTTATTTGGTCTTATCATATTAATCCAAAGGGTTAACTCAAAACTATATGAATCGTTAGTTTATCATAAAATGACTGCGGTTTTGTGGCGGCGCATACAATAGTGGCTTTTCAATTAAACTGGGAATATGCGCCGCTATTACTATCGCATATCATTACCCGGTGCGTTGCACCGGGCTATATTCTTTGAGCCCGTTGGGCTCCTAAATAAATCTGCTTACATCGAACTTACATTATTTTAAGTTCCTTGGTTTCAATAAGTCAAACCCTCACTCTCGGAATCAAGGAAGAGTATAAAATAGTTATATAGGTTGTGAAGTCAACCTGCCATCCAATTCCAGTTGATCGGCAATAGCAGCCATTCCCTCAATGGTTAAGGCAATAATTTGTGTGAGTTCCATTCCCATCATTTCAGCACCTTTTTCAATAATCGATCGGTCAATTTTTGCCGCAAACCGCTTATCAGTCCACTTACTTTTTACCGACTTGGGTTGCATATCGAGGATGCTTTTAGTGGGCCGAACCAATGCTGATGTGGTAACCAATCCGGTGAGTTCGTCAATGGTAAAAAGTGTTCTTTCAAGCAGTGATTCTGGTTTGTGTTCGGAACAAATTCCCCAGGCATGGCTTAATACAGCCCGGATATACTCTTCGGGCCAACCGCTTTCGCGGAGTATTTTTTCAGTCATAATGCAATGCTGCTCCGGGTATTTTTCATAATCCAAATCGTGAATTAACCCAACAATTCCCCACTTTTCAACATCTTCGGAAAAGTGTTTGGCAAAATGCCTCATGGTTGCTTCTACGGCTAATCCATGCTTTATAAGTCCGGGTGTTTGGTTGTATTCCAAAAGCAATTGGTAGGCTATTTCTCGTGTAGGGGTCATGTTCAAATTAGATTTATAAAACTCAAGGATTTATTTAAAAATTTCTCCTAAAATTCCATCCAGTTCTTCGGCATTAACGCCTCTTTTTATAATGGTTCCATCGCGGTTAATTAAAACAGCGTGTGGAATGGAGTTCACGCCATAAAGCTTTCCAACCGGATTTGCCCAACCTTCTAAAGTGGAAACCTGAGGCCAGGTAAGGCCATCCGTTTCAATGGCGGCCAGCCACTTTTCACGATTGTTATCCATTGAAACTCCCAAAACTGTAAACCCTTTGCTGTTGTATTTTTTAAACATAGCAACCACTGTAGGGTTAGCTCTGCGGCAAGGCCCACACCACGATGCCCAGAAATCAACCAAAACCACTTTCCCCTTAAAGTCGGAAAGCTTAATTGGGTTTCCATCTTTATCGTTTTGGGTAAAATCAGGAGCAGCCATTCCGGGCTGTAAGGTTTTCAAAACAGCAATCCTTTTGGTTAAATTTTGGGTGTATTGGTAATTAGCCAGTTCAGGACTCAGTGCATTAGTAAGGGTATCCAATTCGGGTAGTTCCAGGTAATAAATTATCTCCCGTTGAATAATAAATGGAGCCAATACCGAAGCCGAATTATTTTTTACATACTGTTTGCTAATTTCTATGCCAGCCATATCCAAAGAATCTAACTTAGCTGCCAGTTTCGATTTTATAGCATCGTCTGTTGCTTCTTTATAGGCTTTGTAAATTTCCTCCGATTGGTTATCAAAAACTTTCTTTAAATCTTGATAGGCTTCATATTGCAATTGTACCGATGAGCCTGATATTTTGGCATTGGTTAAGCTGTCAATATTTCCTGAAATGGTTATTTCCGAATTTTCTACAAAAAAGCCTATATAATCTTTCAATTCTCCAATTTGGATGTAATAATAATCGGGGAAATCAACCTTACCATCAAAAGTGAATTCACCACCGAGAATGTCAGTGGAATCAACAACGGTTAATTTTCCTTCTTGATATAATTTTAAATAAGCTTTTTCGGGAGTATCGCCTGAAATAGTTCCATTAAGGATAAACTGTTCTTCTTTAGGGGTATTGCAGGCTATAAAGGCAATCAAAATAATCGGTAAAAGTCTTTTCATATTTTAGTTGTTAGTTTGTACTTTGTTGCAGGTAGCTGGTTACTGGTATCTGGTTTGTAATTTGTAAACTCTATTCTCAAATCTCAAGTCTCACGTCTCACGTCTCAAATCTCACCTCTCACGTCTCATATCTCACGTCTCACATCTCAAAATCTATTTAATCAATGCACATCTATTCCATGTATCATATATAATAAATGGTCGAGGGTCAAAAATATTTCCTGTAAGTATTCTTTAACAGCTTGTGGGCTGCCGGGTAAGGTGTAAACCAACGTTTGGTTCATGGTACCGGCAATACTTCGGCTAAGCAATGCATTGGGGTTTTGTGCCCCATATTTTAACCGTATCATTTCCATAATTCCCGGAATTTCCTTATCAATATGCTCAATAACCGTCTCTATGGTAATATCACGTTGACTAATACCTGTTCCACCGGTAGTAATTAAAACATCGGTTTGAGCTATTTTGCATTCTTCCAAAATCAACGAAAGTTCATCGGTATTGTCGGGAATAATGGTGCTATTAGCCTCTGATTTTTTATTGTTTATTTCAAAATATTCAGTCACCAGTTTCACAATGGCCGGACCACTTTTATCTTCATAAACTCCCCGGTGGGCACGGTCGCTTAGGGTAACTACCCGGATGCTGAAAATCTTTGGTTTATGGGCAAGTTTTTGTCCCAAATAGAAGGTTAAAAAGTTTGCTGGCAAACACAAAATGGCATTTTGTTCCTCAATAGTTATAAGTTTCAGAACGTGAAGATCATTTTCACTGCCAGTAAGGGTATCAAAGGCATTGAAAGGCTCTTTGGTAAAAGCATCTATTACCAATATGGTACCTACTGAGGTACCTTTTGTAAACAATTTCAACAGTTCTTCGCCGGGAAGTTGCTTTTCAAAAATCAGTACTTGATTCGAAACTTTGTTAGGCGATGTTGAGGTGTCATCTACTTCCACATGTTGCTTGTGGCTGGTAATTCGGAAAATGGATAAGATTTTCAAGTTGCTCACTTTTAGGTTTTACACTAGGAACGCTTAATATATTCTATATAGTCGTCGGGATTTATTGAACCCCCTTTAATTACTTTGCAGAAAATGCCTTCTTTTGGCATTACACAGCTTCCAACAATCTGAAAAATCTGGCACCCATCGCCGTGGCACTTTTTCCCAATCTGGGTCACTTCCAATTCTGTTTGGCCTATAAGGAATCGGTCTCCTGGAATCGTTTCGTATAAAACAATTCCCTGGGTGGTAATGTTTTCAGCAAATTCGCCATATTCCATCTGTCGGCCCAATTTTTTTTCAAATTTGTGGATGCTTTCAACAGCCAATAAACTTACTTGCCGGTGCCAATCGCCAGCGTGTGCATCATTTTCAACACCCAATTGGTTCAGCGTAATGACTTTTCGGGGAGTTTTTATAGTACCTTTTTTCTCAGAAATATTTACCGAAATAACTTTGCAGATAGTATTCATTAAAAAGAGGTTTAGTATTTTAAGTAATTGAACGGAAACCGCACCATTTTTGAAAAACCCACCCCGGCTTCGTACATATCTTCATCCTCTTCGTGAAAATACCAATTTATAATTAATGGATTTCCCTGACGGGCCAATTCTTTAAAGGAGTCCATAATATCAAGCAGCGATTTTGTGGACGAAGTGTTGAAATACTTCATCTTAAAATTAATGATGGTCTCTTTATTGGGTTGGTTCACATATTCGGCTATCCATGCAAAAATGGGTTCATAAAATTTCTTGGTATTTTCAGGGATTGAAGTGCCTTTAAACCAATACTGGTTTTGTTGATTATCCAGAATCACTTGTGGTGTATCTTGTGTTGCATCAATAATTAATGGGAGCATAATTAGTGTTGTTAGTTAAAGTTACTAATATAGTAAATAATTGTGGAGCCCAATATAAAGCCGTTAATATTAATTGGATTTTGATTTATTGTTTCGTTTTTTCAATTAATCGTATATTTTCTATTTCCATTTCTTTATCAACGGCTTTGCACATGTCGTAAATGGTTAATAATGCGATGCTCACAGCCGTTAGGGCTTCCATTTCAATACCGGTTTGTCCGTTACATTTGGCATAACTTTCACATTCAATACCGGTTTCGGTAATGCGTGCTTTAACATCTAGTTTTGTTATAAGCAGTGGATGACACAATGGGATCAACTCCGAAGTTTTTTTTCCCGCTTGGATGCCGGCTATTTCTGCTATGGTAAGTACATCGCCTTTTTTTAGTTGATTCTCGCGCACCAGTTGAATGGTTTCCGGTTTTAGCAGGATATGGCCTATTGCCCTCGCGGTTCGTATCTGATTGAGCTTATCGCCCACATCAATCATATTGGCTTTCCCTTTTTCGTTCGTGTGACTGAGGTTTTTCATGGTTATTCGATTGTATTCTGGTTACTGGTTACTGGGTTCTGGTTACTGGTAACTGGATGCTTGTTTCTTGTTACTGGTTGATCGGTTTTATCTTCCTACTTCTTATTCCAATTGTTCTATTTTTTTGCGGTGCATGTAAGGTATCAATTTCATTGCAACATTTCGGGATGCACCGCTTTCTACCGTTTATCTGTTATCCCGGGGCGATGCCCCGGGCTTTGTTCTTACGCCCTTTCAGGGCTTTTAGGTCTTCTAATTTTGGTATTCCAACTCCTAACTTCGGTCCTCCGTCTTCCAACTTCTTTCTTCGGTCTTCCAACTTTAAATACTCTAAGTACTCTAATTTACTCTAAGTACTTCTTCTTATCCTCCAATATTATAAAAATCCCCGGTACTATTTCGGTGCCCGCTCTTTGGTTTTTGGGTTAAAGCCAATTCAAAAGCTTTTTCAATTCCTAGTTCACGCACGTTGAATTCCAAATTGCTGAACAGACAAGGTTTAAGGTTACCGTTTGCAGTCAATCGAAGGCGGTTGCATTTAGAACAATTACCCCCTTCGCCTCCTTCAACTACTGAAAAGCTTCCTTTTTTCAAATCCATTTCATGGATGTAGCGTACCTCCAGATTGTTTTCCTTTGCGTATTGTGCCACCAGTTTTGCATCGGTTTCAAGATTCGATTTTTTAATAACGCAGTTTAGTTTAATAGGAGTGAGGCCTGCTTTTTTTGCCGCTTCAATACCTTGCAATACCTCTTTTAATTCTCCAACACGGGTTATTTGTCGGAATCGTTCCGGATCCAAGGTGTCCAGACTAATATTTACCCTTTGCAATCCGGCATTTTTTAACGATTCAGCTAACTCAGTCA
This sequence comes from Salinivirgaceae bacterium, assembly GCA_041664345.1. Lineage (GTDB taxonomy): Bacteria > Bacteroidota > Bacteroidia > Bacteroidales > SZUA-534 > GWE2-40-63. The sequence continues at coordinate 89,810 of JBAYKX010000006.1, forward strand.
ATAATTTGCCGTTGGTAGTCATGGAAAGATCTTGAATGCCTTTAATGGAAGCTATCATGCCTATCAATTCAACAATTCCCTTGCGCACCAATGGTTCCCCACCGGTTATCCTCACTTTAGTAATGCCCTGTTTAACTCCAAAAGAAACGACGTTTACAATTTCATCAAACGATAAAATATCGCTATGCGAAAGCAATTTCACCCCTTCTTCGGGCATGCAGTATGTACAACGGTAATTGCACCGGTCAGTTACCGATACACGGAGGTAATTTATATTCCGGTTAAAACAGTCGAACATTTACCAATTCCCCTTCTTTTAACTCCTTTACACCAATTTCGATGATGGCAAATCCATGACTCCCGGTAAGTGAATTAATGTGAGCCGACCCATGATATTCTGTAGGTATAACCTTGCTGTGGTCAGTTATTTTTATAGGAATAAAGGCTTTCCGGTCATCTTTTTTTCTTGAATAGGCTTCTGCCAATGGTAAACTAATGTTTTTATACTTTTCCGTAACGCCCATCATTTGGTATATGGCGGGTTTAACAAGCATCTCGAATTGCACAAACGATGAAACCGGGTTGCCGGGTAGGCCAAAAATGAGTTTATTGCCTTTAGTGCCAAATGTGGTGGGTTTTCCGGGTTGAACGGCCACCCGGTCAAATAATAAAGTAACACCCAAATCAACCATTATTTTCGGAACAAAGTCGAAATCGCCCATACTTACGCCACCGGTAAGGATTAAAACATCACATTCATTTATCCCTTTCTCAATTGCTTTAAAGGTGGCTTCGTAGGAATCTTTTACAATTCCATAATACTTGGGAATGGCATTGCTTTGAATTACCTGAGCTACCAATTGGTGTCCGTTACTATTTCTTATTTGTGAAATGGCCGGTTTTGTTTCCGGTTCAACTAATTCATCACCGGTTGAAATAACTCCAACTAACGGTTGCTTATAAACGGTTGGATGCGTACAACCTACTGTAGCCAACACGGCAATATGGCGTGCATCAATAATTTGACCTTTTGACAATACCCTGTCACCCAATTTGAGATCACTTGCTTGATAAACTATATTTCTTCGGCTATGTCCTGAAAATTTTACTGTATGTTTCGTTACTAAATCTGATAGTTCCACCTGAATTACATAATCAGCCCCTTTTGGGATGGGCGCACCGGTCATAATACGGGTGGCAGTTCCGGGCTTTACTTCAAACTTTGGAGTTTGCCCGGCAGCCACGGTTTCAATTATTTCCAATTCCTTGTTACTGTCGCTTTCGCGGATGGCAAAACCATCCATGGCCGATTTATCAAAAGGGGGCATATCCATATCGGAAACAACATCTTCTGCTAAAACCCTTCCAAGTGCTTGGTATAATACAATTTTTTCAGTGGCACCTTTTTTACAGCTATCAATAACCTGTTGCAGTGCTTCTTCAAACAATATCATTGTATGTAGATTTAGTATACAAAAGTGAGCAATTTTTTTGAAATAGAAATAGGTTATGCAATACGTTGCCTATTGAAAATAACTCTTCACTTTTTCAAAAATTAGGATAATCCGCCAATTGACGGACAATGTCAAACAAACAACTAACAATACTCAATGAGTCTAATTTGCGCATTGTTTGTTATGTAGTATCAATGCTTTCCAAAATTTTTTAATATCCAATCCTGCGGCAGATAAAATAAGATGGTTCCAACTATCATACCAATTAAGTACCCGTAAGGTAATCCGTTGGCGATGAGTCCCACCGTTATGGCAATAAAAAAATTCTTTTTGTTTGTTATAATGTCTTTTGATAAAATAATCAAAGCGATTCCTTCAAATAAAAGTATAACTCCTAGAATCGGCTTTGGAAAAATCTGGAAAATATTGGTTGGATTCATGCTGAAGAATAATCCAATGAGAATATAAAAAGTTCCGTAGATAAGTGTTGAACCGCCTGTTCGGCCTCCAAAGGTATAATGTCCGGCAATACCGCCTGAGCCATGGCATGTTGGAATACCACCCACCAAAGAACTTACTATATTCATGGCAGAATAGGTGAAGCCTATTTTTTTTACGGTTATTCGTTTTTCAGGAAAATAATCTTTTACCAATTGATTGGTTGCAAAGATTGAATTGCCTAGGGAAAGGGGTATTTGTGGCAAGGCCAAAAGAACCAACCCAGTCAATATATTATCAACGGTTATTGTTGGCAAGGTAAACTGAGGAACGTTGAAGCTAATTAATTGAAATACAGCAGAATTAAAAATAAAAGCATACAAAAAGCCAAGGATAAGAATAAAAATGGCGGGGGGATATTTTTTATTTCCAATTAAAATAAGTCCGATCGAAAATGCGATTAATGCTACAATATACCCTATAAATTTATCCGCTGGCACGTAATCTTTTAACGACAATAAACAAAGTTGTAACCCCAAACCTAATTGTATTCCGCGGATTACTGTTTTTGGTATTATTTTATTTAGGTAAGTAATTAATCCAGTAATTGTTAATATCAGCATTAATATTCCAATGGCAAGTCCACCACCAAAAATCACCGCACTTGAAATTTTTTGAGTGATTACAATCATGGCAACCACTTTTAACGGCTGAACAGGCATGGGTATTCCGTACAGAATCGAAGTCAGAATCTGCATCACACCAAATATTATCAGAATACTGGACGATTTTAAATCAGTAACGGCAAGCATTGCAATAATTAGAGGTAAATCGGTACCAATATCGCCAAATGCCCCTGAAAGTTCGTTCCGGTTTATTTTAATCCGATCTTTCAGAAAATTCATTTTGCCGGGTTCTGAATAAGTATAGTTTGATACACTTTCTGAAAACTAAAAGGTATGAAACAAGAAAAAGGAGAAGTGCAATTATTCATTCGGTATTTCGTTGATGCTGTGAAAAAATGATTTGGTTATTTTGTGAATGGCTTGATCAAATTCAACCCTGAGTTCTTGGTATGCCTGAAGAAGTTTTTCTCCTTCAGCAGTAAGGCTGGTTTTTCCCCCATGAGCACCTCCACGGCTGCGATCCAATAACTTGAATCCCAATCCTTGCTCAATTGCTTCTACATTTCCCCATGCTTTGCGGTAACTCACCCCCAATTTATCGGCTGCAGCTTTTAATGAACCCGTTTCTTGAATGCTCTTCAGTAACGTGAATTTGTACTCATCCACTAGATTTCCTTTTTCCTGATGGTTCAATAAAATATGATAATCAAGAAAAACATTGTAATATTTTGAGCCTTTTGGTCCTGCCATACCTTATTTATAAAGACATAAATACGAAGTATCGCCTTTTACTTTTACTTTAAATTTAACATTTTTTGCAACTATAAAAGTTTCAAAAGGTTTGTAGGTATTCCATGCTGTTTCGCCGGGTAGCTGCACTTCCATTTCACCGGTAGTTACGGTCATGTATTCAACGGTGGATGTCCCGAATTCATACTCACCAGCTTTCATAGCTCCAATAGTTGCCGGTCCTTTTTCAGTTTCGAAGGCAATGGATTTAACGTTACCATCGAAATATTCGTTTGTTTTAAACATTTTCATTCATTTTAAAGGTTCCGAACAAAATTAGGAAATCTCTTTTGGAGTTCAATAATTCTTGGTTGTATTAGGCATGTTTAGTAACATTTGTAAAATAGATAAGGTAAATCATTGACAATTAGTTATTAATGCAGGAATTGTTTTTCTACACTATTAATCATTGTTTTACAGTAGCAAAATCTACTATTTTTGCGAACGGTAAATATTTGCATAACGATTGTTTTGAATTTTGAATTTGACTCAAAATTCAATTTTAATGAATGGATTAAAACTAAAAATGAAATGAATGGTTATACAGGCAATTTAAAATGAATATAAATAGAATTAAAATGGATAGTAATTTTTTTATTGTACCCCCAGCACAAAATGAGCCAATTTTAAGTTATGCGCCTGGAACACAGGAGCGTAATGAACTTGAGAATGCCATTGATTGTATGAACAACAGTGTGGCTGAAATTCCGATGATAATTGGTGGCAAAGAAATACGGACTTCAAATAAGGTGGATATTTTTCCCCCTCATAATAGGCACCATAAAATTGGGTTTTACCATAGAGGAGGAAAAGAGCATTTGGAGCAAGCCATTGATGCGGCTTTAGCTGCCAAAAATAAATGGGAAGCTATGAGTTGGCAATCAAGGGCTTCCATTTTTTTAAAAGCGGCCAACTTAATTGCCGGTCCTTATCGTTACCGGATGAATGCAGCTACCATGGTGGGCCAATCGAAAAATCCATTTCAGAGTGAGATTGATGCCGTGGCAGAATTGATTGATTTTTTCCGATTTAATGTTCGTTACATGACTGAAATAATGGATATTCAGCCGGAATCGAATGCAAAAAATTGGAACCGGACCGAACAAAGGCCTTTGGAAGGTTTTGTGCTGGCTATTACTCCTTTTAATTTTACATCAATAGGGGGTAATTTACCTACTGCACCCGCCATGATGGGAAATACCGTGGTTTGGAAACCCGCCGAACGGCAAATATATTCCGCCAAATTAATCATGGATATTTTAATGGAAGCCGGTTTGCCCGATGGAGTTATCAACTTAGTATATGTTTCCGGTAAAGATACATCCGATGTGTGTTTCAATCACTGCGATTTTGCCGGGGTACATTTTACCGGTTCTACCGGTGTTTTTCAAGACATCTGGAAAACCATTGGTGGGAATATCCATAAATACAAATCGTATCCGCGCATTGTGGGCGAAACAGGCGGCAAAAACTTTGTGGTGATGCACCAATCGGCGCGCCCCAGTCAGGTTGCCACGGCTATTACCCGTGGGGGATTTGAATTCCAAGGGCAAAAATGTTCAGCCGCTTCACGGGTTTACATTCCTAAAAGTTGTTGGAAAGAAATCTATAATGAGATAAAATGCGACTTGGATGCAATGAAAATGGGAGTCCCCGATGACTTTAGCAATTTTGTGAATGCAGTAATTGATGAAAAAGCATTTGATACCATTGTGGGATTTGTTGAACGAGCCCGGAAAAATCAGGCCAATGAAATAATTTTTGGGGGAAAGTATGATAAAACAGTCGGTTTTTTTATTGAACCTACGGTAATACTCACCACCGATCCACATTCTGAAACCATGGAAGAGGAAATTTTTGGACCGGTAGTAACCATTTTTCTTTACGATGACGATAAGTTTGAAGAAACGCTTCATCTGGTAAATAAAACCTCCATGTATGCACTAACCGGGGCAATTCTTTCAAAGGATAGGGAAGCCATTGATTTGGCTATGCATATATTGAAACATGCAGCCGGTAATTTTTACATTAACGATAAGCCAACCGGTGCAGTAGTTGGCCAACAACCTTTTGGAGGTGGCAGAGGAAGCGGCACCAACGATAAAGCTGGTTCGGCCATTAATTTACTACGGTGGGCTTCACCACGTTCAATTAAAGAAAACTTTTTACCCGATAACAGTTTTAAATACCCTTTCTTGGGTGAATAAGCAAATGAATATGAAAGAGCTCTTAAAAAAATTAAACATTGAAGATGTAAACTCCGGTATATGTACTGGAACCCAATGGATATCAGCAAAAGGAACTATTGTAGAATCATTTTCTCCCATCGATAGCAAAAAAATTGGATCCGTAATTTCCGGCACAAAAAGCGATTACCAAAAAGTAATGGAAACAGCTACCGAAGCATTTAAAATTTGGCGTGAAGTTCCAGCACCGGCGCGTGGTGAAGTGGTTCGTCAGATTGGACTTGCCTTGCGCGAGCATAAAACTGATTTGGCAAAACTGGTCACCCTTGAAATGGGTAAAATTTACCAGGAAGGTTTGGGCGAAGTACAGGAAATGATTGATATCTGCGATTTTGCAGTGGGTCAGTCACGATTGCTCAATGGCTTTACCATGCATTCCGAACGACGAAATCACCGCATGTATGACCAATACCATCCGCTAGGTATTGTTGGTGTTATTACTTCGTTTAATTTTCCGGTGGCAGTTTGGGCATGGAACAGCATGTTGGCTGCAATTGCTGGTGATGTGGTGGTTTGGAAACCCAGTTCAAAAACTCCCTTGTGTGCCATTGCTACCCAAAAAATAATATGCCAAGTTTTGATAGAAAACAAAGTTCCTGAAGGGGTATTTAATCTCATTATTGGATCTTCAAAAGAATTTGGCGATGATATGTTAACCGATAAAAGGATTCCACTTATTTCGTTAACAGGTTCCACAAAAGTAGGCAAACATGCTAGTGCCTTGGTTGGTGAGCGGCTTGGGCGCACCATTATGGAATTGGGAGGCAACAATGCAGTAATTGTATCACATCACGCCGACTTGGAAATGGCCATTCCGAGTATCGTCTTTGGAGCAGTTGGAACTGCGGGGCAACGTTGTACTTCAACCCGGAGAGTTATTATTCACGAAAGTATTTATGAAAAAGTTAAAAATGCATTGATTGATGCTTATAAACAATTGGAAGTAAAAATTGGCAATCCACTGGATGCGAATACATTGATAGGGCCGCTAATTGATTCCGGGTCGGTTCAAGTGTTTGAAAATGCCTTGAAAAAGGTTCAACTGGAAGGTGGAAATATTGTTTATGGGGGAAGGGTTTTATCGGGTGAAAAATATTTGAGCGGTAATTATGTGACACCTGCCTTGGTTGAAGCTGAAAACCATTTTGAAATAGTTCAGGAAGAAACTTTTGCCCCAATTTTATACTTAATCAAATATAGCACATTTGAAGAAGCCATAGCTTTGAACAATGGGGTACCACAGGGTTTGTCTTCATCGGTATTTACTTTGAATATACGTGAGGCTGAAAAGTTTTTATCAGAAACGGGTTCCGATTGTGGTATAGCCAATGTAAACAGTGGTACCTCAGGTGCTGAAATTGGCGGTGCTTTTGGTGGCGAAAAAGAAACCGGCGGTGGCCGCGAATCAGGTTCCGACAGTTGGAAATCCTATATGCGCCGGCAAACAAATACTATTAATTACGGTGAGGAATTACCTTTGGCCCAAGGAATAGAATTTAATTTTTGATCAAACTTAGTTCTAATTTAATACTCTTGTTTTTGTACCCCTCTGTCCATTTTTAAAGTTGTAAAGTAGAATTAGGTAATAAACTTTGTGGATTTATTGTAAAGCAACTATTTTTTTGTATATTTATCGTTGCCAACACAAAGTTCTAACCTATGGAAATAGTAATCAAGAAACTCAAAGAAAGCGATTATCTTAAAATGGGAATTCATGAATGGCCTATTTGGGAGAAAGAAATCTCAGTTTTTGATTGGAGTTGCCAGGAAAAAGAACAATTCTATTTAATTGAAGGGGAAGTAACTATAAAAACGCACGAAGCTGAATATAAAGTGCTTCCCGGTGATTATGTAATTTGTCCTAAAGGGTTGAATTGCAATTGGGAAATAACTAAATATGTAAAAAAACATTATCATTTTGTGGAATAATAAAAAATCCGGTGAGAGCCGGATTTTTTCGCTAAACACATATAGAAAGAAAAGAAACCCTCTTGGGGTAGGAGTGAAAGGGTATTAACAGAGGGTTGGAATTTTTACATATTAGTTTTTGATAAAGAACTGGAGGTTGTAATAGTTTAAATTATTTCCCCCCAGTTCTGTTGTTATAGTAGATAGTTGTCGTGTGCGTTACTTAACATCGTAAACTTATCTCGACAATGGAGTTTCTGCATTCTTATCTAACTTGATACCGGCATATCCTTCAACTCCCATTTCTGGAATATCAAGTCCGTAAAGTTCATCTTTAGCATTTACTCTCATTCCACCGGTTATTTTGCCAATCAATTTGAAAACCACCCATCCAATTGATCCAACATAAATAATGTTTACACCTACCCCAATAAGTTGAGCAAAGAATTGGGAAGCATCACCGTAGAATAACCCTTTTACAGTACCTGCTACGCCATTCCATCCGTCGCCATAAGCTCCATCGGCAAATAAACCTAAAGCAATCATACCCCATGCACCGTTAACCCCATGTACTGCAACGGCACCTACTGGGTCGTCAACTCTAAGTTTTTTCTCAATAAAGAAAGCGGCTTCAATAACCAATACACCAGCAATTAAACCGATTAAGGCTGCTGATTGCACATTTACAAAGGCGCAAGGAGCGGTAATGGCAACCAAACCGGCCAACATACCGTTTATCATCATTGATGGGTCAGGTTTTTTAGTTTTAACCAACCACATGTACATCATGGATGCAAATGCACCGGTAGCCGAAGCAATCATGGTGTTTACGGCAATTACGCTGATGCGTAAATCGCCTCCGGCCAATGTTGATCCGGGGTTGAATCCAAACCAACCAAATGCCAGAATAAAAGCACCTATAATTGCCATTGGAATGTTATGTCCGGGTATTGCATTAGGCGTACCATTTTTGTTGTATTTTCCAATACGAGGTCCAATCATTGCTGCACCCACAAAGGCTAATACCCCTCCTGTCATGTGTACTACTGATGAACCCGCAAAATCTACTACTCCATGGCCTAGGCCAAACATGGCACCAAGTTGCGACAACCATCCATAACCCCAAACCCAGTTTCCAAAGATTGGGTAGATTAATGCTCCTACAACTACTCCATAGATAGCAAACGAGGAGAATTTCCATCTTTCAGCCATTGATCCGGTTGGTATGGTGGCGGTTGTGTCCATAAATACCATTTGGAATAAGAATAAGGCAAAAACGCCTACATCATAAACCCCCATTAGAAAAAAGCCCTTGGTTCCAAATAACCCAAAAGAATGGCCAAATAATTCTATGGTAAATTCATTGGCTAGTCCGCCAAATCCACCTAAGGTGCCTAATGTACCTACACCGCCAAACATGAGGGCAAATCCGCTGATAAAGAATCCAATCATTCCCAATGCGTAAACCATCATATTCATTGACATGGTATGTGCGGCGTTCTTAGCCCGGGTTAAGCCCGATTCAACCATGGCAAAACCGGCCTGCATAAACATAACCAGGAATCCGCAAAGTAATACCCACATCATATTAATGGCTACTTTGTTATGTCCTACCAAATTGGCAACCTCTGTTGCAGTTGGTTCTCCTGCAACGGCTGCGGGTACATCAACAATGGTACCTGTTGCTCCTCCCGATGGGTCGGCTACAGCGTGCGCATAGCTTGCTGCTGCTAATGTCGTAATTAGTATTGCGACAAGAATTACATATTTTTTAAGCATATTTTATGTTTTTATGGATTAATAATTGACTTATAGGGAGTCTCCGGGGCCTTTTGTTGATTCATCACCATGTGCTCCGTTGCTGATTCTTACCGATTCTTCAATGTTATAGATGAAAATCATTCCATCGCCTATTTCACCAGTGTAGGCAGCTTTCTCGATACATTTAATTGTTTTTTCAACATTAACATCGCGTAAAACAATGGAAATAAATATCCGCGAGATGTATTCCGTATCGTAAACGGTACCCCTATAGGAATGATGTCCACGTGTAAGCTCATTTCCAACTCCTGAGGCATCCCAATAAGAGAAGAAATCGATACCGATCTTTTTAAGTTCGGTTTTCACTTCTTCGAACTTTGTGGTTCGGATTATTGCTTCAACTTTTTTCATATTTGGATTTTTAAATTTTTATATGTCTATTTAAATGCTAGGAAATTCATCCTAGCATCTTTTCGAATTTTTTTAGAATGATACCCCTAAAACCATGGTGAACATTTTTGAATAGGGATTCAAGATTACTGAACCATTTACAGGAAGCGAGAAGCTATCAGTAACCTTAATGGTTTTTGATGTGCTTAACCCGAGGTTAACCAACCCAAATTCATCAGATTTCCTTGTTACCCCGTCGGCTTCAAATTCCTCAACAGTGTACCATCCGTTACCGGCACCTGCAAAAACTGCGAAATTTGTGAATGAATATTTAGCTTCTACATAAATGTCGCCACCAACAGATCCTGTGCCAGGAGCTTTATTAACAATGTAGTTTCCACTTAATGTTAATCCTTTAATGGTGTACCCAGCATTAATCTCAAATGCATGTGAACCTAAGGTGTCGGAATAATTGAAATAATCAAGCGGAACACCTAACCAAGTTGGATAGTAATAATCAGTTACTCCCAGAGATAAACCGAACCCAAATGCATAAGATGCATACAAATCAGCTTCAGTATAACCGGCAGCATCGAAGGAACCCCATGCCCCAACAGTTAAACCACCTGTTGCAAATTTAACAGTAGGTTGAAATGCCGGACCTGTTCCGAATTTAGAACCACGCCATATATAATTGCTGTAAATATCGGCGCCTAACGAAAAAGGCGATGGGGTTTCTTCTTCTTGAGCAAACAAAGTTGCCGGTAATGTGCACGCAGTTAAGAGAAGTGCAAACAGAAAAGTTTTCATTGTCTTCATAATAATTGTTTTTTAATTGTGAATACTAACTATGTATTATTTGTTGTCGAGGCAAAAATATGTATTATAATTATAACACCCCCTAAAAAAGTATAGTAAAATGTAAAAAAAATATAATAAAATATGCAAACGTGTACATAAAAATAGGGTAGCAAATTTAAAAAAGATAAAATAATAGCACATACCCCCCCAAAAAAAATATAACTGGTTATTTGTTTTTCGAATCCTAAAAGGTGGTATTATATAAAAACACAGGTAGTTTGGTTCGTTCCAGAATTAATCCAACTGTATGTATTAGGTTATGATTTTGAATGGATAAAAGAGTTTATCTTAGTTCAATATTTATTTTTGAATGAAAACATCAAAATATGAAAATATCATGGGACATATATTTATAATAGGTGGTACAACTTTCGATCACATTGTTTCACTGCCTGAATTTCCTCAGCCGTTGCCACAAACCATCCATCAGGCTACTTTCCACGAAACTACAGGATCTACCGGTTCAGGTAAAGCGCTTTGTCTTACAAAGTTGGGAATATCAAATACATTGTATTCGGTTTTGGGCGACGATATTTATGGGAAACAGATTATTCATCATCTTGAAAATGAAAAGGTTGATTTTATTTATGATTTCGATCCCAAAGGTACTGAACGCCATTTTAATATGATGGATGCTGAAGGAAATAGGATTTCCATTTTTATTACCCAATCATCGGAATTGATCAATTTTAGTTTTGATAAAGTTGAAAGGGAAATCCAGAAAAGTGATTTGGTAATACTCAATATTATATCGTATTGCAAACAATTTGTTCCGCTGCTAGTAAAATATGACAAACCTATTTGGACCGATTTGCATGATTATACAGATGGTAACACTTACCATCAGCCTTTTATTGATGCATCCAGCTATCTGTTTCTTAGTTCAGATAATCTTTCGGATTACAAAATGACAATGAAAGGGTTAATGAATTTAGGAAAGGAATTGGTGGTTTGCACACACGGCAAGAATGGAGCCACAGCCCTTACTAAAAATGGCGAATGGATTGAAGAACCCGGGCTTATCGGTTTTACGATGGTAGATGCCAATGGTGCCGGTGATAATTTCTTTTCGGGTTTTCTGTACGCATTTTTTAAGGGTGAAACCATAAAAAACTGCATGAAATACGGTTCACTGTGCGGGGCTTATTGCATTACTTCAAAACAGTTGGTTTTTGAAGGATTGTCAAAGTCATTTCTTGATAAGGAATTCAGGAGAGTTTCTGGTTACTAGTTTCTTGTTACTGGTTACTTGTTACTGGTTACTGGTTTCTTGTTGTTTCTGGTTTCTGGTTACTGGTTTCTAATCTCTAAACTCTAATCTCAAATCTCAAATTTATCAACTATTCATTAATTTCAATGGAGTATTGGGCAGCATGTTGTTTTCCGGGTTGTAATTTTATGATACCCTCCTTATTTTTAAAATGGCCATCAGAGTTAACTGAGTCAGAAATACCTTGCCAAGGTTCAATGCAGATAAATGGAGCATTGGGTTTTGTCCACACTCCTAAAAAAATGAAATCGCTAAAACGCACGGTAATGTATTGATCTGAAATATGACTGCGCAACCGTACTTTTCGTGATTTAAGTTTCTTAAATATTAGTGCGTCTTTCTCGAAAAGCTCATATTTTAGAGGCAATACGTCTGTATTGTCGAGCACCAAATAGGTTTTATCGGTAACCAATCCTCCTTCAGCAAGCCTATTGCTGGATGCTTTTTCAAAGGATTCAAATTCCAAATAATAATCACTAAACGATTCGCCTTTGTTAATCGGGCAATTAAATGCCGGGTGACCTCCTAAAGCAAAATACATTTCTTTTGTGTCGAGGTTGGTTATTTTATGCAAAATGTTAATTCGATTGCCAATCAATTGAAAGGTTATTACAAATTCAAATAGAAATGGATACATGGAAAGCGTTTCTGGCGAAGCCACCAATTTAAAGACCAATCGGTCAGTTTCCTTAAAAATAAGCTCTATATTTTGATTGTATCGGATAAACCCGTGTTTTGGCATGGAGTAGGCATTGCCATCGTAAGTATATTGGTTTCCTTTTAAGCTTCCAATAATTGGAAATAGGATAGGTGCATGACTAGCCCAATACTCAGGATTGGCATTCCATATATATTCTTTGTCTGATTTAATTGATTTAATACTGCAAATTTCGGCTCCCGTTTGGTCAACACTTAACTTTAGTGCTGTATTTGAAATGGTATGTATCATACTTGCTGTTATTGTTCCTCAAAAGTAGTATTATTCAGTAAAAGCAGTATAAAATAAGGGTCGTTTTTTTGTCATATAAATTATTGCCCATTAGTATGCGATGTTTAACCAGAAATAAATCAAAAAAAATGAAATAATTACCTAGCAACCACTTCAAATACAACCACCTGAATTTCACCATTTTCATCGACCAAAGTAAGGGAATGGTTCCCAGGCAAACAGAAAAGCTCTTTTTTATGAATGCCCAATGTGGTTCCGATAAAATTATTATCTAAATGCCAATGTATCTTTGCTCCCGGAATGCGGTGGGCTACCTCAAAAACGGAGCGTTGTTGTTGCTGGTTAAACCCAATGGGTAAAAATAGTTTAGCCTTATTCTTAGGATAAATAACTTCCATATTTTCACTATCATTATTCAGGCAATCGGAATGAAACGGAGGAAGCGACTGGTAAAATGGATCTTTGTATTTATAGTACCACTCCATCACCGGAGGAAGAACAAACCAACTTTTGGTTACCATTACACTTACCGGATAGCAATCGGAAGTAACCCGATACTTTTCATCAGCAGATAAATGGATTAGTTTATGATAGGGGCAAAGACCCGTTTTTATACCCGATTGAGAAGTATAAATTGAATCGGTTTCGGTACAAAGCTCCGATGCCTTGTATCCGCTTTTTGCACATACTTTTAATTTTGTCAAATCGTCGTAAGGAGTCTCAAACCAAGGAGTGTTTGGAAGTTCTTTGAAGATATCGAACATAACCGGGGCGGCGGCACTGGCACCAGTTAATCCGGAACGTCCTTCTCCATCGGCGTTGCCAATCCAAACAGCTACAACATATCCTGACGTAATTCCCACAGCCCATGCATCGCGGTTACCAAAACTGGTTCCTGTTTTCCATGCAATTTTTTTTGAGGAAGTAAATAGCTGCCAGTTGGCATTTTCAATGGGGCGGTGCATTTCGGTAAGGGCATTAAAAGTAACCCAAATAGCTCCAGCAGTAAAAGGATCTGTTTCTTGCCAATGAGTAACTATTTTATTTTTTTCTTTGTTATAAACCGGGTTGTGATAATCGTCCGGATTATACCGAGAATTATTTACCGTATAATGATTTAAAACCCTGGCTAGACTTGCATAAGTGCCCGCCAATTCCCAAAGAGTAATTTCAGCTCCACCCAAAATAAGGGAAAGTCCATAATGATCGGCCGAATATGTGATGGTGGAAAGGTTTAGTTCTTTAAGTTGGTTATGAAACCGCTCTACTCCATATTCCTGTAGCATCCGAACGGCAGGGATATTCAAAGATCGGGATAAGGCATTATTTGCGTGTACCGCTCCATCAAATTCTTTATCAAAATTGCGGGGGACAAAACCGGCAATGTGTGTTGGAATATCGGCTACCAAAGTTCCAGGAAGCAAAAGTCCTTCTTTTTGCATCAACGCATACAATAAGGGTTTTAAGGTACTGCCGGTGCTACGTGGTGCTGTAATTATATCAACCTGCTGACCCGATTGTTGAACTCCGGTTTGGGTATTTCCTACATACGCCACAGCATTTCCGGTTTCAACATCCAAAACCAAAGCAGCTGCATTCAATACCCCATTTTCCGAAAGCACTTGATAATGTTTTTCAATGATTCGGTTTACTTGATCCTGTATTTTTGTATCAATGGTTGTGGTTATTCTTTTTCCCGTTAATCCATCCGATATTGCCCGTGTTAATAGATGTGAGGCAAGTTGCGGCAGTGGGTGCGGCTTTTCGGGCAAGGGTTCCAGTTTGGCCAATTCGCAGGTTGTGGCATCAATTATATTATTCTTATAAAGTTTATCTAATAGTCGGTTCCGCTTTTTCAACAACAGTTCCTTATTTTTTCCCGGATAAATCAATGATGGGGCATTTGGTAGAACCGCCAAGGTTGCTGACTCTCCCCATGAAAGAGCATCGGTAGGCCTGCTGTAATATCGCCAAGCGGCGGCATCCAATCCCACCACATTGCTGCCAAACGGAGCATGTGAAGCGTATAGAGCCAAAATCTCGGTTTTGGAATAGCTTACTTCCAACCGTATGGCCAGAAAAAACTCAATCAGCTTTTGCCCTATGTTACGAGCCTTTCCTTTACGGGAAAGCCTGATAACCTGAGCATTAATAGTACTCCCACCGCTTACTTTTTTACCCGCTTGAATGTTTTGCTTGAATGCTCTAAAAATGGAAACCGGATTGATTCCCGGATGATACTGAAAATACTGATCCTCGAAATACACAATGCATTGTTTAAACTTTTCGGGAACGGTATCCATTTCAGGGAATCGCCATTGACCATCGGTTGCAATTTGGGCAGCCAACAGTTTTCCTTGGTTATCGTTTATTACCGTGCAAGTGGGATTGTTGAAAAGGGGTTTGGGCAGCGAAAAAGCAAAGATTAAGATTATGGAAAGGCAGACTAAATAAAACAATCTTAAAGGTATGGAAACCTTGATTCTATTAATATGTTGCAGTATTTTACTCAATTATTTGTGTAATTCAACTGAAGAGTACTGTTTTTTTATACCACATGGTTGCAGTGGTTACATTTTTCTAGTCCTTATTTTGTTTTTAGTTATCGTGATAAAACAGATTTCAGGATTAGCCATATAATCATCAATACATTTTATGAAGTGATTTTCGATTTGATTGTATTGTGGTTGGTCGTATCTCATAAATAAAGTTGAATCCAGTATTCTTCAACATTTTCGTCAAAAATTATCATGCTAGTTCAAAAACTTCTTCATTTGCAATTAAGTCCGCAGCATATTCAAATGCTGCATAAATTTGTTCTTTGTTAATATGAGGGTAGCTTGTAATTAAATTTTCAATAGTAAATCCACCGGCAAGTTTTCTCAAAATGAGCTCTACTGTTATCCTTGTGCCTTTGATAATAGGTTTCCCAAGCATAATGTCAGGATCACGAACTATATATTTATTATATTCCATTTTAATATATTTTCTTGTAAAATTACCCAGAATTAATTAGGATTCCAAATCACAATTTAATGCGACTCAACATCACTCACAACTAATTGATAAACCAAATAATCACTTAATCTTAAATGGTTTTACTTTCCATATCTTTTCACAATAATCCTGGATTGACCGGTCGGACGAGAACTTTCCCATCCGAGCCACATTCAGTATGGCTTTCCGGTTCCATTCGGCAGGGTTTTTCCATGTTGTGGCAACCAAATCCTGACAAGCAATATACAAATCATAATCAGCCATTAACATATACGGGTCGTGCCACAACAAATTGTCGGTGATGGGCTTAAAAAGGTCGCAGTCGCCTTTGGAAAAATAGCCGGAATTAATCATGTTTATAACTTCGCGCAACTCAACATTATGATCGTAAATATAGTGAGGATTGTATCCGTTGTGTTTGGTTTCATCAACTTGGGCGGCTGTTAAGCCAAATAGGAAGAAATTATCGTTACCTACCTCTTCCCTTATTTCGACATTAGCCCCATCGAGCGTACCAATAGTGAGTGCACCATTCATTGAAAACTTCATATTGCCGGTGCCACTGGCCTCTTTGCCCGCTGTTGATATCTGTTCCGAAAGGTCGGCTGCCGGATAAATATGTTGTCCATTGGTTACGTTGAAATCAGGAAAGTAAACCACCTTGAGCTGGTCCTTCACATCAGGGTCGCTGTTTACCACATCACCTACTGAATTAATCAGCTTGATTATGAGTTTGGCGGTATAATATCCGGGAGCGGCCTTGCCTCCAAAAATGAACGTGCGGGGAGCTATATCCATGTTAGGGTTTTGCTTAATGCGCCAATAACGTGTAATGATATTCAGTACATTAAGGTGTTGCCGTTTGTACTCGTGAATACGCTTTACCTGAATATCGAATAGCGAAGCAGGATTAACAATAATGCCTGTCCTTTCTTTAATGAGTGTTGCAAGGTGTTTTTTATTTTCCAGTTTTACATTCCGGAATTGTTCCCTGAATGCAGCATCATCAGCCAAAGGTTCCAGTTTACGCAGTTCATCAAGCTGGCCGGGCCATTTATTACCAATGGAATCGGTAATTAACTTGCTTAATCCAGGATTACTCAACACCACAAAGCGACGTGGTGTTACTCCGTTGGTAACATTATGGAAACGCTTTGGGTACATTTCTACCCAATCGGGTAACACTTGTTGCTTCAGAAGTTCCGTGTGCAGTGCTGCCACACCGTTAATGGCACTGCTTCCAACACAAGCCAGGTTAGCCATGCGGATGTATTTTTCCCCAGTTTCGTCAATGATAGACATTCGTGAAAGTTTACCTAAATCACCCGGGAACCGGTTGCTTACTTCATTTAGAAAGCGGTAATTAATTTCATAAATAATTTCCAGTACACGCGGCATCAGGTATGCAAAGAGGCCTACCGACCATTTTTCCAATGCTTCGGGAAGTAACGTGTGATTGGTGTAACTAAATGTTTTGCAAGTGGTATCCCATGCGGTGTCCCAATCAATCTGGTATTCATCAACCAATATGCGCATGAGTTCAGCTACCGATACTGAGGGATGTGTATCGTTAAGTTGTATGACCCATCGTTTATGAAATTCCTGTGGTTTGCCCTCATATCGCAAATGAATCCGCATCATATCCTGCAATGAGCATGAAACAAAAAAATACTGCTGTTTAAGACGCAATTTTTTACCTTCCATCAATTCATCATTGGGATATAAAACTTTGCTGATATTTTCGGACTTCACTTTGTATTCAACAGCCTTATAATAATCGCCTTGATTGAAGGATGAAAAGTCAAAAGA
Organism: Salinivirgaceae bacterium; assembly: GCA_041664345.1. GTDB lineage: Bacteria > Bacteroidota > Bacteroidia > Bacteroidales > SZUA-534 > GWE2-40-63. The sequence continues at coordinate 107,308 of JBAYKX010000006.1, forward strand.
TTCTTCGGCTTCCGACTTCCACAAGCGAAGAAAATTACACGAGTGTACCTGGTATCCCATGATAGGAGTGTCGTAGGGTATTCCGGTCACCATATAGGCGGGTTTCCACCGAAAGCATTTACGACCCTCTTCATTTGCATAAGATTCGGTGTGACCCCCAAAATTGACATTTGCCATGAGCTCGGGGCGCGCGCTTTCCCAAGGGTTTCCCTTTCGCAGCCATTTGTCGGTTTTTTCCACCTGCCAGCCATCGCGAATTTCCTGATCGAAAATGCCAAACTCATAGCGTATTCCATAACCAATTGCGGGTATTTGCTGTGAGGCTAGCGAGTCGATATAACAGGCAGCCAAACGGCCTAAGCCTCCATTTCCAAGGCCTGGTTCTTCTTCCTGTGCCATTATTTCATCAAAATTAAAACCAAGCTCTTCCACCGCCTGCTTCATTGCATCATAAATATTCAACGATATTAGATTGACGCCCAACTGCGGCCCTAAGAGGAACTCGGCAGATAAATAACTTACCAACCGAACATCATTTTCAAATATGGCATTCATGGTCCGATGTTCCCGCTGCAATAGTCTATCTCGAACGGTATATGAAACAGCCATATACAAACCATTTAGAGAGGTATTCACAATGTTCCGTCCCTGTTGGTAAAACAAATGCTCCATAACTCCTTGTTTCAGGGAATCTACATCCATTCCGGAACGCACATCAATGTTGGTTTCAGCAGCATTCGCTGGCGCTGTATTGTTTGTTATAGTTTTTTTTGCCATAGCTATTTCTTTTAAAGTTCCATTTTGGATACAAAAAACAGATAGGAAAAGGTACGAAAAAAATAGTTACTATTTATTGGAACGAATGAATTCTATTTTCATGGGGCGAACCTTGGCAAATGCATTTAAAACTTCTATTCTAAATTTTCCATTTTCGTCGCATGGTTTCCTCACAATTTCAATTTAACGGAAGTGGTTGCGCCGAATTTAAACCCGAAATTCATGTACCCCGGCTTATGCTTCGACAGGCTCAGCAATCAGCCTGGGCTATTCATATTAAAACCGCCGCGGCGGGTTTTTAAATGCGCTTGCCCTGCGGGGGAACCTGTTAAAGCAGCATTGGAATATTTTTTGCCGATATTATGGCCTCTAAGAATAAAACCTGTGACTTAGAAACGCATCCGTGATTAGTATTTATTTTTCTTCATGTCTTTTTTATAATTCTTCATAAATTTTCCAAATTCTTTGTCTCTCTTGCGGCTCTCGGCAACCGTCGATTCAAAATAAACTTTTTCTTTTTCCATTTTCAGATAATTATCATAGGAGGTTTTGTCGATTTCATTTTTTGCCAAAGCTTCAAGAACGGCACAACCTATCTCGTTGGTGTGTGTACAGTCTTTGAATTTGCAATTTTTAGCAAAACCAATTATTCCATCGAAGGTAATTTCCAATCCGCTTGCTCCATCGGCAATACCGACTTCCCGCATACCGGGATTGTCAATTAAAATGCCGCCATTTTCCAACACAATTAATTCCCGGTGGCTTGTAATCTGCCGGCCTTTATTGGTAGTCTGGCTTATGTTTCCGGTTTGCATTAGGTTCTTGCCTGAAAGATTATTTAGCAGTGTTGATTTTCCAACACCTGAGGAACCAAGTAGGCAATAGGTTTTCCCTTTTTCAATTGTCTTTTTTAATGTTTCGTATCCATCCTGTGACTCATTACTTATGGCAATAATGGGAACATTTTTAATACGACCATTTATCTGCGCCAACATTTCCGAAATCTGATGTTCATTTATCAAATCAATTTTACTAAGCACAATTATAGGGCTTACCTTTGACGAATTACAGATGGTGAGGTATCGTTCCAGCCGGTTGATATTAAAATCCCTATCAGCCGCTTGCACCAAAAAAGCATAATCAACATTTACAGCTATAATTTGAATCTCTCCAATTTGACCTACTGCTTGTCGTTTAATAATTGAGAATCGGGGCAAAATCTTGTGAATTATGGGAAATTCAGTATCGTAAGTTGTTAAAGCAACCCAATCGCCTACCGCCGGAAAATCTTCACGGTTTTTTGCCGTAAAACGCATATTGCCCGTTATCTCGCCGTCAAATTCACCTTTTTCGGTAAGGATGTTATATCGCTCTTTATGTTCAGCAATTACCCTGCCTATCTCAAAGCTGTTGAGGCTATTGTGGTTTCTGAATTTTTCAAAGATGTTATTGTATCCAAGGTCTTCTAACTTCATTTTGGCATTTTTGAATATGATGATTTTAGCAACAAAATCCATTATTTATTTGAAAGTGTTCCAGCTGTTTTCCAACTAATGTTTTTTTGCCAACCGGTTTAAAACCCAATTTTAAATAGAGTCTTTTGGCATCTGGCTTTTCGTCTTCAACCAATAAACCCAATGTTTGCCCCTTTTGAACAACCTGTTTTTCAATTATAAAATTCAATAATTTCGTTCCAATTCCTTTTCCTTGCCATTCCGGATCAACACCTATTGAATCGATATATAACTCTCCTGCTTGTGTTTCGTTTTCGGGATTAAAGCCGTTGTTATATTTTGTTTTTATGTATTTCAGAACGGGTTCCCGCAATTGAATCAAATTTGCTCCGTCATATATATTGACTGCGGCGATTACCTTGCCATCAATTTGAACCACCCAACAGTTTTGATACGAATATTGATTCTGTTCCCCTTTTACAAAATGAAACAATAGATTTTTTACTGCCACATAATCTTTTTTACCAATAAAGATGTAAAAAAAATCTTCCATTACCAAGAGCAAATAGTTGGTAATTGATTCGGAATCGGCTATGGTGGCTTCTCTGATGATCATCTTTAACTCTTTTCTATTTAGTTGATTTTTTTGTAATCCAAACTGAATAATTATTTTCAATCGGCAATATATTATCTGCTAAAATAATAAAATAAGGTCAGGGAATTTGCTCTTAGAATTTCGATATTGAACTTAAAACTCAAGATTCGACTTTGCAGCGCAAATTGATAAAGAATAATAAAATACTGGCAAAATAAATAGGGTTTTAAGCGGTACACAATGCCCAGCGATTCCGATAGCAATCGGAACCCGGTTGAATTACAACCAATGATTTATAAAGATTTTTTTTCAGAATTATTCATGAATAATCCGGGTTATCATTAATTGGCATATAATCAATATAAGCTATTCCCCTTTTACAAACATATCAATTTGTTCATTTATATATTCAGGTTTTTCAATTACAGGCGAGTGTCCGCAGTTTTTAATCAAAACAGTCCGACAATTCGGAATATTTTTATTTATTCTTTTTGCTACCTTTTGATAAGGGTAATACAAATTATTATGGTCGCCGACAAATAAAATAACCGGGCGTGTGATTGAATTTAGCAATTTGTTACTGATGCGATAGTTGTCAAATGGTACTATCGGATTTGAGTTTTCAAATGCAAGCAGAATAATGTCAGAATAGGATTTTTCTATTACGAAATCCTTCGCCACGCATAACTGTAAAAAATTCATGGCTTTTTCCCTCGAAGGAGAAATCATCATAGAAAAATAGTTAAGGCTATAATTTAAGTTAGGTTCACATAAGCCGGGATAGGGTGCAATGAGAAAACACTTGTCCACAATTTTGGGATACGATATGGTAAAAAGCAACGATTGGTATCCGCCATAAGAATGGCCTACAAAAGTAGCATGTGAAATTTTCAAACTATCACAAATATCTTTGAGCCAAAGCGTCCAATCATTGCTTTTTTCCATTGGAACCTTCATTTCGCTGCGGTTTGCATCTCCAAGAATATCAATTGCATAAATTTTGTAATTTTTATGCAGTTCTTTAATGGTTTTATACCATATCAACGATGAGCCCGAAAAACCATGAAGCAGCACAATTACAGGCATGGTATCATTTCCTGCCGATATTACATGGGTTTTTCCGTATTTGGTTGCGATAAACTGACTTTTAAATTCAAAATCCCAGTTATTTAAAGTGGAATCATATAGTTTTAAAAATCCCCGTTTCGCTAAATAATTATTAAAAACTTGTTCCACTTCAGTAAGTTGAGAATCATAGTTGTCCCATGCATTAAACTCATCAGCATCTGCAGTTGCCAAAATTGGAGTTCCTTCACTATAAATGGTTCCGGTTACGATACCTGTGCCGGGAAGTTCGGTAGGTACATCGGTAAAACTACCAATATCACCGGCGCTATCCGCTGCGCCAATATTATCTAGGTTATCAGCTACAGTAAATATAGCGAAACTGGAGGTTGTACCTAGTGTAGGTACCTGTCCAAATTGCAAATAGGGCAATAGCAACAGAATAATTGATGCAAATACCAATTGTAATTGTTTTCTCATTGTATTTTGACTTCCCTTATAATCAAACGTTAGTAAAGGTGAGGATATTTATCACGAATTGTGTTGCATAACTTTTGCAAATAGTTGTATTATTCTAGTGATTGATGCCTAAGTTGAGAGGGTTAAGAATATACAACAACCTTAATCATTAGCAAAAAAATGCTAATTATAAACTCTAAAATAGAATTCCCATTCACCAGATTTTATGGATTTACCATTTCATCTATGGCGAAAATAAATAAAGACAGAATCTACTATGTAGTTGGATTTGGGCAAATGTATGGATTGTTGAGAAAACGGAAAACGATTCATACTAATTAATAGCTATGTTGAGTATGCCCACCAAAACTTAAACTTAAAATGATAAATTTGTAACACTCTTTTACTGATTAATACCTTACATTATGAGAACCTTTTTCCTTGCAATGGTATTTTCTTTGACCTTTAGTTCCCTAATTGGACAAAAGATTCAAAACAACCGGGTAATAATACTAACAGATATTGAGGCTGACCCGGATGATACTCAATCCTTGGTTCGATTGCTTCTCTATTCCAACGAAATTGACATAAAAGGTATTATTGCAACCACTTCGTGTTGGCATAAAACCATGATCAACCCCGAATCCATAAAAAAAGTAATGCAAGCTTACGGCAAAGTACAGCCGAACCTTGTAAAACATGATGTGGCTTTTCCAAAAGTCGAAACATTATATCAATTAGTTAAGCAAGGTTTACCAGAATATGGAATGTTAGGTGTTGGCCAAACTAAAGATTCCGAGGGTTCCGACTGGATAATAAAGGAACTTGAAAGCAAAGATGAGCGTTCCTTATGGATTTCGGTTTGGGGAGGGTCAAATACCTTAGCGCAAGCACTCTATAAAATTAAAAATACAAAAATTGAAAAGGAGGCAAAAATACTTATAGCTAAACTTAGGGTTTATGCTATTTCGGACCAAGATGATAGCGGAATCTGGATTAGAAACAATTTTCCTGACTTGTTTTATATTGTTTCTCCGGGAGATGACTATGGCAGTGCAACATGGAGTGGTATTCATAGTTTTGTAAAAGGCATAAACAATGACAAAATCAGTAATTCGTGGCTTGCTCAAAATATTCAACAAGCTCATGGCCCACTTGGTGCAGCTTATCCTGATGTAGCGTGGGCCATGGAAGGAGACACGCCATCGTTTCTGTCTTTACTATTGAATGGACTAAATAATGCCGAACATCCTGAATGGGGTGGTTGGGGTGGCCGGTATGAACTTTATAAGCCCGACTTTTCGACCCAAAAACAAGGAGGTTCGGGAGTGCCATTTGAACCCGAAACTAGAAAAATATGGACAAATGCTGTAGATACTTATATGCCTTATATTCATAACGACTATGGAAGAACAGTAAAAATGGATACCGTTACTTTCAAGGATAATAAAGTTACGTTATGGCGTTGGCGCGATGATTTTCAAAACAATTTTGCTGCCCGTATGGACTGGTGTACAAAAACGTACGAGGAAGCAAATCATGAACCGCAAATTACTTTAAGTAACCCTGAACAAATAACTGTAAAATCAGGGCAAGGCTTCGGATTAGATGCCTTTGATACCACCGACCCCGATGGAGATAGTTTCAGTTTCCTCTGGTTTAACTATGCTGAGGCTGGAACCTATAATAAAATAATAAAAATTGAAGGAGCTGAAAATGCTCATGGAGCCTACGTGATTGCTCCAAAGGTTGATAAAGAGGAAACAACTCATTTTATTTTGAAAGTTACCGATAGAGGAGAACCACAATTATGCAGTTATAAAAGAGTAATAGTGACCATTAAACCATAACAAACTATAGGGTAATCAATACACGGTGGGTTTATAGGTATAGTTGGCGGTCAGGCTGATAAAAAGATTTGAAAAGTGATGCAACAAACAATTGAAAAGATAATGCAATTTGGACTTGATCAAGAGCAGGCATTGCAAATTAGTTCACTGTTTAAAACCGAAGTCATTCTAAAAAAAAATGACTTCTGGTTAAAAGAAAACACGGTATGTGAACATTTAGGATTTATTACCGAAGGTATGTGTCGTTATTTTTACGTAAATGATAATGGTGATGAAGTTACCCGATGGGTTTCTATCGAAAACGAATTTACAACCTCATTGGGCAGTTTTATCAGGAAAATAAGAACCAAGGAGAACATTCAAGCTATCAGCCCTGCCAAAATTCAAGTTGCCCAAAAGGACGATTGGGATGTTTTTTGTAAAGACCACGAGTTTGCCAGAATTTTTTGGTCGAAAGCTATTGAAGAATATTTGATTGGTATGGAAGAAAGAGTTTATTCGCTAATTGCATTAAATGCAAAACATAGATATGAAAATTTAAGAAATAACTACCCCAAGTTAGTGATGAACGTACCGGATAAATACCTTGCATCAATATTAGGCATAAAACCCAGACATTTAAGCCGATTGCGAGCCGAAAAAAAATAGACAATTGTCTTCTTTCCTTATCTTGAGCATTCACAATATTTGCCAATATTTTAAAAGCGAAAATAATTATGAGAGCTAAAAAAACTGCACTGTTAATTCTTACATCAATAGTTCTTTCTCTTGCACCGGAATCATTAATTGCCCAGTCTGATTCTACCGGTACATTCTGGAAACCCACTCCTCGAAATTATGAAGTGAAACAAGCATTTGAAATCGAATCTCTATTCCCAATGTTTTTTTTTGGTGGATATCATATTGGTATTGGGTATCGGTATAACAAATTCAGGTTCAGGGTAAGTGTCATAAATGGCGGTACTTATAATGCCGATGTTCAGGCTGTTGGAGATATTGATGAGGGTTATAAACGTTATTACACTACATCACCCGGTGTTTTTCTGGGTTACAATGTTTGGAAAAATTTAGAAGTTTATGGCTATTATGAAAGACATACATTTGAAGTCGAACAAATGTCGACAGGCTATAAACAAGACATTCCTTCTAACGATTTTGGCATAGGAATTAGTTACCAATTATTTATTGGTCGAACTTTCTACATTCAGCCCGGAATTCACAGCTATTTCAGGACAGACCAGACAATAACATTTCCAAATAGTGGAATTTACTCCATCCCCACGTTTGAGTTATCCCCGATTGTTAGAATAGGTGCAAGACTTTGGAAAAAGTATTAACCGTAAGAAACTGTTTAAATTTTATATTGAACCCACTTCGGGGTTCTAATTATGTTGTCTTGTTTTCCTCCGGTTTACACCGGAGGTTATTCATATTCAAGTCTTTCAGACTTGGGTGTGCTGAAAACCCTCGTATGGGTTGAACTCTAATGTATATTGAATAAAATAAATTTAAACAGTTGCAAATAATTAATTTCAAAAAAAGAAGTCAGAACCGATAACACGGTTTTGCTTAAGCCGGAGTGACTTGCATACTTGGGCCTTTGTGTATCTACTTTAGTTTATTGCTGGCAGACAGTTTTGTGCTCATAAACCCCTCCGAATGAAAAGTCCGAAAACGAAAATAAAATTAATTAATCGTCCAAACATATCCTGATAAATCAATGGTTTGTTACTATAAAAGGCATAAACTTTACAACTATCGAGTTCAGTCCCAGGTGCGGATTTCCCAATTGTGATGCTGGGCTATCTTTATAAGGTACTTATCGGGATTCACACAAACTGGATAACCAACCGAATGCAGCACCGATAAATCGTCCATGGAATCGCCATAATAGTAGGAATTTTCAAGGAATGACTTATTTGCATCAAGAAGCTGAATCATTCGGTTTAGCTTTACGTTGCGGTAGCAAAACTTACCTTTGGCGAATCCGGTATAGTGCTGATTCACCGCTTCCAATTCCGTGCAAATTACCGTGGGTATTTCCAAGTATTTGGCTATAGGGTTACAAATTGGAGCTATTGCCGATGAAAGTACCACCAAATGAGCTCCTTGTGCTTGATGCCTTTTAATCTCAGCCATTATTTGGGGCCGAATAGCAGGAATAAGATATTTTTCAACAATTTCAGGGCATAAGTTTTCCATTTCGCTCACCGGATAATTAGCTAACCAGGAGGCAAACTTTTCTAATATTCGTGCCGAATCAATTAGTTTTAATCGGTACAAAACGGAAAGGAAATACGCCGATATCAATTTCCGGTTACTCAAGAGGCCCTTTTTATGGGCCATGCGTAAAAGCACTTCACCACTGTTTATTTTTAAAATAGTGTGGTCGATATCGAAAAAGGCGAAATAGCTCATTCCGTATTTTTTAATTTATCCTGAAAAAGTGATTCCCATTGGGATTGTAAATAACTTGGAGCGCATTGGGTATAATACTTATATCGAAATGCTTAGCAAAATGCAGTTCCCCATCAAGGTGAAAGGGCACTTCCCGGTTAAATTCAATTTCTAATTTTGGGGTTTGATAATAGTTAACTTTTTTATTCTGTAGATGGGTTCCTTTGGGTACTTTTGTTAAAATACTTAACCGTTCCATAAGGGAAAGTTTTTCTATGGCACAAACATCGAGTAAACCGTCGTTTGCAATGGCTTTGGGAGTAAGGAAAAAATCACCGGCAAATCGTCGTCCATTTGAAATGGTGTTAATAAAGCAATCAGTTTCATGTTTGGCTCCTTCGGTTAAAACGGTCATTCTTTTTTCCCGATAAAAAAGCAATGTTTTAATAATTTGAAAGAGGTATTTGTTTTTTCCACCCTTTTTCACTTCACCCGGTTCGGTATAGTTTTCAGCAGCTACCTGGGCATCGAATCCCAATCCCATACCATTCAGAAAAGGCAATCCGTTGCAGAGACCCACATCAATTAAGCTTGTTTTTTTTTCGAAAAACACCTCCCAGTGCTCGTCGTTAAAACGATTGGGGAAGCCCAGAATCTGTATAAAATCGTTACCCGTACCGGCAGGGATAATCCCTAAGGTAAGATCTTTTTTGTGCAAAACACTGGTGGCAATCTCGTTAAAGGTTCCGTCGCCACCTACTGCAATAATATATTTTGAGCCCATGTCGGCATAATGCATTGCCAGTTGTGAAGCATGGCCCTTCTTTTCGGTATAAACTATTGCCGCATTAATAGCATGTTTATTTATCATTTCCTCAATTTTAGGTGCCAACGATTTTGCGTATTCATTGCCCGCTATAGGGTTAATTATAAATACCCATTCGGGGTGTTGCATTGTATCCATACTTTGTTAGTTACTTATTCTATTAATTTTATTAGTCTATAATTTTAGATTCAATAATTGCTTTTATTTCGTCAATAATTTCTTGGTCGGTTTTTGCCTTCATCGCAATTGATTTAATGGGTTTATGAATTACAACACCCAGCTTTGCGCTGAAGTTAATATACGCCCTGTTTTTGGGTTTTAGGGAATAGAATCCTTTGAGTGTTACAGGAAGCACATCAGCATCGGAGGCTCTCAAAATATAAACAAACCCTCTATAAAAATTATTCATGTTTCCGGTAAGTGTCCGCGTACCTTCCGGGAATATAGCAATGGTGTTCTTTTCTGATTTTAGGATGATTTCATCCAGCATCTGTTTCGTATTCTTAAACGTTGTTTGCTTCAAGGGTATGTAGTTCGTCATTTTCAGAATTTGCCGAAACACGGGAACTTTCATCAGGCGTTCATGACCAAACCAGGCCACATCGGGGTAGAAAGACATAATAGCCATAATGTCGAATAAGCTGGCATGATTAGCAAGGATTATGTATCGCTTATTTTTGGAAAAGTTTTCACTGCCAGAAATTCTCAATTTTCGGCCTAAAATCCAGAATACCGATTTAGCCCAAAAACGCACCAGTGGCTTTATAATTTTTTGAACCTTGAGGTAGGCAAAAGGTAAAATTACAATTACAGTTGCGGCTGTTTGAGCATAAAGCACCGCAAATGCCAGATACGAAATGTAACTATAAAACCGGTGTCGCATAGTAAAAAATTAGTTGCAATATACATTTTTTTGTAACTATTCACCTTCCCAAAAATTAGGATAAAAAATGTTCAATGCCAAACAAACAACTATCAATGCTCAAGTAATGGAAAAATATGACTTAACTTTAAGGGTTGATTTGGTTAACACTCAAAAATTAATTCTATGAATCGGTATAAAATACTTTCCATCGTTTTGCTCCTATGCTCCATAAGTGCCTTGGCGCAAGTAAACACAGAGGTAACTGTAGATAAAAGTGGAATCATGAGGTGGCCCGATGGAACCGAGGTAAAAGGCTTTGGCGTAAATTATACCGTGCCTTTTGCCCATGGATACCGTTTTGCAAAACAAATGGGAATCGATCCTAAAACAGCAATTAAAAACGATGTGTATCATTTTTCCCGTCTGGGATTTGACTTGTACCGCGTGCATGTTTGGGATACTGAAATCAGCGATACCCTTGGAAACTTAATTGAAAACGAACATTTAGATGCTTTTGATTTTCTCCTGAAAGAATTGAAAGATAAAGGCTTGCATATTGTTATAACACCCATTGCATTTTGGGGAAACGGCTGGCCTGAGCGCGATGAAGCCACTCCCGGATTTTCACATAAATATGGCAAAGACCATTGCCTGACTAACCCAGATGCCATAAAAGCACAACAAAACTATTTAATTCAGTTTTTGAATCATGTAAATCCATATACAAAGTTGGCATATAAAGACGATCCGGCAATTATTGCCTTCGAAATAAGTAATGAACCCCACCATAAAGGAGAAGCTAGCGGAGTTACCGAATTCATTAAAGGAATGATGGTTGCCATGCAGAAAACAGGGAATAAAAAACCCATATTTTACAACATCAGCCATGCGGTACATTTTGCCGAGGCTTATTTTCAGGCTGGTATTCAAGGGGGTACCTTTCAGTGGTATCCAACTGGATTGGGCTATCAGCGCGAATTACCTGGGAATTTGCTTCCCAATGTAAATGAATACAACATACCCTTCGATGAAACCATTAAAAAATATCATGGGGCTAAATTGGTGTACGAATTTGATGCTCCCGATGTGGCAAAATCATACATGTATCCGGTAATGGCGCGGAGTTTCAGAGAGGCCGGCATTCAAATTGCCACTCAATTTGCCTACGATCCTACTTATTCGGCTTACGCAAATACCGAATACAATACCCATTATATGAATCTGGCTTACACCCCACAAAAGGCATTGAGCTTAATGATTAGCTCTGAAGTTTTTCACCAAATTCCAATGTACAAAAGCATGGGAACATATCCTCAAAATCTGAGTTTTGAAGGTTTTAGGGTTAACTATAAGGCCAATCTGGCAGAATACAATTCCAAAAATAAGTTTTTATATACTAATAATACCGATGCAAAACCAATAGATGAGAGCCAGTTGAAACAAATAGCAGGATTTGGAAATTCGGTTTTGGTGCAATACGATGGACTGGGAGTCTATTTTTTGGATAAAATTGATAACGGAATTTGGCGTTTGGAAGTAATGCCCGATGCTGTTGCCGTTGATAACCCCTTTGGCCGCAATAGCCCTAAGAAAACGGTGACTGTTATTAATTGGAAAACTCATAAAATGAGCATTCAATTGAACGACCTGAGTTCAACATTTGATTTGGTGGCCATTAATAGTGGAAACAAATATACAACCAACATTGAAGATGCCACGTTTTTAATACAGCCGGGCACCTATATTTTGAGCAAAAAAGGAAGTTCCAAAAAATGGACAGCTGACGATAAATGGGGATTTAATAAGCTGAACGATTTTTGCGCACCGCCTACTACTGTTACAAAACCTTGGTTCCAGCATGAACCTGAAATGGAAGTGTCGGAACAAACCTCGTTGACCGTTTTGGCACAATTCATTTCACCCATTGAGGTTAAGTCAATACAGATTTTCGGATATACAAATAGCAAGAAGGAAGTATTCAAAATGGATAAGTTAGGTGGTTATTTGTATTCGGCAACCATCCCAGAACAAATGCTCACAGTAGGTTATTTAAACTATACTATAGTTGTGGAACTAATTGATGGCAGTTTCCGAACCTATCCTGCTGATAAAGAGGGTCGCCCGTTTGATTGGGATTTTTACGATAGAAGTACATATCAGGTGCCAGTAGTACCCAAAACAAACCCAATTTACCTTTTTAATGCCTTAAAAGATGCCGATTTGTTGGTTAAGCAATGGCGAAGTACATTCCGTTTGGTTCCTACTGAAAATGAAGGAGAAGCCGAATACCAAATGAATATTGAAAAATTATTTGAAGTGGATGATGAAAACCTGAATGCAGAACCTATTTACGATTATAGCTTTAAACATTTTATCATGGATAAAATAGCAGGCAGAAAAAATGATCTTTCTTCCATGGAGCATCTGGTGTTTAAGGGTAGAGCGTTAAACAACAAACCTTGCAAAATGCAAATTGCCTTTGTAATGGATGATGGGTCGGCATGCGGAAGTACCTTGGAAATTGGGAATGAAGTGAATGAATATAAAATGTTATTAGCGACTCTAAAGCCAGTAAAAAAGGTAACGCTACCCAGGCCTTACCCTAGTTTTTTGCCCTACTATTTCAGCCCTACTGTTTCCTCAAGCTTTGATATAACTAAGGTTGAAAGCATTCAATTCTCAATTGGACCCGGAATTCCAGAGAATGAACGAAACAACCCGCAAGGAATTGCCATCATTAGTATGTGGCTGAAATAGCCATTTACTAATTTAACGTAAGTTCGACAAAACACATTCGCCACTTATAAAATAGTTAAATCATTCATAAAACCATTTGGAATGGTAGAAAATTAGAATGATGGAAGAAAAATGAGAATTTAACCCAAATTGAATGATTTATAAAGGTCAATTGTCAATCAATACACAAACATACGGGGTTTAATAAACACTAACCTTACTATTTGAAGTTTTCTTGGTTCTTTTAATTTTATAGGATCAAATATAATCATTACCTCAATACCATGGTCTTCATGTTTTTAATTAAATAGCCAAAACCGGCTAAAATGAAAAATTAAGTCCAACGGGCTTCAAAAACCGTTCGGCCATTGGTTTTTACCGATTCTGTTATAATAACACTATAAGTTTTGCAGCCGCTAATTTCAAGGGCTTTTTGCATCCAACCGGCAATCCTGTATTCCACCACTTCATCAATACCTATGCATTCTGTCATTTCATATCGAACCATCTGTTTCTCGCGGCCTATTTGAATAATTTTTGAGGGATTATAATAGGCGGGCAAAATGCGCGAACCTCTATCAACAACGTGCTCAGGCGATGAAAATTTTACATACAATTTATACACACCATTCAGCGCAACTTGGGCACTATATTGTCCACATTCAAAGGCGGCTTTTTTGATATCGCCCCCATAAAAAAGGTTGGCAATTTTTTGAGTAGGCTCAACAACAGCCTCTTGCAAAGGATACCATTGGTTTGATAATGTATTTTTAACGATATTTTTAGCAGGTGCAGATAACGAATTAAACCATTCAATATATCCAGAATTATAGTTGTTAATTACAAAATCATTAATCGATTTAACTGCAGTTCCTTTAATTTCCATGTAAATTGCTAATTATATTTGGGTGCAAATATAAATAAAAGTGTATGGCACTTAGGTCATTTTCTTCCAATCGCATAAAAGATTTTATTTTAACGTATCATTATCCCATTTTGAAGGGTTGGTTATAATATAATCCGATATTTTAAAATAGGTCATTTCGTCCCTGATAATGTGTTCCCAATAATTGCGTTGCCATAATTTTTTATTGAAACGTTGCCACCCAAATTGTTTTACACCATGGATGTATTCATTGGTCGTCATGGTTTTAAACCAATCCATTGCATCGCCAATGGTTGCGCCATATTTTTTATTATCAATACCATTTTTCAACCATTCGCCCAGAATCGTTTAATTTCATTCCACCATTTACCACATCCCCAAACAAACACAACCTGTGTTGCACGCAAATGGTTATAAAATACAACAGCCAATACCTTTATCCAACTTTTAACTTATGTAACATCGTTAGGTTGATAAGTCCATAGAAAAAACAACACTTAATTAAAATTCATTGGTTGTAGTTCAACCGGCTTCCGATAGCTATTGAAAATGCTGGGTAATGCGTGGCGGTTAAACGGCTATTTTTGTTTTTTATCGAATTTACCCAAATTGAGCGATTTGCTATCGCAAATCTGCTCAATCGACTGAACAATTGTAAGTTTCCACAAATTATCGCTTCACTCAATTTGTGAAAACTAACAATTAATATGTCAGGGTTTTACCTAAGTAAAGCGCTTTTTCCCCCGAGTCCTCGGGGTCAAATCGCTCAACTTAGGTTTTAAACAGCTCATTTTCTACTATTTGTTTGTTAGCAATATCCACATAACCCCGTACAAAACGGTTCGACATGGTATAACATAATTTATCATCGGGATTGTATTCGCTTATTCCATAATCTACAAAGGTATCCCTATCCGATTTTATGCCTGATATTTTAGCTCCATAATATAATTCTTTAGGAATGCATATTACCATTACATAATTACCATAGTGTTTATATATCTGTAGCTTGTATGTTAAATCAAAAGGGCTGAAAGAAATTTCCTCTGATGATTTAAAAAAGTCCTCTGAGTATTTAAAACCTTCCTTTAAAATTTTATCAGCAGTTTCTTTCTTGTTGGTAACATGAATAAATACTACTGATTCAGCAAAAAGTCCATTTATATATTCTGATATTAAATGAACAGTAGCTTTGGACGGACCCTGTTTAAACAATTCTCTTGAACGAATTATCCAGTCTACTAGGGCGACATAATCCAAGTTTTTATCCTGTGCAAAAGCTATGGATAAATCGTTAAAAAGTTTTTTAAACTTACGAATGGTAAGAAATTGCATCAACATAATTATCAATGCAGCTAAACCCAAAATAGAAATTATTCCCATTGAATTACTCATGGCTTTCGAAGTGTATAAGTTGTTTTTAATTCAGTTATGGTTTGTTATTTATGCCCTTCAAAGTAACTCAATGGTTCGCATAAAAAGCGGTTGCGATTTTTGGCGCTACTTTTACAATTTCCAACTTAGTTAATTTCCTATTCATAATTTCAAGCTTGCACTTCCCCGAAACTGCTTTATTATGCGGTGTTAGCGTTTGTAATTACCTATTCTTTTTGTCCAGCCATAATTGAATTTACTGTTGAAGTTTGATAAGCATATTCTACTAACTTAAAAGTGTCCCTTTCATCAAAATCAAACCTAATCCAACCAAAATAATCCAAATTGCCATTTGATAATTTGATTCCATAATAATTCGATTTCATAAAATCAAATTCAGTACAATTGTATTTTAAATCGTTGCAATCTGCTTCAAAATATAAAGTAGGTTTATTATAAAATAAATAAGATTCATCAATTATACTATCTGCTTTAATAGGAAATGGCGATCCGGGAAAGTAGTGCTCACCAATTGTCATGCTGTTTTCACCAAAATCAATGCCTATCAAATAATAATAATAAACTGGATCATAGAACCCATTTGGACAATTATAATTTACAATTTTATTAAAAAAAAAGCTTATGCTTTTTAAAATGCTATCATTTTCAAAATCGAATCTAATTGTATTATTTTCAATCGAGGTAGGAATAATTACAGTCAATGGCGGATTAAATGAGTTGTAAAAGATTGTAGATTTTTCCTTATCAATTTTCACATTTTCATCCTTCTTACAACTTTGGTTTATCATAACTAAAGTTGTTAAAATTGCAATAATTAAAGTTGTTTTAGTCATAATCTGAAGTATTAATTATTATAAACGCTAACTACTGTCTATCCCCACCTTATCTCGTTATACACTCAAATTACCGGTATTATTCCAATAGGTAGGGTTATTTTCCACAATATAAGCAATAGTTTTTATTCTTTATAAAATCCCATCCTCCATTTTCATTGCTTCACCACTTCCACCCATCTGCCGCCTACCCTTCCGTTAATGTCGTTGTCGTACATTCCCCACATCAGAGTAACCAATTAATTTCTAGTGCTAACGTGAGAGAGTCTCCGATTAAATTTCCACTAAATTTGGAATGACTCTTTGAAAGACCGTTTCTAGCAATGGTACATAATAGTCCGTGCGTTCATTCTGGTTGAAATGTAAAAGCCTCAGAAGTTGTGTTTCTGAGGCTTGTAGATAATTTCAGTGGTGGCTCGCAACAGCGAAGACCCCGTTCAGAATAATTTTCATTATCAAAGATACATTTCCTTAGAGTCATTTTAATAACTAAAAAATGATTTATTATGACAAGGAAAAAGAAAATGGAATTGGATATTATTAATCCAGATGCTGCGGGAATAGATGTTGGAAGTCGTTCTCACTATGCTGCTGTAGGTCAATCTTTGGAAGATGTAAAAGAGTTTGGTGTTTACGCCGAAGATTTAACAGCATTGTGTTTATGGTTATTGTCTTTTGGAATTACAACAGTAGCCATGGAATCAACAGGGGACTATTGGCAGAACTTATATGCAGAACTAATGAAACATGGCATTGATGTGATATTATGCAATGGTAAATTTACTAAACATCCCAAAGGGAAAAAGACGGATGTTAAAGATTGTCGGCACATTCAAAAACTACATGCCTTAGGTTTACTCACAAGTAGTTTTTTGCCTGATGAGACAACCGAAAAGCTACGAACATATTGCCGTCAAAGAAAAAACTTGATTGCATCAGCATCGGGAGCATCAAGAAAAATGCAGAAATACTTGAAATTTTTAAACTTCCGATTAGACGTTGTGGTTAAAGACGTTTGTGGACTTACTGGTTTGGCAATTATAGAGGATATTTGCAAAGGGAATCTCGATCCTGAGTCATTATCAAGCCACCGACATTATAATTGTCGAAAGTCTAAGGAAGAAATAGCAAAAGCCCTTCATAGCAATAATAGGGAGGATTTTCTGTTTGGCTTGAAACAAGAATATCAAGCCTATCAGTTTTTTCAAAAGCAGATAGTAGCCTGTGATAAGGAAATAGACGTGTTCATAAAAGAAGAATTGAGGAAGACCCCTGAAAAGAAAAAACTAAAAACCACGGATAAGCCATACAAAAGACAAAATAAGAATGCGATATCAATTAAGAACTTTAACCAAATTGCGTTTCAATATTTTGGAGGAGTTGATTTGATGGCAATTGAAGGGTTAAGCCATGCTACAGTGCTGTCTATTATGAGTGAAATTGGTCCTGATGGTTTTTATAAATTTGGCACCTCTAAACAATTTGTTTCATGGGCAAGACTGGCACCGAACAACAAAATATCAGGAGGTAAAGTTCTAAGTAGCCAAATACCCAAAGGCAGTAATCGATTGAAAATAGCACTAAGGCAAGCTGCCAATGCAATTGGTAATCTGAAGGATACGCATTTATCTGATTTTTTTAGAAGAGTTGCTTTTAGAAAAGGTAGGCAAGCAGCTGTTAGTGCAACAGCAAGAAAATTGGGAGTAATTATATGGACCATGGTGGTTAAACAAGTACCATATAATCCACCATCAGAATATTTGTTCCTTGACCAAAAAAGAAAAATTGCAGTAGCCAAAAGGATTATGAAAAACATTGTTAAATTTGACTTAAAACCTGACGATATTGGATTTGGTAACTCATTGATTCCCAATTACAATTTTTAACGTTAGTCAGAATGGCTTCGCAATACACGGTGGGCAAATAAAACTTGCCTACATAAGCTGCATTTAGTAGCACCCGGTAGGTGCAGGCTTCGCCGGTGCCAATGTCAAAATAGGAATAAACCCTGTCGTCGCGAATGTCCATGTAGCGGGGAATGTCCTTGGTTAAGGTGGAGGTGTTTTCTTCCATGTGCAGGTTCCGTATTTCCCAGCCCGATGAAAATATCTGGGTCAAGGCTATTTCTTTATAGGCGTTCCGTATTCCGGGATGTTCCATGCGCACTTCAGCTAAAAAGTCGGTGCCTTGGGTAATCACAGCCGGATTGCACATAATGGCTATTCCTTAATAAGAGCCTCAATTGTTTCTATGAATAACTTCGACGGATTGTATAATCTGAGAACGGTATCTTCATCGAAGTCAAAGAAATCATTATAATCTCCTTTTTGGCGTTTTTCAAATAATTCGGTGTAGTGCTTAGCTAATTTTTTATCAATTTTTCCATTTTGAACAAATAGTTGTCCAAATTTTTGCCTACAACCGGAATGACTTGAAGTATCTATCCCATGTTTTACAAGTAATGCTCCAACAGCATAAAAACAAGCATAGTACAATCTATTTATTGAGGTATTCCAATATCCATTTTGAATTAATATTTCAACCTCCAAAATAGTATCCTTTGCTCTTTGAATCCTATATTGCACATAATCTTCAGGTTGATAATTACTCATAATAATCGTCCTTCTCTCATTACATTTGAATAAAATGGAGTTATTCTATATTTAGAATACCATTCATTTTCAGAATATACCATAGGACTGATAACTTCTCCTATCTCAAATTCTAAATCATATAGCGGATAAGTAATTTTTTGTTCTTCTTCATTTGTAATTCTATCCTTATTCAATAAAATCAACAAATCCCAATCTGAATCTAACTTTGCAGTTCCTCTTGCGCGAGACCCATACAAATAAATCTTGGCTGATGGTTCACTTTGAAGAACTAGCATTTTTATCCGTTGTAGTACTTTGTCCGTTGCTTTCATAATTCAAATTTAATCATTTTCGATGAGGTTTCAATTGTGCTATGTAATTGTATCCAAAATTTGTATATACTCACCTCACCTATTCAATTGGGTAAAAACGCTCTTTTAATTCCTTATATTCCATTTTCATTGCTTCACCACTTCTACCCATCTACCGCCAACCCTTCCGTTTATGTTGTTGTCGTACATGGCTTCGCCTCTAGGGACAGTCTGTGGTATTAGATTGGGAGCAATAATTTTTTCTGCATTCGGCCTGCGAACACTCAAACAAATCCTGTTTTTGAGTAGAATTCAGATGGAGTTATTATTTCAAGGTTTTTCGTTGTTTGCATTAATTATATTGCTGTGGTGATTCATTTAGCATGAATGAATAATCTACAGTATCGGCAATTCTTTATACCGCGCTTTCTTGCTTTATTTCCTCAGTTTCTTTTGTTGTTCAATATAAATATCATCAGCAAGTTTTTTCAAGGCTTTTAAAGCATTCTTTTTGACCAGAATTTCCAATTGATAAACAGCCATTTCACGTAATTGTATAAATCTGTCAGCTTTTTCAATTCCTTTTTTAATCAATTCTGCATTAAGGCTTTCAATATTTGAAAGAATTGCTAATTCGTTAATGCTTGCAACGTCTCTTATGTTTAAATCCTTTTTTTCATGTTCAGAATTTAGTTCTCGCCAATCTTTTGCAGTACAATTAAATAATGCAACATTCAATAAATCTGCTTCTTCTGCATAAATTAACCATTCTTTGTCTTTTGTGTAATTTTTTTCTGGTAAAATATGTTTCTGAACGGCATCGGTTTGAATGTGATAATTAGCTTTACTTAAAAGTCGTTTTACATTCCACTCAAGATTATATTGGTTACTTTCAATCTCTTTATACCGCTGATATTCTTTAATCAGGTAAAGTTTGAAAGTAGGGCTGATAGCAGCTCCGAATTCAAATGCGATATCTCGATGTGCATAAGTTCCACCATATCGGCCTGATTTTGAAATTATTCCTATCGCTCCAGTTTTTAATTACATCTGCTGCTCTATAATCGCCATCTTTGGCTTTTGCCATATCAGTCAGACAAATGTAATCCTCTTCCTCAATTTTTGTTATCGAAATAATGGCGTTTTCTATGTCAATTGTGCTTATTTTACTCATAATCAAGATATTCCAAAGTGGTCAAATCTGACCACTTTAAACTTCAAATGTTTCCAAATGTACTCTTTTTGATTATGATTTAATAATAATCTATCATGATTTGCAGGGTGTATCTAGGCATGAAGCACAAAAACTGAATATGCACTCCTCCCACTTCCCTTTGCGCAAATTTCCATCATAAGTACACCCCTTTTATGTTTATTGCTTCACCACTTCCACCCATCTGCCACCAACCCTTCCGTTGATGTCGTTGTCGTACATGGCTTCGCAATACACAGTTGGCAGGTAAAACTTACCCACATAAGCAGCATTTAACAGCACGCGGTAGGTTTTCGATTCTGAGGTGCCAATGTCAAAATAGGAATACACCCTATCGTCGCGAATGTCCATGTAACGGGGAATATCTTTGGTTAGGGTGGACGTATTTTCTTCCATGCGTAAATTCCGTATCTCCCAACCTGAAGGGAAAATCTGGGTCAACGCCATCTCCTTATAGGCGTTCCGCATTCCGGGATGTTCGATGCGTACTTCGGCCAAAAAGTCGGTGCCTTGGGTAATAACGGCGGGATTAATGGCGTTGTTTTTCAGATCCAGGTACCGCACTTTTACCACTAAATTGCTGGAACCGCTGGTAGAATCGCCGGTTAAGGGCACTCCGCTGAGCTGGATTTTGGCAAACAGCATTTTTTGGCTCTTGTTTTTAATAACCACCGTTCCATCCAACGCATTTTCAAAGGAGAGTTCCGTTTGCGAAAGAGCCGATTGGGTGGCAACCGAAACCTTTTTTCCACCATTTAGGGTGAGGTCGTATTTAATTTCGGAATCGGCTCCGGCATTGGCGGCAAACTTAGCTAGTGCCAGCAGCGAATAAGCAGTGGATTGTGTGCTGTACCAGTAATTGGACGATAGCTCTTTGGCCAGTTCCTCTACCAACTCTTTCGCCAAACCGGTGTTTTTCATCAGTACCAGGGTTTCCAAAATCATGGCTCCGTCGCGCACATTGCTGCCATACGAGTTCGTTAGTTCTTTATACGCATCCACTTTGGTTTTCAGGTTGGCCACCATTTCCTGTGCCACCGCTTCCCTTCCGGCCAGAAAGTAAGCCGCCGCCAAACGCCAAGTGGCTGCCGTTGATAGTTTTTTGTATTCTTTTAACCGGTTCATGGCACCCAAAGCCGGCTTTTCGGCTAAGGCCAAGGTGTATAACCGGTATGCCTGAATCAAATCGTCGCTGCTGTAATAGGCTTGGTCGGCATGGGTATTTACCGACCAATCGTTGGCTCGGTCGGTTTGAAATTCTATCCACGATTTTAAAAATCCGGGAGGCAAACTGTAACCGGCTTTTTGTGCTTCCAACAGGAAATGGCCGGCATAATTGGTTCCCCAATCGCTGGCATGGCCCGATTCGCCCGGCCAATAGCTCATTCCACCGTTGGATAATTGGAATTTGCGCAGGCTTTCAATTCCGGCTTTAATGTTCTTTTCAATTTTCTCTTGTTGTGCCGGCATTAAATCAACTAACGCTTTTAAATATAACTGTGGAAATACCGAAGAGGTAGTTTGCTCAATGCAGCCATGCGGATATTGAATCAGATATTCCAATCGGCTACCCAGATTTATAGCAGGCATGCTGCTCAATTCGATAATTCCTTTGTTGGTTCCGGCAACTCCCACCGCATGATAGGCTGTATTCCATTCGTTTCCCGGTTCAATAATGGCATCTAACACCTTGGTAATTCTTGGGTTTGGCAACCTAACATCTAATTCAATAGCAAAAGTGGCTTTTTCCTTTCCGCTTTGAGCAGTAATGGTCACGCGTCCAACTCCAATTTTATCGGAAACCGCTAAATTGAAATAAGTATTTTCATCACCTTCGCGGCCAAAGTTCAGTGTCTTTTTCGATTCTCCCGTAAGGGTGAACAACTCATTGGTTTCCACTTTTACAGTAACCTCCTTGATTTTTGAATCCATGGCAAACACAGTAACCGGCAACAGCACTTGTTCTCCCGGACCAAGCACCCGTGGCAAAGTGGCAATAGTCATGAGTGCTTTTTTTACCGGGGTGGCTTTTTCCACTTTACCGTAAGCGCCTTGGTATCCGGCAACCACCATTGTTTTTACCGAACCTACATAATTGGGCATCTTGAAGGTGTGGGTATTGGTTCCCGATTTTAATTCAAAAGGCCCCATAAAAGTCACCACAGGTTTAAAACGGTTGGCTTTTTGATCACCCTTATTTTGCAACGCTTCATCGCCACCAATGGCCAACAGACCGGCCATTTCGCCGCTAAATGCACCCATCACATATTTGTATAAATCCCAGGTTTTAACACCCAGTGCTTCGCGGGCATAAAAATCAGTCCAAGCATCGGGGGTTTTAAAACGGGTTAAATCCAGTAAACCTTCGTCCACTACTGCAATGGTGTACGTCATGGGTTTGTTGTTGGCCTCATTCACCTGAATTGTGACCTCTTTTTCTGGTTCCAGCACATCGGGCATGGAAAGAATCGGGTTCAGATGGGTCTGCGGATCTTCAACCCCAATGGATTGAACTCCGTAAAGCCGAATGGGTAAATCGTTGCTGGTTTGGTTGTGCGGTTGTATAAAAGTGACAAACAGGTAAACATTGGGTGTCATTTCGGGAGTGGCTTCGAAACTGAATTTTCCGTTTTTATTTGAAACGGAAACCCAAAAAGTTTTAATTATTTTGGAACCCGATTCGATGCTTACCAACGCTTTACCGTCTTGGGTCACCGGCAAATCAACATTTACTTGGTCGCCCACATTGTATGTTTTTTTATCGGTAGAAAAAGACAACATTTCCGCTCCCCCGGGATTGTCAGTATCGTTGCTGCTCCACCAGCCTTTATAGGTGGTGTAAAATAGCTGGCCGGTGCTATGTCCGCTCACCGGGTCGGTAATTTTAATGAGCTTTCTTCCCCACGATTCCTGATTCAGGTTCATTTCATACATCGCTTTCCCGTTTTTGGTATCAATGTATTCGGTCTTCATCAGGCTTTGGTTTTCGTTGGAAAGATACCGACCTAAATCGTCGTATTCGGAATATTCCCACCACCAACGCCACGATACGGAAAAGATTTCAATTTTCAACTTACTCCGATCCACCGGATTGCCTTTTTCATCAACCGTTGCAATAGGAATCAAATTCGGTTCGTTGGAATAGATGGCATTGCCCCATCCTTTTCCCTCAGGAACTTTTACTCCAACATAGCTGGAATAAGGCGAATATTTTAATTTCAACAGATCGGTACTAAAATCGCCTCCTTCTTCAAAAGCACGGGTTTTAAATTTAGCGGTTAACATACCCGGAGCATTGCTGGTAACATTGAATTTGGTGGCAAAGGTGGCTTGTCCGTTTTCGTTTACCAAACCTTTAAAAATGGATTGTTCTTCCGATTCAAAATATTTCGACGGATCGTCGAAATTATATCCTTCCAATCCTTTAAACGACGTAGTTCCTTTGCTCAACGTAAGGGCGATATCAGCTTTCAGGTTTTTACCTACAGCACCATGCAGCCACTTAATTTCGAGAGTTCCCTGAGTAGCCGATGATTTAGTGAGTATTTCGCTTCCAAAATCAATGTTTATTTTCAGTCGGTTTGGTTTTATGGTTTCAATTTTCAGGTATTTGGTAAATACCGAACCGCCCACCTTTATTTTAACCAACCAGTTTCCGGTTGGGTCGCTGGGTTGGGTGGCGGTGCGCAAATCGAAAAAGTTATTGACTTGTTGTGTACGCACCTTGCGCTCGTATAACTGGTTTTCGGGCGTGTACAATTCCACCACCACCGGATGGTTTTCGGGGAGCACCCGGTTTTTATCTTCCAAAATAAAAGTAAGGTAAATGGAATCGCCCGGCCGCCAAACTCCGCGTTCGCCGTAAATAAAACCTTTTATTCCTTTGCTGTTTTGTTGCCCCATAACATCAAACATACTCAACGACAATGCTGAACCATCGTCTAACCGCAAGTATCCTCGCTGTTTGTCTTTTGTAGCTATCAACAAAAAGGGTTTCGATGCCAGTGGAATGACAATTTTTCCGTCGGAATCGGTAGTTCCTTTTTCCATCAATTGATTTTGAAAATTGTAAAATTCCACTTCAATGCCGGAAAGCGGTTCAGCCGTCCGCAAGTCGGTTACTACAGCCACAAATTCGTTGTTGCTGCTTGCTTTCGCGATGATTCCCAAATCGGAAGCCAGCACATTCCGGGCTACTGAACATTTGTTGCCCCGGTAATACGAGTCTTTGCAAGCATCGTCCCGCTCCTGATAATTGTAATCATAGTCGTAATCGTAATAATCATCATCGTAGTAATAATAGCCAGGCTCATCGAACTGGGCCGCCTCGGAATCTTCTTCCATTCCGGTTAAATCACTATTATTTGTTATTGAATCGGCATTGGTGCAAGGGTAGAGGCTTTGACTCCGGTTGAAGCTGATTTGTACCCGATAAATGGCTCCTGGTTCCGCTTCAATGAGTTTGGAAAGATCCAATGAAAAGTTGTTCCATAGCCCAAAATCAATGTTCTTTTCGGAAGTCAATACCACTTCCTTTTTATAGATAATCCGCCCAACGCGCCTCAGTTCATTGGAGCCATCGTATTGGTTGCTTTGCAGGAATTGGGCAATGTTGTTTTCGAATATTTTTATAATT
Organism: Salinivirgaceae bacterium; assembly: GCA_041664345.1. Lineage (GTDB taxonomy): Bacteria > Bacteroidota > Bacteroidia > Bacteroidales > SZUA-534 > GWE2-40-63. The sequence goes on from JBAYKX010000006.1 coordinate 132,200, forward strand.
TTTACATTCACCGCCCTAAGACTAACCGCTTTAAATGGGAAAACCAACCCGTTGGAACTGGGAAGGATTACGCCATTACCAATCAATTGTACTTGGGGTTTAAGATTGGTAAATTCAATGGGTCTCCTAAAACCCTCTTTCAAACCATAACCCATAATATTACGGATGCCTTGTTCCACAATAAGTTCCGTTGGCAACGACTGGCGGTTAACCGGATATATTTTTATTTCACTCTCTTTAATCACCATTCGCACTTCGGCTTTGTTTTTCAAATAAAGCAATCCCAGCAGTTCCTGTTTGGGATCGAGTGGATCGGAAAAAAACACCGTAATGCACTGTTCCGGTTGTTGAACCACGTTCAAATCGAAAACCGTAAAATCGCCCAAAGCTGGTATTTCTATCACTTCTTCCGATTTATCGGTGGAGCCAATTTCGCTACCATCCCATTGCAAAATCAACGTGCTTTTTTCCTTTTCGCGCAGCACATTTTCCACCACAAAATGGTGGGTACGGCCATCACCCAAATGATCCCAGGTAATGGTCAACTCTTTGCCATTTTGGGTGGCTGCCAGCACCTGTTCTACTTTTTCACCATCAGCTCCATCGGTGGTTGTCAATTTTCCTGAAAGTTTTTGTTTGGTGAGGTCTTCTACTGAATAGGTCTTTAAACCTTCAACCTGTATGCTAATGCTTTGCTTCCGGGTACGGATGTCGAAGGTAAACGTTTTTAAATTTTTAGGTACTTGCAACAATTCGCCCAAATGAAACTTCACCTGATACAATTTATCAGAGGGCAAAATGTTCTCGGGGTCAAAAACAAAAGTGTGAGCGTTTTTCCAATAGCACCGGCCTTTAATGGAAGGGGAAATATCCAGCAATTTTTGGTCGGCTTCCTGGTTTTCCGATACATTTGGAACATCGTCGAATAATTTAATAACCAACTCAGAATTGTTGCTGATCGTCTTTAATGGGAAAGCTAAAATATAGTTCGAAAAACCCGAATCAACCTCCTTGGATGCTTTGTGTTTTTTCGATTTACATTGACTAAAACTAAATAGGACGGCCAATAAAACGACCCATAAAGAACTGAAAGTGGCTAATTTTTTCATGTTGATATTTGTTGGTTAATGATGCTACTAATTTGGGACTTTATTTGATAAATAGCAAGTAAAAAATGGAGGTTTTACAAAAGGACAGCGAAGCACTCCGCTAAAGCGAGACAGGCCGATTCGCTTTAAAATATTTAGAGGACAGTAGATAAATACATAACACGAAAGCAATGGTATTCATACTTTGAACCTTCTGTTGTGTTTCTTGTACCCCTCTGTCTGTCGACATCTCCCCTAGGTTTAGGGGAGATCGTATCAAATTAGCAATACTGCCAGCAATTTACATCTTCCCCTTCACAAGGGGAAGTCCCGACAGGGGAAGGGGTATATAGCAAAACACACACATGGATATGCAATTAGCTACCGACCTCTAAAAATACTTTTGTGCCTACACCTTATATCTCGCAGCAGCCTGCCCCGATGGCTCGGGGGCGCTGCGAGTTCCATCAATTTACCACAAACTTAAAACTAACGGTACCAAAAACCGACTGCATGCTGGCAAAATAAAACCCCTGAGTTAATTCACCCAAAGGAATGGTAGTTATTCCCTCGGCTATTTTAGAATCGGATTGCAATGCTATAGCCGGATTGGCATTGAAAACCGACAATTTCGCATCAACAGGGGCATTGGTTAAATTTTCAATTACCAACTCGTTGCTTTCCGAACGGTAATAAATAGTGAATAAGCTATTATTAAATGGTTTAAGGGTAACCGATTTTACATCGGAATAAGTGAAATCACCGTTAAAATCGGTTTGCTTCAACCGGTAGTATGATGTGCCTTGGAAAGGATTTTGGTCGGTATAAGAATAATTGATACGCTGCGAACTGTTTCCAGCCCCTTGAACAGTGGCTACCTTGCTCCATTGGCTTAAGTTTGCTGTTTTTTCAATGGTAAAAAAGTCGTTATTAATTTCACGCAATGTTTCCCATAATAGAACCACCGTTCCTTGGTTGGCTATTGCTTCAAACTTGGCAAGCGTTATTGGCAAAGGAAACATTCCTAGTTCCAATGCAAAATCGCTAAAGCCTATCACACCTGAAACCGTAATGTAATTATTCACTGCATCGTTTGCCGTTGCATTGTAAGTACGCCAAACATTTTGCACATCGGTATGTGTTGGATAGTAAACCGGATTCTTTATAATATTTGCAGCACTTTCATCAGCAATATCCTTTAAAATATTATCGCTATAATATAAAGTGAGGTCGTAATTATAGGTACTAATATCACCGCCCGTAGCCGTTATCCTCCAAAACGAATTGGAATATTGAGTTGATGCTAACGTGTTTTCGGAATCATCGGTGGCATTGGTCCCCGAAAAATATCGTAATGCAACAGTTGGGAAGGATGGTGAACTTGGCCCATGCCAGGCAATTTGAGCCAATGTGCGCCCGGCTAAGCTGTATATGGTGGTGTTACCATCGGCAATTGTTCCTGTTTGGATCGCTGCTATGGGAACTGCCACGGGTACTATTTCATAGGTTCCAATATCGGAAGCACCATTGGCCAGCAATGAACTTCGTGCGGTTCCGGTAAAATCACTATTAATTGAAGCTAATGGCATTCCATTACCATTTATGGCCCAACATTCCGGATTGGCAACTACAATGCTCAAATCGCCCGATGCAATAGAAGTAAATAAGTTTGTTAGATTCAGGTTATTGGCATCTGATGTGCCTGAAGTAGAAACCCAATAGGAGGAATTGATATCGCAATGGGTGTTGGTTTTCCAATTGGCAAAATTATAATCGGTTAAATTCCACAATCCCAAATTGGCAGGGTCACCGGTTACCAACAAATTGTAGTCCGTTGCATTTGCTCCCCATCCACCCGTAGGATTGGAGCCTTTGTTCCCTATTGAATAATGTTTGCCGGTACCTCCAGCTCGGCGGTTGGCAAAAATATTATTTTTACAATCCATAACAAATTTGGTTAATGTAGAAGCTCCATTATTGCCCCGCAATAAGGCAAATGTTGGCATAGCTCCGCTGGATGCCGAACCATCAATCAGTATCGAATTGTAATAAATGCTGGAAACAACATCTCCACTGGGTTGCTCATTCATCCAAATGCCATAAAAGCTGGTATTGGTAGTCTGCGAATTGCCCAAGGAAATCAGGTTGTTAAAAATCTCAAATCCTGTTTCCGGCGAATCCATCATTATTCCACTGGCTGTTGGGGGTGTATCAGCATCAGCCATGGTTGAGGAATTCTTAATATCGTAAATTTTATTATTGAAGATATTGATGGACACGGCAGCATCTACAGCTATTGCCGAAGCATTGGTTTGAATAGCTCCTGTGTTACTGGCTGTTAGGTTATATATGGTATTATCATGAATTTCAGATGAATTACAAGCCACTGAAAGATAGATACCGGAAACGGTTTGGTTAATTAGCCCGGTTGAAGCTCCAGCACATGATAAAGCGGAAATAGCATTGTTGTTGATATTGGCCGATGCAGAACCGGAATGAACAATCCCTTTTAGTACCGTGGATGCTCCGGTTCCATTGGCATTAATGGTATTAATGGTGTTATTGGCAATTACAATACATGAATGGGTAGAACTATATATTGCGTTAACTGCGGTAGCTAATGTGGTAATGTTTGAAACGGTATTTCCCGTGGAGGTACCCAAATTTACTGCACCATCAATTATTTCGAAGCCGGTAAAAACAGTGCCCGATGTTGACTGTACATTAAAATTACTGATGGTATTGTTTTGAACCTCTGAAGCTATGTCGGTACCCACATTTAAAACCACACCTTTTACTTCGGAACTACTGCCATTATTGGTCCAGGCAGAGCCACCACAACTGATTGCCTGGCCCCCAATATAATTACCTTCAATGGTGTGGCCATTGCCTCCGTTCAAATAAATGCCTGTTTGGTTAATTGCTGATAAATCATCGGTCAAGGTTTTATATAAATGATTGTTCAATAAATTAAATTCATCGCCCGCATTAACCAAATAACAGCCGTAATTCCCAAAATTATAGATGTAATTACCGGAAATGGTTACGCTGCTGTTGCTTGCATTATCGCAATAAATGGCACAATAGGGGTAACCGGCATATCCCGTTGTAGCATTCAATATTTGATTGCCCGAAATGGTTAGGTTGCTGTTGGTTCCACTTCCAATAGTAATGGTTCCTTGGGTGCTGGTGGAATTGTTGTGGTTCTCAATGTTGCAACCCGATAAGGTGAAAGCAGTTGAACCGTTGTAAATCTCAAAAGTAGGGCTCGTATTACCTGCATTGGTGGTATTGTTCTTAAACACCAGATACCTACTTGTTGTACCATCAAAAACAACATTATCGGCTCCATTAACCCGAATCATGGCACCTGGACCACCGGCAGCTACATTATTAACACTACCGCTCAATGTTCTAGTAGCAGCGGCGCTCGATTGAATGGTTAATGTATAACCCGATCCATTTGCTTCGTTCCATTGGTTTAAGGAAATTTCACCCGTTTCGGTAATATCCGATGTAATATTTGCCGTAACATTTCCACGCAACCCTGTAGAATTAACTGCCGCAAAAAAACCGCCCGAAGCTCCCGTTATAGATGTATAAGCTTGCGCTGAACCCACATTATAATTTCCTTCCATGTAGTTAGAAGCTATGGAAAAATAATTTATAGTAGGAGTATTTGTTATGGTTCCATTTGAACTAAGCGTATATCCACCACCCACACCATCACTAAAATTGGTGTAAACTCCATTCGATGTGGTGATTGACCGGGTTGAATACTGCCCGGTTGTGGTTCCAACTTCAGTTACCCGCACATATGAATTAGTAAAATTGGCTGAATTTGCGGCTACTTCCATACTCCAATATCTGTTTTTGTTTAAAAGATAAGGAGGGTTTGTATAAGTACCTCCACAATCGGCATCCATTACTTCGGCAATAACCTCCATGGTATTTGATGTGGTAATTGCATTAACCAATTCAACCATGTTGTACGATCCTTTACCAACCGGAAAAGTAATGGTATTGGTACCCGTTGGCAAAATCCGTTTTAACGGCCCATTTACAAAGCTGGTTGCAGTGCCGGAACCGGTAGTGGTGTTTGCCTGTAAGGTTAAAATATTGGTTGCGGTTGTAGTAAGTTTTCCTTTAGTAAGAACTAGGGTATAAGCGGTAAGCGGGGAACTTAAAGTAACTCCCGCACTATTATTGAGTTGTATCTCCAAATTATTGGTGGCTGAAATTGAACCCGAGCCTGAATACGTTTGGGCCGATGAACCGGCAAATTGGATACGGTTGCCGGTTATTGATGCATCTAACGTTCCATTGTTGACAATATTCCTAAATGCACTAACGGTATAGGCCGCTGAACTGGTATTATACAAACGGAATGAACCTGCTGTAATGGTTAACCCTTGTATCATACTGTTGTTGGCATGTGAATCGGTTTTGCGCAACCATACAAACCGGTTGGTAGGCGTTCCCGGATTATTCACCTCAATATTGCCCAACGATAAAGCATACTGAGTAGGTGAACTTATCACGAACCCATTGGTGCTACCCGCTGTTGAACTTGACCCATCGCCACAGCGCAAGGTTGAACCCATAAAATTTTTATTTGACTCTCCTGCCGATGGTATTAAAAAATCATAATATGAGGTGTTATTCAATGGATCAACCAAGGTTACCCTTCCGCCGGTAAGTAAAACCGATGCATTGACATCAAATTCCAAGGTATTGTTTGCAAGGTCGGCAACCGCTCTGGGGTCAAGATTAATGTTTCCATCGGACATAATTAAGTAACCCGAATTGGGTAAATAAAGCCTTCCAAACTGGTTTAAAGTAGCCGTTGCCGATTCCAATTGCACCGTACCATTAATGGTGAGGGTATTGCTTCCAGCGCCATAGCCAAAAGTACCGGAAGTTATGGTAAGGATTCCTCCTGAAGCAATTGTGGCATCACCGGCTCCGGTTGCCGAAATACCTGTATTTACACACTGAACGGATGCCGATGCGTGGTTAAGCCATAATTTTGCCGTGGCGGCAACAATGGTATTACTGCCAAAATACGGTGCTAACGAGGATGCACTCGATAATTTAAATGTACCATTGGATAAAGTTAAGCTATTTCCAGTACTGGTAGGACTAGTTACGGTTATTACCCGTGTTGCCTCCAAAATTGGGGTATTATTGGTTCCTTTGTTTAGGGTAATGGAATAAAAATGGCATGTGGCTCCGGCCCCAGATATTGTTCCGCTTGAACTCCCTCTAAATTCCACATTGGCAACCGATGAACCTCCATTATCCATATCAAAAGTTCCATTTACCGTTAAGTTGGAATTAGCACGGGTACGGTTGCCAATAACCAATAACCGGGTACCGGAGGTTGCCCCGGCAACAATATCAAATGTTCCACCAGCAGCCACAGTAACATCTCCATCGGTGGTTAAGGTGGCACTAGTGGTTCCACCTATAAAATTCAATGTACCGGTACTCCCCTGTCCTACTGTTAAGTTATTACAAACTGCGCTGGTTGCATCAATGGTAATGGTATGCCCATCCAAAATAGTTACATTATCGGTGGCGGCAGGTACTCCGCTGGGGAGCCATGTAGCTGCTGTGTTCCAATTGCCTGAGACCACATTCGATACTTTTTCACCGGCGGCAACAGTGGCTGTGCTGCCAATCAATGCGGAACTCACACCACCTTCGTTTATGGCAACTATTTTAAACGTATAACTTTTTGAGGGCAATCCACTAACGATGGAACTGGTAACACCAGCATTATCGGTACTTACCAATTCGTAGGTTATCCCTCCATCCTCCGATCGGTAAACCAGAAAGTACGATTCGTTCGATGAATTATCAGTCCAACCCACAGTAATTGAACTATAGGTTATGGAAGTAAAAGTGATATTTGTGGGTGCATTTGGGGGCGCTATGGGTGTAAACCGGTATATCCTGCGGTGGCCGGCTGAGGTGGATGAAAGTCCGCTTATTTCTCCAACTGCGGTTACTAAACCGGGCAGTATGGTGGTTGCCGGCGAAGTCCTTAAAACGCTATTGTTAGTAAATGTGCCAGTTTTATATATTATTCCGTTGGTGACATTACTATTCGAAAACCCAATAGCACCATAATCCTCTTGGCCTCCACGGTGCACATCGGCATACATGTATCCATAAATATATTCAATTAGGTTACTGGTTTCATACAATCTAATTTGAAAAGTTGACTTCCCGGTTTGTGAACCATCGGAATAAGCAATAATCATGTTATACCACTCAATGGTAAATACCCTATTGGGAGCCGAACCCGTAGTTTTGTAATGTACTTTTCCATTATTTCCGGTACGCATATCGCACGAGAAAGCCACAAGCCTAGGTTCCGAAACATCAAGCTCGGGCACTCGGTTTATGGGGCTAAGCGAATTGCCCAAGCGGATTATCCCATCTTCGGTTGCCACAAACTGGGTATATTGCATGCCCATAAAACAAAACGCAAACCCAATATCGTTGGCTACTGAGAAAGTACCAGTATTTAATCCGTCAACATCGGGATTTATTAATTGGGTAGTTCCAGAGACCATATTGGTTAATGTGCCATTGGAGGCAACCGTAAATGTATAATTTGCTGTACTTGGTTGTGGATAAGCTTTGGTTGCCAAAAAAAACAAAAAAAGATAAACCAACCCTTTTTTTTGGAATTTATAAAAAATATAATTTTTCATGGCAATCATTTGTTAATTAGGTGGATAAGGCAATTGAGAATTTGGCTTTTTTGAACAATTCGTAAATTTATAACAAATTATTATACACTCACACAAATTGTCATAATTATACTATTTTATGGCTTAATTCAATGACGAACAGAACTAGTAATTTTGTATTTTTATAACATTCTTGAAAGCATTCTTTTGGGTTATGTGAATGCTTTGCTAAACACTAAATGCAAATTTAAAATACTGACCAAGATGTTTAAAAACTCCCTTGTTTTAATCGTGGTAATGTTCTCTTTTATGATTTTGAAAGGACAAAACACCTTACCATCGTGCGTTATTACAGCACCCCATTCCAATGCCTATTTTCAGGAAGATTCTAACATAACTATCCGGGTTTATTCCACCGATTTGGGAGGAACCTACACGGGCGGTAATGTAACTAAAGTGGAGATTTTTAATGGCGATACAAAACTGGGGGAATCAACCACTGCTACGTCAAATACTTATTCATATTTATGGGAAGCGGTACCAGCCGGAACCTATACCATTACTGCTAAAGCAACCGATAATGATACCGCTATTTCTACTTCTGCGGGTGTTATCATAACTGTTGGATCACCAGCCGTTATACCCACTGGGTTAAGTTCTGGCAAAGGTAAATATTTGGCAAACATTATTCCCAGCAGTGTAAGAGCCGATTACAAAACCTATTGGAATGGGGTAACAGCAGAAAATAGTTGCAAATGGGGCTCAGTAGAAGGTACCCGCGATGTGATGAACTGGACCACAGCCGATAAAGCATACAACCAGGCTAAAAACAACCACTTGATGTTCCGGTATCATGCCTTAGCATGGGGAAGCCAGTACCCTGCTTGGATTACCACTTTAACTCCTGCAGAATTCCAAGCTGAAATGGAAGAGTATATGGCTGCGGTTGCTGCCCGTTATCCACTCATTGATCAGATTGATGTGTTGAACGAAAACATGTATATTAACACCTGGGATAAAAAAGAACATGCTGCTGGAACACCTTATTTTAGAGCGGGTTTAGGCGGCTCCGGACTTACCGGTTACGACTGGGCTATTTGGTTGTTTGAAAAAGCCCGCTTTTATTTTCCCAATGCAAAACTGATTATGAACGATTTTGAACTGGAAACAAATACGGCTGGTGTAAACGAAATGCTGGCTGTGGTGAAAGTTCTTCGCGATAGGAATTTAATTGATGGATTTGGAACTCAGGCTCACTATTTCAATGTGGACGGAATTTCAGCAACAAACCTACAGAATGCGTTGAACTTAATGGATAATTCGGGAGTTCCCATTTACGTAACTGAATTGGATTTAAAAGGAAAAACCACTTCGGAGGCTAACCAATTAAGCAGTTATTCTACTTCCTTTCCTGTTTTTTGGAACCATCCAGCAGTTGCCGGTATTACCTTGTGGGGATATGTGGAAGGGGCAACCTGGGCTGCTGGAACCGGTATTTTGAATAGTAATGGTTCGGAACGATCAGCCATGACCTGGCTGAAAACATATATGGCAGGCCGTCCTAATGTGGGATATCCATTTTGTAATGTTATAGATACGGCTACCAATAACATTGAATCTTTCGAAACAGATGAGTTGGTTTCGGTTTTTCCAAATCCAAGTGCATCAGGAAGAGTAACGGTAGCAAACCAATCGGGAAAAAGCATCCGCGCCATTGAATTATTTGATATTCAGGGCAAGAAAATAAAAACCTTCATGGTAAATGAAGCAACTATTGAAATTGAAATTTTCGATTTGCAAAAAGGGATTTACCACCTTAGAATCTATTTGGGAGATTCGTTCTTAAACAGAAAAATTGTAATTCTTTAAGCTTAGCTTCAGGTATAAATTAGAGTTAAATCAAATGCCTTAAAAATCAAGAGCTTTATTTATAAAAACGAAGCCTAATTTTTATAATCATTGTAATTCTACTTTATGACTTTAAAAATGGAAAAAGAAAGTTGATCTCATTTTATATACCCACCCCTGCCGATAGCTATCGGCACCCTAATTTTAGGGAGGGAGCTTAGAGCTACTAAATTTTAAATTTAGTAGTTTATAGTAATCGGAGGATTCTCCCTTGCTTGCAGGGGAGATGTCCGATAGGACAGAGGGGTACAAAAACAAGAGTCGTAAAGTAGAAGTAAGTAATTCCACTAAAAAAAGCGGTCAAGATAAATACCTTGACCGCTTAACATAAAACTAAACCCTAACCTAAAATCGTTAAAACATATTTTTTACTTATTCCAAAAGTGTTCAATCTCTTCCAGTGTTTTACCTTTAGTTTCAGGAATCATTTTCCAAACAAAAATAAACGACAATACACTCATAATGCCATAAATGCCATACGTCATTCCCCCACTTACCTCCATCATAAACGGATAAGTACTCGAAATTAAATAGTTGGCAGCCCATTGTGCAGCAACGGCAATAGCAATAGCCCGTCCCCGGATTTTATTCGGGAATATTTCAGATATTAATACCCAGCAGATAGGACCCCACGACATCATAAACGAAGCCGTATAAATGATAATAAATACCAAGGTACTAACGCCAATTATGTGCAGGTAAGCTAATGCCGATATGGCAAACATTCCCACAGCCATACCTATGGAACCAACCATCAGTAAAGGCTTACGACCCCATTTGTCAACGGTCATTATGGCTAACACAGTAAAAATTACGTTAATAATCCCCATCACAACTGTTTGCATCATAGAGGCATCTTTACCAGCTCCCATGCTTTCAAAAATTCGCGGAGCATAATACAAGGCCACGTTGATACCTACAAATTGCTGAAATACCGACAATAAAATGCCTATAATAATTACTACTTTACCATACGAAAAGAGTTTTCCCGAGTGACTAACCAGCGTGGCTTTTATCTCTTCTAAAATGGCTTTGGCTTTTTCGGCGCCATTAATGCGGGTAAGTACACGTAATGCTTCAGCATCTTTATTTATCAATGATAAATACCTAGGTGTTTCAGGAACAAAAAATAGTAGAACACCAAAAAGAGCTGCAGGTATGGCTTCCGAAAGAAACATCATTCTCCAGCCAATATCGTTGATATATTCGATTGTTTTGCCATTGGCAATACCCCAGTTCACAAAGTAAACCACCAACATCCCAAAAATAATGGCAAACTGGTTAATGGAAACCAATCGTCCGCGCATATTAGCTGGAGCTATTTCACCAATATACATCGGACAAATAGCCGAGGCCATTCCTACCCCAATACCACCAATAATGCGGTAAAAATTAAACATCCAAAGTAAGCCAGTAGTTGGTTCCCCTTTTGTGAAGAATAAAAATTCAGGGAATCCGGAGCCTAGTGCTGAAATAAAAAATAAAAAAGCAGCAATCATTAATGATTTTTTTCGTCCGAATTTTGAAGCAAAAATTCCGGAAATAATACCTCCAATTACACACCCAATAAGTGCACTCGAAATGGTAGCTCCATGAATAAGTGTACTAAGTCCAAGACTGGTAATTAAGTAAGCCTGTACCGATTTCTCGGCACCTGAAATAACCGCTGTATCGTACCCAAACAATAGTCCTCCTAAAGTGGCAACTAAAGTTAGAGCCATAATGTAAACCAAACTGCCGCCCGTATTTTTTGTGTTATTTGTCATAGCTAAAAGTTTTGTTTTATTTGTTGATTATCGTACTGTTTAAAACATAAAACAGCAAAAGGGATCACCCTTTTGGGATGCCCCTTTTCGCTGGCTTATAGCGATATTTTCATATAAAATTAAATATACATATTAATCAAAGCTTCAAACATTTCTTGTTTGCCGCTAATCATTTTTGGTTCACCGGTAGCTTTGGCAATGTTCCGCAAATCTTCAAGTGTAAGTTTGCCGGCCATATATTCAGCCCCTTTACCACTGTCGTAAGAAGCATACCTCTGTGTTCTCAGTTTTTTGTAATCGCTGTTTTTCAAAATATTATCAGCAATAACCAGTGCACGGGCAAAAGTATCCATACCCGAAATATGGGCAATGAAAATATCTTCCAAATCGGTGGAATTTCTTCGGGTTTTGGCATCAAAGTTAATACCACCACCTTGTAAACCACCGGCCTCAAGTATAACTAACATAGCTTGTACTGTTTCGGTAATATTTGTTGGGAATTCATCGGTATCCCAGCCGTTTTGTACATCACCTTTGTTGGCATCAATACTTCCTAGCATACCTGCATCGGCAGCACATTGCAATTCATGTTCAAAAGTATGTTGTGCTAAGGTAGCATGGTTCACTTCAATATTCAGTTTGAAATCTTTATCCAATCCATAGTGACGCAAAAAGCCGATAACCGTTTCGGCATCTACATCGTACTGATGTTTTGATGGCTCCATTGGTTTTGGTTCAATGAAGAAGTTACCTTTGAAACCTTGTTTGCGGGCATAATCGCGGGCAACGGTGAGGAAACGTGCCAAATTTTCCTTTTCGCGTTTCATGTTGGTATTCAACAGCGACATATACCCTTCGCGGCCACCCCAGAAAACATAGTTTTGTCCACCCAAAGCGATGGTTGCATCCAATGCATTTTTTACCTGAGTAGCGGCGTGTGCCAGCACATTAAAATCAGGATTGGTTGATGCGCCGTTCATATAACGTGCGTTACTGAATACATTGGCAGTTCCCCACAACAGCTGAATACCGGTTTCTTTTTGGTATTGCTGGGCCACAGGGATAATTTTCCCCAAACGCTCTTCAATTTCGAATACGGTTCCATCGCCTACTACATCGGTATCGTGGAAACAGTAAAACGGAGCACCAATTTTGTGAATAAATTCAAAAGCAGCCTCAAGTTTAGCTTTAGATTTGTCCATAGCGTCACCGCCAACATTCCAAGGATATACTTTGGTGCCTGGTCCAAATGGATCGCCCCCTTCGCCACAGAATGTGTGCCAGTATGCAACCGCAAAACGCATGTGTTCTTTCATAGTTTTACCTGCTACCATTAGGTTTTCGTCGTAATAGCGGAATGCCATCGGATTTTTCGATCCAATTCCTTCGAATTTGATCTTGTTAATTCCTTTAAAATACTTATCCATAATATTATAATTTAAATGATTATTAGTGTTGATTATAAACTCATTTCTAGATTTGTTTTCCATTGCTGATAGGCAGCCTTATAGGCTTGTTGTTGGCTTTCAGGAACGGTTATTACTTCAATTTTTTGCAGATGCTCAAAGGCTTGGGCAAACGATTTGTATATTCCGGCACCAACTCCGGCACCCCTTGCTGCGCCTATAGAACCATCGGTATCGTAAAGTTCAATGGTTGCTCCGGTAATTCCGGCCAATGTTTCTCTAAAAATGGGACTCAAAAACATATTGGCTTTTCCGGCTCTAATTACTTTGGCCGAAATACCCGTTTGTTGCATAACTTCCATACCATAAACAAAAGCAAACACTATTCCCTCCTGAGCGGCGCGTAACAGGTGCCCTTTGGTGTGGATGTTGAAATTCAGGCCTTCGAGTTTGGCGCCTGGCTCACGGTTTTGTAATACACGCTCTGCCCCGTTCCCAAATGGGAAAAACTGCAACCCATTGGAACCAATAGGCACTTCGGCGGCCAGTTCGTTCATTTGCTCATAACTCAAGTTTTCGGCTACGTTTTTACGTAACCATGAATTTAAAATGCCTGTGGAATTAATACACAGCAATACGCCAAGCCTTGGTGCTCCTTCGGCACTGTTAACATGCATAAAGGTGTTTACACGCGAATGCTCATCGAATTTTATCTGGTCGGTAACTCCATAAACCACACCTGATGTTCCTGCTGTTGCTGCAATTTCGCCCGGATTGAGCACATTTAACGAAAAGGCATTATTGGGCTGGTCGCCAGCGCGGTAAGATACTGGTATACCTTGAGGAATACCAAATTCGGCAGCCGCTTTAGCCGTTACCAAACCTTGAACGGAAAAAGTATCAACAATTTTTGGCAAATAACTTTCGTCGATGTTATAAAATTTCAATAACTGATGGGCAACCGAATTCTCTTTAAAATCCCACATAATGCCTTCCGACAATCCGCTACGGGTGGTTGTCATTTCACCGGTAAGTTTGTAAGCAAAATAATCACCTGGCAACATAGCCTTGAATATTTTCTTGTGCACATCGGGCTCATTTTCAATTACCCAACGCAGTTTTGAAGCGGTAAAGTTACCGGGTGAATTTAACAGGTGCCCTAAGGTGTAATCGGAACCCAATTTTAAATGGGCATCCTGCCCAATGGCTACTGCCCGGCTATCGCACCAAATTATCGATGGGCGCAATACTTCGCCATTTTTATCAACCAAAACCAATCCGTGCATTTGGTATGAAATGCCAATGGCTTTAATGGCAGAAAAATCAATGCTTGAATTTGCCTTAATTTTTTTGAGCGCCTCAAGTGCATTAGCGTACCAACTTTCAGGCTTTTGCTCAGCCCAACCTGCTTTGTGGGCAATCATGTCCATCTCCCTATCGGGACTAGATGCCGATGCAACCGCTTTTCCGGTTTTAACATCCAAAATACTTGCTTTTACAGATGAACTTCCAATATCAAAACCAAGTGAATACATATCTTAATTTTAAACGATAAAATTACGAAACATAAGTCAACGACTACCTTCAAATTAAGCCAATAAATAGCAATATTACGACAAATTATCGCAATTATTTCCTTTCTATGTAGCCATAAAAGGTATCTTATTTCGATATTTCAATTCCGTCCTCATTAAAATTTTAATTCCGATTTAAACCTTTCGAGGACAAAAGCATTTTTTTTAAAGTGATTTTCCTAATGATAATAATAAAGCATTTTTAAAATTAACCAACAAATGCTATTTTTAAAAAAAAAATCATGGCATGATTACATTTCTACTTTCAATAGGTGCACTAATAGTTGGCTATTTAGTATATGGCAAATTTATCGAACGTTTTTTTGGGGCCAGCAATTCCATTGAAACACCGGTAATTAAAATGGCCGATGGAGTAGATTATATTCCCATGAAACCTTGGCGAATGTTTATGATTCAGTTTTTAAACATTGCTGGATTAGGTCCTATTTTTGGTGCCATATTAGGTGCCATGTACGGTCCTTGGGCTTATGTGTGGATAGTGTTGGGTAATATTTTTATGGGAGCTACCCACGATTATTTCTCAGGAATGTTATCGGTGCGTAACAATGGGGCAAGCCTTCCTGAATTGGTTGGAAAATATATGGGAAATGGATTCAAACAGGTGCTACGCATTTTTACTTTGTTACTTTTAATAATGGTTGGCGTTGCTTTTGTAAATGGTCCCGCCGATTTGTTATTCAATTACACCGGCATCCCTTTTAACTTCTGGCTGTATATAATCTTCTTTTATTACATTTTAGCAACCTTACTCCCCATTGACCAGATAATTGGCCGTATTTATCCTTTCTTTGGTGCGGCATTGCTTTTCATGGCAGTGAGTGTGGGCGGTTATATGTTTTGGCACAGCTTTGATGGCAGTTTCCATTTGAATGAGATTTCTTTTGCTGAACTAAAAAACATGCATGTTAATCCGGGAAGTAACATCCTGTATCCCATGATGTTTATTGTAATTTCCTGTGGTGCTATCTCCGGATTCCATTCTACCCAATCGCCTATGATGGCGCGTTGCATGACCAAAGAATCACAAGGGCGAAACGTTTTTTATGGAGCTATGGTAGCCGAAGGAATTGTGGCGTTAATATGGGCTACTGCAGCCATGAACTATTTTGGTACTACTGATAAGCTGAACGAAATGGTCGCCTCTGGCCATAATCCGGCATGGATTGTAAAAGAAATTTGCCAAACCTGGTTTGGTAAGTTTGGTGCAACCTTAACAATTATTGGTGTTATTGCAGCCCCAATAACTACTGGTGACACCGCTTTCCGAAGTGCACGGCTAACTATAGCTGACATGCTTAACTTCAAACAAGCCAGCATGAAGAACCGTCTTTGGATAAGTGTTCCGCTCTTTGTTTTGGCTTATTTGCTAACCCAAATTGAATTTACTACTATATGGAAATTCTTGGGTTTATTTAACCAATTTCTTTCTGTTATTGTGCTTTGGATGGGTGCCATGTATCTGGCTCAAAACAAAAAATTTCACTGGCTTTTTTCAATACCGGCAACATTTATGACCGCTGTTTGCATTACTTATTTATTGGTTGCTCCATCGAATAATGGTGGGTTATCGCTTGCTTTAAATTTGGGTTATCTGATTGGCACAGGGTTAGCTTTGTTTTCATTGGCTGTTTTCTTATTCAAAACACGAGATTCAAAAACCGGATTATGAGTATTAAATCCTCTCGAAATCAAAGATTTAATAAAGGATTTTAGCATGTTGTTATTTGAGTAAAAAAAATACTATTCCTAGGTGAACAGCTACTTATTTAACGTGAGTTCGACATATCATAATAGCTAAGTAATTGTAAAAACTTCCTAGGAATGGTGGAAAATTGGAAAAATGGAAGTAAAATGGAAGTTTTATTCACTGATTATGTTTTAATATTTCCAATTATCCATTTTTCCAACTCCCCATTTCTCGACCTCCCCAGTTTCCCAACATTCCATCTTTCCAACTTCCCATCTTTCCACCTTCCCACCTTCCCACCTTCCCATCTTTCCAGTTAAAATAATAAACAATTATAGCTTTTTTGCTTAAATTGAACTGACGTTATTTATAAAAATACTTTTATGATTTGTATTATCATTTTTGAATTAACACATAATGCTATATATTTGGGCGTTTTTTTAACCAGTATTAATAGATAATTAAAAGTTACATGGCTTATTCCGATCTTAAAAATAAATGGTTTAATCACTATCAGTCT
This sequence comes from Salinivirgaceae bacterium, assembly GCA_041664345.1. Lineage (GTDB taxonomy): Bacteria > Bacteroidota > Bacteroidia > Bacteroidales > SZUA-534 > GWE2-40-63. Next base: position 148,874 of record JBAYKX010000006.1, read on the forward strand.
GCTGAAGAACAATTAAATAAAATGTCGGAGGTTAAAGGGTTGATAAGCGCATTTAATGCAAATATTGATGCCGTTATAAAAATTTCTGGCTCAAAAATAGAGCAGCTCATCGAAAAACATTCGTTAAATGAAAACAATTTGCTTGTCGATGGGGAGAAGAGTATAAAGTCAAAGGAAGATGCCATTCGTGGATTAATAAAATGTTTTAAAAGCGGAATTGCTGAAGAGTGGTTAATTGAAAACGAAGAAGTTTTTAATTGGCTCAATAATAACATTGGCTATGATACGATGCAAATGGGTGGCCAAGGTGGTATTGTAGCCAATGTGATGGCCGTTTGCGGTGTGGAATCGGTTTATGTTCATACGGCATCTTCACCCAAAGAGCAGTCAAAATTGTTTCTTGATTTGCCAAATCTAAAAAATGTAGATGAGAAAGGTCAAATCAGTAAGGCATTCGATGTTTCGAAAAACAACGATATTCCCTTAATTCACTGGATAATAGAATTCAATAAAGGCGACCAAATAACTGTTGGAAATAACACAATTACCTGCCCTAAAGCAAATCGTTTTATTGCCACTTACGATCCATTAAACTTTAAACATCATATTGACCCGGCGTTTAGCGATAAAATGTGTGATCCGGAGACTAAGTTTGAGTTCATTATTTTATCGGGCTACCAGATGCTTCAAGAGCCTTTAGCTAATGGAGAATCGGGTATTGCTCGAATTGAAGAATCAAAAAAGATTTTGCATGGATGGCGCAAAAACCATCCAAATCACATCCTTCATCTGGAAATAGCCTCTACTCAAGACGCCACAATTCGTAAATATTTAATTGATAATTTGGTTAACGAAGTGGACAGTATAGGTTTTAATGAACGGGAACTGATTGATATTCTTGAAGTGATTGATGAGAAAGAGTTTGCTGAAGTTTGCAACAAAAACACCCACAGCAGCAATCTTTTTAATGGAATGCTTAAGATTTTTGAATATACCGGATGTTCTCGGATGCAGCTTCACATGTTCGGGTTGTATATAACCCTTCAAAAATCGGGGTTTAAAATTTCACCGGTTCAGAATCGAAAAGGGATGCAATTGGCGGCCAATATAGCTGCCACAAAAGCTGGAACGGGTTCAATTAATTCTAAAGAAGTGCTGTTGTGGTCAAAGGACCAAAAGGTTTCAGGTCAAGGATTGGAAGAATTAAAGAATTTATCGGAAACCGTGGAATATAAATTTGGTGCAAATAGTCTATTGGAAGAGGGTATTTTTGTGAACAATGAATTGGAGATAATTGCTGTACCTACTATTATTATTGACAAGCCAATCACTTTAGTTGGAATGGGTGATACTATATCATCCATTTCTTTAGTGGGGGCAAGATAAAAGTAACTATCGAAAAGAAATAAATTTTTGATAATTAATCTTTTATCCTACTTTTGGGGAGCTTATAAAATAAAAAATAAAAATTAAAATTATGAAGAATATATCCTTGATACTTAACGCAGTCCTATTTGTTGCATTAGGATTGCTTTACTTTTTACACTTTAATTCAAATGGCGGATCATCAAAAAATGATTCATCCAAAGGAATGGCCTCCTCTTCAGAATTAAAGATTGCTTATGTTAATATCGATTCCATTCTTTTTAACTATAAGTTGTCCGTTGAATTAAATGATGCGTTGGTTAAAAAACAGTCGAATATGAAATCGAAATTGGAAAAAGAAGGTATGGATTTTCAGAAAGACGTACAAATATTTCAGGATAAAGTACAAAAGGGCATATTCCTAACCCAACAACGTGCCGAAGAGGCTCAACAACAACTTGGGGCACGCCAACAGGAGCTGCAGCAAATGGAGTATGAATATACCAACCAATTACAGGCTGAACAGCAAAAAATGAACGCTCAATTGTTCGACAGCATTACCAACTACATAAAAGATTATAACACCCCCGAACGGTTTCAGATAATTTTAGGTCATTCGTTAGGAGGTAATATGTTGTACAGTTCCGAACAGCTTAGTATTACTAATGAAGTAATTGACGGATTGAATAAGCGGTACGCTAAAAAAGACTAATTACACTTAATAAAAATAGGCCGCTCTTCAATAACGATGAGCGGCTTTTCTTTTTCTAACTATGGAAAAACTTTTCAATTCTTACCTACTCAAACACTCGGTATATCCAGCACTTATTACCAGGGAACCTACTAAAGGATTGAAAACCATCGTCATCATTCCTGTATTTTGCGAACCGGATGTGTTAAAAACATTGGAATCACTGCTAAAATGCGAACCTAGCCAATTTCCGGTAGAAGTAATTGTATTGATAAATAATAGTGAGGCTTCCGATTCTTGCATAATAGAGCAAAATCAAATTACTTTTTCCGGGATAAACCAATGGATTAATCTCAACTCCACTCCAGAACTAACGTTTCATAGCCTTTACCTTAATGGGCTCCCAATAAAACACGCCGGTGTTGGACTCGCCCGAAAAATTGCCATGGACGAAGCACTAAGAAGGTTTGATGCAATAAATGATGCCAACGGAGTAATAGTTTCATTGGATGCCGACACCTTAGTTTCACCCAATTATTTGAAAGCAATTGAAGGAGCATTTTTAACAAATAGTCCGCTCAATTTGGCTACATTTTGTTTTGAGCATCCAATTACAGCAGAATCATCAAGTGGATCCGAAAATGAAGCCATCATTCTATACGAACTGTATTTACGATACTTTAAACATGCGTTACAAGCAACCGGTTTCCCGTTTGCATATTATACCATCGGCTCCTGCTTTGCAATCAGGGCTTCGGTTTATGTCAAGCAAGGGGGAATGAACCGCCGAAAGGCAGGCGAAGATTTCTACTTTCTTCATAAAATATTTCCACTAGGAGGTTATGTGGAAATGAAAGATATTTTTGTTTACCCGTCTTCCCGAAAATCGGACCGGGTGCCTTTTGGTACTGGCGCCGCGGTAAAAAAGATTGTAACCGATGGTTTTTATTTAACCTATCAGCCCATTTATTTTAAGCACTTGAAGCAATTATTTACCTGTATCCCAGAACTTTACGGTTCTGACAGTCGAAAGGTAAAAACTCGTTTCGAAAGACTGCCTGAATCCATTCAATCCTTCATTTCTGCTGAGGAATTCGAAAGTCAAATCCAAAGCATCAACCAAAATTCGGCTACTGAAAAAACATTCGTCCAAAGGTTTTATCAATGGTTCGATGCATTTAAAGTCATAAAATATTTGAACTTCACACACATAGAAACTCCTAGGATTCCAATCCTTAGCGCCTGTCAAGAATTTACCAGGGAGCATTACAAAACGGATGTTTCAAACTATACTGGATTGGAATTACTGGAAATGTATAGGAAAATGGATAAAATATAAAACTTGGAATACAAAACAGAGAATTCAAACTATTTATCAACTTTTCACTTTAAATACTTTAAGTACTCTAAATATTCTAAGTATTTCTTACTATTCTTCAATAACAACGTAAACGTCTTCGTTATCTTTTTTCATGAAGTAGGTTTCACGGGCAAATTTTTCTAAATCATCGCTGTCCGATTTAAGTTCATTCAACCGCTGTTTATCTTCTAAAATCTTTTTTTTGTAGTATTCTTTTTCTTTCGTCAGCTGATTTAGCTTTTTAAGGTTCGAGAAGCGATCCACCAGATTATTCTGATCAAAAAAGGCGATCCAAATCATGAAAAGCAGCAATGTCAATACATACTTGTTGCGCAAATGATGAAAAGCCCAAACCCCAATTTTTTTGATGGTCATAATCCGCAAATTTTTGTCAAAGTTACGTAGCCGATTGATTTTGCAAAACAAATAAAGCTAAATCTTATAAGAAAGTTTTGCACATTAACCACCACTAATTAAGTGTAAAACAGTTACATTATCACCGTTTTTTATAAGTGCATTTGAATAGTTGTCTTTTTTAACCAACTCCCCATTAATTTTAATTACCAGCATCCGAAATGTAAATTTTTTAACCGCAAGTAATTCATTTACGGTAAGCAAATTGCCTTCTATAACCTCAGGGCGGTTATTTAGTAGAATCTCCATAATTATTTCATTTTTCCTAAAAGTAGTTCCAAAACCTGATTGGCTTGCATATTAGCAACAATTCCTACACGTGGGCCTATGGGTGGACAATCGGGGCTGATTTCAGTTGCCTGATCACCACAAATATACATGTTATCCAAGACTTCAGTTTTAAGGAGATTGTTGCTACCCCAACCAGCCATACCACTACCTATAACGATAGGTTTTGTTGGGAAATGCTCCAGTATAGTTTCAATTAAGAGTTGTTTTTGCAATTTGTCATCAAATGCTTCAACAATAACATCGCAGGTTGTAAACAATGTTACAATCGTTGGAGCCTCTAACTTTTTATCTAATATTGTTAATTCTAGTAAAGGGTTTATCCGATGCAGGTTTTCAGCCAAAGCATCTACCTTTTTGCAACCTAGTTGATCTGCAAAATAAAATTGCCGGTTCAAGTTTGATTCGCTCACTACATCAAAGTCAGCAATAAACATCCGCACAATTCCTGCCCGAACTAATGATGCCGCGCAATTGGATCCTAAACCGCCAGCCCCGGCAATACCAACGGTGTATTTGGAAAGTTTTTCCTTTATCTGTTCAAGCGTCATTCCATTCAATTAAAGTACGAAGCTAACTATTTTGCAACAAAATTCACAAATCAATACATTTACCAATCTCTATTGAAATAATTACTTCCGTCCTCCATCTTCCAACTCCCGACTTCCGTCTTTCCAAAAAACCCTTTTATATAACATGTTTACCTTTCATTATAAGCTTAAAAGCTCAATTAAACTGAATACCAACCAATTAACTAAATACATAGGACGATTAACTTAAATCAAATCTAAATAATAGAAGCTTATCGAATTGCATTAATTTACCTATTGATTTTTCTCATGGCTTTCAATACTAGATTTAGTAATTTTGACCCTAATAAAATAAATTAATAGCATCAACTATGAATGTAGCTGAAATTAAGAAGGGACACAAACTACTCAAAGAGCAGAATTATGTTTGGAAACCAATCGACAAAGGGTATAACAACCGCACCCTTTATATAAATCTCGATGACAACCGGATTGAAGAGAAACCGGTTACTCAACTCATGAAAGATAAATTTGTGGGTGGAAAAGGTTTTGGTCTCAAACTGCTATGGGATGGCACTCGCCCCGATACCCGATGGAACGATCCGGACAATGAAATCATCATATCGCCCGGACCTGTTGCTGGAATAACTCAATATTCAGGAACTGGAAAATCGCTGGTAGTTAGCATTGCACCTACCGATTTTGTGATGGATAGCAATGTGGGCGGATTCTTTGGTCCTTTTTTAAAGTTTTGCGGTTTCGATGCTATTGAAATACAAGGGAAAGCGCAACGTGATGTAATTATTGTAATTGACGAAACCACGGAAACCATCCGTATTGAAGAAGCACCATTGGAAGCTACCGACAGCCATTTATTGGCTGCCCAACTAACCGAAATGTATGCCACCAATGAAAACAGTAAAATCAATGTGTCGGTTGTATCGGCTGGTAAAGCCGCCGAAAATTCACTAATTGGGATGCTAAACTTTAGCTTTTACGACAAAAAACGCAACGAAGTACGCCTGAAACAAGCAGGTCGCGGTGGCATTGGAACTGTTTTCCGCAATAAGAAAATTAAAGCCTTAGTAACAAAAGTTAAAAGCGTTAGTGGTAACCGCAACAATGTGGTTAATTTGGATGCAATAATGGAGCGAGGCAAGCGGTTCAACAAAGAAATGCGCGACTTGGACGATTCCCAATGCCAAATGAGGAAGATTGGAACCGCCCACCTTATGGAAATTATGAACGACTACGATTTACTGCCTACCCATAATTATAAATACGGAGCTCATAAAGATATTTTCAAAATTGATTCGCTGGAATGGAAAAAGCGATTCACCCAAGGTGTCCCTGATGGTTGTTGGTTAGGATGTAACATGAGCTGCACCAAAGGCATTGACCATTACATTGTAAAAACAGGACCTTATAAAGGACAAAGTGTATTAGTTGATGGCCCTGAATATGAGAATGCAGCTGGATTAGGTTCTAATTGCGGTATTTTTGATCCGGATTACATTATTGAAGCTAATTTTTATGCAGATACCTATGGAATATGCACCATTACATGGGGCACTACCATGGCTTTTGTTATGGAGTGTTATGAAAATGGCATATTGAATAAAGAACGCACCGGTGGGTTGGAACTCAATTTTGGAAGCAAAGATGCTGCCTTGGAAGTGATGCATCAATTGGCTAATGGTTCGGAATTTGGCAAAACTGTAGGTTTAGGTATTGCCCGCATGAAAAAACTGTTTGTTGAAAAGGGTTGGGGCGATAAAGCCTTTTTAGACGATATAGGAATGGTCAATAAAAATCTGGAATACTCAGAGTATGTTTCTAAAGAATCGTTGGCTCAACAAGGTGGTTTTGCTATGACCAATAAGGGGCCACAACACGATGAAGCTTGGCTCATTTTTATGGATATGGTGAATAATCAGATTCCTACCTTTGAAAATAAGGCCGAAGCACTGCATTATTTTCCCATGTTCCGAACCTGGTTTGGGTTGAATGGATTTTGCAAATTACCCTGGAATGACGTGGAACCTGAAAATAATGCACAAACAGCAGAGCCGGCAAAAGTTCCTGAACATGTTGATAACTACATTACCATATTTAATGCGGTAACCGGTAAAAATATCGATAAGCACGAGTTGATTCGCCAGTCGGAGCGGGTTTATAATTTTCAGCGTATTTTTAATATACGTCGTGGTTATGGAACCCGGTTATACGACAAACAACCTTACCGTGCGGCCGGACCAGTTACCAATGAGGAATATGAATCGCGTCAAGAACGATATGATAAACAATTGAAAGATATTGTTGGATTGGTTATTGATGGAAAAACTACCGATGAAAAGAAGGCCTTGTTGAGGAAGCACCGGGAAGCGCAATATCAAAAATTGCTCGATGCTGTTTATAAGCGCCGTGGCTGGAACTCAAACGGTATTCCTACATTGGAGCATTTAAAACAATTGGGAATGGATCTACCACAATTGATTGAAATTGTTACCCCTCATTTGAAATAGATTACTTTGTTGCTCAATATAGAAGCCACCTTTTTTGGTGGCTTTTGTGTTTTATATATTTAGAATAGCAATTCTATTTGTAACTATTAGCATGTGAGTTGTTTTTTTACTAATTCTGATTCTGAGCCAACAGTAACTTTCAAATTATAATTTCCCGATAATAATTGGTAACTTTACAGGACTTTAAAAGGGAAGTTAAGTGATAAATTAGCCAATGGAAAATAAAATGCAATGGGGGGCATTTTTAAATAAGCCCTATCCATTTAATGAAGATTTAAAGCGTAATACCAAAATTATATTTTTTATTAGTATTGGTATATTTATTTTTTTACTGCTTTTTCAACCTATTAATATTAACGAATTGCCCAATCAACAAAAAATATATTTAATGATTGGGCTTGGTGTGATAACTTTTTTATCGTTTAGTCTTAACTTATTGATTATTCCCAGTTTAGCTCCTCGAATATTTTTAAAGAATGAATGGATTATTTGGAAAGAGATTCTTTGGAATCTTTGGATGCTTTTTACTACAGCTTTAGGTTATTTAGCTTCATACAAAGTATTGGGAATTTTGGAGTTTGATTTGAATATGGTAATGAAACTTCTTTTAATTGCCATCGTTCCCCTAACCTTGCTTATAATTTTTAATCAGAATCGATTATTGAGGCTGCATTTAAAGACGGCCAATGAAATGAATGCCTGGCTTAAAGAAAGTAAAACGGATGCCGAAAAATTGGTTCATTTCGATTCGGAATACCAAAAAGATAAATTATCAATTAAAGTTAAGCTGTTATTACTTATTCGAAGTGCCGATAATTATATTGAAGTTTTTTGGAAAGATGGCAATGGAATAAAAAGCCAATTAATACGTAGCAGTTTAACCCGGGCTCAGGAATTATTACACGACTATAATTACATTTTTAAATGTCACCGCTCTTTTTTAGTGAATGTTAATCTTATTGATAGAGTGGAGGGTAATTCGCAAGGGTATCGTTTGTTTTTTGAAAACCTCGATTTTGATGTCCCGGTTTCAAAAATTTCTATCAATCAATTGAAGGAAATTATCCGAGGGTTATAGTAAAACAATCATTTCGCACCCATATATTGTTTTTTTGCCCCTAAAATAATATCTCATCCCTTTTTTAAGCCAACAAACCCAATTTTAAAAATCATTTAGCTGGTGTATTTATTTTTGAATTTTCAAATTTAAATTACAAGCAATGGAATCATTAAGAATTGGAGATATTACCATAAAAATTCCCATTATTCAAGGGGGTATGTGTGTGGCAATTTCGCTATCGCGTTTGGCATCAGCAGTTGCAAATCAAGGTGGAGTAGGGGTTCTTTCTGCTGCAGGTATTGGAATGACAGAGCCTGACTTTGACAAAAATTCCCGAACCGCGA
>JBAYKX010000007.1:0-132759 GCA_041664345.1 Salinivirgaceae bacterium
ACTTGCAAACGTAACGGTCGGGGCCTAAACTGTCAACTATGTTAAAACCATCTATTGCCACGGTAATGGTATCGCTCTGAATGGAGTATCCTAAAGAGTCCGTGACGGTAACTGAATATTGCCCAGCATCAAAAATAGGTATGGTAGATGAAACTTGTGTACTACCCTGCCATAAATAAGTAAAATCAGTATGTAATCCAGTATCCCACCAAATGGTATCTCCAAAGCATATAGTAGTATCTGTTCCGCTGATGGGATAAGATATTTCTGGATAAATTACGTTAATGGTGTCGCTGCTGGTAAAGCCAAAAATGTCGGTAACCGTGACGCTGTAGGCATCCCTCCGGGATACGGTGATAGCCGAATCCGAGGAGACAGTGGACCATTGGTAGCTGACATACCACGGCTGGTGAGCCATTATGGAAGTATCGCCAAAACCATTTCTAACTATTATATCTTCCCCTAAATTAATCGGTGGGGTGTATCTATTCTGGAAATATTTATGAATCTTAGTTGCTTCATCACTTGTGATTTTTGTTTCAAATAGCAATAATTCAGCAATATTTCCGGTCCAGTATCTACTACCTAAATTTCGTAATTGACCAAGAGTTAAATCAGGTATTAAGGTGGGTGTATTTTTATAACCACCTAATATTTTATAGGTTGGAAGTAAGCTAAAATTTGTTTTTAAAACATTATTGATTACTGTTGAATTAAGATAAGTTGTAACAATATTTGTTGTTCCGTTCTGGCCATAAAAGATATCAGAAATAGTTTTTCCGGTCAATAGGCCAGGCGAACCGTCTCCAGTAAAAACGGATGCTTTTGTATAGTTTAATAAAATAAAAACAGATCCAATAGAAATAGATGAGTCATAATAGAAATAGTCGTTAAGGCCATCAAAATATATTACACTATTATTATTTAATGTTTCGGTGTTTTCCTTTAATAGAGGCTTTGAGGTTGCCACGTTTTGATAAAATGTTTTTGAAGAATCGGTTTTATCATACCATTTTTCGATAAAACCGTTTATATCATGTGAAACTCCATAATCGGCAGAAAACCAACCATTAATGGTTGAAATACCCTTTGGGGAAAAGGTTTCGAAACTTTTTGTACTTGACCAATTTGAATTATCTGCTTTTGCTTTCCAATAATATGTTTTATTAAATTCTAAATTAGTATAGGTAAACTTATTTGCTATTATATCTGATATAATTGTAGAACTTGCAAAATTTTGATTGTCTGATATTTGAAATGTATAGGTCTGAGCATCGGTTATTGGATTCCAAACAAATTCAACAACTGTATCTGTTACAAAACCAATATCTTTCGGGAAAACAGGATCAACCTGCTGCTGTGCATTTAAAAAAAAATTAAATGAAAAAATAAAAAAAGCTATAAAATATTTTTTTAACATACTTTTAAACTGAACGGTAAAATTAATAAACCCTCTCGAATTTAATTTCTATTTTTGACGGAACACAACTATTGCATTATAAGTGACAATATACAAGTTACTTTAAAAACCTACAAAAACAAAATATGTTTAAAACTCCAATCCTGATAATTTTATTTAATCGTCCCGAATGCTCTCAGCAAGTTTTAAGGGTGCTTCAACACATTAAACCTGCCGAAATATATATTGCCGCCGATGGCCCTAGAACAAATAACATTAATGATTTTACTCAATGTACTAAAACAAGAGCTGTTTTTGGTAACATCGATTGGAATTGTAAAGTAAACCGCCACTATCAAGAATCAAATTTGGGCTGCAAACTTGGCGTAATTGAAGCAATAAACTGGTTTTTTGAATCTGTGGACATGGGGATTATTTTAGAAGATGATATTGTTCCAGATTTGAGTTTTTTCCCTTACTGTGAAGAGTTATTGTTAAAATATGAAAATGATTCAAGGATTATGATGATTAGTGGTCATAATCCTATCGATACTTTGAATAATGGTTTCTCTTATGTTTTTTCAAAAATTGGAGCAATTTGGGGATGGGCTACTTGGAAAAGAGCCTGGAAGTTAAATGACTTCAATTTAACTTTTTGGCCAGAAATAAAAACAACAAATATTTTAGAAAATAGTTTTTTAACTTTACCACAATATAATTATCGCAAACAAACAATCGATTTAGTATATGAACAAAAAATAGATACATGGGATTATCAATGGACATATTCTCGATTAATCAACTCCGGTTTATCAATTGTTCCATGTAAAAACTTAATAAAAAATATTGGTTTTGGATTCGATGCAACTCATACTAAAAATGCTGATTCTATATTTATTTTTCAAAATTCATTGCCTATGATCTTTCCAGTTAAACACCCTTACTATATTTTACCTGATTACAAATTTGATTTTTCTGTTTATGAAAATACGGTTAAAGGTAAAAGTCAAAATATCCTACTCCAAATTATTAAAAAAGCAAAAAATATTTTCAAATAACTATAAAAGACAAATTTGTTTAATTAAGTAAAAAACCATAAATTATGTTAAGACAAATTAAAGATAGAATAAGAGAATCATTGCTCAATTAAACTGATTATGGTTTAAAAAATTTATTGTCAGAAAATATTTTAAGCCAATATATAAATGGTTATAAGTATCTTCCAATTTCCAATTCAGCATTGGACTTTTACTCTATTAATATGATAATTAATGATATTGCCATCAATAATAGAAAAAGCATTATAGAATTTGGTTCTGGGGTGTCAACAATAATAATTGCGCGATTTTTAAAAAAGGAAAAAATAGTGGCTCATATCTATTCTGTAGATAACAATATAAATTGGCACAACTCATTGATTCATATAATAAAAGAAGAAGAATTAACAGAATACATTACATTTATACATGCTGAATTATGTGTTAGTAATATAACCTTGAATAAATTATTATGGTTCAACACAACAATAATTCAAGATTCAATAGGTGATAACACCTTCGACATGGTGATAATAGATGGACCAGAAGCACATCGTCAAGACTTAGCCCTATCACGATACCCTGCCTTGCCCTTTATTTATAACTATTTAACCCCGAACTATTCTATATTCATCGATGATGCAAATCGTGTAGGCGAGATGAAAATTATTGAAATGTGGGGAAAAATGTATAAAATTCAATTTAAAAAAATTAGTAAAACACTTGGTGTTTGTGTAAATGGGGAGTCATTCAATTTTATTTTATAATGAATGTTTTATTTATTTCACACGATTCTGGTTTATATGGTGCTAACCGTTCTTTGTTATCCTTGGTTCAAGGTTTAAAACAATTTGGTGTTAATAGTTATGTTGTTTGTCCCTCCGAAGGTGATTTTACTGAAGAATTGCATAGACAAGGCATTCATTGTAAAATTATTCCCATTCAACTATGTATGGCAAAATATGATACTGGCAATAAAATATCCATCTTTCTTAGACGAATGTATGAAGTATTGGCTAGGTTTTATAATACTCTCAAAGTACTTCCAACACTTGCTAAATATGCCTATTCTAATAACATTGATTTGGTATATACCAATTCTTCGGTTACGATAATGGGTATCTTATTGGCAAAAATTATAAAAAAACCACATGTTTGGCATTTTCGTGAATTTGCAAAACTTCATTATAACTACAAACTTGATTTTCCGATTTTCATATATAATAAATTAATACGCAGCTCAAATGCTAACGTGTTTATATCCAAAGCACTTAAAAACTATTTTATAAACAAAAACAAGCTCAACTGCAATAATTATATTATTTATAATGGAATTTATCCTGAAAACCAATTATCAATCAATAAAGCCATATCAATAAGCAAAGACTATATTTTTCTAATGGTTGGGTTAGTTTCAGAAAACAAAGGGCAGATGGATGCTATAATGGCAATCAGTGAGGTTATCAAAAAGTATCCTAAAACAAAACTCTTAATAATAGGAGGCGGAGATATTGAAACTTGTCAAAAGCTTATTGCGGAACATCAATTGTTCAATAATGTTGAATTTGTTGGTTATATCACCGATGTGGATAAGTACTATAAAGAAAGTGATGCCTTATTAATGTGCTCAAAATATGAGGCGATGGGACGGGTAACGGCTGAAGCAATGTCACATGGTTTACCCGTAATAGGCCGGGATTCTGGTGGCACATCAGAACTTATAAATCATAACAATACCGGGCTTTTATATGTTGGTAGTGTTAAACAATTGAAGGAAATGATGATTCTGTTGATGGAGAACAATGATTTGCATGACCGAATTAGAGTAAATGCATTCAAGTTTGCTAAAGAAAACTTTACCGTCGAAAAGTATGTTCAAAATGTTTTTCGTGTTATTCAAGAAGCCCTCCAATAGTTGAAATAAAAACTAAAATTTAATAGTCTTTAATTTCTTTCTTAATAAAGTACCTGAAAGTACATACATTTGTAAATTGTAAAAAGTATTTATTCGTACACCTAAAGAACGTTTTACAACTTGAATACTATATTTGTATGCAAACTAAAACCATTAGAAACACAGAACACAGAATACAAGCGCGAATGGAACGATGAATACCTGAAATGGATATGCGGTTTTGCCATTGCCTTTTTACTATAAACATCCATCGAAACCCCACCATAAAAATATAGCCGATATTTTTTAAAGCTGGGTTTATTGGATTTCTACAAAACTCGGTGAGCACTAAAAATTGACCAGAAAATCGAGCAAGGTAAAATGTATGATGCCTTTATAGGTGTTAAGAGCTGATATTGAATCAAATGACACAACATATTTGGGATAATTGTCATTAAGTAATAGTAAATTTCCAAATTCCCGCTCAATGGTTTTAGGGCTGTCTAACAAATAGCAAACCTGCACATAAATTTTTTCATTGTTTTTTATAGCAATAAAATCAATCTCCTTTTCATTTGAATATCCAATACTTATCTTAAAACCTTTATTCCGCAAATGTAAAAAAACAATATTTTCAATTATTTTTTCTATATCCTGCATCTTAAAGCCAACAATTGCATTACGTAAACCAATATCTTCAAAATAATACTTTTCACCAACTTCAAATTGCATCTTACCGTGTATATCCGTTCTTTTTACTTTGTTCAAAAAATAGGCATCTTCCAAATACGATAAGTAATTAAGAATTAGGGCAACATTCTTAATAATATTTTGCGATTTCAAATATTTCGAAATCTTATTGGCCGAGAATAAACTCCCTGTATTATCGGCGATAAATCTTAATAAATCGGTTAAAAACCGTGGATCCCTTATGCTGTGCCTATTAACCACATCGCGGAACAAAATGGTCGAAAATATATTATTAAGGTATTCAAACCGGATTTTTTCATCGTCGGGTAGGTGCATTAAATAAGGTAGTCCACCATATTTAATATATTTTAATAGCGTTTCCTGTGTGGGGTTTAATTTATGAAAACTACAAAATTCATTAAAATTAAGGCTGCCTATGTGAACAATAATCTGTCGGCCCGACAAATACGTTGCTAATTCGCTGGAAAACATGTTGGCATTGCCGCCTGTAATAAATAAGTCAAACGTTTCTTTTTTATAAAAACTCCGTAATACTTTTTCAAAACCATCAATCTCCTGTACTTCATCAATAAAGACATAATTAATTCCTTTTTTTTCGTTTTTTAAAATATAGTCATTTAACTGTTGATGATTTTTTATTCCATCGAACAAATAGTCTTCCTTATCAATAAAAATAATGTTAGCATCAGTTTCATTGCGCTTTATTTCCTCTGCCAGCAATTGTAAAACCGAGCTTTTACCAACCCGTCGTTGTCCTGTCAATACCTTTATTAGGGCTTTATTAATAAAGGGTCTTATGGCGTCTAAATATAGTTTCCTAATAATCATGTCTATATTATATAAATTATAAAACAACCAAATATATATTATTTATGCGATATAACGAATAAAATACATCGTAAATAGATTCATATAACTTACATTTGCAGGGCAACCGCATTTAAAAAAATCCCGGAGGGATTAAATATGAACGGCGAAGCCCTCACGCAAGTAATAGCCCCGGCTTAAAAGCCGGGGTATATTAATTTCAGGTATAAAATCGGCGCATGCAGTATAGATTTTTTGAAATGATGTACAATACATGCGCCGAAAATGTGAATTTAAAATTTTGATTCTTAAATGCGTTTGCCCTGCTTACATTTGTACTAATTTTGGTTTTTGATTATTCTTTTGACCAAATGGCAAAAGAATAATCAAATACATTCACAGGTGTTTTATTGTCTGCCACAATAGTTTTACATTATATTGGAGTTTTGCTAATTTTACAGCATGACAAAGGAGGAATTATTTCGGCTCATAAATAACGGCGAAAACGAACAGGTAGAATTTAAATAAAGATAGGTGGAAACCCAGAACACAGAATACAAACGCGAATGGAACGATGAATACCTGAAATGGATATGCGGTTTTGCCAATGCCCATGGTGGTAAATTATACATTGGGATTGATGATTCCGGTGAGGTTCATGGTTTATCAAATGCAAATAAATTGTTGGAAGATATACCCAATAAAATTGTTAATTACCTGGGAATTATTGCTGAGGTAAATTTACTGGGAAGGGAACCTGATTATTATATTGAAATTATTGTTTCTCCTTCTGATGTTCCGGTGTCATACAAAGGCATTTATCATTTACGGTCAGGGACTACTAAGCAGGAATTAAAAGGAAGCGCACTTACGCAGTTTTTATTAAAAAAGGCAGGAAAATCATGGGACGATTTGGTTTGTGAAAATGCCAGTTTGGATGATATCGACCCGAAAGCTGTTCAATATTTTATAAGTAAGGCGATGCAAAAAAAGCGTGTAGCCGACAATATAAAAGACGAACCCCTACCCATACTATTGGAAAACCTGAATTTGATGAAGAAAGATGGAAGCATTAAAAATGCAGCAATCCTCTTATTTGGGAAAAAACCTATGCGCTTTATTCCATCGGTACAGTTTAAAATAGGAAGATTTATTAATAGTGATGATGACCTACGTTTTCAGGATGTTATTGAAGGCAACATCTTGGAAATGACAGATAAAGTAATGGAAATTTTATATTCGAAATACTTAATTCATCCTATTTCATATGACAAGTTACAAAGAATTGAAGCCCCTGAAATGCCCGATGAAGCATTGCGCGAAGCTATTTTTAATGCCATTATTCACAAAGACTATACAGGCACATCAATACAACTAAGCGTTTATAATGACAAACTTATACTTTGGAACGAAGGCCGTTTACCGGAAGGATATACTATAGAAACCTTGTTAAGCAAACATCCGTCAAAACCGTTCAATAAAAAAGTTGCTGATATATTTTTTAAAGCTGGCTTTATTGAAGCCTGGGGGCGTGGTATTTCAAAAATAGTAAATGCATTTAATAATGCCGGTCTGGTTACTCCTGTATTTGAAGAAACGATGGGTGGGATTATGCTTACCATCTTTAGGTCAAAGATAAATGAGCGGGTAAATGAGCGGGTAAATGAGCGGGTAAATGAGCGGGTAAATATATTTTCAGATACAGAAAGTAATATTATTGATCTGCTTACACAAAATGGGCAACTAACTCAAAAAGAAATAGCACAAGAATTAAATAGGTCGGAGCAATATATTCGAAAAGTAATAAAAAAATTTAAGGATATGGGTGTCTTAAAAAGAATAGGCTCCGACAAAGTAGGTTACTGGAAAATATTAAAATAAATCCTATGCAACCAACCATTGAATACCGTATTAAGCCCCCCAAAGGGTTGTCGCTAAATTTGAAAGAAATTTGGCAGTATAAAGAGTTGTTTTACTTTTTTACCTGGCGCGATATAAAAGTAAAATACAAACAAACAGTTCTTGGTTTTCTATGGGCAGTGTTGCAACCATTTTTAACCATGTTGATATTTGCCTTCTTTTTTGGAAATCTTTTGAGGGTTCCATCCGATGGCCTCCCCTATCCCATTTTTGCTTTTTCGGGATTGTTTATCTGGAATGTGTTTGCCGGTGGGCTAACTTCCTCGGCAAACAGTATGGTGAGCAACGCCAATATCATAAAAAAAATTTATTTTCCACGGCTCATTATCCCCATGTCGAGTATCCTGGTTTCGGCATTCGATTTTTTTATGGCTTTTGCTGTATTTGTTGGGCTAATGATATATTATCACATTGCCTTTTCGTGGATGTTATTTGTTTACGTCCGGCATCACTGCTATTAACCATAGTTACTGTTTTTGGAGCCGGTAGTTTGTTGGCTGCCTTAAATGTAAAATACCGCGATTTTCGATACATCATCCCCTTTCTGGTGCAAGCACTTATGTTTTTAACCCCGGTAATTTATCCGGTTTCAATAATTACCTATCCCTGGGCAAAATATTTAATAGCTTTAAACCCAATGAGTGGGGCTGTAAATTTAATGCGGGGAGCCCTGATTCAATCGCCACCCGATATGCAACTGCTTTTGATAAGTGTAATAAGTGCCGTTGTTTTGTTTTTTGCGGGGTTATTATATTTTAAAAAAACCGAAGCCTATTTTGCCGATATTGCTTAAAGTATTTACCGTAACGCCGCACTCCCGTTCGGTGATAACTGCTTAACATTCTACCAAGGAGCAAAACGTTCCTTGCTCATTTACTTTCATCCTCCTAAAAATCACATTTATGTAATTCTAAAGAAACCTTTCTAAAATATGATCCATATAACACTATATTTGTATTAAGGTATAACACGTTCAAAAAGATATTCTAGGTTGCTTGAAAGTTATAGCTGGTATCAAATATTGAAAATTATTGACTCAAGTCAAATTGCAGAAATTCTTTCGGACGATATTATTGTAAAAATTTGGAATAAACACTTGCAAAAACGCTACCAATATGCAAAAGGATTTTTACACTAATCTGATTTATCTTCTGCAAGACAAGGTATTACCTAAGTTGAGCGGTTTGACCCCGACCTAGCAATTGTTGTTTATCGCAAATTGAGTGAAGCGAAAATTTACAATTGTTCAGTCAGCCTGCCCCGATTGCTCGGGAATTGAGCAGATTTGCGATAGCAAATCTCTAAATTTGAGATTAGCTAGTATGGCAAAATTGGACGTAGATTTTTACCTCACCGGTGGAACGGCACTTAGTAGAGCAAATAACAGTTTATATCAAAACAAAAACATCATTTAAGTAAAAATCCTTTAATGCTAATTGAAGACCAAAATACCGAGTTTAAAGAGTCCTGGAGAGATGAACATTTAAAAACCATAGCTGCTTTTGCTAATACTGACGGTGGTTGTATGTATATTGGCTTTAACGATAAAGGTGAAGTAGTTGGAATTAAAAATGCAATAATTTTATTAGAAGAATTGCCAAATAAAATTGCGAATTACCTTGCAATTAATGTCAGCATCAATTCCCAGATAACACACAATAAGCAAGTTTTAGAGATTCGGGTTTTAAAAAGCCAACAACCGGTTTCGTATCATGGTAAATTTTATATCAGGATTGGAAGTACTACCCAGGAATTAAAAGGCCATGCATTACAACAGCTTATTTTGCAGACTCATAATTTAACTTGGGATGAAGTTATTTGTACCACTGCCAATCTGAATGATTTAGATTCGGATGCGCTAAAGCGGTTTGTTCGCAAGGCTATTTTGAAAAACCGCTTACCCATTGATGCTGAAAGTAATAACATTCAAAGTGTTTTAAAAAATCTCGATTTATTAAATAATAATAATGAATTGACTAGGGCTGCAGTTTTGTTGTTTGCTAAACGACCCACAAAGTTTGTACATAATGCTGTTTTTAAAATTGGTAAATTTGGTAATTCATCGGCCGATTTAATTAGTCATGATATAATTGAGGGACCAATTATTGATATGCCCGAAAAAATAATGGATATTTTAAAAACAAAATACCTGCATTCGGTGGTTTCATATACGGGCATCGAAAGAATAGAAACACTTGAATACCCCGAAAATGCGTTGCGCGAAGCCATACTAAATGCCATTGTGCACCGAAATTATGCCACAGGGACCGAAATAACCCTTAGCATTTTTGAAAATAAAGTGGTATTTTGGAACGATGGTTTGCTAATGGAACCATTAAATATTGAGATGTTAAAAAAAGAACACCCATCACGAAAACGAAATGTATTGATAGCAACTGTTTTTTATCGCTCAGGCGCCATTGAAGCCTGGGGAAGGGGCACAAAAATGATGGTTGATGACGCTTTGAATGGACATTTTCCGGAACCCATATTCCGTGAATATGCCGGAGGATTTGAAGTAACATTTGAACAGAAAAAGGAAAAAGACCTAGAAAAAGACCTAAAAAAAGACCTAGAAAAAGACCTAGAAAAAGATGTAATACTCTCCGAGAATCAAAAAATGTTACTAAATGAAATCAGGAAAAATGGGAGAATCACTCAAAAAGAATTGAGCCTAATAATTGGGATAAATGAGAAAAATATTCGCAACAATATGAATATACTAAAAAACAGGGGAATTGTTAACCGTGTGGGACCAGATAAAGGCGGATATTGGGAGGTGCAAAATGGCTAAACCAATACTTGAAATAAAAAACATAAGCAAAAAATACAAACTCCGCGGACAGGAATCGCCCTATCTGACTTTTCGCGATGCTTTAACCTCGGGGTTTAAAAATAATAAACCCAAAGACGAATTTTGGGCATTAAACGATGTTTCGTTCGATGTTTATCCGGGCGAGAGCATTGGCATTATTGGCCGTAATGGAGCCGGAAAATCAACCTTGCTTAAAAAATGAAACTTATTCAAGAAACAAAACAAATTATCAGAAGGTTGATTTTGGGTCATAACATTTCAACTTACTATTTCTCACAAAGTGGTGAGGACGCTATAATACAAAATATTTTTAGTTCTAAACTCTCTAATAAAGAACCTGGCTTTTTTATTGATATTGGCGCATTTCATCCTCAGCATCATTCAAACACTAACTTATTATATATTAATGGTTGGTCTGGGATTAATATTGATCCTAGACCGGGAAGTATGAGGCTTTTTAATAAATACCGAAAACGAGATATTAATCTTGAAATAGGGGTTTCTGATAAAAAGGAAAAGCTCATATACTATTTTATTGATGATAATTCCCCCATGAACAGTTTTTCAAGATCAAATCTTGAAAAACTAGGAATGCTAAAAAGGGTAAAACAAGAAATTCTTATTGATGTATATCCATTAAATGAGATATTAAATAAATATTTGCCTAACAATCAACAGATAGATTTGATTAATATTGATGCAGAGGGTTATGAATTCAAAATACTGAAATCACTCGATTGGAATAAATATTGTCCAAAAGTAATAATTGTTGAAATGGAAGCCTCATCGTTATTGGATGTAATTAATAATGATGTGTCAAAATTTTTCTTCGCCCTAAATTATGAAATAGCAGCAAAAACGGTTTTACTTAAAAACCTTGGAAGTGTTATATTTGTACACAATTCATTCAATTATTAAATGAAACCGATTCTCGAAATAAAAAACATAAGCAAAAAATACAAACTACGGGGTCAGGAATCGCCATACCTAACCTTTCGCGATGCTTTAACCTCGGGGTTTAAAAAGAATAAAACCAAAGACGAATTTTGGGCATTGCAAGACGTTTCGTTCGATGTTTACCCCGGCGAAAGCATCGGCATTATTGGCCGTAACGGTGCCGGAAAATCAACCTTGCTTAAAATCCTTTCACGGATTACACCAACAACCACCGGTGAAATTATTAGCCGGGGCCGCATTGCCAGTTTGCTGGAAGTAGGTACCGGTTTTCATGCGGAACTTTCGGGTCGGGAAAATATTTTCTTAAACGGCTCTATTTTAGGCTTAACCAAAAAAGAAATAACCAAACAATTCGATGCCATTGTTGATTTCTCGGGAGTTGAAAAGTTTTTAGATACACCACTGAAGCATTACTCCAGCGGAATGCAGTTACGTTTAGCTTTTGCCGTAGCCGCCCATTTGGAACCCGAAATACTGATCATTGATGAAGTGCTGGCAGTGGGAGATGCCGCTTTTCAGCAAAAATGTATAGGAAAAATGGATGAGGTAAGCAAAAGTGGACGAACCATTCTATTTGTTAGCCATAATTTATCACAAGTTCAAACCTTATGCAACAAAGGAATTCTTTTAGAAGAAGGTAAACAATTAATGCAAGGTCAAATTGATGAAGTAATTAATCGTTATTCTTTAAATAGTAGGATATCGGGGGAGAACAGGAATATTGATTTGTCAAGATTACCCAGATCAGGCCCAAAAAGTGAAAGTTTTAATTTTACTATGTTCTCAATTGCCGAAAACAAATTATATGAGAATGAGATGATAACCATGCGATTTGAATATGAAGCAAAAAAAACCATAACTAATTTGCATATAGGATTTTCAATTTCAAGTCTTCAAAATATCACATTAATTGAAAATAGATCAACAGCTACTCTTAAAAACTTAGAAGTTAATGAACCAGGAGTGTTTAGCATTAATTGCACATGGAAACTTAATTTAAAAGCAGGTGTATATCACATAAACATTGGTGCACGATCAATGGATGGATTATTAGAATATATACCATCGGCAACTATTCTTGAGGTATTACCAAGTAAAAACAGAAAGGAATTGAATGAGTGGGATAAACCAAACAATGGACTTTTTTTAATAGATAGTATATGGAAGACGGAATAGGAAGGGGTTCGAGATATGCCTCAGAAAACGAGATTTTTTCTGAAATATTTATGCAAATAAATCAGGAATTACTATTACTTAATGGGGAGTTTAATTTAATCGATCATACCGAATTAAATAACAAAAGATTTGAATGGACCGGTAGAATTACCGAAAAACCATCATTCTATGCTTCCCGATTCTGGGAATATCCATTCGCCATAATTGAAGCGGAATTGCAGCAAGGTATGAGTTGTGCTGATATAGGATGTGGAACCACTCCTTTTACTGCCTATTTAGCGAAAACAGTTGGGCCAAAAAATGTTTATGCTTTTGATAATGACCATTTGGATAATAAACAAACCAGTCATTTTGCATTTGGCGTACGAGATGAATTTATTAATAAAGTCGGGTTTAACTTCGTTCATAGCAATATTGATGAGATTAAGTTCGAGGATAATTCGTTTGATAGGGTATTTTGCTTAAGTGTACTTGAACATATTGAAAAACCAGAGATTTGGAAAAAAGGCCTTACCGAAATGGCACGGATATTAAAACCCGGTGGACGATTGATTATTACCTTTGATACAAATATTGCTAATCCTCAAATTTTGCCGGTTGATATGTTGATATATACAGGCCTTAATCCTCTGATATCATTTAATATTAACCTACCCACTGAACGTTTTGTCAGGATGGAGAATGGTTATATTGATGTTTTTGGTATAGTTCTTCGTAAATCGGATAGTATGATAGAACTTAATTCAAAAGTGAAAAGTGAAATTAATGAATGTACGATTCAAAAAAATAATATTCCTGTTATTTATAAAGAAAGTGAAATGCAAATTCTTAAGGATTTACGAAGGAAATTAGGTGCTTGGCGCATATTTTTAAAACTTTTATTACAAAAATATAAATGAAACAATTGAAAAAAGCCATCGAATGGCGCATAAATTATTATCACCAACAAAGTCTAAAATTGTTTTGGGATTTAAAACGATTGTTTGACTTCTCAAAAAAAGAAAAAGTTAATGCCATTTCAGTTATTGTAGTTGGCCGTAACGATAATTATGGGGGTGACTTTTCAGAACGGCTGCGCACAACTTTGGATTGGAACCTTTCAATTCTCCCCAACCCCGAATTGATTTATGTGGAATGGAACCAAGTACCTGACAGGCCAAGCGATTGCGATTGGATTTCAACAAGATACCCAAATTCCAAGTGCTATATTGTTCCCAAAGAAATTCACGATACCATTACCCAAAACCCAAAAATGCCGGTAATGGAATATTTTGGAAAGAATGTGGGAATTCGGAGAGCCACAAACAATTGGGTTCTATTGCTAAATGCAGATATTTATATTGATCCAAAAGACTTTGTTAATCTTAATTTGTCAAAAAGACATATTTATGGCACCTATTTTGGAAATGTAGAATGGGATGGAAAAGAAATTACCCGGGAAAAATATAAAAAAACAATAAAATCAATATCCCATCCTACCAAGACACTCACCTCTTTGGTGGGGAATTTTATATTAACTCATAAAAATAATTGGCTGCTAGCTACCGGATACGATGAATATTTAACGAACTCAAGGCTTGGAGTAGATAATGATGGGCTATATCAATTAGAGTCGTTCGGGCTAAAGCCAATGATTTTAGGAACACATTATCATTTAGATCACCCTGAATCGGCAAACAAAGGCAACAATCCAACACATGGCGATTCTAACATTTTAGAAAACAGAACGTTTCCGTACAAAAACCATAGCAATTGGGGGCTAATTGACTATCCCTTAGAAAAGATTGCCCAAAGCATCTGGAAAATTGTTGCTGTTTCAAATAAAAAGTAATTAATAATTTAGGTTTATTATCAATAACTAACTTCTTTCAGTGATCCAATTAATTAAAAAATTCATTCCTAAATCGGCAAAGGATAAATGCTGGCAGGCAATTGATGTCACAAAAATATTTATTGATCAGTATATAATTCCAGAAGTTGATTTAACCGATTTTTCGAGGAAGTATTCCCACCTCAAAATAGCCTTTGTTAAACAGGAAAATAGTACCGATTTATATACCGATTCGACTAAACGTGGAGCGGAATTAATTTTTTCTTCATTTCACCGTTCTGGTCCGGTTGCCCTATTTACGATGTTTCAAACGAAGTTTTTTATTGTAAAAGTTGATACCGCCGAAGAATGTAACTATTGGAAACACAGACCCGAGGATTGTGGTGGGCCAACAATTGAAACCTTTGACCGTTTTAAAAATGAAATAATCGAGAATAAAGCCGGCGAATTAATTAATCAGAAACCTCAAAAGGATTATGCAATACCCTGTGATGAAATAGATTGGGATGATTTTGACCTTGTAATTACATGTGATGTTGCTATTCCTGAAAGAATTGTTTTAAAGTTTCCAAAAGTTAAATGGGCTTATATGTTTTTCGAACCAGCGGTACGTCCATATAGCTGGTCTCATAATCTTCCTTTACACGGATATCGCTTTTTTTTAAACCAAAAATATAGAACAATAAAACTAAACCCAATAACAAAAAAACATGAAATTGATTTTCCATACCATTTACATTATTATGGGGTATTTCATGATCTACTGAAAATAAATAAAAATCAAGACAAGAAATGCGGAGTATTTCTCGAAAATAGGACATCTAACTCGCTAAAACCGGCAGATTATGAATTGTTGGAATCAATTGGCCCAATAAGATATCCAAAAGAAGAATTATTAGAAAATGTTATAAAAAAGCAACTCGAAAGCAAGTATTTTTTAAGCTTAAATCTTGATACAAATCGGGCAAAGATTTGGGGTAATGGAATAATTGAAGCAGTTGCTTGCGGTTGTCTGGCTTTTGGAAATCCTGGTGGGTATGCAAACAAAGATCTTTTTACTCTGTTTACTAGTATTAATAATATTGATGAATTCATTAAAAAAGTAAATCTTCTGGAAAAAAACCCTAAGAAATTGCAATTAGAATTAAGCAAACAAAGAAAATTACTAAATTACTTATGTTTTTACAGACCAATGATGGAAATAATAAAAAGATAAATTATGGAACCTGGATTTATTCAAAGACAAAAAATAAAACTGGCAAAGAAAATTATTGATCGACTTATGCCTCCCCCGGTAAGGGCTGAACATTGGGAATACTCCTGCATTTTTTCTGCAAAAGATGATAATTCTGTAGTTTCAAAAAATCTATTAGACATCGTTTTTGAAACAATTCTATTAGCGCCTAAAATTGATCTTTCAGATTTAACTTCAAGGTTTAACTTTGAACCAATAAACCCCGACCCAACTATATGGCCCGGCGAACATTATAAATTATTGGCAGCATTTGTAAAAGCTAAAAAACCAAAAATAATTATTGAAATTGGAACTAGTATTGGAACAAGTTCCCTTTCCATGCTAAAATATCTGGCTGAAGGTAGCGTAATATATACATTTGATATTATACCCTGGGATAAGCTTGAAAAAACATTGTTTAACAAAACTGATTTTGAAACAGGTGCTTTAGTGCAATTTACCGACGATTTAAGCTTAAAAGAAAACTACATTAAACATATAAAACTTTTTGAAATGGCCGACCTGATTTTTGTTGATGCAAAAAAAGATGGGATAATGGAACAAGTATTTATTGATTTATTTAATGAAACCCGTTTTGATAAAAATCCTATTGTTTTCTTTGATGACATTAAAAACTGGCAGATGCTTAAAATTTGGCGTGATATAACTCATCCAAAACTAGATTTAACTTCATTTGGTCATTTTACTGGGACTGGTATTGTTGAGTGGAATAACATAAAGAATCAATAACCAGAATTAGTCATTAGTAATAAATAGCAAACATAAACGCTGATGATTATTTAGGCGTACTTACTTCGATTGGCCCTTCAGGGTTTTTTGTAAACTTTACAAAAAAAATAAATATATGAAAAGGAACTTGGTTTTAGGAGGCTCAGGTACCATTGGTTCAGCCCTTTGCAAAGAACTAAAAGCTCATGGTGAAGAAGTAATAAACCTTGATATTAAAATTGGATACGATTTAAGATCATTAAACCTTTTTAATTTTAAAGAGGTTGATTATGTTTGGTTTTTAGCTTGGGAAGTGGGTGGTGCAAAATTCCTTTACAATGCAGATAACCAATTACAAATAATACAAAATAATACACAAATTTGTCAAAACGTTTTTTCCTTCCTAAAATCCACCCAGATTCCTTTTTTGTTTGCCTCGTCGCAACTAGCCAGTTATGATAATGCTTATGGGGTAACCAAAAAACTGGGCGAGCAATGGTCACATATTATAAACGGCAGTATTGTAAGGTTTTGGAATGTATATGGCTGGGAAACACCCGGCGAAAAAGCACATATTATCCCCGATTTAGTTGTAAAGGCTTTGCAAAAACAACCCATTAAATTAATGACCAATGGTGAAGAAGAACGACAGTTTATTTTTATGCATGACACGGTAAAAAACCTGATAAAAATGCGGGAAATGGGTTTAAAAGAAGCAGATATGACCAACAATCAATGGATTAAAATAAAAGATCTTGCTCAAATAATTACCACAAAACTTGGCACTCCACTTGAATTGGGTTCCGAAAAAGGATATTGTGTTAAAATTGAAGCTAATGACACCTCAAAATTATTCGCATTTGATACTACCCTTGAAGTTGGAGTAGATAATATAATTAAATTGGCTAAAGATTATTTAAAAAAAAGCTAAATATCAATATAGTAAATAATGTTAAATATTAGGGCCGAAAAAATAATTAAGTTGCATGATGGAATTGTCTCTATAAGAAGTTATCCGAAAAATATTATAAAAGAGGATATCTGGTTGTTTGAACATGAGTTAAAAAGAACGATTCCCGACACATATCTTAAAATATATTCGAATACCATTGTTACGTCGAATGGATTAGTTTTAAAACAAAGCAACCTTATCGAAGATAATTTAGTTCTTAAACAATCGTTACATCTAAAAGATAAAGTTAAGATTTTATTAAAAAATTTATTTTTAATCAAAAGACTACCGGAAAAACCATATTTAATAACTTTTAACAGTGAATATTCGGGATATTTTCATTGGATAACTGAAACCTTAACCAGAATCATGGTTACCGATAATTTGCATGATTTTGTTTTACTAATGCCTGATAATTTAAAAATTTGGCAAAAAGAAACACTTTCAGTCTTTAAACCATTATCCATAGAATACTTAAATACTAAACATCATTATAAGATAAAATCGCTAAATCTGGTTACACATACAGCACCATCGGGAAATTATAATGATTCCGTAATTCGACAATTGCGTCAAAAGTTTATTGAATCTTTCAATTTGCCAATAAATAAAAATAAACGCATTTATATTTCACGTCAAAAAGCAAGGTTTCGCAAATTACTGAATGAACAGGAATTTGTTCATGCAATATCCGATTTTGGTTTTGAGACTTACTATTTCGAGGAGCTTTCATTCCAAGAACAAATCAGATTAAGTGCACAATGTGAAATAATGATAGGATTGCATGGAGCAGGACTGACAAATATGCTGTTTATGAGCGAAGGTACCAAAGTAATTGAATTAAGAATACCCGATGACAAATACAACAATTGCTATTATTCATTAGCAAATGCGCTAAATTTAGATTATTATTATGTCCTTGGTAAGAAGAATACATTAATCAATGATTTTCATTCAACTGATATATTAATTGAAATCAATAAAATCTCGTTATTGCTTTCTAATATTCTGAAATGATGAAAATCTCCATTATTATCCCCTCCTATAACCAATCTGAATATCTTGAGCAAACCCTAATGATTATGAAATAAAAGTATTTTAGTATGAATAAGACGCGTTTTGTTTCTAAAAATATATATATTTGTATAAAAACAGAAACTAAATGCAGTTTATTGAATTCAAAAACCTGTTTTCAACCTATAATTTCTTTTCAAAAGTTGAAATCGAAAAGCGAATACCCGATTTTAATAACATGAATTTAATCCATTGGCAAAAGAAAAAATACCTTACCAAAATACGCAACGGGTGGTATTGTTTTAACGATACTGCTATAAATGATGAAAAACGTTTTGCTATTGCCAATAAAATATATCAACCATCGTACATTAGCATGGAAACAGCTCTTAGTTATTATGGGCTGATACCGGAAGCGGTATTTAAAATTATTTCGGTTTCAACCCTAAAAACAAACGAAATAAATAGCCCATTAGGTGTGTTTTTGTATCATACCATTAAACCCGGTTTGTTTTGGGGATACCATATTAAAAGCAAAGGAAGCACTACCTATAAAATAGCCGCTCCTGAAAAAGCAATCCTCGATTTTTTGTATTTTAACCCTTCAATAAATACCGTTGATGATATTGCTGCTTTTCGGTTCTATAAAACAGAAATACTTCAATATGTAAACTTTGATACGTTAACACAGTATGCTGCTGAGTTTCATTCAAATGTGGTAATAAAACGGGTTGGTTTATTAAAAAAATATATAGATGCTTAGCCTGAACGAAATTCAAAAGCATTATCCCGAAAGTTTACATGGGTTTAAACAGTTTATGCTTCGAGAATATTTGCAATACAAAATATTGGAAATAATTTTTGATAGTCAGTTTGCAAACCGACTTTGTTTTTTGGGTGGTACCTGTTTACGTATCGTGCATAATAATACCCGCTTTTCTGAGGATTTGGATTTTGATAATTTTGGATTAACACAACATGATTTTTCAAAAATAGCCCTATTAATCCAAAACAAATTATCGCAACAAGGTTATAATGTAGAAATAAAAAATGTGCTTTCAGGCGCATTCCATTGTTACATAAGGTTTCCAAATTTGCTCTTCAACGAAGATTTAACAGGGCATACCGAGCAAAAAATATTAATTCAACTTGATACCGAACCTCAGCATTTTAATTTTACTCCTGAACAATTGATCATAAATAAGTTCGATGTTTTTACTTCAATTAATATAACTCCGGTAGATTTACTTTTAGCTCAAAAATTTTATGCCTTTATTAACAGGAAACGAAAAAAAGGCCGCGATTTTTTTGATATTATATTCCTTCTTAAAACAACCAGGCCTAATTACGACTATTTAAATCAAAAATTGGGGGTTAAAAACATGACCGAACTAAAAATTCGCATACTAACTGAGCTTAATAGTGTTAATTTAAAAGAAATGGCCGATGATGTAAGTCCATTTTTATTTAACGCTGCGGATACCAAACAAATACTTATGTTTAAAACTTATATGGAACAACTTATCTAAACGCATACCGTTTCATTTTTCATTTGCTAACTTTCTAACTTAATTTATAACTTATCGGGTAATGGTTCCACAAACACAAATATCGGTAATAATCCCTTCCTTCAACCAAGCACAATATCTTGAGCAAACCCTATTGTCAATCATTGACCAAAATATTGAGAATATTGAAATTATAGTGGTTGATGGCGGTAGTACCGATGGAAGTGTTGAAATTATCAAACAATACGAAATGCAGTTGGCATATTGGGCTTCAGAACCCGACCGTGGCCAAAGCCATGCCATAAACAAAGGATTTGCTATAGCCAAAGGCGACATTATAGCCTGGCTGAATAGTGATGATTTATATTTACCCGATACATTTAAAACCGTAATACAAATATTCCAAAATAATCCGGCCATTGACCTTATTTATGGCGATGTAATTAACTTTGATGAAAAAGGGAATGAAACCTATTATGGAGTGGCCGAATTTGAACCTTATGATTTTCTTACACGAATATCGATACACCAACCTGCCGTTTTTTGGAGAAGAAAAATATTGAATGAGTCAGGTGTTCTTGATGAATCATTGCATTATGTTATGGATTACGATTACTGGATGCGGGTGTTTTTTAGTTACAAAACCCTTAAAATAAATAAACCGTTAGCCAAATTCCGGGTTCACAGTACTTCTAAAACATCATCAAATCCACCATTAATGTATTTGGAATGGAGAAAAGTGCTTTCCCGTTTTATATGTTCAGTTGCTCATATGGAAGATATAGTTTATCTTAAGAAATTAGGCATTTATGACAATGATTCCAATTCCATCTATCACAATATAGATTTCAACTATTCAAAAAAAAGAGTTATAAAAAACTATATTTTTCAAGCTGCTATTCAAGAATATTCTTTTGGAAGCAAAAAGAAAGCCGATTTATTACTCTTACATTCGTTATTATCACTAAATTGTTTTCGGGCATTTTGGTTTCTTATAAAAAACAATACTGTAAAACACTTGAGGTGATTGAACCTTATTTTAGCATTATAATTCCAACCTTCAACAGGGCTCATTTAATTGGTAAAACCATAGAGAGCATTGTTAATCAGGAATATAATAATTTTGAGGTTATTGTGGTTGACGACGGGGGTTTAGACAATACAAAGGAGGTTATTGAAAATTTTAATGATAGCCGTATAAAATATTATTGGAAAGAAAATGGCGAACGAGGTGTAGCAAGGAATTATGGAGTAACCCAGTCGAACGGCAATTATATAAATTTTGTTGATTCCGATGATTTACTATACCCGTTCCACCTAAGCCAAGCCGCTGAAATTATTGAAAAGCTGAACCTCAACGTTTTTTGCTTTAACTACGATGTTAAGGACAATAATGGCAAGCTTTTAAAGATTGGGAAAAATACGGAATCTCCTTTATCAAAAACTCTATTGAAAGGCAATCATTTAAGCATGAATGCTATATTTATCGAAAGAAATATTTTAAATAGTTTTAAATTCAACGAAGACCCACATTTTATAAGTGGTGAAGATTGGTTGTTATGGCTTCAATTATCGGTAAGGTATCCTTTCAAGTTTTTCAACTCAATTACTTCTACCATAGTTGAACATCAGCAAAGAAGCGTACACGGGTTTGATGAACGATCCTATCTTTATCGAACAAATTTGCTCATAACTGAGTTAAAAAAAGATCCGGTTTTCTGTAAAAAGTATTTGTTCGGTCCCATAAAAATCGAAGCGCATATGTTATCGTACACAGCTTTGCATGCTTCGCTGGTAGGAAAAAGAAAAACCTCTTTAAAATATTTGTATCAAGCAATACGGAAAAATATTTTTGAGTTATTCACAAAACGGGCTTTAGTTATTTTAAAAAACATAATCATAAAGCAACATCCGTAGTAAAATCCTCAACGTCATTCTATTATCTATCAACATATTGTTGAGACTTACTATTTGAAAGCTGAAAAACGGAATGTAATCCATAATTTATTTATAAAACACGGATTCTATTCCGTTTTTATGTATATTTGTAGAAATGATATTTGAATGGAACCATTAATAGAAACCAGTACGCGATTAATTCAATCTACAAATAATAAGTTTGTTAGGGCATTATATTCTAAAATAGTCTGGACCAATAGATTAATTGAAATAAAGGGCTCCAGAGGGGTAGGGAAAACAACGTTAATGTTGCAAAAAGCTTATGAACTCCAGAAGCAAGGGGAATCGGTTTTGTATATTTCGCTCGACAACGCTTATTTTTTCCGCCATAAATTGGTCGAATTGGCAGACTGGTATCATAAAAATGGGGGTAAATACCTTTTTATTGATGAAGTACATAAATATCCGAATAAGGAAAAAGGGTTGGATTGGTCGCTTGAAATCAAAAATATTTATGATTCCTATCCCGCACTATTTCAAATTTATTCAGGTTCATCCATTTTGCAGCTTTACAAAGGTTTAGGTGATTTAAGCCGGCGCAAAGTCAGCTATCACCTTTCGGGACTGTCGTTCCGCGAATATCTGTTGCTCAGTGGTGAGTGTAATTTTCAGGCTCAATCGCTTGATACTATCATTGAAAATCATCAGGAGATAGCTTTAAACATTATACAAAAAGTTAAAATTATTCCGCACTTTCAAAATTACATAAAGTGGGGCTATTATCCCTTTTATACCGAAGGTCTTGATAATTATTACCAGCGGCTCAATGAAGTTACCAATGTTATTCTAGAAACAGATATTCCTTCAGTAACCGAAATCAATTTTGAAACATCGCTCAGGTTAAAACGCTTGCTTTCAATGTTAAGCAAAACCGTTCCTTATACTCCAAACCTGACAAAACTTTCTGATCAATTATTTATTGCCGACTACCGTACACTATTAAAATACCTCAACTATTTGGAAAAAGCAGAGTTGGTAAAATCGTTAAGCGCCAAAGCATCAGGTAATCAAATAATGAATAAACCAGATAAATTGTACCTCGACAACACAAATTTAATGTACGCATTTTCGGAACATAACATAAATTTGGGGACGGTAAGAGAAACCATTTTATTCAACCAGCTCAAGAGCTGCCATCAACTAACTTATCCAAAAAGTGGAGATTTTTTAGTTGATGAAAAATATACCATCGAAGTTGGCGGTAAAAATAAGGTTAACAAGCAATTATTAAATATTGAACATGCTTTTATAGCTATGGATGATATAGAAACAGGATTTGCAAACCGCGTTCCCTTGTGGTTGTTTGGGTTTTTATATTAAAAATTAATGCCCATTCGTGTAACTTGACTCGCTTTAGCGAAAATAATAAATTGCAGGCATTGATTAACGAGTATTGATTTTCGAAGTAATTTTAGAATTGCAATTTTACATCCCACAACTTAAGCCTCATCATCTTGCTAAGGTGGAAAAGTGGAAAAGGATCCATCTTTTCCATTATTGCAATTTTATCCCGATAATTTAATACATGCATATTCATTATAACCCGATATTTTAATACATACATATTCGTTTTAACCCGATAATTTTGTATGTGTGCATTCATTTTAACCCGATAATAATTATTTACATTGATTAAACGGACTATCATAAGTTGAAATATTTTCAGTTGTAATTGAAAATATTGTATTTTTGTGAAAATTATCAAACATGACCGATAAATTTGCGCTATTAGAAAAGTATAATTTTTGGAATAATCCAATGCCTGAAATGGGACTTCATAGAGATGTTTACCTCAGAAAAATCAATGATTTTATTGGGAACAAACTCGTTAAGGTTCTTGTTGGGCAGAGGCGTGCAGGTAAAAGCTATATATTGCGGCAACTAATATATTCGCTTATAAAAAATGGTGTTCCGGCAAAAAATATTTTTTATATAAATAAAGAATTTACCGATTTTGACTTTATAAGTTCTTACAACCATTTAAATGAATTAGTCAATATTTACAGACAAAACATGATGCCCATTGGCAAAATCTATATTTTCATCGATGAGATTCAAAACATTGAGGGTTGGGAACATTTAATCAATTCATATTCGCAAGATTATACCAATAGCAACGAAATTTTTATATCGGGCTCCAACTCACAACTATTGTCGGGCGAGTTAGCCACCCTATTATCGGGCAGATACATTCAATTTCAAATATTTCCGTTTAATTATCACGAATTTATACAGATTAATCACATTGAGAATACAAAAGCGGCATTTCTGCAATATTTACAAACGGGCGGATTACCCGAACTTTTCCACTTACCAAACGACGAAACCAAACAACACTATATAACTGCAATAAAAGATACCATTTTACTCCGCGATATTATTCAGCGATACAACATTAAAGATGCCCGGTTACTTGAAGATATTTTCACATTCCTGGTTAACAATGCGTCTAATTTAATATCGATAAACAGCATCATAAACTACTTTAAAAGTAAAAACCGCAAAACAAATTACGAAACCATTGCTCATTATATTGGGTATTTAAAAAACACTTTTCTTATACATCAGGTAGATAGGTATAATATTAAGGGAAAGGAAATTGTATCGGGGAATTGCAAATATTATATCAACGATTTAGCTTTTAAAAACTATTTGTACTCAGGTTTTGAATATGGCATGGGTTATAAGCTTGAAAACATTATTTACCTGCAACTTATTAATTCGGGTTATACCGTTTATACAGGAATTGTCCGTAATAAGGAAATTGATTTTGTTGCTACAAAAAACAACCGGATTATATACTTACAGGTTGCTTACTTGTTAATTGATAAAAAAACCATTGAAAGAGAATATACTGAACTTGAAAAAATACCCGACAATTACGAAAAATTTGTAATTACTTTGTATGATATTCAGTTGCCAAGCCACAACGGGATACAACACATTTTAGCCTGGCAATTAAATAATATACTTTAGTTAATTTTAAAACCATTAAACGCGATATGGATGCATTAATTAGCCAAATGTAATTGTTGCCGTTGGCTAAGGCAAAATATGTAACCTCGGACAAGATGAATAACTTTCGTTTAAATCAGGAATAAACAATGGATATAAAACAGTTTTTACTTCATTTATTTTGGGATGTCAATATTTCAACAATCGATTTTCAGTATCATTTCCCATATATTTTGTCAAAGGCATTAGATTATGGAAACTGGTATAATTGAAGGCGAAAACCAACAAGTCATTGAGTCGGTTAATGCGTTTACCAATTTGTTAAAAGATTATCCCGAAATTTATTTTCAGATTGAAGAGGTGCAATTATGAAAACCGTTATCGTAAATTATGGCATGGGGAATCTGCAATCGGTTCAACGAAAACTGTACCGCCTGAAAGTGGATTCTTTTATTTCGTCGGAGGCCGCGGAAATATTAACCGCCGACAAACTAATTTTGCCGGGGGTGGGACATTTCAAAAAAGCAATGGATAATCTCCGTCAATTGCAATTGCTTGATGTACTGAACGAAGCCGTTCTTGTAAATAAAAAGCCCATTTTGGGCATCTGCCTGGGCATGCAGTTATTGGCCAATAGCAGCGAAGAAGGGGGCGTTAACGGATTGGGCTGGATAGATGCTGAAGTAGTCCGCTTTAAAGTAAATGATACAATTAAAAATAAGGTTCCACATATGGGTTGGAACCAAATTATAAAAACCAAAGAAAGCTTGTTGATGAAAGGAATTCCAGACCTATCGGATTTGTATTTTGTACATTCCTACCATTTGAAACTGAATGAACCGGAAGATTTATTGAACGAAACGGAGTATGAGTACCGGTTTGCATCGGCGGTTGAAAAGAACAACATTTTTGGGGTACAATACCATCCCGAAAAAAGCCACGATGTGGGGGAATTGCTGTTGAAGAACTTTGTTGAATTGTAAATTATCAATTACTAATTATTAATTAAAGTGTTCCGTCCCAGAGTTATACCGGTATTGTTGCTTAAAAACCTTGCTTTGGTGAAATCAATTGGGTTTAAAAAACACCGCTATATTGGCGACCCCATAAACTCGGTTCGTATTTTCAACGATTTAAAAGCCGATGAATTGGTTTTTCTCGATATTGAGGCTACCAAAGAAAAGCGGTTGATATCGCTCGATTTTGTTAAAAATGTAGGTGAAGAAGCCAACATGCCATTTGCCGTGGGCGGTGGAATCCGATCGTTGGAAGATATCCGTAAAATTATTGGCTCGGGGGCCGAAAAAGTCATCATCAACAGTTATGCCGCAGAAAATCCCAATTTTGTGCGACAGGCTTCCGAAACCTTTGGCTCCTCAACCATTGTGGTTTGCATCGACGTGAAAAAAAAGAGGTTTGGTAAAACGAAAACATGGATTCATGGTGGAAATAAAGACACAGGTTTTTCTCCCATTGATTTTGCCCAGTTGATGCAGGAAAAAGGTGCCGGTGAATTAATCATCCAGTCCATTGAAAAAGATGGCACCATGCAGGGATACGATTTGGATTTAATCCGCTCCATTTCCGAAAAGGTTACCATTCCGGTGGTGGCTTTGGGAGGAGCCGGCAGCTTGAACCACCTGAAACAGGCATATAAGGATGGTTTGGCAACAGGATTAGCGGCAGGAAGTATGTTTGTATATCATGGCCCAAAAAAAGGGGTTCTAATTAATTACCCCGCTAAAAAAGAAATGGTTTTTAATGACTGATTTTAACTCAGCCCCGCAAACAGGAATAATAGTCAACTCTCTTGTAATATCCAGATGGCTCTATTTTCCATTGTCAAATAACAATCAAATAAAGAAACAAACCCGTTATGTAACAAGCATTTATTTTAGGACCCGAGTCTTTTGGAATAACTTTTAATACCCATTGCTTTTGAATTACTCAGCAACACAGATTATTATCAATTAGAAATAACATTCTGAAACAAAAATATAACTCGAATAAGAGCTTAATCTGCTTCAAAAACATTTTGTTAAATTAATTGGTTTTATTAAATTTACTAAACCAACCGTTATAAGAAAGGTTTAAGCAAAAAAGAATTAATGCATTTTGAAATTGTTAGGAAGGGTAAACTTATTTTAAGAAAAAACACATTAACAATGATATATTTCCTCTAATGCTTTCAGAAGCATTAAATTTTATGCCAAAGGGTATCAACGAAGACAATAAGTTAACCCACCAGCCCATAAAAACAATCAATGTGGCAATTCCTGATTTTCAGGATTCCAATATTCATGGAAATTTTCAGGACACTCCTGAAGATATCCAATATTTAAAAATCATAATAACCCGCTTAAATGAACACTATTCTTACTCAGTACCCACCGGAATGGAACTATTGAGATTATTAGCTATACCAAAACTTATCAAGACAAACCGTTCTTAATTTTTGCAATTAAGGATAATGGAACTGGAATTCCCAAAGACAAAATGAATAAAATATTTAAAATAGAGGAAAACTTTACAACTCCGGGGACTGAAAAAGAAAAAGGAACGGGTTTGGGATTGATTCTATGCAAAGAATTTGTTGAAATAAATGGTGACAAAATATGGTGCGAAAGTACGGAGGGTGTGGGAAGCACGTTTTATTTTTCATTGCCAGCGGCTCCGTAAAATACGTTCATTTTAGTTTTTTCCAAAAAAAATCACCAAATTAATCGGTTCAAATGCTGGGTGCCCCGAACTGGGTTTCAACCTTTCAATATTTTATTATCTTTACGGGTTAGTTACTGACATATTTATTGCAATAATAAATACTAATACCGTATAGAATGCACAACGATTTATCAAGGGGTTGCCCTGTTAAAAATATTGATCCGGAATTTACTTCAAACCTGAAAATTGCCTACGCAGGCAAACTAAATATTTTTGACTGGTTACGCGATATTCCAAAAGGAATTCAAAAAGAGGAACTTTATGAAGTACGATTTAAGAATACCCGAAAAGGATATTTTTATAATCTGAACGGGTTGCGGTTAGATACCGGTGATATTGTGGCCGTTGAGGCCTCACCCGGACATGACATTGGAATTATCTCGTTAAAAGGACCTTTGGTTTTGCATCAATTGAAAAAACTTAGAATTCCGGTTACTGAAGAATTTAAAACCATATACCGGAAAGCCAAACCCAACGATATTGAAAAGTGGAAAGAATCCATTGAATTGGAAACAGAGACTATGGTTGCCTCACGGCAAGTTAGCCTCGACCTAAAACTTGATATGAAAATTGGGGATGTGGAATATCAGGGAGATAAAACCAAAGCCATTTTTTATTACATAGCCGACGAGCGGGTTGACTTCCGTCAATTGATTAAAGTGCTGGCTGAAAAATTCAAAATTAGGGTCGAGATGCGACAAATTGGAGCCCGTCAGGAGGCCGGAAGAATTGGTGGTATTGGTTCATGCGGCCGCGAATTGTGTTGCGCCACCTGGATTAATAGCTTTGTTTCGGTTACTACCAATGCAGCCCGGTATCAGGAGTTATCGCTGAATCCTCAAAAACTAGCCGGGCAATGCAGTAAACTCAAATGCTGCCTCAACTACGAAGTTGATTCCTATATGGACGAAAGGAAAAATTTTCCATCCTCCGATATTCATTTAGACACTCATTTAGGAAAAGCCATTCATATTAAAACGGATGTCTATCGGCATATTATGTGGTATGTGTTAGAGGGTGGACCCGGTTCGGGAATTATTCCACTTGCTACCGAAAAAGTTAAGGATATAATTGAGCAGAATAAAAAGGGTCAACGGGCCGATGTTACTCCTGTAAAAATTGAGGTTCCGGTTACCCCTGAAAACCTTGAGTTTACCAATGTAGTTGGTCAGGAAAGTCTAACCCGGTTCGACAGCCCTCACGATAGAAAAAAGAAATCGAATAATAAACACCGAAAATTCAGGAGTAACAATGAAAATCAGAAGTAACAATGAAAATCAGAAGTAAGTGGTTTTTTATTTTGGGATTTCTCGCAATCGTAAGCTGTGACCCAAACCGATTCTATGAAAATAATGTTGATTTTGCTAACGAATCCTGGTCAAAAGATAGTGTGGCTATTTTTGAGGTAGAAATTACTGATACTCTCACGGTATATAATATTTATTTGAATAACCGCATCAATGGGCAATATGAATACAGCAACCTTTATTTGTTTATAACCACACAGCTTCCAAATGAACAATTAATGCGCGACACCTTGGAGTGCATTCTGGCCGACCCAACAGGTCGTTGGTTGGGTAAAGGTTTTGGCTCTGTATGGTCAAACAGAATACCCTATCGCCGAAACATCCGCTTTCCTTTAACTGGCAAATACACATTCTATGTTGAGCAAGCCATGCGCGAAGAAGAACTCAAGCATATTCTGAATGCTGGAATTAGAATTGAAAAATCAACAAAATAGCACCAAGCCGTGGGAAAAGGGAAACTGAAAAAATTTCAGGAAATCACAACGTTTCCGCATGTAATTGAGCCCGAGATTAAAGATCATGTGACCATTGAACATGTGTTGAAAGGAAACTGGAACCGTAATTTTTTTAAAAACAGCAATCCCATAGTGCTGGAGTTGGGCTGTGGAAAAGGTGAATACACCGTGGGATTAGCCCGTGAATTTAAAAACAAAAATTTTATTGGAGTAGATATTAAAGGGGCCCGCATCTGGAAAGGGGCAAAAGCCAGTTTGGAGGAAAAACTTGCCAACGTAGCCTTTTTAAGAACCCGCATTGAGGTTATTGAAGCTTTTTTTGCTCCAAACGAAATCAGCGAAATTTGGATAACTTTTCCTGACCCACAGATGAAAAGCGGAAGGGCAAAAAAAAGGCTCACTTCGGCTGGATTCCTAACCCGGTATCAACATTTTTTAGTAAATGATGGTTTGATACATTTAAAAACTGACAGCAAATTCTTATACGAATATACCCTTGAAGTTATTCGGCACAATCAACTGGAATTAATCAAACACACTTCAAATCTTTATAAGGAACATTGGACAGATTCCATTTTATCGATTCAAACCCATTACGAGAAACTACATATCGATGACGGCGATTCCATTAATTACAGTTGCTTTAAGCTTAATAATCAACAGATTTTAAAAGAAACTACATTCAAAAATGGTGAATGAACTATCATTTTTTGAGAACGTATATCAGGTTGCCCGATTGATTCCTTCAGGCAGGGTTACCAGCTATGGCGCCATAGCCAAATGTATTGGATCACCGCAAGCCGCACGAATGGTAGGATATGCCATGAATGGATCTCATACCCAAAAAGAATTTGTCCCCGCACATCGGGTGGTTAACCGAAACGGAATGCTCACCGGAAAACATCATTTTGGTGGCTCCGAAACCATGTGCGAATTACTTGAAAGCGAGGGTGCTATTGTAGAAAATAACCAGATAAAAAATTTTAAAGAACTGTTTTGGGACCCGGGCAAGGAGCTGATGGAAGGGTATTAGAAGATAGAAGTCCGAAGCTAGAAAACGGAAATTAGAGATTAGAGTTTGGGAACAAGAAGTTAGAAGGCGGAAGTTAGAAGCTAGAAGCTGGGAATCCCGATAGCTATCGGGACCAAAGGAGCGAAAGAACATAGCCAAGGGCACCTGTCTCGCTTTAGCGGAGCGACCTTGGTTTAGTGGCAAAGCCACAAGCGGTGCATCCAATTAAGTTGCAATGAAATGGCAACCTAACATGCACCGCAAAATAGATAGAACAATTGGAAGAAGGAGGTCCGCAACAAGCAACCAGTAGCTAGAAACCAGCTACCAGTAACCAGAAACCACTCACTTTTTAACACACTTTTAAAATATTATCCGTACCAATTCAGGTTTATTTATAAATTTGTTCCGGTATTAAACAAAACGCTATGAGTATAAAAAAATATTTTGCCTTTGTGCCCAACACCATTACCTCTTTCAACGTGTTATCGGGTTGTTTATCGGTTGTTTTTGCTTTCGAGGGGTTTTTGGTTGCTGCCGGAATTATGATTTTGGTGGCTGCCGTTTTCGATTTTTTCGATGGCATGAGCGCCCGCCTGCTTGGTGCTTATTCCGAAATGGGGAAACAACTCGACTCCTTAGCCGATGTTATCAGTTTTGGATTAGCTCCTGCGGCTATTGCCCATGCTATTGTCCGTCAAACAATATTGGGCAATTTGCCCCTTAGTGAGGCTGTATTTATTGATTGGGTTTTAATTCTTTCGCCGTTTATTATTACTGTTTTTTCCGCGCTGCGGTTGGCGAAATTTAACATCGATACCCGACAAACAGAATCGTTTATTGGGCTGAACACTCCTTCCAACGCCATGGTTTGGGCTACATTACCTTTTGTGCTCAAAGCTTATCCCAATTCAAGCATAGCTCCAATAATTAACCAACCTTATTTTATCATAAGTCTTGCAGTAATATTGAGTTATTTGTTGGTTGCCGAAATACCCATGTTTTCACTTAAGTTTAAAAATCTTAAAGTAAAAGACAATAAAATAAGGTTTATTTTTTTAGCAGGCAATTTGATACTAATAGCAGCTATACCCATGGCAGCCCTTGCTTTAATAATAATTTGGTACATGGTTTTATCAGTACTATCCAATGCAATTTCCAAGAAACATAAAGTATAGATAAACGTTATTTCTATCAATTTTACATTTAACTAAAAAAACTAGCGGTTAGTTAGTTTTTTAATGAATTTAATTTACCTATTCCAATTATGATACGAATTGCTGCAGTACTATTTATTGTATTTCTGGTTATAACTAGCTTTGATGTTGCTGATGCCCGTGGAAATAAGCAAAAGGGAACTACCTTAGATTCCCTCAACATCCATTATCTAAACTGGTATAATTTGGATCCGAAATCGGATAAAGTTCAGGGTGTCAGTGTCGATAAAGCATATCAGGAATTATTGGTAGGTAAAACGCCAAAAAAGAAAATTATTGTGGCTGTTATCGATGGCGGAGTAGATATAACTCATGAAGATTTGAAAGATAAAATATGGGTAAATACCGATGAAATTCCAAACAACCAGATGGATGATGACCACAATGGCTATGTTGATGACATTAATGGTTGGAACTTTTTAGGCAATGCCTCAGGTGAAAATTTAGATATTGAAAACTTTGAATTTGTTAGGGTTATAAACAAATATAAGTCGCTTTACGACACTATTACTACTATTCAAAATCTTACAAAAGAGGATCGGGAAAATTACACCCAATATCAGCATTGTTTAAAAAGATATAATGATGAAATTGAAGAGATTACTTCACAATTGGAGGAATTGAATGAGTTTCGGACCAAATTGGACTCTGCCTTAGTTTTATTAAGCCCCTACACTAAAAACAAGGAACCAAAGCTGGATGAAATTGAAAAAGTGGAACCAAAAAACAAACAAGAGGCCGATGCTAAAAAATTATTAAAATATATACTTAAAAGAGGTTTTACTTACAAAATGCTCGATTATGAAACCATCGAGCTGAATAAGGAACTCAATACTTCATTAAATATAGAACTCAATGGCAGAATCATTGTGGGCGATGATTGCTATAATCCAAATGAAAAAAACTATGGCAATAACGATGTAACCGGGCCAAGTGCTGAGCATGGCAGCTTTGTATCAGGTATTATTGCAGCCAACCGCAACAATAACAAAGGCATCAACGGTATTGCCGATAATGTGGAAATAATGGTTTTAAGGGCGGTGCCTGATAGCGATGAATACGATAAAGATGTAGTCCTTTCCATACGATATGCTGTTGATAATGGGGCAAACATTATAAATATGAGCTTTGGCAAAGAATTTTCACCCTTGAAAAATCTGGTTGATGATGCCATTTTATACGCTGAGTCCCACGGGGTACTTTTGATTCATGCTTCCGGAAATGAGGCAGCTAATTGCGATACGGTGGAAAGCTATCCAACCAAACGATTGAACGATAATTCCCTTGTCAAGAATTGGATTACTGTGGGAGCCAATGCCAAAATTGGCAATAAAACACTCCCGGGTGTTTTTTCAAATTATGGACAGAAAACCGTTGATGTTTTTGCTCCGGGAGTGGATATAATCTCCCTTTTCCCCGGAAGTAAATACGATTTGGAAAGTGGAACCAGTTTCTCCAGCCCTGTAACATCAGGTGTTGCGGCTTTGGTTTGGTCGTATTATCCGGAATTAACCGCCGTGGAGTTAAAGGATATTTTGCTTGCTTCGGCTTTAAAGAATTCCAAAAAAGTTTATCGCCCCAATATTACCACCTATAAAAAGACAAAGGTGAGGTTTGCTACCTTATCGGTAACCGGAGGCATTATAAATGCTTATGAGGCACTGAAGTTGGCAGAAAGTAGGACGAAATAAAATCGAAAAAGCCCGGTTTAAAACCAGGCTTTTTTTTGAGGTGGTGCCACTCGGAATCGAACCAAGGACACATGGATTTTCAGTCCATTGCTCTACCGACTGAGCTATGGCACCCCGGTTGCTAAAGAGCGATGCAAAAGTAGTTAAAAAACTTTTTTATCCAAATGTTTTAACAAAAAAGTGAGCCTTTTTTGGATGGATTCAATTATTCCGGTAGGTTTAGGGCAATCCACTGAATCTATTTGGGCTAATAATTGAAAAAACCCCAAATTATTTACTAATTCAGGGTTCTATGAAGTGTTTCAACTGTGATTTTTATTTATCAATCGAGTTTAAGAACGGCTAAAAAGGCTTTTTGCGGAACCTCAACATTTCCAATTTGACGCATCCGTTTTTTTCCTTTTTTCTGTTTATCGAGCAGCTTACGTTTACGGGTTATATCACCACCGTAACATTTGGCGGTAACATCCTTGCGCACGGCTTTAATGGTTTCGCGCGAAATAATCTTGGCACCAATGGCTGCCTGAATCGCAATATCGAATTGCTGGCGCGGGATGAGTTCTTTCAGTTTTTCACATATTTTACGGCCAAATTCATAAGCGTTGTCCACATGGATTA
The DNA here is from genome assembly GCA_041664345.1 of Salinivirgaceae bacterium. Lineage (GTDB taxonomy): Bacteria > Bacteroidota > Bacteroidia > Bacteroidales > SZUA-534 > GWE2-40-63. The sequence continues at coordinate 33,920 of JBAYKX010000007.1, forward strand.
AAGCCGAAAGAGCATCTACGCTTTCCCCATTTAAAAGAATATCCAACTTAACCAATTTTGCCCTTTTATAATCCGTGCGATAATAGTCGAACGAAGCATATCCTTTGGAAATACTCTTCAATTTATCGTAAAAATCAATTACAATTTCCGAAAGTGGCATTTCAAAAGTTACTTCCACCCGATTGCTCGACGTATAAATCTGGCTTTGCAACTCACCCCGCTTATCGAGGCACAGTTTCATGATGGCTCCAATATAATCGGCCTTGGAAATAATTTGCGCCTTAATATAAGGCTCTTCAATATAATCAATGTAGTTTTCCTTGGGTAATCCTGAAGGGTTATGTACTTCAATTTTTTCTCCCTTTTTGGTATAACAGGTGAATGAAACGTTGGGAACGGTGGTAATCACGTCCATGTCGAATTCCCTATCGAGGCGTTCCTGAACAATTTCCATGTGAAGCAAACCAAGGAAACCGCAACGGAATCCAAAACCTAAGGCCATGGATGATTCAGGCTCAAAGGTAAGCGAGGCATCGTTCAACTGCAGTTTTTCCAAAGAGGCACGCAAGTCTTCGTAGTCATCGGCATCTACCGGATACATTCCCGCAAAAACCATGGGTTTAACGTCTTCAAATCCATCGATACTTTTAGCACAAGGCCTTTTTTGGTGGGTAATGGTATCGCCCACCTTCACTTCTTTCGATGTTTTTACCCCTGATATAATATAGCCTACATCGCCGGTACCAAGCATACTTCGAGGCTCTTGCTTTAATCGCAAAACACCTACCTCATCGGCAGTATATTCCTTACCGGTATTTACAAACTTATCCAAATCGCCTTTACGGATGGTTCCGTTTACTATTTTGAAGTAAGCAATAATTCCTCGGAAAGAATTAAAAACGGAATCAAAAATTAAGGCTTGCAATGGAGCATCTGGATCGCCTTTGGGCGCAGGAATCCTGGTAATTACAGCCTCCAGAATTTCATTAATTCCCAAGCCTGTTTTTCCGCTGGCTTCAATAATATCGGTCCGTTTGCAGCCAACCAGTTCAACAATTTGGTCCTTCACTTCCTCAGGCATTGCCATAGGAAGATCCATCTTATTTAAAACAGGAATAATTTCCAGGTTATGGTCAATGGCAAGGTATAGGTTTGAAATGGTTTGGGCCTGTATGCCCTGTGTAGCATCTATAATGAGCAACGCACCTTCGCAAGCAGCAATGGAGCGCGAAACTTCATACGAAAAATCAACGTGACCCGGGGTGTCAATCAGGTTTAGCACATATTTTTTATTGTTCCATTCATAGTCCATTTGAATGGCGTGACTTTTAATGGTAATGCCCCGTTCCCGTTCCAGGTCCATATCGTCGAGCACCTGAGCTTGTGCATCGCGCTCGCTTACGGTATTGGTTACCTGTAGCAAACGGTCAGCTAAAGTGCTCTTTCCATGATCAATGTGGGCTATGATACAAAAATTACGAATATTCTCCATCTATCAATCAATCAATTATTTTGGTTGCAAAGATAATCAAACAAATGAGTATTTTATGCGGTTAAAACCAACAAACACGATTTATTTGAAGCCAAATAATGAAGTAAAAATTAACAAAAACAGCAATTCCAGTCCGTATAATTTTACGGTTCTAAAATTGCTTAGTAATTTGCTTTATTTTAGTATTGGTAATGCTCTATCGGGTTAGATAGAAGAAGAGGGCTACAGCATTAACCTAATTAGCGTAAAATTACGATAAATATTTATATTACCTAACACTCATCAAAAAAGTTGAAATAACAATTTATAAAAAACCCTTTTTTCGTGAGGCTATTTCTTATGCGAGCCGTCGCAAAAAGGTTTATTGGCCGATTTGCCGCATCGGCAAAGGAATACCTTATCCATAGTGGAAAGGACGTTACCATCAAACCCTTTTATGGAAAAATTCCCTTCTACCATTAGTGGGCCGTCTTTTAGTGTAGTAACTTTAGTTTTTTGAATATCGCTCATGGGATTTTTCAATTAATAATTATCGGGGAAAAAGCCTTTTTTATTGTGGGTCCCATCGCAAAAGGGTTGTGTACGACTCATTCCACAGCGGCAGAATGAGGTAATGCTTTTAATTTCTTGCTCTGAACCATCAAGTTTTACAACAGTAAATTTTCCTTCGGCTAATATGGGACCATTGCGCATGACACTAAAAGTTACTTTTTCAGAAGTTAGTGGTTTACTGGAAGTCTCTTTTGAGGAATCTCTAGGGGTAGTATTCCGATCATACGTAAGGGCATCGGTTGGGCATCGTTCCACAATATCAATTATTTGTTCCGTGGTTCCTTGCTCCAAATCAATCCAGGGCCTACGCGAAGGGTCAAAAACTTTCCGTAATTCCCGAAAGCAAGTGCCTGCATTAACGCATTCCTTAGGTTTCCAATGCACGGTAATTTCATTGTTTGAATAGCTGCGATTGTTTTTATCCATTTTATTTTAGTTTAAACCTGAAAAAAGAGGATAAAACCCTCTTTCTATTCAGCAAAAGAACAATATTGGAAATGAATAGTTTTCCTTCGGTGAACAATTATTTATACTCGTTTATTAAAACGCTGCAGTGAGCAAATTAATATCCTGAAAAGGAAGCCCAAACCTTTTGGAAATGCTTTCTTTGGTAAGTACTCCGTTATACAAGTAAATTCCGGTGCGAACTCCAGCATGTTGCTTAATTAAGGGATTAACGCCTCCAGCCAAACCAATTTCAAGCAAAATTTGTCCCAAAATATTACTAAGTGCATAACTGGCTGTACGTGCCACCCTTGATGGTATGTTGGGAACGCAATAATGAACCACCCCGTGTTTGCGGTATATCGGATTTTGAAAACTTGTCAACTCCGAAGTTTCAAAACAAGCTCCATGGTCGATGCGCAAATCAACAATTACCGAATAGGGTTTCATTTGCCTTACTGCATCCTCACTCACCAAAAAGGGTTGATCTTCAATTTCGCTGGGAATAGCACCAATTACCACATCGGCTGTACGCAGGGCTTTTGCTACCACCCTTGGTTGCATGATGGATGTAAAAATGCGGGTTCCTAATCGCTGCTGTAAATCGCGCAATTTATAAACCGAACAATCAAAAACTTTTACGCTTGCACCCAGTCCAAGTGCAGTTCGGGCAGCAAATTCACCAGCAGTACCAGCACCTAATATTACCACATCGGTTGGACTTATTCCGCTAATTCCTCCCAACATTTCACCTTTTCCCTGATTGGCATTACTCATGTATTCGGCAGCGATGAGGATTGATGTTGTTCCAGAAATTTCCATCATACTTTGTACCACAGGAAAAATGCCCGTGGCCGCATCCATTAGGTATTCATAACCCAAAGCGGTTACTTTTTTTTGCAACAGATTCTGAACATATTCGCGGCTTTGCGTGCCAATTTGAAAGGAACTAATCACCAACTGATTTCCGCGTAAAAGTTCTACTTCTTCATCACTAAAAGGGGCTACCTTAACAATGATATCGCTGGAATAGATTATTCGTTTATCTTCCACCAACGTTCCGCCGGCTTCGGAATACATTAGGTCATCAAAGTGGGCTTGAATTCCGGCTCCCTTTTCAACATAAACCTCATGGCCATTGGTAACCAAAAGCTCCACAGCATGAGGGGCAAGGGCTACACGATTTTCATCGTTGGCCGATTCTTTGGCAACCGCAATACGAAGATTCTTTTTCTTTTTAGCAATTTCCAACATCTCTTCGCGGGGCATCAAGTTCTCTTTTTCCAACGAAAACCCCGAATTTTCAGAACTACCCATCATAATTGAAACGAATTAGCGGTTATTTTGAACCACGAATTTAGTCCAAAAAGCACATTAAATCAAACGTTGTGAAGTAAAATTGGTGAAACGCATTTATTAAAAACAAAAGGTTGCCTTTTTTGGGGGACATTGAGTTATTTGTAGGTAAGGGTGGATAGCTGATTTGCATCAAAAATCTCGTTGGCCACTTCAAGTAATTCATTTGCGGTAACCGATTGAATTTTTTCATATACTTGTTCCAGCGAATCAACTTTATTAAAAAGCAAATAACTACGCCCAATATTCAACATTAGGTTCGAAAGATTCTCAGAGCTAATGGCCATTTGGCCAATCATTTGTTTTTTTGCCCTATCAAGCTGTAAAATTCCAAGCGACTGTATTTGAAGTTTTTTTATTTCGGAGTGGATAATGGTTAAACTTTTTTCCACTTTTTCAGGCTCAGTACCAAAATAAATGCCGGCAATTCCCGTGTCGCTGTATGGGCCGTAGAACGATTCAATGTTATAGGTATAGCCATGCCGTTCGCGTAAGGCCAAGTTAAGACGGGAATTCATTCCGGGTCCGCCTAAAATATTGTTGAGCAATTCAAGCGGAAGTCGTTTGGAGCTGTTAATATCGTAGGCACGATTCCCAATGATACAATGAGCCTGATGCGTTGCTTTATGTACGAGTTTGTTTTCGCGTTGGTAGCCGTTTAGAGCCAATCGGGGTTCTTGCCGTAAATTTGGAGGAACCGGGGCGTAATATTTTTCAACCCATCGCACCAAATGTGAAAACTTAATGTCGCCAACCGAGCAAATAACCATTTGATTGGTGTGATAGTTTTGTCGAATAAATTCCTGAATGTGATTCCGGGTAAACTTTTTAAGCAATTTTGGCTCACCTAGAATATTCCTGCCAATGGGATGTCCTGCAAAAATGAGTTCTTCAAAATCGTCGAATATTAATTCTCCGGGACTGTCTTTGTAGGAATTTATCTCATCAAGAATTACCTGTTTTTCTTTTTCCAGTTCTTTGTCGGGAAACGAAGAATTGAACACAATATCGGCAAATAGTTCCAATGTCCGCTCGGAATACTCTTTTAAGAAAGATGCATAGATACAGGTTTCTTCTTTGGTGGTATAGGCATCAATTTCGCCACCCACATCTTCAAGCCGGCTAATTACATGAAAGGCCTTGCGCTTATTGGTTCCTTTAAAAATTACATGTTCAATAAAATGGGCAATACCAAGCTGATGACTGTTTTCATCGCGCGAACCAGTATTTATTATAACGCCTAAATGTGCAACTTTTCCGTCCGAATGACTGTGGATTAATCGTATTCCGTTAGATAAAGTATAAAATTCGTATCCCTCCATATCTGATCATCAAAAATAAGGGGAGCAAAAGTATAAAAACCCCAATGAAATCTACTATAAATACTTAGTTTTTAGATGCTAACATCTATTGGTCGTTCCATTGCGAATACGGATGTTGGGAAAGATAGGAGTTGTAATAGCGGGCATCATTGGTTACCTCCTGACCCATCCATTCAGGAGTTGGGATTTCATCGGTAGGATCAGAAAGCTCAACCTCTGCAATAATTAATCCTTGATTAGCCCCTTTAAATTCATCTACTTCAAATATAAATTCTTCGATTTCGACAATATACCGGGTTTTTTCAATTGGGTGCTCTAAGCAAAGTTTAAGCAATGCTTTTGCATCGTTAACCGAGATGGATTGCTCCCATTCAAAACGGGTGGTGCCGGTTTCATCACTGGCTCCTTTTATAGTTATAAAAGCTTGGTCGGAAGCAATACGGACTCTTACCGTGCGCTCTGAATCAGTTGAAAGGTATCCTTGGATAATATCAAATTTACCGGTTGAAAAAGCTTTAAAATCGCCGGTTACCAAAAATTTACGTTCAATTTCGAGAGCTGCATTTGTTTCTTCTTTGCCGAATATATTGCCAAATATTCCCATAGTGTAAGTTTGTCGGTTGTATAATTGGCATAAATGTAACTACAAAGTTGGGATCCACCAAATGAAGCAAGAAATTTGCCTAACATTTGCTCAATTACCATATAATTGTAACTTTGATGTTCTTTTATCAAAATTTTTGAAAGGGTATTTTGGTAACTAATTTAAAGATTCATGTTATGACTGAACACAATTTCGACGATATTAGGCCTTACCACGATAGTGAGATAAACGCCGCTATGAAACGTCTGACTGCTGATCCGGCATTGAATGCAGTTGCCTCATTTGTATATCCCGATGTTCCCGTGGAGCACTTACAAAAAATGATTCAACAGATTAGTACCATTACCGATTTTCAGGTAAATATCATGCACCGGGCCATTTATCAGATAATTAAAAAAACCATTTCCCAATTCAGCTATTCCGGCTTTGAAAACCTTGATCCATCCAAAAATTATCTGTTTATTTCGAACCACCGCGATATTTTGTTGGACAGTGGTTTGTTTCAACTGGCATTGGTTGACAATGGTTTTAGTACTTCGGAAATAGCCTTTGGCAGCAATTTATTGTACTCGCAGTTTGTGGTTGATATTGCCAAATCGAACAAGCTTTTCAAAGTGGAACGTGGCGGCAACACCCGCGATATGTACCACAATTCCGTTATATTATCAAAATACATCCGCCAAACCATCACCTCAAAAAACGATTCCATCTGGATTGCCCAACGCAATGGCCGAACCAAGGACGGAAACGACAGCACCGACCAAGGCTTGCTGAAAATGTTTGACATGAGCAGCAACGGTTCCATTATCGACAGCCTTTCGGAATTAAATATTGTGCCTTTATCGATATCCTATCAATGGGAAACCTGCGATGCCATGAAAATGCTGGAATTGTACGTTTCAAAAACCGATAAATACGTGAAAGCCCCTGGCGAGGATCTGAAGAGCATTTTATCGGGCATCAAACAATTTAAAGGCAACGTACACATTGAAATTACAGAACCCATTACCAACAGCCATTTGCAACAGTTTAAAGACTACGATAAAAATGAATTGTTCAGTTCCATTGCAAAATTGATCGACAACCGTATCCACAGCCATTATCAGTTATGGGACAATAACTATATTGCTTACGATATCGAGAATAATACTATTGATTATTTGAAGGATAAATACACCTTGGAGTCGCGCATGTTTTTTATCCAGGAAATGGAGAAAAAAATATACGCCGTGGAAGGCAATAAAGAGGAATTAAAGAAAATCTATCTAGGCATTTATTCCAACCCGCTAAAAAACGCCTTGAAAATTGCCAATCCAATTTATCAAACACGGCCTGTAATTCTTGCAAATACAGCAAACTAAAAGCAATTCACCTCTTTTCCATTCTCCCATCCCCATAACGGGCAAATCGTCCTACTGACCGTTCATGAACCTGATCGGGTCGGTCCCAGGGCCAGCCGCCGAATTCTGTTTTTTGGTAATCGCTCATGGCTTGCCGGATTTCACTTTCAGTATTCATAACAAAAGGACCATATTGTACAACGGGCTCCGGAATGGGTTCTCCTTCCAATACAGCTAAAAAACTTTCTTTTTGGCCATTGGTGATTATTGTGGATTCATTGCCAATCAACTTTATCCGGTTTGAAGACCCTATTTCAAGATTGTCGATTTGAATGATACCCTCGCCTTGGTAAAAATATACATTGCGGTTGAGTGTTTCTGATACAGCAGGCAATGTGATTGTAGCTTCTGCCTCCATGTGAATCAAAAAGATACCTACATTATTATTTTTGTCGCTTGCCCACGACGATGGGGCGGGAGGTAAACTCTCCGTACCTTGAAAAAACCCTGTAGTTAACCGAACGGTGGATATTTTTTGGTTCAAATCGGAAATCTTAATTACAGGTATATCTTCAGCCCAAAGCATTTTGTAGCCCGGTTCTGCAAATTTGTCTTTTGCAGGAAGGTTGAGCCAAACCTGAAAAAGTTCCGCCGGATTTTCTTTATCCTGATTTACCAGTGGAAACATTTCATTGTGTTGACAGCCTGATCCGGCAGTCATCCATTGAACATCGCCGTTTCCATAACGGCCCTCATTGCCTCTAGAATCGAAATGGTCAATCAATCCCTCCAAAACAATGGTTACGGTTTCAAAGCCCCGATGTGGGTGTGCCGGAAATCCGGGTACCTTATGGCCATGGTACATGCTAAATCCATCTTTTCCAGAAAAATCACTTCCTATATTCCTTCCTGATAAAGAAACAGATGGTCCCATTTCATTATTTCCCTTTGGGTAAGCATCTTGATGATGGGCGCAGAAAAGAAACGGGTTTTCCATGCTCCACTGCGAACCTATTTTTTGAACTTCGAGAACTTTTTTGTTTGTCATAGAATCTTTTCTTCAAAATAATTTCATTTTAGATAACAAGTCGTTTCTATAGGTTGTTTACCGGATTAACTAAAAAATAAAAATTTATAATCCTTTTTATTTGTGGGTTCATTACTTTATAGTATCTTTGCACCCGCTAAACAGACAAAAAACGTTCTAAAAATATATTGCGGGGTGGAGCAGTTGGTAGCTCGTTGGGCTCATAACCCAAAGGTCGCATGTTCGAGTCGTGTCCCCGCTACTATGCAAATGCAGATTGTTGATATGAAGCGGTTTAGAGGTTCTAAGCCGCTTTTTTTGATACAAAATGATACAAAATTTCCATTGTGGTAAAATGAGGTTCTGGGGAGAGCGTTCAAATTACTCGACATGGAAAAATTTAAAAATGCTATCTTCAAAGAAAAGCCAACACTTGATGAGCGTTGGTATGTAGAGTATTCATATATACATCCTGAAACCGGAAAGTTTAAAGTATTCCGGGAATTCATTTCAAACAAAATTCCAACCAAAGAGGGCCGTCGCCGAAAGGGGTATGAAATTGCCAGAGCTTTTAATATAAAGCTAAAGCAAGGTTGGAATCCTTTTCAAGTTCAAGAAAAACGGTTTACATCTATTACTCAGGCAATGGATTATGTGTACGAAATAAAAAAAAGTACTACAGAAAAACGTACCCATCATACTTACAATAACATGATAAGTACTTTTAAAAAGTATCTTGAAAAAAAGAAACTTGATAAACTATCGTGCGATGAATTCAATTATCACCACGCTATTGATTATATCGATTACCTGAAACTTCAAAAAAAGTTTACAAACCGCACTTACAATAACCATCTTTCAAGCATGAGAACGTTTTTCACCTTTTTGCAAAAGCGTGATTTTATTGTTTTCAATCCATTCCTAAAAATTGATATGCTTGAAGAGTCGGAACCAGAGCTGCTTACTTATACAAATATCGAAATGCAGTTAATTAAAACAAGGCTTCCAGAAATAGATCCTCAATTATTTACTTGCACGCAACTAGTTTATTATGCAGCCTTAAGACCTGCCGAAATTGTTAGGTTACGGATTTATTATATTGATTTTCAAAAGAGGTTGATAAGGATACCTGGAACATCAACAAAAAATAAAAAAATGCAACCCATTAAAATGCCCGAACAATTATTTAATTATTTGCTTGGGTTGAACTTAGATAGGTATCCGGAGAATTATTATTTATTATCGAAAAACTTTTTACCCGGTGAAACAAAAATAGCACCCACACGGATAGCTGAAAGGTGGCGGCACTTTGCAAATGAAATAGGTTTTGATAAACGTAAAACTATTTACTTGCTAAAACATACTGCTGCAGGAAAAGCAATTGAAAGCGGAATAAATGCCCGTGAAATGCAGCTGCATTTAAGGCATCACAGTTTGGATATGACTCAGAGATATCTTGAAAAATTCAACAATATTGGAGGTGAAAAAATACAGATGCACTTCCCGAATTTTTAAACAGCCCGGAGTTTCGACTTATCATAGGTAATTTTTTCAGCCTCAAAGCTATAATTCATCTCTTCAATGAAAAATAACGTGCTCTTTATTTTATATATGGCTGTAAAATCAAAATTTGAAAGCATGGCTGGCGGAATGCGCAAGGTGCATTCATAGGGTTGAAACGAAGTAACCATCATATTGGCAGTATTCTTCCAGCAGTAATTAAATATTGAATTTGGGTTTAAATATATTTGACCATCACCACCAGAATTGTTCCATAGCCCGGCAACTCCATTTGCATTGTGGGCAAAACCAAGCATGAACGGAACTTTACCTTTCTCTTCAGAATAATAATTTGTTCCAATCATTTCAACCTTTGAGGTTGCTTCAACACCTGATATTGAAGTAACTGCAGCAATGTCCGATTTTATTTCTAGCACTGAATCACCGGAACCCAGCGTTATTTCCTGAAAATTGCGGGTATATTTCTTCCAGGTAATTAAACCTGTATCTTGGTCCATGGTGTACACATAATATACATTCTCATCAATTACCAAACGGAGCTCACCCGGATGGTAAGTAAACGGCAAATCATCAAAGGTTGCAACTGATGGCATTAAGTAATATTGGTCCTGTTCCGAAATGTATTTATGCGGTGTTTGCAATTCATCGCTGGTTTCAACTCCCAGTTTAAAAACAACTTTGGTGTTCAATGTATCTCCAATTTTTTCCAAATCATCGGCCATGTACTTAGTAATATCAACTATGTTAGGCCTAGTAATTCTTTCCTCAAGGCTTATTATTAACACCTCCTTAGTGCTTTCATTAATTATGGGATGCACATTCAATAAATCGCTTATTTTATTAATAAACTCACCAATGGCAATATCGGGCAAACAACTATTCAATCTCACTTTTTGGCCATTTGAATCGGTTACATAATGTGAAACTGTATTGGTATAAAAAACCAGTTTTTTAAAATGAATGTCGTTCCGTAAATGATTTGTTTTTATGGAATATCCCTGTTCAACAAAAATTTGTTCGTATAAATAGCATAAATAAACAAATGGGGTAAAGTTCTTAGTAACGCTGTATGGAGTGCTATTTTGGCCTATTACTGTTTCCTCATAAAAACTGCCTTGCATAAATTTTGAGTTTTCCACGGCCGGAAATACAAAATTCACATTATCGGAAGTATCAAAATTTGGACGATCCCAAATTGACAGAATACCTCCTAAAGTTAACGTACGGATGCTTCTATCCTTGTTTTTGCCATAAAATTCCGATTCATCGAAATTAAGATTACAGGCATACAGCTCTTTATTTAGTGACTGATATTGCAGTTTTGCCGATTTTTTAAAACTACGGAAGCATAAATCAACATCCACTTCGTTTAACCGTTTTTTACCCGATGCGTGGGGAACCGATAAATATTTGCTGTTGATGGCCTGCAACCCAAAATTAATGGTATTGCTGCCACGGTCGCGCACCAACATGGAATTAACTGTTGAAACCGATATTTTAATGTTACCTGGAATTACCAGTGAATCGGTATTTGTTTTAAGGGTTAGCATTATTCAAGTCCTCCATCGGTAAACGTCCAATTATCGGCTGCTATTATTGCGTTTTTTGCGGTTTGTCCAGTTTCTGTATATTTTGAAGTTCCAAAATGTACACTTAAATTATTAACTAATTCTTGAGCATCCCAAGCAACTAAAATGGCATCATAGTTAGCCGAACTTAAATTTACTTTATACATGAAACTCGTTAGATTATTAACTTTTGCCAAATTAAAATTTTTAGGTGAATCATTATTAAAAGCAAAACATCCATAAAACATTTGAGACATACTAATAACAGTCACACTCGCATCTGCACCTAAATTATTAAGAATAATTGGACTATTTAAAGTAGAACATTGCGAGAACATATCTTGTAAACTACTGCACTTTGGTAAAGAAAACGTCATTGGAATGTTTAGAATATCGCAACTTTGAAACATACCTAAAGTTCTTGTTACCAAACTCATATTCCAGCCGCTAACATCTTGGTTAAATGCGTTACAGTTGTAAAACGTTTGGTATAAATCAGTATTTTTCGCAGTACTCCAACCACTTATATCTTGATTGAATGCCCTGCAATCACGAAACATAGCAGCCATGTTTGTTGCATTTGACACATTCCACGAGTTCATTGGTTGATTATACGCCCAGCAATTATCGAATGTACCTGAAAAGATAGTTACTAATGACACATTCCAAGAATTTAAATTTTGATTAAAAGCATAACAGGTACCGAATGTGTAGTACATATTTGTCAAAGCGGTAGTAACCCAACCACTTATGTCTGAATTGAAAGCATAGCAATAATAAAACATTGACTCCATTGTTGTTACCTTGGCTACATTCCAACCGCTTATATCCTGATTAAAAACATAACAATTAAAAAACATTGAATTAGTTGTGGTGACATTAGCTGTATTAAATGTAGCAAGCGGTTGATTAAATGCTCTTGCATCCATAAACATATAAGACATATTAGTCACAAGAGAAGTATTAAAATTACTTACTGACTGGTTGAATGTTGTACAAAGCCTAAACATATTCATCATATTCGTAGCCTTAACCGTACTCAATCCACTAATACTTGAATTGAACGCTGGACAATTTTGGAACATTTGTGAGAAATCAGTAACATTGCTGGTGTTCCATGTATTTAATTCCTGATTAAATATTGTACAATTTGCAAATAAACCTGACATATTTGTCACCTTGGAAGTATCCCAAGAAGGCATCGATTGATTAAAGTGTGTACAGGATATAAATGTTCGGTACATATTCGTAACATTTCCTACACTCCATGAATTTAAGTTCTGTGAAAATGCTGTACAATTAGCAAAAGTTGTGTTCAATGTTGATACATTTGAAACATTCCAGCCACTTATATTTTGATTAAAAACAGTACAACCAGAAAAAGTAGCGGTAAGATTTGTAATGTATTGGGTGTTCCAACCACTTATGTCTTGGTTAAAAACATTGCAATTCGTAAGTAAACCTTCAAGTGAAGTTAATGTAGCTGGAAGCGTCCAATTAATAGCGGAATTAAATAAAATACAATTATAAAACATGTTTGTAACTGTAGTGACTTTACCAATATTAAAATTAATAGGGTGATTGAATTTTTCACAATACATAAACATATTAGTCAATGCCGTTGCATTGGCTGTATTCCAATTTCCTACATTTTGAGTAAAATTACGACAGGCATAGAACATACCATTAAAAATCACACCAGAACTCACATTCCATCCACTTACATCTTGGTTAAATAAATTAAGTCCACTAAATGCAGATTCAAAATTTACTACATTAGAAACATCCCAACTACCTATGTTTCCCCAATTAGTTATCCCGCTGCATCCTTGAAACGCATAACTCAACGATACACAGTCTTTTAATCCAATGTTACCATCATCAGGAACCGTTGTTAAGTTTGTACAAGCTGGGCACGATAGCAGTAACAAACCTACTGATCCAAATTTCTTAATTTTTGTAAGGTATAATCTATTGGCAAGAGAAGAACTAAAAATCAATCCCGGGAATATACCTTTAATTTTTACCTCATACGTACCAGCTACTGTATAGGTATGGTATAAATCAGGATCGTTATTTGATGTAAGAATACTCGTAGTACCATCCCCCCAATCAGCTTCAGCATTAACAGCTTCATAACCTCCTATTTGTAATTGAATGGTTTGGCCAGCGGAACTAGTTACAAATTCTAATATCATTGGGTTAGAACCGCCAAACCTATGTGAGTTAATTACGTGCATGACTTATAACCAATTAAAATTAAAATCTGGGAAAATGTTGGAATTTATGTAGGCATCCTCTCTCAATTGCCTTTCTTCCCTTAAGGATGTTTCTTGTGCTTGCCTTAATGTTCCTTCGTTGGTTGGTTGCGAAAAGTCTTTAACACGCTTCCAAATTGGATAAGCCGTATCAATAAAATTGCCAAAAGAATTGTTAAAATTTACCAATACTTCAGCCTGGGGTTTTTCGGTTAACAGCCATTCAATAAGGCAAACTTTTAAAAACTCGCCTTGGTTAGTTGTCAAGGTCCAAATTTCGCTAATGGTATGTTTATTTGGATCGTAATCACCAGGATATGGCATTGTTTGAATTTCGTAAAATTCAATGGATGCATCTAATCCAACTATGGGTTCTTTATCCTCCCTTGGATAGGTTGTTTTCAACATTTCTGTTGATTGTTCTTTTTGGATAACTCTAATTACTTGCATTTTATTTACGATCTAAAATTAGATAACCTTTTAAAGCTTTACCTGCATTTGTTGCTCCAATTTGGTCAACGTGCCCGGTAACTTCGTCGCCTTTTGCAAATGTTATGGTGCCATTCAAAACAAAAGGGGTTGCAGCAGTTAACGATGTTTTTTCTGTTGCGTCAATACTTGGTTTTGTGGTAAAAAATGAGATGCCATTTTTCTTTAAATCGGCAATTAAACTTGAACCTGTTGGAGCTTCGGCCACTGCAATGAATAAATCAATTAGTTTTGATGGGTGTGTCATGTTAAACGCATCCTTAACGCCTGTTGTTAAAGCGGTGGCATAATCGCTTAATGCAAATGAAAACACATCGAAGTTCGATTTAACCCATATTGCAGCATCTGTTGTGGCATCCACACAATCATAAATATTATCATTGGTAACATCTATCCAACGGCTGCCAACCACATAGCCCTCTGTGTTATCATTAGTAGCTGCTGGTGCGGTGGTGGCTACGTAGTTATTTTGAATGGCGGTTGTACTTGGCAACTGCTCTGTTGGAACTTTCCCATCCTCCCCCAATGTTGCCAAGCCACCGGCAACAGCTTTTGAATTGAACAGTTCTTCGGCTTTGGTTAATACCTTTTTTAATCCTTCATTGGCGTGGGGACCGGTGATAAACTTGCGGCCATTGCTCTTAAAAATGGAATCAATCCAGGTACGTATCTGTGTATAGGTTTCGCTTGCCATGGTTAGTTAAAATAATCTTCGTTAAAATCATCGCTGTAATCGCCGCTAATTGGTATATCATCATCGGAGCAAGCTTCATCAACAAAAGCACGCCTGTAAACCGATGAATGGGTATATATGCTGGTATTGTCGTTATGCAGCATATAGTCGTCGGTAATAAAGCTGCATGGCACGGTAATGCCATTTATGTACTCAAAAATATCGTCCGATAGTTCAATCTGCTGAATGTAGTTTTTCCAGTTGCGCGAATTGCCACCAAAATTTATCATTAAACCCCAGTTTAAATTGAATTCAAGGGTACGGGTAGCCGATACCTGAATTTCCTTTCGGGTTTTGGTGGTATAATCGTCGGGTAAGGCAACAGTGCCAAATTCCTTTTCAATTTTTGCGGGGTTGGTAACTATACCCGTTGACCGCAAACAGTCGTAACCACCGCCATAATCGGAACGGAATATAAAAAACCTTAAATAGTCGTAGGTTTCATAATCTAAAATGTAGGTACGTTCCTGGCTAATATCAACATTGCTTTGGTTGCGCAAAACAACGGTGTAATTAGCCACGGTTTTTGAAATGTTTATCTCAAAAATATTAAGCCTTAATGGGGAAACAATTGCTTGTAACACCTTGCCATAGATTGCACCAATGGTTCCTCGGTCAGCTTCGTAGCTGCTGCCATCGGTAAAATTAACTTTTAAGTGAAGTTTAACGGTGCTTATAGTAGCATCGAATACCAGAAATGAAAGCAATTCTGGTGCTAATGGCGTTATTTTTTTAAAGTTGGGCTGCAACGTAAGGAACGACTTATGTACCGATAATTCGTTATAAAAACTACCAGCCTCCTCGTTCCAGATAGCCTTTTTCATATAGCTGCTTTGGCCGTAAATGGCATAATAAGTGCTGCTAAAAAGCGTATTGTGTTCTACTGCAGGAATTCCATACCTATCGAATAATAAATAAAAATATGGTTTGCAAGTTTCGTTGAAGCTGAGAATGTTGGCCTCCAAATCAAAGTCGGGTTGTGGCAGTATCTCAATAAATTCAGAAATATCGAATATTACACGGCCCTCCAAATCAGGGAATTCTACCAATTCACCCAGTAGTTCGGAACTGCCATTATAAATGCGGATTCCTAACCGATAATTTTCATTATAATGGGGTTCTACGCCTAAAGTAAAATCAATTTGCTCAAATGTAAATGAAGGTGAACCAACCATTTGATGATCGTTCATTTTAATTGATTGCATGCGGATGAACCCATTTGGATAGGTTGAATTGGTAACAACGCTAAATGTAAAATATGCCACCGCGTTGGGAAATCCGTTCATTCGGTCAACCGCATGATTAAGAAACTCGTTGTCACTGGAAAAATTAGATCGTTTTAAAATATCGTTAAGGTTAACCAGGTGATCAACAAAATTGAAGTGTAGGGAATAGGCTCCACTTATTGTAATATCAAAATAATGGACATCGGCATCATCGCCATAAATTAAAAAATCGAGAATGGTTTTTGAACCTGCATCCAAATGCGAAGTGGTAATGGCTTCCACTATTACGGGGTCGCCAACCAACGATAACAGCTTAGGAACTCTATATTCTGAAATAGCCATTATGCTTTATTTGTTTTGAATTTTGCCATAGCTCTATCACCAAACCACCAACCCACCACCGAAAAAGTAAGGTAAATTATAGATGCTATCAAGTCAAATACCTGATCAGGAGTAAGAAAAGTGTGATTTTGCATTACAATTATTACCGATTGCTGTGTAATGTAAGCCGTTATAACCATTAGTGTAATTGTAATGCCCGGGCGCATGCCTGAGCGAAGTACATCAACCAATCCCAACAAAAAGGTTAGCAAAACGCCAAAAATAGTTGTCCACCAACGTTCAAAAAGCTTTTCAATAAGTTGATTGCTTACATTCACCTTATTGCCAAACTCCTGTGACATTCTGAAATTATCGTTTGCCGAAAGTTCTAAATCGCGCTGAACTTGTTGTTCTGTAATTTTTATATTGGCTTCGGTTTCGGCAATCATGGCATTGGTTTCAGCTTGAACCATAGCCAAATCGTGTTCGTTTTTTAGTTTTTGGGTTTTCAAATTCATTATGCCGGTTGCTATTGAACCGCCCAATCCGGTTACAATGCCTAAAATGCTTTCTAAAATCATGATGGTTGTTTTTTATAGGTTTCTGTAATAATTAGCTTGAATTCGTTATTTTCCAGCAGGCTCATAAACTTGCGAACCGTAATACGTGAGTTAAGCACTGCCTTTTGTTTGCCTATCAGGCCTCTTTGTTTGCCTAATAAAAGGCACCCTTTTGAATGTGTTAAAAAGCCCTTTGAAACATCGCCGGCATAGTTACCCGGATGTATTAAAATATAGGAACGACCATGTACATCGGTAACATGAAATATTAAGCCGTATTTTTGGCTGTAACGTATTTTAACCCAATAGGTACCAGCCGGAATACAGCTGATTGAATTCTGATTTTGTCGCCATGGCAATTCCAAACAAAATGATGAAAAACCCAATTCGGGAACATTCCATGTTGAAAAGGTTCCATGATCGGTTGATTCGTATCGGTTTGAAAAAACGCTTAGCATTATTCGTCCTTTTTGAGTGATTTAAGAAAAGCCTTATTTTTTTCGGGTTCAGCGCCTGCCATGGCTTCTTTCTTTAGCTTGGTGGTTAAGTACTGATCATATATTTTCATTATTATCCATAGTATGGATAAAACTGAAATTACAATGGTTAGTAAACTGCTGAATATTGGGCTGAACAGAAAGCCGCTGAAGGTTGCGCCAAGGAAACCTATTTTAATATTCAAGTAGGTAGCAATGCCTGTAAATGTTAGTCCAATACTGTCGGTAAGAGGTTTTAATGATTCTGGTATCATTCCGTGTTTTTTTATTTCAAAAATGGGTTTCATATTTTTGTAATTAAAGGACAGTTTATGTTCTACTTCCAACTTTTTTTTGCACTTCAATTTCAGCACCTATCTCATTAATACGCTTAATGGCATCGGCAGTAATTACCAATTGTTTCGATTTGAAAATTAAAGCAGCCTCATATATATATTTAGCTGCGGAATCTAAACTTCCGCTTTCAGTGGTTTTATTATTGGGTTTTACTGGTTGTATTGTGTCGGTAGTATAACCACCGCTGGCGTACCCGCGCGTAATGTTCATATTGGCAATGGCTGTTGGCAAATCGAGTGTATTAATGGTACCGTTTTGCTGTGCCAGGTTAATAATATCTAATGCCCTTTTTACACTTGGGTTTGCTGTTGCCTTGGCATTGGCCACAAACTCATTTTTGTGAACTATACCGGCGGCATCGGAACTGTTGCCTTGGCTGGTATAACCGCCAACCTCAAAACCACCCATTGATTTTAATGCTTGACCGGCTATTCCCGCAATACTTATGGCTGCACTTGCTGTATTTATACCAACCCAAGGCATACCGAATGATAATGGTGATGCAGCAACAGCCTTTGCGTTTGCAATTCCCGTATTAAATATTACCTGACCAATAGCAGCCGCTTGCTCAAATAAATACAAAGCTTGCCCCATTTTCGATTCTTGACCAACCAATTCACGGAGTGTACCAAAAGCCTGTTGGGCAACGCCTAATTCAGCCATTTGAATCTGTTTTTTAGCTTCAAATGCATCTAACTTTAACTGCCGCTTATCGTTTTCCAATTTTGCTTCGGCTTGCAATTCTTTAAGCCTATTGCCATCGGCCAGTGCAAATTCCTGATTGTACTGTTCTTGTAATATTTCCAGTTTGGCTTGAAATGCTTCTTCATCGGTGGCCGCTTCCAATTCAGCAATCATTAGTTTATCTAATGTTTTCCGTGCATAATCGTCATCTTCAATGGCTGCAATACGTTTTAAATGTTCTGCTTTTTTTATCTCTAATTGAGCATAAGTGAGCTCATTAATTTCAACTTCGTATGAATTTAACTGTTGCTTTTTTACAATGCGGCCTTTTAAATTTTCCTGCTCTTCGCGCCAGCGTTGTTCTTCAATGGCTTTTTCTTTTTCAATCCCATCTTTTAGTGAAGCTATACCGGCATCATTCAATTCCTTTTGAGCTTGAATAATTAGTTTTTTCTGTTCTTCAAGCCTTTCCAATAAAGGCTTTAAAAAATCTTTGGAGTCTGTTTTATCTTTTTTAGTTGTATTTGTTGGGTCTGTTGTTAAATCGGGAGTAGGTGAATTTGGATTAACCGATGATGCAGCAGTATTACCTCTTGAAATTATATCCAATAATCGTTTCTTTGTCTCAATATAATCTTCCTCCGCTTTTTTGGCATTTTCAGCTGACGTTTCAAGACTACTATATACAGCCTGAGTATCGCCCAATGCCATTCTTATGCCAGTTACTATATGTTGCCAAGTCTCTAATTTTTTATCGTCGCCACTTGCTACGGCGGCCAAACGCTTCTGTTCTAATTCAACCAAAGCATTATAAGCGGCTTCGGCTTCGGCACGTTTTAACAACGATGCCAAGTATTTATCGCTGGCAGTGGTGGCAGCATCGGTATTAATGGTTTCAAGAGTAAGGTTTCCAAAATATTCGGGCGATATTTCATTCAATTTTTTAATGGCAGCCAACCGTTCTTCTTTGCTTTTCTTTTCATCCTTAGCAATTTTCATCAGCTTTTCCATCTCAATTTTTTCGGCAGCAATGTTCTTTTGGGCTTCAACCGTAACATCGTTCACTGCTTTTTGAGCCTTTTCGGCTGATGATAACTGGCGGGTTAGTGCATAAAGGGCGACACCTGCAGCAACCAATAATGTAACTAATAAGGCAATTGGGTTTGCCTTTTGCGCTAAATTCCAAGCCTGTTGGGCAATGGTGGCCAGTTTAATCTGTCCGGTTAAAACTTTTTTAGCTATTGTATATGTTTTAACTATAAATTCTTTTGCTACCATTGAGGCGTAATGAATATCGTCCCATCGTTTGGCAACTTGTATGGCTAAAGTATAAGCACCAATAGCAGCGGTAATTGTAGTTATAACCCCAATATGGGTGCTAATAAAATTAATGGTAGCCATTAAAACCTTTAAAAACATGGTAACGGCATTGGTACTAAAAGTCATGGCGGGAGCCAACTTTTCACCAAATTCAATAGCAGTTAATTGTGCCTTGTTTTTTGCCTGCTCCAATGCTGCGGAATTATTGCTTGTATTTATTGATGCTTGCCTTATAGCCTCATTAGTTCCAGTAACAGCTTTAGTTAGCGATTCGTAAGTACCAATGTTGTTAAGCAAAATAGTTCCTGCAGTAACATTTTCGGCACCAAAGTATTTTATTTTTAGTGCATCTTTTTCGGCGGCTGTACCTTGTTCATTAATCTTTTTATTGGCTTCATTCATGGCATCGGCCATATTGAACTGACCGGATGCATAACCCAACCCCGCATCTTTCATTTTTAAAAGGGCACCCCGGAGTTTTGTTCCGGCCTCTTCGCCTTTTAGCTGTTTGGTAGCCAAAACTTCCAATGCGGCAACGGTTTGCTCTAAGCTCATATTGCTGTCGTTGGCCACGGCACCCACGTTTTTCATTGAACCGGTTAAGTCCGATATTTCAGCCGAACCTTCCAATGCTCCTGCTGCTAAAGTATTTATTACCCTTGCGGCTTCGCTAGCGGGTAAGTTAAACTGGTTCATGGCTCCGGCAACGGCTTCAACGGCTGGGGCGGTTTCCATTTTTGCAGCTTCGGCCAATATAAGTGCCTGTTTGGTTACTTCATTCAGGTCTTCTTTATTTTTAAGGAGTTCAGGGCGGGCTGAACCCATTAATTTATAGGCATCAACAATATCGGTGGCACTTTTGGTTATTTTAATACCTCCTTCAAGGGTGCTGGTGCTTAGTTCTTTTGCTTGGTCGCTTAACCATTTTAAATCGTTTCCGGCTAAACCGGTAATAGCCGATAGTTCGCTAACCTTACTTTCAAATTCATTGAACGAATCGACCATTTTTTTAGCTCCAAAAACCACTCCTGTAAAGGAAGCAGCCATGGCCGTTATTAACCCGAAATAATTATTGAATCCACCGGCTAGTTTTTTAAATATTCCCTGTTGCTGGGTAAGTTCGCTGTTAAACCCGGTCATGGCTCCTTTTAGGGTTTTCAGCTTTTCAACTTCTTGTCGGTAGTCTTTATGGTCCTTGCTTAAATTGCGAACCGCTTTTGCTTGCGTTTCATACGCCTTTTTAAGTTGGTTGAATGTAGAACCATTCATATTTTTAAGCACCGAATCAACAGAAACTAATTCGCGCTTCAGTGATTTTATTTCAGTTTCGGTTTTATTCAGTTCTTTTTGAATGCCCGGGAGAAGATCGTGTTGTTGAAGGGTGAAAGCATCTTTGAGCTGCTTTTTCAAATCTTTGGCTTTTTGCTCAATACTTTCGAGCTGGGCTTCAACTTGTTTGTTATTTAGTTCTACCCGTGGGCGCGCAATCTTTTCTGCCATGTTTTTTTATTGGCAAGGTATTGCCTTGGGCAAAGGTGGTAAAGGACACTTTATTAATTAGCAATTGGCAATTAGCAATTAGTAATTAATAAGATTTGAGATATTAGATGTGAGATGTGAGAAAAGAGAAACCCACCGGATTAGGTTGGGTTTTTATCGATGTTTTTTTTTGCAGGCTTTTTTTCGAAGGTAGTATTGTTGCGCTCTATTATTACCGTTCCAAGCAATATATCGAAGAAATCTTTTTTTGTGTAGCCCATGGGTCTAAGGGCATTTAATATTATAAACTCGGGAACCGGTTCAATGTGGTTTTGAAATGCAATGGGCCTGAATAAATCGGAACGCACATATTTAACATGGCCTTTTTTGTTTTCCATAAATTTGCATTGTGCCAATTCCAGAAAAGCTTCAAATTCGGCAATTGATATGTTGCTGAGCTTTCTTGTTGACATTATGCAAATTCTAATCCATATACATTTTCAAAATCATGTACTCCTTTTTTATTTTGCAAATCCCTAAAGGTTTCATTTTCCTGTAGCAAATCTTCCACATCGGGAGCCATTGATCGTTTTTTGCGTATGTTAATGCTCCATCCCAACCGCTCCAATTCTTTGTATATGGTTTTTTTCTTTTTCGAATAATCAACAAAATCATTCAACATGTATTCAAACGATTCCTTTGCCTCATTTATACTATTTCCATACCCAGTTAAATCAAGAGCCGGCGAATACAGAAAATGAACATTGGAATCATCATCTTTCCATCCTTTTAAAAGCAACTGTATTTCTACTCTCCCTTTTTTTATTTTAAAAGAACCGGTTATGCTATGTTGTTTCATATCCATAAAACAGAAAATGAATTAAAAAGTTTTGTATTTATAGTACAAATATAGTGCTTAAAATTCTATTAGCAATAGTAAATAAAAAAAGACGCACACCGTGCGTCTGTACATTTGGGATTAAAATGTTTTCGAGGACATCCGTTAATCGGCTGCTAATTTACGTAAATCGAGCCTTGATTGTACAAGGGCCGTTAAAATATTTTGCTTTAGTTGCCATTGTTCTTGGTTTTGCTCTTGGTCCATATCCATTACTATAAGGCAAATGGCATCGGAAATGTTTTCGCAAACTTCGTTAACAAGGGCTCTTTTTTTTGATAGTATGTTCATTTGGCCTCCTGGTTAAGGGTGAATAAATGGGTACGGGCTTTCATATACATTTCAAAAGCGTTGCTGTAACCGGCAATGGCTTCCTGTGTTTTTTGCTCAGCCTGTTTTATTTCAGCTTTCCAACCGGTTACTATTTCGGCTAAGCTATTAACATCGCGCTGGGCCATAACTGTGGCATCGGCATTGTATTCTTTTAGCCATGTTAAAAACTGTTCTTCGGTAATGCGGCCTTCGGCAGCATACTGGTGGGCTAGCCACATTCCTTTTTCGCCCCAGTAATATTCGGTACCGTTTGGGTAAACTACTTTAACTGGGTCACCCCAAGTTTTACTAGCTTCAAAAATGTGGTAACATAGTCCGGTAAGACTATTTTCGGTAAATTCTTCGGTAATTTTGGCTACCTGATGAAAATGAATAATAAATTCACTGCTGGTTTTAGGTTCTAAATTTTTCATAAATTTGTATGTTTTATTTATTTAATAGCCCCCGGCAATGTTTCTGAGACATGCCAGGGGTTTTTTATTTTTAATTAGTTGGAAAAAACGGTTTCATATCGCGGTAAATTTCACGGAAGCGGGCTTTTGTGGCATTAGCCCTTATGCTTCGTTCATGTGTTAATTCAGCATTTAGCTTAATAAACTTTTCAAAATCATCACCGTTTTTATCGGCCTTACGTTCCAATTTACTTAGCTCATGTTGCAATAATACAGCACGCGAAATTGAATTATCCTGCTCACGGGAATAGGAAAACAATATTTCATCGATGGTTTTGTAAACCCAAACCTCAAAGAAAGGATCTAACCATGCGGCAAATTTTAATGCAACGGTTCTATGCATCCAAGTTCCATTAATTGAATTGTGACCTTTTACTGTTTTTACAAGTTTTCCTTTCGGTGAAAATTCATTCTCAAACTGAATATCTTCAGTTTGACAGAAAGCATTTATGAAATTTCTTGTACTGTCGATTTTTACAAAATCGGTTACATTTTTACCAAATGCTTTTGCCATTTGCGTGGCATTTACCATTACATTGGCATTAACTACTGAGGGCTCAAAAGCTATTTCAGCACCTCCAAAACTTTTTGTTACAATCATATTCATTATATTATAATTAATAATAATATTATTTAATTACAAAATAATGATAAATAAATGATGAAAACAAATTAATTTATAATATTTTTACATTATAAATAATTATACCTATGAAAGAAGGCGAAGTTTCAGTTACATTCCATGTAGATAAAGATTTATTAAAGAATTTTGAGGATGCAATTAGGCACAAAGAAAAGGAAATTGGAGTTCCTTTGAATAGAAAACAAGCATTGCACCTTGCTATAAAAGAGGCTTCTGCAAAATGGAAACAAAAAAACCCAACCTTATAGGCTGGGTTTTTTTGTTACTTTTTAAATTCATTTCTAAGTTTTTCGTTATATTCTTTATATGGGTAAATAGAATCAAGATGTTTAAAAACCCTATCAGTAAAAACAATACCAGCTTCCTTTGTTTCATTAAACCATGGCCAAATTTCATCCTTTTGCAAGAATTCAGCAGCATGCAATAACTGTTCTTCGTATTTTAGGCCAATACGCTCCTGAATTAGCTTATAATCGTTACTTGAAAATTTAACCTTTTGCTTTTTGGCTTCAATAAACCAATTTTCAATTTTTGAAGGATCTGCCTTTGACCAATCACCAATTTCAATTATTACTTTAAAAATAGTATAAGGCCATGAATCACACTCCCAACTTATATTAACTTTTTTTGCTTCATTAAAACGCAAGTTGTGTTCTTCCAAATATGCTTGAAATGGAGTATTAAAATAATTATTTATTAATGAATCAAAAATATCTGATGTTATCTCTCTAGTATATTCAATAATAAAATCATCAGGATCGGAGAAAACATTAAAACTATTAATAAAATTATTATAAGCTTTTTCTTTTTGTTCATAAGTAGTTTCTTCACTTATCCAAGTATTAAAAGCTTTCGTTTGAGCATCAGTTACATCTTTAATCATAGCAAATATTTTTTTTTAATCTTCCCATGTATATAGTTTTTTAGTTTCTGGGGCAAGCTCATCAAATGGTTTTCTAAGTAGATAGTGGTAAATACTTGCGTCACCTACTGAAAGGGTATAAGCCTGAACAAATTCCCATCCGTGCATACCCATATAATTTAATGCAGCTACCATGCTTCCAAATTTTAGATCTATATCTTTTGAATCAACTAATTGTGATGCCCTACCGGTTGATTCAATATCGCCATAATCAATAACTACAGTTATTTGTCCATTTAATTTTAACTGTCCCATTAATAAACAATGAACATATTTTGGTTTGAACTGACTAAACCCAACAAAGCAAAAACCGACAAATATTGCCAGTAACAGTAATTTTTTCATAATCGTTTATTTAAGGTTAAAATTTATAAACTAAACTTACCCCATTACCGGTAAAGTTAAGGCTGGTGTTTTTTTGGGCTTGTTTGCGCTCCTCGTCCATTAGGTTGCCGGCACTTATAAGTTTACCAAAAGCCACCAAGGTACAAGCAAAGCTGGCCCCGTAAAACACATTACTAACGGTGTTAATGGTTTTCTGTTTACCAGAATAATCGGTGGTAAGGTTCTGCTCCTGTTGGCTTTTAATTGATTGGTTGCCTAAATAACTAATTGTAGCACCGGCAAAGCTTAAAGCCGCACCCAAATAAAAAGCCTTACCGGCCCCTTTTAATTGGCTGCCTGCTGTTTTGGTTGTGTTTTTGGGTTTGCGGTTATCCCAATAGTTAATAGCTTCGTCGGTCTGGGCAATTGCCATAATGGGCATAAAGGCTAAAAAAATAAGTAGAATTTTCATTTATTAATGGTTTATAGTTGGAGTATAAAGCTAACAACAATAAACTATATAAACAAAAAAAAGCGGTGGTTAGCCGCTTTTATCCTTTCCTCCTCCCTATAAGATTTAACTATCAAACTTTTGAAAGAGTTCGCAAAGCACAGCAATAACCGAATTATTATCGGTAATGGTTCCTTCGCTGCTAATGGCAATAATTTTAATACTTTCAATTATTGCCCTTTTAAACTCTTCCTTTTCTTCCGATTTGACAACAATTGTCAAGTCTTGTTTTTCATTACTCATAGGTTTACATTTTTTGGGTGGGATTATTAATCGTTTAAGGTATCAACTATTGAACTAGCAATCTTCATACCGTATTTTTCGGCCAAAATTTCGGCTAATTTATCTACATGGTAATCGAATGTGGCGCTAAACCAAGGCCGTTTTTTGCGGCGGGTAACTGAATTGCCTACATCATCCGATTCAATTCCGCGTCCTACACCCATATCAACAAACCGACCATAATAATTAAAGGCAAATACAATGCGTTCCGGGTCACCACCTGAATTGGTATATACATGATAAACGAATGAATTTAATAATTCGCCTGTATGGGTTATTTTTTTGCGGATAATTTTACTTTCCCAAACCTTAATCACAATCTCAGCCCACGCTTCAACCGATAACCGTATGTCTTCGTTTTCGCTCATTATACCTCCCAATCGGCTGCATTGTATACCATTCCCGATGATTGATTGACATCGAACCGGAAGTAAACGGAAATAGCCCTGTCGCCAAATGGACCAACAGGAAAGTAAGGAATATTGCCAAACTGCATTAAATCTAACCCATGTAGCCTTTGCCGGCTATCGTGTAACATTTTAGCCAATATCTTTTGCCCTATGGTTTTACATTGTTTCTTAGCGGCGGCCCTTGCACCATGGTCAGCAAATTCATAATTGGTTACAATGTAAAATTCATAGCTGGGGGTATCCACAAAATTATCGCCAAGGTTATCCGATATCCTTCCTTCGTTATTTTCAACCACCATTAAAGCGGGGTACTGTGCATCGGGCAATTCGCCAATCAGTTCTTCAAGCCCTGCAATGCCCGATATACGGAAGAATCTTTTATTGAATTCATTGTGGCCTATATCTTTGAGTTTTATGGCCACATCCTCCATGTAGGTTATAAAATCGAACTGTATCATGTTACTTCTTTTTATGCTTGCGTTTAAACTCCTGTACCCGCTCATGGGCCGTTTCCATTTCGCCCAATATTTCGCGCACATTCAAATCTAATAGCTGTTCGTTCTTTGTTGGGTCGCCACCGTTAACGGCACGTACTAGGCTCATCATTTGGTTGGCCATGTTTTTGGTTTTGCCTGCCGAACTGTTATCGGGGCTAAATACATTGGGGAACTCTTTTTGCAAGGCTGACCTGGCACCGCTGTAAAAAGTAAACAATGCCAGCTTTTTATACATACGCAACCAAATTAGTTTATGGGCACGGCGGGCAAACAAATTATCGTTGAACCGTTCGCGGCGGTCGCCTCCATAACTTGGTGAATTTGGCATGTATGGATCAACCTGTGGGCGCCATAGTATGGCTACCAAATTATTCAAATAGGTAACATGCTTGCTTTTGCAAAAACTCAGAAAATTCATTTCGGCAAAAATAAATTCCCGGAGTGTGATGTTATAAATATTATCGTCGGGCCCGTATAAACGGCGACGAAACATTTTTATAACCGGCATTGGGTTAATGGTTAATGTGCTTTCTTTTAGCAAAAACGAAAGTTCTTTAACCATTACAGTCACCTCTTCGGCCGTGAGTATGAAACTCCTTCTACCTTGCCTAAATTTAAAAAACTCTTTTGCTTCCTGCCAGTGGGTTTTTTTCATAAGGCGAATTCCAGAAAACTTGCATAAACAGTTTATTAAAAGGAACTGTTCCGGAATGTCGAGCAGGTAATATTTCATTACAAAAAACAGTTGGCTAACGGTTAATTCGTTCCATGTTTTTGGGGTGGTGAGCCTGATGGTATCGGTTTGTTTTTTCATATTATCCTAGTTTTATAAACCCGAATGTTGATAAATCGTTTTGAAACGCGGTGCTATATCCAAATTCTTGATAAACCGGGTACGTTTCTAAATGGGTGTTTAGAAAATCGATACAACTGTTTAAATATTCGTTGGCCGTTTCAATGTTTTTTTCATTCAAATGTTTCAATCCCAATGAATCGTCTTTCAGTTCATCGTTTCCTTTTAGATAAACGGCATAAAAAGCCAATGCTTTGCGAGCATCGGGCAATACATCCATATCATCGGTATCGGCAATTACCGCAACAAACTCAGGGCTTAATTTTTTGGTAACATAAAGCCTTTCGGCTTGCTTAATATAAGGTACCAGGTTCACAAACTTTACCCTCGAATAGTTAATATTTATCTCAGCTGGCCATTCGTCAATACTGGCCATCAACCCGCCATCAATCAAACTGCTTTTGTTCCAGGTTGGATAATTGGCTGAATTCAATTCTAAAAACAAAAGGGCGTCGCTCAAGTAATCATCGGCCGCTTTAAGGCAGGCATCTTTAAAATTCTCAACCCGTTGCGCACTTGCGGGTGCCATGTTCTGGTTGCTCACAATGCCAAACCCTGTTTTTGTCGATACCAAATCGATAAATGGAACTGCCTCCAGATAAGCCAAATTAGCAATGGCTCCCTTCAGCGATTCAATCAACAGCAAATTGTTTGCAGAAGGTTCTTCAACCATTAACTGTTTGGTTAAATCAACGCCCAGGTATTTAGGCAAATGTTTCAACATGGCACGGGTTTCGTGCATGGTTAGGTATTGAATATCAACCATGGTGGTTGGTATGTAATCCTTTATTTCCGAAATGGTTTTGAATATCATGGCTTAACCCTCCAAGGTTGATTGAACACCTGTTTTGTTTTTGTCGAGCGTGGTAAGCTCTATGTTTGGAATTATAAATTGCAAATACTTGCTCCAACGGTTTATTGCCTTTATTACATAGAATGGGCGCAATACACGGTTGATAATTGGTTTTAGAATGGCTTGCTTTATTAGGAACAATTCCCGGGCTTCGCTGCCCGAAATGGTACTGTTTTTTCCGGGTGCTGCACCTACCAAACTTGGATGTACCAACATGGCATAACACATTATATTCGATACCTCTTCGCTATCCTCTATATATTCACCCGTTTTAATGCTGGTTTCAACCGGCTTAATGGTCATTTTAGGATACGGTTTGCCATCGGAACCCCGCTTTGTATAGGTAATAATGCTTTTATTCGACTGTTCTTTTTCAGTTAAGAACTTATTCAGGTTGGTATATTCCAATAAAATACGCTCCTTTTGGGCTTTCTCTTCCGTAATTTTTTCATACTTGAAAATATCGGTAAAGTAATCCTGATCCAATTCAATTATATAGTTTACAATTGATTGATTCTGGATAATATTTTTCTTCAGCTCAGGAATCATAATGGCAAAATCGTACCATCCGCTTTCAATAAGGCTGTACCAATAAGGCTTTTGATAATAGTTCCTTCCTGGCGTTGGAAAATTAATGGGTATAATGTAACTGTACGTTCTAGCACCTTCACTCTTTTTTGCTTCCGCTTCCATCCGTTTGCGCATGTCGCGCACGGGCGAATGGTAATCGAGTACCGGAGTGGCAAAAGCTATTTCTTTATCTTCGTTTGGAGTTTTATCGCCCCATTTGCCATAGTAATAATGATACTCAATTTGTCCGCTGGCATTCATTTCAGAGAACCGTGAAAAAACAGCTTCCTTATTTTTCAGCTCCACTATTTTCCATTTGTCGCCCGATTCCTGGTTAAGAATTATTTCGGGAAAAATATTAAAGAACCAATGCAAGTCGGTAATGCTTTCCATTATATAACCGTCCACATCGTTTTCCTCAAAGAATTTATCCACTTCATCGCGGCATTTAAGTATATCGTCTAAAATTGCCTGATATACTTTCTTTGATGCCTCGCTCGATGTTTCAATCAAATCGGTTAGATAAAGTTCGGCATTAAAAAGCGGTACCATTTCTTTATCCTTGCCTTTGGGTATCACCACTACCGGAGTAACACCCTCGCCAAAGCTCGATGTGATATTGAAAAATAGGTTGGCACTCATCACGGGGCTTAATGCTACTTTATCAGTAAGCACTTTCGGAAAGTCGTTGCTCTCTCCCCAGGGAACAAACTTAGGCATATCCTTTTTGCCTTTAATAATCACGCTTCGCGATGCATCGGCATTTGGCAACAATATGGAGCTGCTGTCTTCCAAAATAACGGCTGCTTTTACACCTGGCAAATAAGCCATTCTACCGTTTTCGCTTACAACTACGCTGCCGTATTCCTTATTCCTATCAATAGGTGGTTTCATACCATTACCTCCTCTCCGTTGAATTCTATAATTTGCAAAGCATGAATGGAACGCATCTCACCCGAAGGAATAAACTTAAAGTTTACCATATCGCGTTCCCAGTTGGTCGATGTGCATACCACTTTACCTGAAGCAATGGCCCCGGTACTTTTCTTAATAAATTTTATGGTAACTATTGGCCGCTGTTTGGTCTTATCAATAGGGTCGATAAGTTTCCGGACTGCATTAATATAAATCATCGCTTTTTTTAGCAATGATAATAAGCCCCAATGTTTGACTAAAGGACAATGAAAAGCGGCATTTCATTTCACTTTAAAACATGTGCTGGTAAATGTGGGATGGAAGTTTTTTGAGTGAAATTAATCAACTCCTGTTGTTTCGGCAATAATGCTAATTATTTAATGAGGAACGAATTATACGCTGAAAGCGGATTACCGGAACAACTCCTATTTCAGCGCGCCCGAACACACAAGTCCTTATGTGTGTTCTGCGGTGTTATCGCTACACTTTTGCGGTTTTCGCTTTCAAATTATCGGCACATTTTCAAAGGAAGGTACTAACGAATATTTAAGCCATCGAGTTTGCAAACTGTAAAAAATTAAAAAACTAAATCGGGAACTAAGTCAGAGTTTTGTTTTTCCTTCGGCTTTATCGCCTGTTCTGCTTTTACATTTATTACCTGTAAGTTACTAAATAGGTAAGCCAGCGGAAAAAATTTAAACTCTTCTGGTTCCGTTCCACCTTCAGGGGTTTGGCTATAATTGCGGGGCTGCCCCCAAAATAAAAATGCCTTGCTACCTTTGGCAATGGTAAAGCCTTTTTGCTTCCATTGGTTAAAGGTGTTAAACTCCTCAATGTCGGGGTTTTCTCCCTCGTAAAATTCTTTTAATCCTTCGTTAACTGTGTCGTAAATCCCTTCTTTTACTGCCAGTCTTATATTTTGGCTCATTGCAATTAATTCCAGCCGCTTGGCTTTGTATTGCTCTTTTTTACTATCTTTGTTCATCGCTCTAAAATTTTGGTTAAACAATTTATTAGGGTCTTAAATCTTAAGAAAGCCCGGTTTGGTCGCCGGGCTTTTGCTTTTTAAAAATCCGCTTTTATTTCTTCCTCTAGGGCTGCCGTTTTTTGGTCAATCTCTCCCCTTAAAAAACCAATGCACTTAGTAATTATCAACGGATTGGTAATTTTAAAAAGTTCCTCCCCTTTGCTGTAATTTGAATGAACGGCAAACGTTAAAACAAACTCCTGTTTCTCAAATTCCTGATCATCCGCTTGGGGTTTAACTACGTTTAGGGCTTCATTTAAACGCAACCTAATTTTTTTGAATAATTCAAGGTGTGTAATTTTCTTTTTCTTATCCTCAAAAAAATTAATAACCTCTTGAATGTTGGCGGGTTTCTTTGCGTGTTGTTTCTCCAGTTCTTCCAACCGTTTTAATAAATCTTCGTAGGTTGGTTTTTTGGCTTCACCTGGTAAAGGGGTTTTAACTTCGGGTTTTCCCTGGTCAACTTTCACCAGATGCACGTTAGGCGAATTTTTTACAATCTCACCAATTTTAGATCCTGTGTTTTGGGATGTGGTTTTCCCTTCTGACTTTTTCTCTGTCATAGCTTTAATTTTTAGTTAAACATTAAAATATATTTGGTCTTAAATCTTACTTAAATATAGTAATAATCAGCGAATTAGCAAAATTTTTAATTAAAATAATCACTCTAAAAATGATTTCTTTTTAGTGGAATCCATTCTATTTTATTGAATGGTTCTAAATAAGTGGAAAAATTTCACCGTTGAATAGTTAAATTATTGTTTTACTGTTGATAAGAGCATAAAAAGGGGTATTTTACCCTCTTTTTTTCTCTTGAGACCCTGCGCCGCGCTGTCCATCATCGGTCGCGACAGGGTTGTAAAATTGCGTTATATGCCGTAATACTGTAGGGTTTGAGGTGGTCGCAACCAATTGGGGAGGGGTGTGTAAAAAAAAAGGCTCCTATTCTAGCCATGCATGTGGGTGGTGGTAGAATAGGATTAGCGTTGGCCTCTTAATACTACACTGGCTGGGCTTACTACTGATGGAGTAAAAGGAAAGAAGTTTAGTCCTATGAATAATGTATCCCATGCATCGGTTCCATCGGTTCTAAGTTCTAACGGATCGTCTTCTGTTTCTTGTATCTTCTCACCTGATTTGTTCTTTTGAAATCCATTTGAACCTATCTTAACACCTGCTTGCTCCATTGCTGGCAATAAGAACTCATTGTTCTGGTCGTTGAATTGAGGGAATAAGTATTTGATTCCAGTTAGTGCATCATTGATGTATTGGTGTTTGATGTGATGCTTCCATGGCTTACCTGTATTAACTAGATGTACATACCAACCACGTGCAGTTAGTTCGTTGTAAACTATCTCAGCAAAGTTCTCTGTCTGCTCATCAGCATAGGCGCTATCTAATGCGGTAGTATCAAAGTAGTACACTACTTCCTTTACTGGATGGTCGGTGTAGTACTCAGCCCAATAGCGTAACACACTCCTAAGCTTCTGCTCATGCTTAGTAAAGAACGATGATAAGGTAATCATCTGGCCTTTCTGCTGCTGCCCTGTTATTACCCAGTTAATGTTAGCATTGTAATCGCATGCTATGGATAAGGGTTGGGTAATATCTATATCACCATCGGCAAGGCATGTATGCTTTTGCAGGGCACCCATGTCCAAAGTCCCTTTATGGGTACGCTGATTATCTAACCAACTGTCGTTGCTTTTATTGTAGTAGTGTAGCGATGGCTTAAGGTTGGCATAAAAGCCTGATGGGTCGTTGCGCTGTAGTTTATTCAGGATGGAAGTATAAAAGATTATTGGAGGTAATAACCTCTTTTGCTCCCTAATGTATTCCTGTCCTACAATTTCAATATTTTCAATGGTATCGAATTCGAAATACATATACAGATAACGCCTGAAGTAATTCAGTTCTTTATTGATATTTGCAATTCTATTTTGTGCTGCGGGGAAATGTTCCAAATTGGCACCGTACTTTTGATATATTAATGAACGGTCGAAAAGCAATCCTTCAACAACGGCTTTTACTTTAATATTTTTAGGATCTAACATTTTGTTTTTCTCATCAACAACCCACATACCTTGCTTACTTGTGGGCATGTCGCTAACCAAAGTAATACCTTTATACCATGGCACATCTTTAAACTTTCCGGGGCTGCCAGATACTGCAGGAATTGCTTCTTCAAATAGCTTTTCTTTTTTTAGTGAGCGCGCTTCATCGGCTTTAAGCCAATCCAATGTTAATGAGTTGGCTGTAAACTTAACGTCCTGAGAAAGTAAATGAATAATTGAACCATTATAAAAATGAACCACATGTTCCCACGATAACGGTTTAATGAATGGTTCTTTAAAATTCATAAACTTTGGAGCTTTCCGTCCAATAAAATAATGAACATCGGCCTTGTAATTAAGCCTATCCAAGAATTGAAGTGTTGATGGTAACGTACGCCCTAAAAGTTGTTTGTAGCTTGCCTGGTACAATGACCCGCTTCCTTGTGGCATGTGTTGAATATCGCGAAGTAGATCGGGGCCAACAATACCATCGGATTTACCAAAACGGCGGGAAGCTACAATTGTTTTACTGTTTGGAGCATAAGCCCTTACTTTTTGTTGCCCTGGATTGAGATATATTTTACTCGTTGTCATTTAATATTACTGCTTCGTGTATTACATCACTCTCACCACTTAATTCGCGCCTTAATTTTGCTTTAAGCGCCTCAATATCTCCAGTTGGTTTTTCGAGACCTAAAACAGTAACATCACCGGTAATTTCGTAGCTATCGGGTTTAATATTTTCCCATTGGTATGGCATTATATCGTCTTTATCCAATTTGTTGACCTTTGCCATTGCTTGGGCTGCTTTTATCATTACTTCGGCTTGTTTTACCTCAATAATGGTTTCGGCTGTTTCAGCTAATTTATATCCTTCGTTAATCATGTGGTTGGCGCGATATCGCTGGAATTCTTTTGAAGCCTGTTTAATATTACCAACCAAATGGAGAATAATTGGCATATCGCGGTAAGCGGTTGCTTCCGAAATAGCAAAATGGCTCATTAATTCACTCCTCATATCGCTTTCCGATAGTGTGGGTTGGCTTAACCATTTAGTAAATGCATACCTATATCTGGTAACCATTTTAACTTCATCTTTATCGAAAATAGAGGGTAACCTTTCTTCATCAGCAAAAAGGTCGGTTTCTAATTTATCGATGAGTGCCATATTTGCGGCCATGTTTTCTTTCTTCTAGTTCCTGTTCTTTTATATAGCGTTCGGCTAATTCTTCGGCTTGAGGTGAGCCATGTTTCGCCATTTTTATTATATTCTCGCGTATTGCTTTCTTCGATTCCGATTTGCCCAATAGGTAAGCGCAATAAACGGTACCTTTTCGCGATGCAATTTCATTTACCAGGGAATCGATATCGACTCCCATTAATACCGCAATTTCATCGGGCGAAAGAAATAAGGCGGCCAGTTCCTTTACTTTTTGTAACTGTTCTTCAGTTAAATTCATCGCTTGTAACTTCAATTCCTCCCGATATCCCTTCAATAAGCTTGGTATAGAAATAATCGAAAATAGCCGTATCGGTGCTAATTATACCCGCTTCCATTTTGTCGTTTATATTTAGGTTTGCCGATGATACCACGGTAACGTAATGCTTTCCGTTATAGATAAGCACAACCTTGGCGTGGCATTTAGCTATTGATATTTGGCTAATTACATTCCTGGCAAAAAATAATAGCCCCAGTTTATGGCGCCTAACGGTAAAATCGAACAAACAGGCCAAGCTTTGGATGGTACCTTGCTCCATCAATCGCTGAAAGGTGCGTATGGCAACTTCAGTAATACTAAATGAAGAAAGAACCACCTTAGCGGGTCCCGTTTGTTCAAGCAAATGCTCAATTAGTTGGTGCATCGAGAATTCACCGTTTGAAAAATAGGGAATGTTATTTCCCGGCTCCGGCAGCTGGAGTATTTCCAATACTTTCTTCATAGTTTACTTCCCATGCTTTCAGTTCTGAAATGCGTAACTCCACTTCTTTTGCTTTGTTTTCGTCTTTCGAAAAACGGCGCAAATAAGCCACGTTGGCTTTAATGCGTAAGTCTTTACTTTGGGCTTGAATTACCAAGTCGGTAGTGGCATCAATTTCCGCTTTGGTTAATGCTCCCGATGGTTTGGTAGGTTGTACACCTGTTACGGGAGGCAAACCGGCTGCCCAATCGTCAATCAATTTCCAGTTGGCTTTAATGTTTTCCTGAATGGAAAGCATTTCATTCAACAGCTCCTTACGCTCTTCATCATTTGTTACATCGGCTGGCACCGCTTTTATTTTGGCATGAAGCGTTTTTACTTTGGAGTAATTCTCGCCATTCTCATCGTAAGCTTTCTTGAGCTCATCCGATAAATCTTCATACTTTACCCTAGGGTTTTTGTCAATTACTACCCTGCCGGTTGCAATTTCCTTCTCCACTTCACCCAGCTTTTCTTTAACCTCCTGAAGGTTTTTGCTGGTCGATTGCTTTTTATTCGAAGCTTCCTCTTTTTCAGGTTGCTTTTCGTCCTGGTTATATACCCGGTGGTAATTTGCCAATAACGAATAAAGCATGTTCCTGTGAATTGCTTCCGGTTCTTCGGTATTAAAGAATCCTTCCTTTTTTGGGTTTACTTTTAATTCCTTGAATAAAGTTACCCCAGCATTGTAATCACGCTCCGGAGATTGGAGCCATGACTTTAATTTTTGATTTGCCATTTTTACAAAAGTTTAATTAATAAACTGAATTAATGCGAATTCAAAAGTGGAAGTTTGGTCACGACCAACAAAGGACTACAAAAAAAGCCCCAACCATAAGGCCAGGGCTTTTAAATTTAAACCAGTAAAGCTATTAATGAAAAAAGTCTTTCAAGGCTTTTTGGCCGTGCTTATTCACTACCACAAACTTTTTATGTTTTAGTAAATGAGCGGTACGGTACTCATCCGGGCGGGAATCGTACACTTGAAGCCTGATTTTATCGGCTAGGTCGCGCAAAATTACCGTTGGTTTTTCTTTTGAATAATGATTGAAATACTTGCTTTCAAAATTGAACGGTACATTTACTATATCAAAGTCGTTTTTTAGCTGCAATACCAATGCTTTTTCATAAATACGGGGCAATTCGGTTGCAAAATCAATTGGGTAAGCATCGTTACCGGGTGCCGGATTGGCAAATAATTGGTCAATATCTGACAAGTCAATTTTTTGCAACGGATATGTATTGTTTGCAAAAACAAACGATTCAGCTTCCAATGCTTCAGCTGCAGCTACAATTTTACGACTTTTATCGGTTCTACCTGCAATACTTGGGCAACCAATAAAACCAACTCCCTTCGGAAGTTCGCATTCATCGCCAACAACCATTAATTCGCACTTCGATAAATGTTTTTTCCATGCCTCAATTGAAGCTGCCAAAATACATTCATCGCCCAGAGCGAAACCTATAACTACAATTACTTTAGCCATATTATTAAAAAATAAAGGGGGCTTTCACCCCCTATTACTAAACTGCTGGAGTTAATGGGATAGCTGCCGTGTAAATTGGTGCGGGTCCGCTTCCAATATCCTCGACTTTGAACGTTATCCCTGGGCGGTCAGTTGATGCCTTACCGCTGGTATCGTTGGCTGAACATTTAGCAGGGAACCTAGGAGAACCCAATAAACGAAGCTGCCCTTTCATATCTTCGAATATGAAGAACATTCTCCGGTTCTGGATAACCCTTGCAAATCCTAAAGAATCGGCATTCGGTTGTGGAAAGAAAAATTCAGCCGTGCGTTTGGTGCTTTCGGCATCACGCTCACCTTGTGTCTCACCATCTAAACCACTGGTTTCGGGAGTCACATAAATGGTGTTCATCTTTTTGGTGGCTAGCATTACTATTGGCAACGCAATAGTAATGGCCAACGCAAACGATGTGGGAGAATCTGCTGGCTCAGGCCATTGGGTTTCATCGGCATCGGCCAAGAAACCATAATAGACCTTACTTATACCGCCTAAGTTTTCCTGACCCTCAGGAAATGCGATATTTGAGTTAACTAGTGCTGAAAAGTTCATAGTTTTCCCCTTTCTTATGCGGTGTAATCGCCGCTTAGTGAGTTTGCAACTGGAACGCCTTCGTTAACCATGAATTCCCTTTTATGCAAATTGGTAATACGCATACCAATATGCCATTGCATCCAGAACTGAACCAAATTTGGATCTTCGAAAATGTTACGTACTTGAACAAAATCGATATCACCAAAAGTATTCATACCTAAATCGAAGTTTCCGGGAGTGGTTAAGTGCATGCGTTCACCGGTACCTAAACAATAGTGCGATGCAATGCTCAATTTCGACAATCCGGAACGGAATTGGATGTGTTTTAATACATCTTCAAACTCAACAGCCTTTACAGCTAATTTATTTTGAAGGGCATCCTGCACATTCAATAACTGCACCGGAGGAATGCGAAGAATAAGCGGTTTATCCTTAGCCTTTTCATCGGCTTTTCGCAGCCAGGTAATTAAATTATCGTAAGCTGTAGTATCTGCACCATCAACAGGAGCATCTAAAGCGCCGGAGTTAACCAGGTTACCTTTGGCCAACGAAATATCGGTGGCGGTAATGGCATCGCTAATAATGGTATCAAAACCATCAACCATTCCCATAGGGGTTTTATCAGCTGTATTCCTATTCGATGGAAATAAGGCATCAATAATATCTTCAGCTACGGTAATTACCTTTTTAGCGATAATATCGCGCTCCAACGGGTGCTTTTTATCCTGGTTGTTCACCTTGTTTGCCGATGCATCAAACAGCACATTTTTCGCTCGATAGCTTTCAATATCGTCTTTAAGTGCGGCATAAGCTTTTACGGTAATCAAATCGCTTTCGCTTAATTTAGCAATCTCGGTTATATAATCGAGAGTACCAGCTACATAAGGTTTGGCAACGCCTCCTTTACGCTGCTCTACTACAATGGTATCTTTGTAGTTCACTTCCAACAGTGAAATACCTAAAATTTTCAACACATCAATAAGGATTGCGTAAGGCAATACCCTGAAATCCTTTTGATAATTTTTGGCTTCGCGTTGAAGCCCTGTAATATTTACTACAGCCATGTTACTTTCCTCCTAAATATTCGTTTGCAACTGCATTAATGTCTGCTACAATGTTTTCACCGGTTGCAACAGCATTACTCTTTTCTTTTGGATCGTCATCGCCTTCGGTAATGGCAACAGCTCCTTTAGTACCCGGTTCGCCTTTTAATTCGGCAATTTTGTTTTCTTTCTCGGTGATAGTGGCATCGCGCAAGGCGATAGTTTCGGTTGCAGCGGTTAAATCGGCTTCGGCTTTCGCTTTTAAGTCGTTGGCTGCTTGCAGTTGGCTTTCCAATAGTGGAATCTTATCGAGTCCTGCACTAATGGCTTCCAACTGTTCTTCAGATAAGTGGGCGTGCCCTTCAACTATTTCGATACTTGAAATAGCCAAAAGCGCCACCAGTGCGGACAGTTTCGGATTCATGTGATTTACAGATTTATTTGGGTTTGAATTAGATGAACTTGATTTGGTTGTTTTTTCTTCTACCTGGTAACCGGCCAATTCCAAAACACGAGTTACGGCATCGTCAAAGGTTCCAATACTATCAATGAGCGTTCCAACAGCATCTTTGGCTTGCATTACACCCCCCAAAATTTGTTTATCGGTTACATTGGGACGGCTGGCTTTTACATCGGCAATAAATTGGTTGCGGTGTGGATTGAGAAAATTATCTTTTACCGGTTTAAAATTATTGTGGTTTATAGCTTGCTCATACTCGAGGTTCTTTTCTTCGGATCCATCGGCATAAATGCGAACGTGTACAACACCATCGGAATTGGCTTCGCTAACTGCCTTTCGGCCTTCGTAAACCATCATGGTTCCAGTACTGCCTACAATATCGGTATCGCGGCTGGCCATTATTTCATCGCAACCGGAATGCAAATAATACATAGCGCTGGCGCTAACACCATCAATGTAACCAAGAACGGGTTTTGTTCTTTTTTGCATGGGTTCTCGCAGCTCAGGAATAGCATTTGCCTGGCCACCTCCCGATTCTCCTAAAAGAATATGACCTATCACATTTGGGTTGGCATCGGCTTCGGCAAATCGTTGGCCAAGGGTTCTGGTTCCAACAGGTCCGCAAGGTTGATCATGTTTGGTAATTATACCACGTACGGGTAAAACATGAATAAGCTTTTGGTTTGCTTCCGTATTATCCATACCAGTTACAGCATGGCTGGCCGCTAAAACATGAAAAGGAATGGAATTTTGTGGTTCTCCTTCGGCTTGGAATGCCATACCATTTAACATACCGTTGAATAACGGATACATGGTATTGAATGTATTGGCATCAATTAACCATGGCGAAGAAAGTAATGAGCTTAAAAAAGTAAAATGCATTGCCTTGTTTTTTTTTCAAGGCAATGCTATTTAAAAGGCTGTAGCTATTAAAGGACTATGAATTATCGCGATATGAAAGGGGTCGAATCTGAATCATCTTTGCTTTAATTGCAAGGGCTTCCGCACTAAATGGAGTTCCATTAAATCCATATTCGCCAGAACCATCGATATAGAAGTATTCATCAATGCCCCAATAAACAGGTTGGTTAAGAATTATTTGATATTGTTTGAGCAATTCATCTAAATCAGATGAAATAATTGAATTTCCACTTAAATCTAGATGTCCTGGAGTAGAATATGTGAAAAATCTAGTCATACCTGCATTTATAATTGTTAAGCTATCTTGATAATAAAAATATAGTCCAAAATTTGAAATAAAAATTCCGTTTATAAATCTACCCAATCTTATAGCAAGGTAGCTTTCTTGAGTTACAGTATAATGTCTCAAAATTGTTTTAGTTTCCCCAGGTTGGAATGATAATTCTTCTAAAATACCATTGAAATCAATGGTTAAAAAACTTTCATTATCTTCAACACATTTCAATGTAAAATTTAAATCGAAATCCTTATTAACTATTGCCAATATGTTTGAAGTAAAATGCCAATCATTAAAAATGGTATCCCACAAACTCAAAGGTGGAATAGCATACGCATCTAAATTAATAAACGGCACCTGCTCACCAACTGCATTGAATTCAATGTTGTATCCGTTGTAATTTGGCATATCGGATACGTTTTCCTGAATGGTAATTTTGCCTGAAGGCGTTAAACGGCTCACTCCATTTTTATCGGTTAGTACGAGCCTTACCAATCGGCCACGGAATGTTTTGAGGAACAGTTCGGCATCCTCGCGAACTTTTGGGTGCCTGAAATTTGCCTGAACTTTGTATATGGTTCCATGGCCTTCATCATCATCGGTAATGGAGTATGTTCCGTCGGTAATTTCAATTTCGTTGAATTGCTGGCCTGTTGAAAATTCAATTTCCGATAGGTTAATGCTTAAGGCAAATGGCAAATTGGTTACATATACATCTTTAATAATTTGCACCTTGTTAAGGCTGGCAAAGTTCTGTGTATTGGTACTTTTTACTAAATTCATAATTATTTGATTTATAAGTTAATGACTAATTGAGACAGATAAAGACGGTTTAGGACAGTATGAGGACAAATCGTCGAAAAAAATAGCGGGGTTATTTGAATAATTTTTCTTGCGCATGCGGTAATCCCGTTTTTTTAACATTTCATAAGTGCGCATGTCGCCTGGCAAATTATGGGCATCAATAAAAAGGTAAATACCATCTTTTAAATAAAGGCTTGAAT
This sequence comes from Salinivirgaceae bacterium, assembly GCA_041664345.1. GTDB lineage: Bacteria > Bacteroidota > Bacteroidia > Bacteroidales > SZUA-534 > GWE2-40-63. The sequence goes on from JBAYKX010000007.1 coordinate 74,315, forward strand.
TTTTATGATACGGTGCCAGGAACTGGAATAGATCGATATCGAGTAAACTATCTAAATAATCGCCAATAACTTTGTTTCCGCGCTCGCCTATATTCACTTTTCCGCCTGAATCTTTTAAAACCCAATCGGGAACATATACTTTGGTTTCGGGCAGTGGTGCCGAAAATTCCTCCCAGCGTAATAATGAGAAAACAAGCGGTGCAAGGTTGAATTTTGCCGAAAGAAATGGGGGTTTTCCACAAATACTTATAAGGTAACGTTCCTGGTGTGGTTTTAAATAAAGCTTAAGCTGCTGCATACTGATAAATTTTACTGGTTTTGACAAATTTATGATTATAACTTTTGTTTTAAAACTTTTGTTTGATGTGATATTGTACCAAAAAAGTGTAAGTGTGTAATAATGCAATTTTGTGAGCCTAATAAACACATTAACAATTTGTTGCACATTACACTTGTTTTGTAATGTGGCAAAATTGAAAATGTAATGTTTGTAATTTTTGTAATGTTGAAAATATGCATTACACTTTTTTTGTAATGTTTGAAAAAGTGTAATGAAAAATGTAATGTGTAACTTTTTGGGCTTTAATTCTTTGGAGGAATATTACAGAATTACATTTTTTTTAAATATAATCAAGTTGAAGGAAAAAAAGGAAATAAAGAGAGGCCACCAAATAAAGTTGAAAAGTAAAAAATGGGTAAAAAAAAGGAATAGAATGTGGTGTGCTTCGCACCAATAAAAAACCCAGCGAAGGGCTGGGTTAAAAGGAATGGATATGACCATATATTTATTTCGTTCATGTTCTAGTATGTTCCCGCAATTCATTAAATAATAAAGCCATTGTAGAACCGTCGCTGTATTTTCTATCCAATAGTACATCACCAATGGTTTCAGTACCGTCCCAATTATTGGGCCATGTATTGGCGTTAATTAATTCGTGAATGCGCTGTATTTCATCAACGTTTATAATATCAATTGTGGGCCTATTCAAACTTACGGCCTCTTTATTAACCGATTCCTGAATTCCAATTATCCTGGATAGGAAAATCTTTCGGGCATCAAGTGTTAATGGGCCTAATCGTTGCTGGTTTTTTGATAAGGTTCCATCCTTTTTAACCGATCCGTTTTTTCGTAGCCTATATTGCGGGTTCCTCATTTCCCTATAAATTGGTTTCAACTCCATTAACGGAGTTAAATAGCTCCAATAGGGCATTCGGATAACCGCTTTTAGCGCTTTATCTTCTTGGGCCAACGGACAACCAATGCACCCGGTTCTGGCGTTTATCTCTTCCGCTTCATCACCACCGTAGGCATCGGCCAAAAACGCTGTGGGCCATTCTCCGTATTGTTTCGATGGAGCAAATATTTTAAGCCAATCCCACACTGAGCAAACACGCCAATGTAATATTGGGGCCAGTGTACTGCAAATGGAGCTGTCTAATCCGGTTTGATACCAACCCTGGCCACATTCTGCCCCATCTTTTGAGCAACTCATTGCAATACGGCCATCGCGAATAGCGCTTTCGCCTTGCCGAACTCCGGTAAGCATCAATATTTTCTGGCCAATTTCTTTATGCAATGAGTCTAACGCCTGTTCCATGGGTTCTACTTTAATTTGACCCGTACACCAGCGGAAGGTGTTGGATGGGGGCGGAACTCCCTTACCTAATATGTATACAAAAAAGCGTTCATCCAACGGAGCCATAACTACTCGGACATCAACTCCCAATGTTTTTAGCTTTTCAATTACCCCTTTAGCGGCCAACCACAACGGAATCAATTCCATACGGGTATCGGCACAAAGAACGGTAATAGACTTTGGGGCAACTATTTGGCCTGTAATTATTAATTGAATAACCAATGTTACCAAAGTAGTTGAATCTTTGCCCCAGCTCCAAGCGATAGCCCAATGATCATGTTTTGGGCCATGTAGGTTTAAACTAGCTACGGTTAAGTCAATCTGTTCGTTAAAATCCAATCGCCTGGAACCAAATAAGCTCAATTGTTCTATTTTCTTCATGGGTGTGATTCGTTATGTGTTAATCAATACAAATGGGCGACGGATTCCCTCCGACAAAAACTCAGCAGCTTCCAGCGCCTTTAAAATCTTATCTTTTGTAGGTATGCTATGATCCAATATGGTGAATAAAGCCCCTAGGGCAAAATCTGCTCCGCATCCAACGGCATCAATGCCGTTTAAATTCTCGGCTACCTGAAAATCGCTTTCAATTTTAAACAACCTGTTTTTGTAGGCTACCAGAAAGGTTCCCCCTTTTTCGTCACCATCGGTATATTTCTGCAGATATCCACCCTCTTTAAAACAGGCCCTAACGGCATCAATGAATTGGGTGCACATGTACGCATAAACATCGTCGGCTTTTATTTCGGGTGGGTTAAACGAAAACCGCAATAACTGAATCATACGGAATGAGGAGGTACAGCCAATAACGAATTCACCGTTTTTGAAAACTTTTACATCCTTCCTGATGAAAATATTGCTTCCGTTCGATTCGGCTGAATCTCCACCGATGGTAACTCTGTTTGAGTGTTTGTTGACAATTCCTACTATACAGGTCATAATTAGGTATTTAAAATTAGTTGTACTGTGTTTATTGATAATTGTTAGCATTCATGCTAAAACCTCACATTTTGACAGTTCGTTGTATGGTATATGTTTTTTGCGGTTATTGAAATATCCAACAATCTTTTTTTCTGATTGTAGGTTTTCAACTACTATAATTTCGACATTATGAAGGTTTTTTGAACCATCTGTTTTGTGTCGAATAGTTGCCTTGCATCTGTCTCCAGCTTCTAATTCCTCAGCCCAATGACTGATATACTTTTCGTTGTAAAATTTGTTTAAATCCATTTTTATAATTTGTTTAATTGTTTCCTAACCCTTCTCCTCAAAAACACGCGTGGTATTCAATACATTGGCACTGTCGCGTTCTTTGCCGTTGCGGATGAATACACCATCGTATATTAAAGCCTCGTAGTTTGCTTTTGTGGTGTAAAAAAGGCAGGTTCGGCCATCGATAATTATTTTGCATGCCGAATTGTTCTAAAATATTAACTACATCGATTTGTAAGGTTCTCTTTGCCATGGTGCTTTATTTAAAAGGTTATACCGTTCGGTTCAATAATTCTACCTCTTCAGCAGTGCGGTTTTTTTCCAGTTTCTTCAGTATCCGCGACTTTTCGTGCACGGCATAATAGCGCTTCAAATGCTCCAGTTTATGGGTTGCATCGGAAAGTAAGTTTTGGGTCAGTTGCAAATCACTTCGCAGTATTTCGGCATCAGTGTTGGTGTGCTGGTGCTGTTCGGCATTTATTTGGCCAAGGCTGTAAGTTATAAGCCCCGCAAAAGCCGAAAGGAATACGCTCATGTAAAACCGTACGGGATTTTCAAACATATCGTTGTAGTGTTGCAAATTGAATCCGCAGAATACCAGGGCAACATCGAATAGCGGAAAAACCAGTTTTAACCAGTTGCGCTTGCCCAGGCGCATCACCAAAACGGTAACTATGCTAAAGGCAATGGCGCCAATAATGCCGAATACAATATCGGTAAGGGTTTGCTTGTTGAACATGTACATGAGCGAAAGGCTGTTAATGTAGCTCAGCTCTGCAACCATAAAGAGCAGGGCAATGCCCACTCCTGTTTTTGAAAGAAAGCGGTCAATCATACGGTGGCGGTATTTGGAAATTGTTTGTACTCTTTGCCGTTAAGGGTGCATCCTGCTTTCTTTTTTCCAACTCGAATGGTCATGTGTCCGGGTCTTGTACCGGTATCTTTGCCATCTATTTCGTTAACCCATCTGTGGGTTCCTTTTAGATCGGCTTGATTGCCCCATGATTTAGGAACTTCGTTTACCGGAATCCATTCGCCCCATTGTTTGAAAAATAAACATGTTTCGTATTTGTTGCATTGATTTTTCAGGTTTTCAACCCAATTGTGATTAACCGGCCGGGCATTAATTCCGCTTTCGCCACCACAGATTACCCAATTTATTATGTCGTCGTAAGGGGGTTCTGTCCAACCGGTAGCCATGTAAATACTTAAATCAACGGCACCCAACATGGGTTCAACGGAAACAAAACGGATGGCGGCGGGTATATTCAATAGAAACGGAACCCGCTTGTTTACCATTTCCTGATTTTCGGCAGTAACGCCCAACCAGATGTTTTTTAAAGGCCATTCCCTATCCGCACGGTTATTAACGTGGCAAGCTGCTGCATCGGGGTCGTCGTTTTTATCGCACAATCCCAGTTCATAAACGGCATCTTCCCAACGTGCTATAAGCATTTCCTTTCCTTGGTTAAAGTATTCGGCCATCCGATGGGGGCGCTTGGTTAAAATTTGATAGGTATGTTGTGGAGTGCAGGCAATAACGGCCATAACCTTATCAATCCATTCAAACGGTACGCTTTCGTGGAATAAATCGCCCATGGAGCAAACAAATATCATCCGCGGTTTACGCCAGCTTAACGGCTTTTCGATGGCTTGGCTCACGAATTGAGTTTTGCCATTCCATTTTTTGGTTTTCCAATTAACCACTACTGAATAATTGAGCGCCGATATGCAACGCTCTAGTTTCATGCTGCCTAAACGGAACGCCATCTTTTCGGCATAACAGTTTTTGCATCCGGGAGAAACTGGGGAACATCCTATAATTGGGTTCCATGTTTCGTTGGTCCATTCTATTTTTGTACTCATAAATTGGGTTTTTGGTTAAATTAATCCTTGCTTTTTTAATAATAATTCAATCTCGGATTGGGTATGGGCTTTGCCTCTTCCTTTTATTATAGTTCTTCTTTTTACACACACTTTTTTGTGTCTTATTTCGGCACTATGTTTCTTATTTTTTCTTTGATTCTTGTATGCCATGTTATACCTCCTTTTCCACTTTAACGCCAGCGGCTATTTGAATGGCATGCCTGTAAAAATCGTCGGCACGGCTGTATATGTTAATGCCGTTTTTGTGTAGGTAAACCAAGGCTGTTGCATAGCGCTTTTCGGCAGCAGTGGTTTTTTGGTTTGGTTGGCTATTGGCCAAGTTGGTTGTTTTATTCATGGATGGTGGGTTTAGTAACTTGTTTAAACTCAATTACCCAAAGCCAAGGATTAAGGTCCCAACTTTCTCTGCCATTTATTTTACACCATAATTCTGCCCATAAAGCAAAAAGTATATCATAATTTTGCAAATCGATATTTGATGGTTCAAAATTTGGTAAAAATTTAAACGCTGAATTCTCTTTACCTAATTCCAAAAATATTGTATCGATACCATTGCATTTAGTCACAGGAATTCGAATGCCTTCTTTTTTAATATCATCTTCGGTAATGCTTTGCAGCCTTTCAACCCGAATGTTGGTTATTTCCAACCAAATGCGGCAAGCAACTTTGGGCATGTGGATGGATGGTTTCCATTTTATATCGGCAGAATTATCCTTATCTGCTTTATAAAAAACATAGTTGGGTGGTATAATTACAAACGATTCGCGCACCCAAAGCAAATCACCTACTTCCCCGAATGGAAATTTGCATTTTATAGTTTCACCTTTTTTATTTATGAATTCAGCAAAAGTAGCATTATCACTTTTTTTGAATCCTGTTCTAAAATAAGGTGCATCAAATTTCCGATCATTGGGGTTTTGGTTAATTATCTCCAAACCACGGGTTCGGCGGGTGCGATTCTTACTATTATTCAGAATACCCTTAACCATTGGGGTGCTGAACAATATGGGGGTTTCTTTTTTCATATTCTATTTTTTAAAAGGTTCGTAGGTTATTTTGGTTACCATATATTCGCGGCCATAGCCGTTACAGTTGGTGCAGAATAGTATCTCTTGTTTCGATAGCGGTCCGCGGTGTTCATTATCAACTAAAATACCTTCGCCTTTGCATACGTGGCACAATACCAGTTCGCGTTTGTTTAGTGTGTACATTGGTTAATGTTTTTAAAAGCTTCAGCAGTTCTTATTTTCCGATATACTTTAACCGGATAGCTGTCCATATCTTGGGCGGCCTGAAAATCTTCGCCAATGATCATCGAGTTTCCGTTTTTGTCAATCCAAATCCATTCTTCGGCTTTGGTTGTTTTTTCAGGTAAAATGTCAGGAACTCTGTTTATCCATTCCTTTTTGCTGGACAACTTGAATAAAAACTCTGCGTTTACACTAATTTTTTCCATGGTTATTCTCCTTTCTTAAAAAATATTTACTCTTCTCAATTTCTTATAATCGTCTAAAAACTCCCAACCACCTTGCCATGGTGTCATGACCATGTATTCTTTTACCAAGGCAATAAATGTGGGCTGGTTTTCGGCAATACATAAGGTTGTCATGTTATAACTAGCTCCCTGTTTCCCATTCTTCAAAAAGGTGTACACCTTATCGGCATAATCAGAAGGGAGGTTCTTCAATTGTTCCAGTGTTTCGCTCATTGGTTAAATCTTCGGGGTTCCAAGGTTTCGTTTGTACGTATATCATTTCGGTGGTTTTGCCATCGATATACTTTGAGATTCGTCCTGATGAATTCTTCATGTGCTCTGGATTCAGGCTTATTACATATTCGGTATAATCGGCCCAGGCTTGCATGCTTTTACTGAACTTGTTTGTAGTCCAATTACGTTGGCCCGACGATTTTAGGAAGTCTTCCATGGCTTCCTGACGGCTTATCTCCACGTCAATGGCCGATGAATTTTGTTCGCTGGCTCCCGGTTTGCCCGATGTATCTTTAAAAAAGTAGATATCGGCCCAGTTTTTAAATGTATCGCCCATAATGGTGCGCAAGTTGCGGCGGGTAATATTGTCCATTGGCGGATTAACGCGGTTGGGCGATGGTACACTCAAGTAAAAACTGATGCAATCGGCCAGAAAGTTTATATCGGCATTCCATTCAGGTTCACTGTAATCGGCACGGTGAAGGGTTTTACCAAAATCGTCGAATATCTTGCGGGTTTCTCGGTAGTCGCTGTTGGTGGTCTGCTCGTGGTAATAGTCGCTAAATACGGTGTACAATACACGGGCTTCGGTACTGGGGTCAATATCACGCAGTGTATAGTTGGATGAAAAGCAAAACTTGGGCGATTTTTCGAAGTTTATTTCATAACTCTGGTTATTTTTTGGGTTCACGGTCATATCGCCGGTTAAATCGCCAAAAAAGAAGTTGAAGTTCAGATACTGGTTGCTGTCGTCAACAATAATGAGTTTGGTGTACTCATTCACGCGGTCGTAAATGTGCGGGTTATCGGTAAGCTTTGGGTTACGTCCGCTTAGCATTACCGTTTTCATAAAGTTTTTAAGAAATTTGAACATAAAGCTTTTTCCCGTCCGTCCGTGACTTTCACCAATGTCGCTCACCCTGTTATCCATGGCAAAAACACACCATGGACGGGCTTCATCTTTGTATCGGTGCATTAAATAGCCGATGGCAAATATTTTATTAAGCAAATGTTGTTTTTGTTCCTTAATTTCCTCCTCATCCAACAGAGGACCATCTATTTTGAATTTATTTTCAATTCTATATTTGGTAAGCTCTTCAAGGTTGTTGGTTTTCAAATCCAAACGGGTTTCCAGTTCTATTTGCCAATGGATGCGGCTGGCATTAATTAAATAGCTGAAGAACTTGCTTTCGGTGCTTTTAACCTCAATATTGAACCCATCTTTGGTTTTGGTGGCTATAAATGTAGGTTCCTGCCTTACTACTTTGTGTTTAATCACCTCTTCGTCCCAAACGTATCGTTCCACATCGGTAATTTTGTGCTCAATTACTTTGTTTGGGGTTATTTCCCACGTTTTGTTTTCGAAAAACATGAACTGTGTTTTGGCATCAAAATCGGTAAAGTCAATTTCCGTTTTCGGGATGCCCGCCAACTGGTTTTCGCTCATTTGGGTGGTTTTGTGAATGAGGTTTATTAAATCTACCGGATGGTGGTTTTGCCTTAGGAACTGCAGTACAAATTCTTTTGCACGGTTTGCACGTATAATTTCTACAATGTTGCCTTCAATTTTAATGAATGAGAATCCCTCTTTCTCGTTTTTGTTCTCGATGCGGTAAAAACCGTTCGCACTTAAAAAAGCATATGCCTGTTCGTTATTAAAGTAGTACTTAACGCCTTTATCTGAGTACGATATATCCCAAAACTGCAACGGAATGGCCGAACGGTAAAGCTGGTTAAAGTCTTCAATTTTTGGGTACAGCTCAATAAAATCCTTAAAATCTTTGCGTGGTTTGCCCCGGTTATCACGGAAACGCAACATTTTTTGAGGCAACCAAATAATACGTATTTCTAAATACTGAAGGGCTAATTTTAAACCTGCTTTACGACCCGTGCTGTCAATGTCTGGTAGCGCATAAACTTCGTTACAGTATTTCTTTATTTCTTTAAAATCTTTGGGTAACAGGGAGGCGGTTTCGGAATTGAGCCAAATAACATGGTATCCATAACTGGCCACGTTAAACGAATCGCGTTCGCCCGATGCAATAATTACAGAATCAAGCTTTTTAATTTCCCAGTTGGCAGGTTCCTCCTTGCCTTCGGCTTTAACTTCCTTAATCTGTTCGTCTCTAAAAGCCTCATACGCTTTGCGTAATTGCACCAAACCATTTATATAATCTTTTGGCCGATTACCAACATACCTAAAGCGATATTGCTTTTCGGGGTTGCAAGGCTGGTAAATTTTCTGGAACCCATCATGCTCAATCAAAAATATGGGGTAGTTTTCGGTGCTCGATGTAACCAGGGCTTTACGGTCCTTTATTTGGGTGAACGATTTTAAGGCATGCACCCTGAATTTCTTTAATACCCCATCAAAGCGTTCTTTATTCTTTTCATCGTAATTGGGAAAAATCTCACGATAATCGGTTACCGAAAGCTGATCCTTAATGTCGTAATAATAGGCTCCTTCCTCTTCGTCGGGTTTGGCATCGCGCTTTTCGAATGCCGATTGATGTGTTTCTGGTTTTAATCCGCCAATGTTGTAACGACCAGCGAGCATAATAATGGCTTCGCGGAATTCTATGCCCTCTTCCTTCATGCATACCAAGATTCCATTGCGCGGGGTGCTGTCGTCGCCAAAGTCGGTAACTACCCAGTTTTTGTCGGGTAATTGCTTTAACCTGGCCGATGCCGAACGCTCATCGCGTATTTTGAATTCCTTACGGCTACCGGCATGAGCCTCACGTGCCTGTGGATAATAGTGGATGATAATTTCAAGGCCGCCATTGGTGGCATCTAATATGGTTTGTTGTTCTACGTACATGGGTTGAGTTCTATACCGTTAATTTTTATATTCCAGATGTAATTGATATTCTTTATTATTTCGTTCCGGAACGAAATTATAGACCAGTATTTCGGTCCGGTAATTATTTTTAATTCGGTTTGCGACCTTAATATTTATTTTATGGCTTTCGAATTTCCAGTTGTTTTTTAGAATAAAATACTTGAGGGTTTGACTCCAGTAATTTGATAGGATGAATTTTCCCTTAATATCTGAAATGAATTCCAGCAGCCTAAAAAAATCAAGCATGGTAAATCCTTTGTAGTGACCTTGGTAAAATCCGGGATAAGGAGGATCAAGATAAAATACTGTTTCTTTGGTATCTCGGTCTTTTATAACACGGAGCGCCTCCCGGGATGATATTTGAATATTTTTTAAACGGTTATTCAATAATTGAAACTCAATTTTCCTCCCATTCATATACCGGCCGGAATGACTACCCGCAGTTCCATTACACCATTTCCATCCACCATGAATTGAACCGGAAAAACTCATGTTTGTAGTAATCCAAACCGACCAAGCCAATTGGACATCAGTAAATTCAATTCTACCGCAATAAATATCCTTGGCTTTTCTATATAAGAATTCGGAATGAAGAGTTGTTTCAATTAGTTCCTGAAGCTCTTCAAAATTATCGCGCATCTGCAGGAAGAAATTTATTAATTTTTGGTTGTTATCGTTGATTACCTCAAGGTATGATGGTTCTTTCTCAAAAAAAACTGCACCACCCCCAAAATAGGGCTCACAATAAATTTTATGCGGTGGTATTATACCAACTATTCTTTTAGCCATTTTTTGTTTTCCACCATAATATGTAATTGGGGTTCTCATACAATTTGCTTTTTAGAGGTTACATTCATAAGGGCTTTTGAATTTGCTTCGGCAATGGCTTTGGCTACCATAGGAACCACGGCATTACCGATAAACTTTTTTTGGTTGGCTTGCGAACCTTTTAAAATATACCCTTCAGGAAAACCTTGTATTTTTAACAGTTCCAATATTTTGAGCATCCGCATTTTAATATCGATGATACCATATGCCACCATGAAATTCTTGATTTTTACCATTATGGGTGAATCGGCATTGGTTATTTCAATGGAAGGACGGCCGGTTTCTGTTTGCACAATGTAGGGTGGCCGTTTGTCCATTTTGGCAATAAGGGTAAAACACGGCCTATCTAAATCACGGCCTTTGTCGTTGAATTGCGGGTTTAATAAATAATGCTGTTTGTGCGATGCGGTTATTACCCGGTTGGGTTCATTTAATGAACTACCCACATTTTTAAAGTTCGTATCCATTATCCACTTTACCATGTTCAGTTTTGGAACGCCAGTAATGGATCCAACCGGTTTATTTATACCGTTTGGTTTACCATTTCCATATTGGTAATCAATAAATATGGATGCAAATCTATCTTTTGTAGTTACCGTTGGGCAAGGTTCTTTAATACTTTGGGCACCGATACTCTTTCCATAGTAGGATGTAAGAAATAATGCTTTTACTAATGAATGATGATCAATTGTTGTAATTGCTCCCGATGGTTTTTCAATGCTGATTGCCTTGCTTTTTGGATGGCCGGAATAGTTTTTGGTCAAAAAAGTAGCATCAACAATTCCCAATCTGTTTTGTGTAGAAATAACCGGACACGGTTCATTAATACCTGGTGCTTTATATTTTCCGTTTATATTCATGGAATTATATTTCACCATGAATTTAGCTTCACCCCCCGCCACAAACTTCACCAATCCAGCGTAAATGCGTTCCAGTGTAGCATCCACCAATGGTTTTTTTCGGTTAAAAATGCTAGTACCTTCATCATCCAAATCAAGAACCTCGCGTACCGGGTTCCATAGTTTTAATGTGTTTTCAAAAAGGCTTCCTTTGTTTACGGTTTTGCCATGGGTTGCCTCCGGCCAAACTATGGGCAAACCATCTTTGGCAAATTGGGCAAAGAACCGTTCGCGGCTTGTATAGGCTCCAAAATCGGCGCTATTGAGTATCTTATAATCAAAATCGTAACCATAGCTGCACATTTTTTTAACCCAATGAATGTATTCGCGGCCATTCAATTTATTCAACGGTCTTCCGCTTTCGTCCAATGGTCCCCAGCTCATGAATTCACGAACGTTTTCAATCATAACAAAATCTGGATTCAATTCGGCGTTGTAATCGTAAAGTGAATAGGCAAGGGTGCGGCTATCAGCATCTCGTGGCATGCCACCTTTTGCTTTGCTGTAGTTGGTACATTCAAGGCTGGCCCATATAATTATAATGCAATCCGGATTATCGTTGCGGAGTTTACGAACTAAGTTTGCCAGTGCTTTAATAACCTTCATATCACGAACATCTTCCACAAAATGCAAGCAATTCGGGTGATTGGCTTTATGGCTTTCAATGGCCAATGCATCGTGGTTGACGCATGCTACCACCTCAATATTTGGGTTATTTGTTAAATGGATTCCGGTTGTGGTTCCACCGGCTCCTGAGAATAGATCAATGTAAAATATTTTCATGGGATGTCTTGCTAAATCAGGTGAAATAAAAGGTTTTACCGCTTCCACTGCCAAAACGCTGCTGCTTGATGGTTGCAATGAATGGAAAATCAGATTTGGATATCTTACCTAATGCCTCTTTTATGGGAGTTGCATTGGTGAAAAATTTACGCTCCATTCCATCGAATTTTACCTTAACGATGCTCCTACCATCACCGTGCCGTGTTTTCACATCAGCTTCATAATCAATTACCTCTATTTCGCAATTGGTTACCTCCTCGATGGAGATAACCGGTACCGGAAATATGTTTTTGTTTTCAAGGGTGTTTATATTGAAATCAGAGAATTTTTTCATTTTTAATAAGCTTTTTTAATAAGTGTTTTGAATTGCAATGTTTGGCCCAACCTATGTAGGAGCAAATCCTTTTCTTGTACTCTTTGGGTTCGATGCTCTTTTTATCGAGCTTGGCAACCCGCCTGCAAAACCGTTGTTTTATTGATTTTCGCATCAGGATGTGGGTATGAAAGAATACATAGCCAACAAAATCGATTCCACGGGCATCAACCGGAAATACCTGGTAATTGTGCTTTAATTCAAGGTTGAGTTTGCTTTGCATGTATTCGGTTATTTCGGCCAATAAAGTGTGCAAAGAAGGCTTAGTTGCTGATAAGATAACCATATCGTCGGCATACCGGTAGTAGTATTTAACTCCTTTTTCTTCCTTCAACCAATGGTCGAAATACGACAGGTACAGATTTGCAAAGAACTGGCTTAAATAGTTACCAATGGGAACGCCTTCAGCCGAGTCAATTATTTCATCGAGCAGTACCAGGAGCTGTTTATCCTTAATCTTTTTTCGTACTATTTGCTTTAATATGCTGTGGTCGATTGTTGGATAGAACTTCCGTACATCCATTTTTAGGCAATACCGGGTATTTTCAACATCGTTTAAATCTCTTTTAAGGTGCTTTAATACCCCATGTATGCCACGGCCTTTTATGCAGGAATAGGTATCGGCGGTAAAAACAGAAACCCACAAATCTTCCAAAACATTCATAATGGCATGATGCACCACCCGGTCGCGGAACGGTAAACGGTAAACTATCCGTTCTTTGGGTTCGTAAATCTTAAAAATGCTGTATTCCGAAGTCTTGTAGGTTCCCGCCATTAATTCAAGGTTTAGCCGGTTCAGGTTCTCATCGAGGTGCTTTTCGAATAGTTTAACACCGTAGGTATTTACCTTGCCTTTCCGTGCTTTACCGTATGCCAGTTGAAGGTTTTCAATACTGCAGATAATACCGAACAAATTTCCTTTTCTTTTCATTTTTTCTTTGCTTTTCTAATTGGAGCCTTCGCTTGCGCTACCGGCACCTTTTGAAAGGTTGTTTTTTGCCAAGGGGCAAGGTTCCTGTTTTTGATATCTTTTTTAGCATAGGTGAGAGCTGTTACCTGCATTCGCATTCGTATAGTTGTAATTCGTATCGTTGAACACGAAGCCCGAAGAGGACAACCCTCAAAAACAAGCAACCTATTTTTTTTATTTACTCAGGATATCGTTCCAGATATCGATAAAATGCTTGCCCGCGTACGTGGCCAGTTCTTCGCTTGCAAAGCAAAGGCGAGAGCCGTAACCCGCAGTCGCAGCCGTACAGCGGTAAGCCGCATCGCGGAACACGAAGCCCGAAGAGGACAAATCGAACCATGGTACCCATTTTTTTTGATTGGGGTTGTTCCAGTCAATAACCTTATCTTCATTTAATGCCTTGGTAATTGTTTTAATTTTTCGGTAATTGATTTCGTCATCGGTAAAGCCCATTTCCTTTAATTCATCGTCATCCATGGGGCTTTCTCCGAGCTCGGCACAGGCATCGGCGTAGGTTTTAATTCTATCGGTAATTTTACCGTTGAAAAACTCTTTGCCAAATGAATCTTCTAGAGTTGCTTTGAACTCCGGAGAGGCATCTTTGTACAACTTTCTCGCTGTTTTTTCTTCAATTTGTAGTGTTCTCATTTTTACTGGTTTTATTATTTGAATTTTTATAAGATTATTCGCAGCTCTGGCAAACGACATTGCCCTGAAGGGGTAACTGGCGGTACCAATTCTGTTCAAATATGGTATTCCCACAGTTGGGGCACTTCCAAGTTTGCCGTATCTGTTGCATTTGGATATTCATCCGTTCGCGCAGAACTTTCTTGATAGAGTTTCGACGGATAATTTTGCGTGTGCTGGCAGTTATTGTCATAACAATAGTTTTTTATGATTAGCATTTTTGAATGATAAGCATGGCCTAATTCAACTTCAATTTGCTGTTTTAATTGAAAATCGATGGTTGGGTATACCCTGCAAAAAGCAAATTCTAGGGTACGGATATGGCTTTCAATAACCGCCAGCATTGATAGGCTAGGTTGTGGAAACATTTTCCACTATTTCGCCATACAAATCGGCATAATCAATTATTCTTTTGTCGTACATAACCGCCCAATCGCGTTCTTGGGCCGCTCCATCGCTATCCTTCCAATCGGGTAAGAATAATACTGTGTCGCAATTTCTTAAATGGGGCTTTAAAATGTCCATTGAATCTTGCCAAGGAGTTCCTTGTGGCACAATCTTCATTGGGTTAATAGGTAGGAATCCAAATTCGGTTAACAGTTCTTCAGTTGCACGGAATTTGTCTAAGCATTTTTGGTAATCTTCGCCGGTAACTTTACCGGCAATGTAAATTTTTTTACTGGTTTCCATAGAAGTGATTTTTGAGACTCTGGGGAGAGCACGTTTACATTAGTTTATTTTTGTATGCCCAATTCACTAAATCGGACTTGGCATGAATATTCAATTTTTTGAAAATACGCTGACGGTGGTTGCGCACAGTATTTGGCGAAATAAAAAGACGTTCTCCAACCTCTTCAACACTTAGTCCAGTGGCATAAAGTATGGCCACATCTTTTTCGCGGTCGCTGATGGTAGTATTTAATTTTGGTTCGCATATTACCTGATAATCTTTGCAAAATAACCCTTTCAATGGGCATTCAACCCTTTCAAGGCATAGGTTTCCATCATCATCAATGTCTGGTTCATGGTCGTTTTTTGAGAAGTTGCAACGTAGGAAACGTGCTACCAACATATATTTACGCTCAGCACCGTTCCAATAGTGCTGCTTTAACCGTTCGTATGCTTCAGGATAATCCTCCTCAATTTTGTCGGTAATTAGGTTTATCACCTCTTTATCTTCGTTATTGAAGATTCGGAATTCATCTTTAGTTAGGTCGTTAATTACCAAATTACGTCCCGATGGATCCTTAAAAAATTCGACTAACATGGGAACAGTTCTTTAACGGGTCTACCAACTACTTTAGCTATTTGCTCTTTTTCCTGTTCATCAAATTTATTTTCGCGGAGTTTATACCAAAATGTCACATCTGGCATTCCGGTAGCTTCAATGCAAGCCTTACGCAATTCGACATGTGGGTTTGATTTCTTAAGTTTTTCAAAAAAATCAGAGAACGAAAGTTCTTCATTTTTGAAATAGTCTTTAAAGCTCATTTTGTCAAGGTTTTGTTTAAATGATAAGTTTTATTTATAAATATGCTTTATATTTATAGTACAAGTATAAAGAAAAAGTTTTAATTACAACTAATGTTTTACAACTTATATTACAATTATTTTTAATAATAATCATATAAAACTTATATACAATGGATTACAAATTGTTTGAAGCAATCATAAATAAGGCTGAAAGATCGAAAGGCGAAATTCTTAGAGAATCCGGAATAAGTTATACTGGATTCAACCAGGCAATGGAAAACAAGAGTGTAAAAGTTTCATTCTTAGAGAATTTCTGCTTAGTAACCCAAACCCATATTAGCCGCTTTTTTGAAGATTGGTATGTAAACGATAATGAACAACGAATTCCAACAATAGTTAAAGAATCAGTGGCAAATTATAACAATAGTTACAACCCCGATTTGAAACTTTTGCTACAAGCCAAGGAAGATTTGATTACGGAACAAAGGCACCGTATAAAGGAATTAACCGAGCTGGTGGAGATGTTCAAGTCGGGTAAAATACAAATAACCCAATAATTGAATGATACAAAAACTGATACAAAAAGGCTTCAATTCGAGTGTTTTGGATGTAAATTCAAAACATAAATAATTGATATTCAATATATATTAAAACAAACACGAATCGTGTCCCCGCTACAAAAGAAACCCGGTAAACAGCCGGGTTTTTTGTTTTATAAAACTTCCTCTTTTTATTCATATCTGTACCAACCTAACCATCTCTACAATCTTATTCAAGAAATCAATCTTTTCGTTCGGTAATATATGTAGTTGGGGATTGCGGGTTGTGAACTTTGTTGTCCGCACGGAAACCCCAATTGACATATAGGTTTTATTAACTTATAAATCGTTCAATGATTTTCCAACAACTTGTGTATAAATAATTTTTTCATTTTCATTTAGTCCAATCAGCTTGTGTAATTTTTCTCTGTCAACTAATCCAAGTATTACTGTACTTAAATTGGATGCGGCACAATACAAGTAAACATTTTGACTTATAAAACCTGTATCGGCTGCTGAAGTAAACCATTTTCGTTCATCATCTTTGAAATGAAATGTTTTTAGTCTTGTATAATCCGAAACGTAAATCAATCCGACAGGAGCAGAACGCATCATTTTCTGTGACCCAATATTTTCTCTAATATCTTTATTGAGAACTCTAATCATTTGATGATTTTTCTCCTGGTAAACGTAAACTCCGTCTGATAGCGCAATATAAACTTTAATCTCCTGTGAGTTACAGGCAGATGGAGCAGACCTTCTACTTTTACTTCTGTTTGACTCTATATGCGTAATTCCACAAGCAGCCCACAATAAATTTGAAATTTCTTGCATTGAAAGCTCTGAATCTTGCCATTTTCTATTTGTCCGACGTTTTTCGATCGCTTTCATTAATGGGAAATCAAGATCTTTTTGAGGCTCTGGAAGTTTGATAAAATCTGTCATAATATTTTCAATTGCAGGTCGAAACAAAGCTATATCGTTTTAAAATGTTTCTCATTAGCAATCAAAGTCAATTTTAAAACAAATTTTAAATTTTATCTGATTTACGGTGTCTTTCAATTTTCTGCTAACATCGGTATAGTAGGACGTAAATTATTCAATTCTAAACACCTTAAAATTTTGATTGGCAGAATAGTGGCAAACTTTTTTATCTTTGCACGATTAAATAATTTTTGATGGAAAAATTTGCCGGCCTTAAAAATTTTATTCAGAAAATGCAAGACCGCTATCGTTTGGTGATACTGAATGAAAGCACTTTAGAAGACGTTTGGTACACGGTTCTTACCCGGATGAATTTAATAGCATGGATGGGTCTAATTGGAATTGTGCTGGTTTCTTTAGGAATTGTGCTGGTCTCATTTACTCCTTTACGGGAATACATTCCGGGTTATCCGGATGGAAATATCCGCTGGCTTTACATGAAAAACACACTAATGGTTGATTCGCTCGAACATCAAATTAAAATGCGCGACAACTATATTGCCAACATTCAGAATATTCTAAAAGGGGAGGAAACATTGCCCCATTACAGAACTTCTGATTCTGTTAAGGCTCTCCGACCTATAAATAACAACGCTCAAAAATTCGATTCTGTTTTAGAAAATCAGATTGTTGAGGAAGAGCGCTACAACGTGAAATCGAGTAATACCCCAGTTGAAAGGAGAATTGAGATTAATAAACTTCACTTTTATTGCCCGCTTAAAGGAGCACTTACCAATGAATTTAATGCAGCAGGAACCCATTATGGAATTGATATCGTATCGAACCTAAATGAACCCATTTTAAGCGTTCTGGATGGAACTGTTATATTTGCCGGTTGGACTTTGGAAGCTGGATATGTTATAGAAATTCAGCACCGCAACGATTTGATTTCGTTTTACAAACACAATAGCCAACTGCTTAAAGTAATTGGCGATAGAGTTCAGGCCGGAGAAGCGATTGCAATTATTGGTAATACCGGAGAATATACCACCGGACCTCACCTCCATTTTGAAATTTGGCATGGTGGTAAACCACTTAACCCCCGTGATTATATTGTTTTTTAATACATGGATACACCACCCAAACATATTGCTATACTTGGATCTACCGGCTCAATAGGAACGCAAACCTTAGAAGTAGTAAAAGCCCATCCCAAAGAATTATCAGTAGAAGTATTAACCGCTAATACTAATGCTGACTTGCTAATAAAACAAGCCATCGAGTTTAATCCGAATGCAGTAGTAATCGTTGATGAAAGTCAATATCAAAAAGTAAAAGCAGCATTAACACCTTTTGACATTAAGATTTTTGCCGGGCAAGAATCTTTGAACCAGGTAGTGCAAATGAGTACCGTGGATATGGTTGTTACTGCCATGGTTGGATATTCGGGGTTGTTGCCAACCATTAAAGCTATTGAAGCTCATAAAAATATAGCCTTGGCCAATAAAGAGACCTTGGTTGTTGCCGGCGATTTAATTACCCAATTGATTCAGGAAAATCAGGTTTTTATTACTCCTGTTGATTCGGAACATTCAGCCATATTCCAATGCCTATCGGGAGAACCCGATAAAATTGAAAAGATTATTTTAACAGCCTCCGGTGGTCCGTTTCGAGGCAAAACCATGGATGAGCTTAAGCACGTTACTTTAGCCCAGGCGTTAAAGCATCCCAATTGGACTATGGGAGCTAAAATTACTATCGATTCGGCTACCATGATGAACAAAGGGCTTGAAGTTATTGAGGCTAAGTGGCTATTTGGGGTTAAAAACCATCAGATTGAGGTGGTGGTGCATCCGCAAAGCATCATTCATAGTATGGTTCAATTTACCGATGGCAGCATTAAAGCTCAAATGGGGTTACCCGACATGAAACTTCCTATTCAATATGCACTGAGCTTTCCTGATCGTTGGAAATCCGATTTTTCCCGATTGGATTTTAATTTCTACCCAAACCTGACATTTGAGCAGCCAAATTTGGCTACATTCCGATGCCTTGCCTTAGCATATTTAGCCCTTGAGAAAGGAGGAAATATGCCAGCAATTGTCAACGCAGCCAATGAAATAGCAGTAGCTGCTTTTTTAAAAGAAAAGATTGGATTTCTGGAAATACCAACCCTTATTGAACGTGCTATGAATGGCATGTGGTTTGTTCCAAAACCCACCTATCACGATTATGTGGCTACCGATACAGAAACAAGATCATTGGCACAATCGTTTATTAAATAAAACAGAAATAAATAAAGAATGGAAATAGTTATAAAAGTATCACAGTTATTGTTGAGCTTGTCTATCCTTGTGATTGTTCACGAATTTGGACATTTCTTTTTTGCAAAGCTTTTTAAAACGCGGGTTGAGAAATTTTACCTTTTCTTCGATCCCTGGTTTTCGTTATTCAAATTTAAAAAAGGTGATACCGAATACGGAATTGGGTGGCTGCCATTGGGTGGTTATGTTAAAATTGCCGGAATGATTGATGAAAGTATGGATAAGGAGCAAATGAAACTGCCTCCAAAACCTGATGAATTCCGCTCAAAAACCAAAGGACAACGATTATTGATAATGGTGGGTGGGGTTGTTTTTAACCTGCTTTTAGCCGTTCTTATTTATGCTGCGGTTTTAAAAACCTGGGGAGAAGAATACCTTCCGGTGGAAAACATGAAATACGGCATTGTTTGCGATAGTGCAGCCTTGGATATTGGCCTGAAAAACGGAGATAAGCTAATTAGCATCGACCATAACACCATCGATAAATCGACCGGGATTGTTGCCTATATTCTATTGAATGAAGCCAAAACCATTCAAGTGGAGCGAAACGGTGAACCAATAGAGGTAAACATCCCTACGGAATTGGTTCCCCGGCTTATTAAAGGGGAGCCGTTTATTATGCCCCGGTTTCCTTTTTATATTGCCGATTTTGCTAAAGAATCGGCTGGAAAAGAGGTGGGCTTGCAAGTAGGCGATCAGATTTTAGGTATCGATACCATCCCAACCCTATATTTTGACCAGTTCAAAACAGCCATTAAGGATTTCAAAAACAAAAAAACCACCGTGACTTATGCCCGTGGAACCGATACCGTCACCACAGCAATAACAATCCCCGAAAGTGGTTTGCTTGGTGTAGCTCCGGAATTTATAAAGGTTTTTGAACTCAAAAAAATTGAATATAACTTTATAGAAGCCATTCCCGCAGGAATAAAAAAATCAATCAAGGTTGGACAGGATTATTTGAAACAGTTTAAACTGCTTTTTAATCCTGATACAAAGGCTTACGAGTCCTTGGGCGGTTTTATATCCATTGGCAAAATCTTTCCTTCGGAATGGGATTGGCAGTCGTTTTGGAACCTTACAGGATTTCTGAGCATTATGTTGGCTATACTTAATATTTTACCCATTCCAGCGTTGGATGGCGGCCACGTAATGTTTGTGTTATACGAAGTAGTAACACGTCGCAAACCGAGCGAAAAGTTTATGGAATATGCTCAAATGGTTGGCATTTTCTTGTTACTTGCCTTATTGCTCTTTGCAAACGGAAACGATATTTTTAAAGAAGTAACTAAGTTTTTACATAAGTAAAAAACAGGTCGTCGATTTATTGCATGCTGCTGGTTATAACTAGCAGTAATACATCTCCTTTTAGTATATTGCATTAGAATTAAACGAACCATTGGCGCTGCCAATGGTTCGTTTTTTATTGGCATTATCTGAACGCTTCCGGCTTTCTGATTTATTCTCTGTTTGATAGTTATCAATTATCTTATAAAAAATGAAGAAACGACTTGATAAAAAATTATCTTTGAAAAAACAGACTTCAGATGCCACTTTTAAAAGGAATTGTTAATTGGTTAACGATAAAACGGATGAACGAAATTAATCTGTTTCGCGAATATCCGGGAAATGTGCAGCGCGATACCTTGATGCAACTACTTGATGTTGCCCGCGACACTTGGTGGGGCACTCAATACGGGTTTGAAAACATTTCAAATTATAACACTTTTTGTAAACAAGTTCCTTTACAAGAATACGATGATTTAAAATTCTATGTGGAGAAATTGAGGAATGGAGAAAAAAACCTGCTTTGGCCAGGTGAAATTCGATGGTTTGCCAAATCGAGCGGAACCACCAGTGATAAAAGCAAGTTTATTCCAGTAACCCAAGAAGCGCTCGACAATTGCCATTTCAGGGGTGGAAAAGATGTGATGTATTTTAACGAGAAGTTGTATCCTGATAACAGAGTACTTAAAGGAAAAGGGCTCATTATTGGAGGAAGTCATAAAATAAACAATTTTAGCAATGAATCGTACTTTGGCGATTTATCAGCTATCTTGATAGAAAATTTTCCTTTTTATGCTGAGTTTTTACGCACCCCTAAAACATCCATTGCTTTAATGGAAAACTGGGAAGAGAAACTGGAGCAAATGGCTCAGGCAACCATTCCCGAAAACGTTACCAGTATTTCTGGCGTTCCTTCATGGACCTTGGTTTTACTGAAAAGAATACTCGAGATAACCGGTGCCAAAACCATTATGGAAGTTTGGCCAAACTTGGAGCTTTTCATTCATGGCGGCGTAAGTTTTGACCCTTACAAATCACAATATCATCAGATAATAGGTAATCCCAACATGCATTATCTGGAAACGTATAACGCCTCGGAGGGTTTTTTTGGAATTCAAGATGATCCGAACGACCCGGCGATGCTTTTAATGCTTGATTATGGTATTTTTTATGAATTCATACCGGTTAATGAAATAGGGAATAAAAACCCCACCACGCTGCAAATTAATGAAGTACAACCCAATGTAAATTATGCCTTGGTAATTTCAACCAATGCCGGATTGTGGCGTTACATTATTGGCGACACCATAAAGTTTACTCAGACCTTTCCTCATAAGTTTCTGATAACCGGCCGTACCCGTCATTTTATCAATGCTTTTGGCGAGGAATTAATTGTTGACAATGCCGAAAAAGCACTGGGAATAGCTTGTCAGAAAACGGGTGCCGAAATTAATGAATACACGGCGGCACCAGTTTATATGGAAATTGGCAAACAAGGAGCCCATGAGTGGCTTATTGAATTTGAGAAAGAACCCGCTGATTTAGATTATTTTACCTACATACTCGACGATGCATTGAAAAACGTAAACTCCGATTATGAAGCCAAACGATTTAAGAGTTATAACTTAGATATGCCTCGCATTAAAAGCATCCCAAAAGGAACGTTCCACCTGTGGTTACAACAAAAAGGAAAATTAGGTGGCCAACATAAAATACCCCGTTTGGCCAACAACCGGGAGTTTATTGATGACATTTTAAACATGCTTCCAACAAAAATTAAGCTGTGATTCAAAAAACAAGTTTATTAGTCCTATTCTTTCTTGGAATTGAATTTGTTCATAGCCAGACTTTGATTCTATCAACGGCTAAGTATGATTTTTTGGGCACCGATGTTTACGGACAAATATATATGGTAAACGATGCCGAACTAATGAAACATGATGCTCAGGGTAATTTCAAACAAAAATACGTCAACAATCGCCTGGGAAATATTGGTGCTATCGATGCAACCAATCCATTAAAAATTCTTGTTTTTTATCGCGAAAGCAATGCTTTGGTTTTTTTAGATCACAATTTAATCGAAATAACCGGTGGGTTGGATATCTATGAAATGGCTGGTTTTGAAGCTTCTTTGGCCTGCACCTCTTCCGATGGAGGATTTTGGCTGTGGAATCCGGTGCAACAAACCGTGAACCATTTTACCGACCAACGGGTTTCCGACCGTCAAACCCAATGTCTGAGCGATTGGTTTACCGGCAACACCGTAACCGAGATTTTGGAATGCGAACAAAAATTATTTGTTGTGGCCTCTCACAAAATCCTACTATTCGATTATTTTGGAACCTATCTCAATTCCTTAGCGTTGGAACAAGTTAAAAATTTGAGTATTACCAATCAAACTTTGGTTTGGCTCTCAGGCAATAAATTATTGACCTATCATTGGCAAAGCCATCAAACCGGGGAAATGCCATTACCTGAAGGCAAATCACCCAAACAAGCATTCCTGGTTGGCAATAAAATGATTCTTGGATTAGAGTCAAGTATTGAAATTTATGATTTGAAATAGCGGATCACCGCCTCTTTAGGCGGTAATAATTGTTTTATGCTCTATAAAAAACCTCACTTTGAACTAATCCTATGGGACTGGAACGGAACCCTTCTCAATGACCAGATTATTTGTATTGATGCCATGAACCGGCTGCTGGTGAAAAGGGGATTGCCATTGCTGACCGAAGAAAAATACCGACGTGTTTTTACTTTCCCGGTGAAAACCTATTACGCCCAACTGGGTTTCGATTTCACCAAAGAACCTTTTGAAATACCGGCACTGGAATTTATGGAACAATACC
Organism: Salinivirgaceae bacterium; assembly: GCA_041664345.1. Lineage (GTDB taxonomy): Bacteria > Bacteroidota > Bacteroidia > Bacteroidales > SZUA-534 > GWE2-40-63. The sequence continues at coordinate 97,537 of JBAYKX010000007.1, forward strand.
ACCGGCTTCTTCCTCAGGCCGGTTTGTTCCCCGATGCCATTCCGGTACTCCATAAACTCAAGGAATTAGGCTACCGGCAACTAATTCTATCGGCTATGGAGCAAGAGTCTTTGATTGCCGCAGTAAAAAACCTCCATGTTTTCGATTACTTTGAACAAATAGCAGGAATTCAGGACCAATATGCACATGGCAAGGTGAATCGGGCAAAAGAGTTGTTTTTACAAAAACAGATTTCGCCGCAAAACACGTTACTCATTGGCGACACCCTCCACGATGTGGAAGTCGCCAATGAACTTGGTTGCCAATGTTTGCTAGTGGCTACAGGTCATCAATCGGCGGAACGGTTGCAAATAAACGGTAACCCGGTGGTAAAAAATTTGCGGCAGGCGTTGGAATGGGTTATTAAATTTAAAAAATCCTAACAGGTTTTAAAAACCTGTTAGGATTGCATTCAAAAAAAATTACGAGGTAATTTCCTAAAACCGGTAACTTACCGATAGCATGGCTGAGGAGTTGGATAAACCATAGCTAAAACCGGATCTTTTAATCACATCTACATTTGGGTCGTCAGGTGTTACTTTACTAACTGTTGTATAGTAGCTGAAATAGGGCATTACCTCTGCACCTAACACGAGTTTATCATGAATTATGTAATTGAATCCAAAAACCAGATTAATTCCTGGCGTATAATTACTATTTTCCAAAATCCGATCATTATTCGCTACCGTTTTATCATTATAATCATTTTTAGATTTAGAGTAGTGAAAAAATAAATCAGCTCCATATCGGAATTCAAAATTTTCTGCAATTAATTTTCTAAACTCTTTCCCTGCTTCTACATAAAATCCATTTTGGTGATTCCTACTTTCGCTACTGTCTTGTTTAGAGTTAGCCACATTACCCGAAATTGTCATTGTATTAAACCTCCACATCGATTGATTGGTCCCTGTTTTATAGGTTATTCCAAAACTATCGAGGTTATTGAACACCAATCCAACCTCCCTTTGTTTGGTTGCTTCCTGAGCCATTACAAACACGGTTGCCGTTAAAAAACTAAATACTAAAAATGATTTTTTCATACTAATTAAGTTTTTAAAATTTAAGAATTACAGTAAAAATTGGACGTCCGGTTGCAAAAAAACAACTATCGTGCCATAATTATTTTTATGTTAACCGCATTATTGATTGTTTGAAATATAATTTCAATTCGGTACCTTTATACTACCTCTAGTTTCGTAAATAGTTATAACTAGTTGGTTATTTAGTGATTAAAGGCATGGCGGAAATTTACTATACTCATTATTATTAGAGCCTGCACGAGGTAGGTAATAAAATGCGTTTTGTCTTACATCTCATTTCTCAAAATCTAACGTCTATTACTCCATGCAACACTTCATCAAAGACCTGCAATACTATAAATTCAGCCTGTACGGGTTTTTCAAAAACCTGCGGTTCTTTGAGCCATTCCTTATTTTGTATTTTTTAGATAAAGGAATGAGCTATACCCAAATTGGAATATTGTATGCTGTGCGCGAAGTGGGTATCAATATTTTGGAAATACCCACCGGAATTATGGCAGATATTATTGGTCGCAAGCGCACCATGCTCATGGCTTTTTCATCGTACATTGTCTCCTTTGCTGTATTTTATCTGTTCAGTGGATTTTGGTTTTTTATATTAGCCATGGTCAGTTTCGCATTTGGGGAGTCGTTTCGGGGAGGAACCCATAAGGCCATGATATTTACATATTTGAAATTAAACGGATGGGAAAACCAAAAAGTGGCCTACTATGGTCATACCCGTTCATGGTCGCAAATGGGTTCTGCCCTATCTTCGCTACTAGCCGCTGCCATCGTGCTTATATCGGGTAATTACCAGGCGGTATTCCTGCTCTCAATTTTGCCTTATATAGCCGATTTTATATTAATCGCCACCTATCCCAAAGAGCTCGATGGAGAAATTCAAAACAATACGGATTCTGTTTCATCTAAACTTAGAGAAGTTTGGGCATCAATTAAAATGGCTTTTCGGCAGGTAACATTATTCCGGTTATTCGGCAATTTAGCCCTTTATGGAGGTTTGTTCAAAGCGTCAAAAGATTACCTTCAACCCATTCTGGTAATGGCCGTTTTAGCTATTTCCTTGGCTCCCGGCGTATCGCCCGAAAATAAATCGACTGTTGCCATCGGTATTATTTACTTCATCATTTATTCTATCACAGCGGTAACTACCCGTAATTCCGGCAAAATTACTGCCTGGATTGGAACGCTGGGCCGCACAATAAATATAACCCTTGTTTTGGGGGCATTTATTTCAATTGCCGTTGGTTTGTTGGTAAAAAACCAGATTCCGGTAGTGGCAGCCATACTATTCCTGTTCCTTTATGTGATTGAAAACTTGAGGAAACCAGTGGGTATTTCAGCCGTAGCCGACACCCTTACTCCAAATATTCTCGCTACTGGTTTGTCCTCCCAATCGCTATTGGAATCGATAGCATCTGCCCTATTTGCCTTTTTATTAGGAATATTGGCTGATAATGCCGGGCTGGGAGTAGCTTTTATTACGGCTGGAATCATAGTACTATTAATATTCCCGTGGATAAGAGTTAAGGCTCAGAAATAAATTTTTGTTTTCTCAAGTCACGGGGTGACAAACAATAACGTTGTATTAAGTATTATTATTTTTCCAATTATTTGAATAGTCTTCAATTTCAGAATTCAGAATTCGAAATTGTATGGAATCAGGCTGCAAGCCTGAAAAAACTCAGCCCGGTGCAGCGCACCGGGTATATTATTGGTAAATAATTATCGGCGCAAGCAGTTATTCTAATTACGACTACAAACGGTTCATGCGCCGAAAACGGAAATTTTAAATAAATCAAGTAAATGAGAGCAATAGAATGAAACCGGCAAAAAATACTTTGGGCTTAAGTCAACAACATTAGCTTACTAAATGAAAATCGCTTGTTTATTTGGATTATTTTAATTTAAGTCACCCCGTGACTATCAACACTTCAATATTTTTCTTATTTTGTGTGATGATTCGATAATTGGAATTCTAAAAAGAAGATACAATTAGCCGTAAAATCAAATAAATTAGGTACAAACCAATAAAGCGATTACAAATGAAGAAGTGTTTTTTTGTTCTTGTTGCTGGAATAGCAATTTCTGTAGTAGGTTTTGCTCAATCAGGAGTTGAGGGTCGTTGGAAAACTATTGACGATGAAACCGGTAAAATGAAATCAATTGTTGAAATCAGCGTTGTTAACGGTAAATTAACCGGGAAAATAGTGGAATTAAAGCCCGGAGAAGATCCAAATAAACTTTGCACCGCTTGCACCGATTACCGCAAAGGGAAAAAATTAGTAGGTATGGAAATCATTAGCGGTCTTACCAAAGATGATGAAGAATGGAATGGTGACGATGGAATTATGGATCCCGAAAATGGCAAATTCTACGATTGTACTTTATGGGTTGAAGAAGGTAAATTGCAAGTTCGCGGATACATTGGGTTTTTCTTCCGCACCCAAACTTGGGTAAGACCTTAGAGGTCTTCGTCAAGCGTAAATATAAAGCGATCTTTTGATTTTAAGGAGCCTGGTTTCACTTCGAAAGCCAGGCTTATTTCTTTTATGGCCTTTATTATATTTAAAATTTTTGATGCATTTTGCGATGCAGTATCAAATTTTAGCCAGTAATCGACCTGTTTTTGCTCTTCCACTAAAAGTCCATTTTTCCCCTTATTTTGAATTAATTCGAGATTAACCAACGGTTCTTGCTTAAAGTGCCTAAAAATAGAAAACTCCTGCACTTCCTGCTTTTTTGGATGATAAATCTGTAAGGTTTTATTTTCCTTAAACTCCAAATGAAGCGATTCATTCAGCAAATATCCTAAGCGGTATATTGGTTCCGAGGTAATAAGGGCAATAAGGGTAAAATCAGGGTTAGGTTGTAAAGTAATTTTTAGTACGTTGCTCATTTTTTGTGCGTTAAGAGCAATAAAAATACTAAATAACTGCTAACAAACTGCTTAATCGGAAAGGTTTTTTAACGATTCACAGGCCGCATTTTGTTCTGCTTCTTTTTTTGATAATCCTTTTCCCTGAGCAATAACCTTATCATCGAGACAAACAAAGCTAACAAATTCAGGGGTTACACCATCGGTAGGCTTTAAATCGGTTTGAAAAGTGATTTCCTTACGATCCTTTTGGGCCCATTCAATCAAGCGGCTTTTGTAGTTGGTTTCTGTGAGTAGTAATTGCTCCAAATCGATGTGTTTTTTCAGTAGTTGTTTAAAAACAAATTTTTTAACAGCACGGTATCCATGATCCAGATAAATGGCGCCAATCAAAGCCTCAAAGGCATCGCCTAAAATATTTTTGTTGGAGTAATAATTGTGGGCATGTGAAATAATAAACCTATCTAAGCCCAATTGAGCTGCCAACTGCCCCAAATAATCGCCGTTTACAATTTTTGATCGGGTTTGGGTAAGAAAACCTTCGTGCTTATCGGGGAATTTGATGTACAGATATTCAGCTACCACGGCGTCTAAAATGGCATCACCCAGAAATTCCAACCGTTCGTTGTTTATTACCATCCCGTCGTGCAAACGCAAGGAGGCCGATTTGTGTATAAATGCCAACTTATACAATTCTTCGTTTCCCGGATACAATCCAGTTATACGATGTAAGCCATCGTAAAAACCCTTATCAGTACTGAGATAACGTTTGAAGTGAAATATAAAAAATCCTTTTAACAAACCTTAGTTACTCAAATTTTTTAAAAATAACGCATGCATTGTGACCACCAAAACCAAACGTATTGCTAAGTGCGGCGTTGATTTCTCGTTTTTGAGCCTTGTGTAAGGTAAGATTTAACTTAGGATCGATAGCCGGATCGGCCTCTTTGTGGTTAATAGTAGGTGGAACTAATCCATGGTTGATAGCCATAATGGAGGCAATGGATTCAATCGCTCCGGCTGCACCTAATAAGTGTCCGGTCATTGATTTGGTTGAACTGATGTTTATTTTGTAAGCATGTTCGCCAAAAACTTTTTTAATAGCCAATGTTTCTGGTATATCACCAATAGGGGTTGATGTACCATGAACATTCACATAATCAATTTCATCGGGTTTCATTCCGGCATCTTCTAAAGCCAATTTCATGCACATAGCTGCTCCCAAACCTTCAGGGTGAGTTGCAGTTAAGTGATAAGCATCAGCCGATAAACCGCCACCCACTAATTCAGCATAAATTTTTGCTCCACGGGCTTTGGCATGTTCCAATTCTTCCAGAACCAGTACGGCACCGCCTTCACCCATCACAAAACCATCGCGGTTTTTACAGAATGGGCGTGAAGCTGTTTTGTATTCTTCGTTGTTGGTTGATAACGCTTGCATGGAATTAAAACCTCCAATCCCTGCCGGGTAAATAGTGGCTTCCGATCCTCCTGCAATAAACACATCGGCTTTACCTAACCGGATGTAATTAAAGGCATCAATAAGGGCATTGGTTGAAGAAGCACATGCGGCAACCACACCAAAGTTTGGACCGTGAAACCCATATTTTATGGAGATTTGCCCAGCGGCAATATCAGAAATCATTTTTGGGATAAAAAACGGATTGTACCGCGGTGTTCCATCACCTAAAGCAAAAGCACTTGCCTCTTCTGAAAAAGTAATCAAACCTCCGATACCGGAAGCATGAATTACCCCAATCCTATCTTTATTAATCGATTCCGGAAAAGCGGCATCGGCAATTGCTTCGTCGGCAGCAATCATGGCAAACTGGGCATACATATCCAATTTCCGTCCCTCTTTCCGATCGAAATACGTGTTGGGATCGTAGTTTTTACTTCACAAGCAAATTGAGTTTTAAATTTAGACGCATCGAAACGAGTAATCTTATCGGAACCGCTCACTCCATTTTTAAAGCTTTCCCATGTTTCAGCCAGGTTATTACCCAGCGGATTTATGGTGCCAATTCCAGTTACAACAACTCTTTTTAATTCCATAATGTATCTAAATTTAAAACTTCAATTATAAAAGAATGTCAATTACTTAACGTTTTCTTCAATATGTGCAATAGCGTCACCTACAGTCGAAATCTTTTCTGCTTGATCGTCAGGAATAGCAATGTTGAATTCTTTTTCGAATTCCATGATCAATTCTACCGTGTCAAGAGAGTCGGCTCCCAAGTCATTTGTAAAACTAGCTTCTGGAGTAACCTCGTTTTCATCAACACCTAGTTTGTCAACGATAATTGCTTTAACTCTTGATGCAATGTCTGACATAATTTCAAATTTTTAGTTAAAAAATAATTAATAATTAGGGTTTCTACCCTTAATAAAGAACCTCTGTTCTTGAGGTCTCGAGCGGATTCGAACCGCTGTACCCGGTTTTGCAGACCGATGCCTAGCCACTCGGCCACGAGACCAAAAATTGCGCGGTGCAAATTTATAAAATAATTTTGCTTACAATCAAATATTGCAAATAAAATTAGTTAATTTATTGAAAATCAGTTTTTATTTTTTCCAGGGTAACGCTTACCTGTTCAACTTTACCGCCCAATGGTGGATTTATTTTAGAAACTTTAATTCGTGCTTTATTCACGGTAGGTAACTCTTGAAACAACTGTTTCAGAATTCGATAGGCCACATGTTCCAGCAAATGGGCTTTACTTTCCATCTGTTTTTTTGCAATCTGATAAGCCGTTTGGTAATTCACCGCATCGTGGATGTTGTCAGTAAGTTCAGGTTTCGACGTATCGGTTTCCAGGCGTAAATCAATCATAAACCGGTTGCCCACAATGCGTTCCTCTGAAAAACACCCGTGGTAGGCATAAAACTCCATTCCCTCTAGTTCAATAATTCCCATGTTCAAACTATTTTGATGCCAAATTAACAACTTTTAAAAGGAATATTAAAACATTAGATATATAGATTGTGAGATTTGAGTAATGAGATAATATTTTTTAAAGGGTAATTTAACACAAAAGATAAATATTTTTATTGCAATGGGCATCTATATATTATAAATCAAGTTATTTTTGTACCCTGATTTTATAAAAATAATACACAAATAATGGCTGATTTAATTCCCAACGAAGAAAAAACCACCTCTCTGAATTTTATCGAGAGCATCATCGAAAAAGATATCCAAAACCATAAAAACGAAGGACGGGTTCACACCCGCTTTCCACCTGAGCCTAACGGTTATTTGCACAGTGGTCACGCAAAATCAATATGCCTTAATTTTGGGTTGGCCCAACGGTTCAACGGCAAATGTAATTTGCGTTTCGACGATACCAATCCCGTAAAAGAAGATGTGGAATATGTGGATTCCATTATGGAAGATGTCCGCTGGTTGGGTTTTGAGTGGCATGGCGAGGTGCATTACGCCTCCGACTATTTTAATCAACTGTACGAGTGGGCCGAAAAGATGGTCATTAATGGCAGTGCTTATGTGGACGATCAAACCTCGGAACAAATAGCCTCCCAAAAAGGAACGCCAACCCTTGCCGGACAGGCTAGCCCATTTAGGAATAGGACTGCCACAGAAAACCTAGAGTTATTCCGCAGGATGAAAGCTGGGGAATTTAAAGATGGAGAGAAAATACTCCGTGCCAAGCTCGACATGGCATCGCCAAACATGCACATGCGCGACCCAATTATGTACCGCATCATCCATAAAGAACACCACCGCACCGGCGATAAATGGTGCATTTACCCAATGTACGATTTTACCCACGGACAGTCCGATTACTTAGAAGGGATTACCCACTCGGTTTGTACGCTGGAATTTGAAGTACACCGTCCATTATATAATTGGTACCTCGACCAACTGATAGATACCGAATACCGTCCGCAGCAAATTGAATTTGCCCGGTTGAACCTGAGCTATACCGTTATGAGCAAACGCAAACTGCTGGAACTGGTGCAAAACAAACAAGTGAACGGGTGGGACGACCCACGGATGCCCACTGTTTGCGGGATGCGCCGCCGGGGTTATACCGCCGAAGCCATCCGGGCTTTTGCCGATAGAATTGGCGTAGCCAAACGCGACAACATGATTGATGTTTCGCTGCTGGAATTCTGCGTACGCGAAGATTTGAATAAAAAAGCCGACCGCCTTATGACGGTGCTTGATCCGGTGAAATTGGTTATTGAAAACTATCCGTCCGGAAAAATTGAACAGGTTACCTTGGAGAATAACCCCGAAGACGAAACCCGAGGCAACCGCGAAATGCCTTTTGGAAGGGAACTTTTCATTGAGCGCAGCGATTTTATGGAAGATGCCCCCAAGAAGTTTTTCCGGTTAACGGTGGGTGGCGAGGTACGGTTGAAAGGAGCTTATATAATTAAAGCCGAACGACTGGTAAAAGATGCTCAAGGGACTATTACCGAGATTCATTGCAGTTACGATGCAGAAAGCCGCAGCGGCAGCGGAACCGAAGCCAGCCAGCGGAAAGTAAAAGCGACCATCCATTGGGTGGAAGCCACCAATGCCGTTCCCGTTGAAGTGCGCTTGTACGACCGTTTGTTTAACAACGAGGATCCCGGTGGGCAGGACGATGACTTTAAAAACTACTTAAACCCCGAATCATTAAAAGTTCTTAATGGATGTCTGGCTGAACCGGCTATCCGCGATCTGAAACCCCAGGATCGGGTTCAATTCCAACGCCAAGGTTACTTTTGCGTGGACCTGGATTCAAAGCCTGAACATATCATTTTTAACCGCACCGTAACGTTAAAAGACGATTGGGCAAAAATTAATACCATTTAAAACAGTAAGCACAAAATTTTGCATAGGATCGTGTAAAAGAAATGAATCTTCTTATCAATAGCGAGCGGGTTAATCGAATGATTTGTTTTATTTCCGCACTAAGTTTTGAGGAATGAATCTCTTAATTAACCGTAATTCCAAGAACCAGAATATCATCTACCTGGGGATGATCTCCTTTCCAATTATTAAATTGATCTTCAATAATCTGTCGTTGGGTTATTATGGGTTTATTGGCACACTCTTTTATAATCTCTTTAAATTTATGACCTTTCATTTTTGAACCAGTTGTACCTCCAAACTGGTCGTAGTATCCATCGGTAAACATGAATATTTGATCGTTGGGTTGAAGATTTAAGTTGGTAATCGAAAAAGGACGGTCTTCATTGTCAAAAAAGCCAACAGGCATGCGGTCGGGTTTCAGCTCAATCATATCATCATTCCGCAAGATAAGTATGGGGTTCATTGCTCCGGCATATTCAAGCTGGTTGTTCTTTAAATCAATAGATATGATTGACATGTCCATTCCATCGCCAGCCACATGCTCCCCATTGGTTTGATGCAATTGACTAATGATATTCATTCGGAGCCGATTCAAAATAATGGGGGGGAAACAAATCCTTTTTCGTTTACAATTTTATTTAGGAACGAAATGCCAATTAAACTCATAAAAGCTCCCGGAACACCATGACCAGTTGAATCGGCACAAACTACAATTAGCCGGTTGTGTTGTTTTGATATCCAATAAAAGTCGCCACTTACAATGGATTTTGGAACATGAAAACAAAAGCTATCAGGAAACCGGGAGGTTAGTATGCTGAAAGGGGTCATCATAGCTTCCTGAATTCGTTTGGCATAACTAATACTCGAAGTGATGTCAAGGTTTTTGGTTAGAATCTCATTTTCAGCCTTCTTAATCCTTGTAATATCAGAATCAATGGCAATCATTTGGGTTAACTTTCCCGATTCATCTAAAATAGGTGTTAATGAAGTTTGTACCCAAATGTCAGCACCCCATTTTGTTTTATTTAGCGATTCGAATGCGATGGGTTTTTTATCGCCAAACCAAACATTTACCATTTTATTAATATCAACATTCGCTTGCTCTCCAAACAAGTCCATGGATTGTGTTTGTTGAATTTCCTCTAACGAATAACCGTGCATTTTCGCATATCCTTCATTTATCCAGATAACACGCCCCATTGAATTCATAACCTTGATACCATTGTCCGTTTCGCGGGCAACAATGGACAGCTTTTCCAATTCCTGATTTATCTCCAATAAGTATTGCTGTTGAACCTCAATTTCTTCCTTTTGTTGAGCAATTTGGTTGTTTCTAATTTCCAGTTTTAAATAAAACTTTCGCTTCAGGCGCATCCAATTAAAAAGGAAACCTAAAAAAACAATAATAAAAAACAAGGCTACAACAATTAAATAAATTATAACATTTTGTTTTTCAATCCGTTTAACATTCTTTTCTAATGCAATGCTTTGATTGTTTCTTTCCAGTGTAAGTGAATTAATTACGGTTTGTTGCCGTATCGCTTCAAGTTCAACCTGAATTAGTTTAAGTTCGTAGGAATGTATCTTATAGCTTTGTGATTCTTTCATCTTTTGTGCCGTTTTAAGCGAGGCCATTGATTTTTTATAGTCGCCGGTTGCGGAATATATATCAGAAAGAATTTCATGCGTGATAATTAGAAGATCGATGTCGCTGTTTCCTTTATTATATTCAAAGGTTTTGTTGGCATAATAAAGTGCACTATCATATTTTGAACACGCTAAATAATATTTTGCAAAATGAAAGGTGGTTAGAAAAAACAAACGATGGTCGTTTAAATACTGATCTGCTGTATTTGCCCTCCATAAATGGTTTGGTACTAAGTGCAATTGGTTGTTTTTGATATAGTAATCGGCCAACGCATTATTTGCTTTACAAATTCCCACTTGATTTTCAATCCGCTCATAATTTTTGAGTGCGTTGTTTAAAAACGAAAGGCTTTTTAAACTGTTGGAGTCCCTTAAATACAATAGTCCAATTTCAAGTTGAATTTCTGCTATTCCATTTAGGTTATTTAATTGCTGATAAATGGATTGCGACAGTAAAAAATAATTCAGCGCCTTAGCTGTGTTTTCTTGTTGAGTATAAATACTGCCTACTAAATTTAAGGCAAAAGCATGGGTTGGATTTATGGAGTCCATTTTATTCAAGTCAATGGAACGAACCAAACAAGCCATAGCATTGATATAGTCGTTTTGTTGCTGATAATTAAACCCTTGAAAGCAGAATAACTTTGCTTGCAACCCGGGTAAATTATCTAACTCAGTTATTGACAAGGCCGTTGAATAACGGGCTTCAGCAGCCGAAAAATTATTTAATTGAGTATAGCAATAACCCTCTTCAATTAAAATTTCTGCCTGTAAGTCAAAACAGTCTTTTTTATAAATCGCAGTTTTGGCTTGACGCAAATACTCCAGAGCCTCCATAAATAAAGAAGCATCAATTTTAACACGGGCAATAGCTAGGAGAATTTGAACGTTTTGTTCAATGGTTGATGCATACAACTTGGCTTTTTCAAAATTTGCCAATGCGAAAGAGTATTGGTAATCTAATGCATAAAAGTTTCCAAGGAGCAGATAACTTTTTAATAAATCTGCAGTGTTGTTTTTATTTTGAGCTATCTGTATTTTCTTTTCTATGGTTTCAACGAAAAGGGAATCGGAAGAATGTAATACTTTAATTGCAATCGTGTTTTTCGATTCCTCGGATATAAAAGCAAATTTTTCCCATAGCACAGTCATACTATCAACTGTGAATGATGATTCTGAAGCTTTGCTAATTCTAGGTAATAAAAAGAATAAAGCGAATAAGAAGAAATAAAATTTAAAAACCAAAACAACCCTATTTAGAACGCCAAAAGTACTATTTTTTGTGAATTTTAAGCCATTAATGAGTAAAAGAAAGAAGGAAACTTAAAGAAGATTCCTGTCAACGTGGCTATTCAACGGCCTTAACTGGAGCAGAATTAAAAGAAAAAAACGGTCAAAAAAGAATAAAAAGATTTTTGTTTGACCGCCGTAAATTTTATTTCAACCCTAGCTTTTTAGCAATTTCTTTAGGAATTACATTTCGGTGAACGCCAAAACTCAATGTTTTATATTGTACATAAGCTTCCGATGCATAAAAAAAGCCACCGTATTTATTGTAATCGGTTCCCCATGAATTTTTAATGTAGAAATATTTTGAACCGTTTTGGTCGATAGCTGTTCCGGTTATTACCATCCCATGATCGTCGGTAGTTTGATAGTTATCAAAAGCATCTTGTCGGTTTTTTTGTGTTATTTTTTTTTCAGGGGTGGGCTTTTCAAAACTATAAATCAATTTTTCCCGCTCACTTTTATCCATGCTTTCCCATTTAAGGCGCTCTTCACCTGCCATTTCAGCTAAATCATCTTCGGGAATCACGGCGATTCCATTCTTTGACGAAAATCCTTTTTCACTCACATCGCTGGCCCACGCTATGGCATAACCATTATCAATAGAATTATAAAAAATTGACATCATATCATCCAACGTTACATTCCAGTAGGAGCTCCAAGTCCAATTATCAGGAACTTCTAGAACAAATTGTTTGTAAAATGGATGATGACTAAATGAGGTAAAGAAATAGTAATCGTTAGGGTTAATACTAACTATTTCATCAGCAAAAGTTCGTGGTGAATATTCTTTTCCGTTCCAGGTAAATTTTTCAGGAATTTCGCCAAAATAGGCATCCAAAATACCCTTAAACCCATTAAACCATGCGGTGGATAAGGACTTGTTTTTATTTTCGATAACCCCGTCTAAATAGCGTTTTAACACTTCGTCAATTTCACCATGCGTGTGAACATCGGTGCCATAATTTAAACCGGAATATACATCCTGTGGAACCATGCCATAGTTTGTATATACATTAAACACATCGTTTACTGCGCCACCGCCGCCAAAGTTGCATTCGCCATGCATACGGACATAATTTTGTGCTTTTTCTTGGTATGACATTCTAACTACAAACATTTCGGAAAGATTAACTGGCTCTTTTCCCATGCGAATCATTTCTGCCTCAAGCATTCCCATGGTGGAATAACTCCAGCAAGTACCGGCTCGCTGTTGGTTATCAACCGGACTGCTTGCCACGTCTTTAATTTTGGTAAACTGATACCCTTCCGGTTTTGCTACTGGTGTTTCCTGAGCTTGTAAAACTGAAAAAAACCAAGTGAAAACCAAAGAAAATACTATTAAATGCTTTGTCATTTTAACCCTTTTTAAATTATTAATTTCTTCGCTCACAAAAATATAAAAAGATACTATGCAAATAATTAAATAACGGATGTTGTGATGGGATTTTTTATATTAAAAAACAGAAAATGTTTTACTTCAAAATCAACAATAAGCGGTAAAGATTGAGATAGTTGGTTTTTTTAATTATTTTTGCGCAAAATTAAACCTAAGTTGAGCGGTTTGAGCGCAGTGAAAAAGCGCTTTACTTAGGTAAAACCCCGACATAGCAATTGTTGTTTTTTCAAATTGAGTAAAGCGAGAATTTGTGGAAACTTACAATTGCTCAGTCGATTGAGCAGATTTTTAGTAGTAAATCGCACAATTTGGGTTAACACGGCTTCATAGTTCAAGGGATAGAACGGAAGTTTCCTAAACTTCAGATTCTCGTTCGAGTCGCGGTGAGGCTACATCAAGGGAAGAGCAATCTTCCCTTTTTTCATTAAAAGAGGCACCCCTTTATTTATAAGACAAAATAAATCATTCAGCAGTTGAAAAGTTTATTTTACTTCATATTGCAACTAAATCGTCAAATTATTGTTTATAATTGATAAAAAAGAAGTAAAATTGTATGTAGAATTGAGTTACAGCCACTAATCCTTATCAGTATGAGAAAAAATAACATTCTTTTGTTTTTCGTGCTTTTCCTTTCCATAACGGCACTAAGCCAAGAAAATCCGAAGATTGATACAAAAACATTTTTCAATTCAACTACAGGCATTGAGAAAGCAAAAAAGGACTTTAAAGCCGCGGAGAACTATTATAAAAAGGGAAACGGAACGTTCGATGAAGCGTTAAAGCATTATCTAAAACTTTTTTTATACAATCCGGAATCTAAAGCGTTAAACTATAAAATAGGGGCTTGTTACTTATGGACGTCGAATAAAAAAGCGTCACTAAGCTACTTGTTAAAGAGCGATGCCGGCGTTGCTAAAGATTATTATTTGTTGTTAGGCCGTTCGTATCAATACAATTTGCAGTTTTCCGAGGCCAAAACAATGTATGATAAATACATGGGAACCCTTACGAAGTGGGAACGGTTCGATGCCCGCAAAATTTACAATCAATTGATTGATGAGTGCAATGCGGCGGAACTGATACTGAAAGAAGATTCCCTGCCGGTTTTTATTATAAATTTAGGCCCGGTTATTAATTCCTATTATGATGACTACGGAGCCTACCTACCTGAAAATGACTCTGTTATTTATTATACCTCAAAAAGGCCGGAACAAGAACCAGAGAAAAAAGTCTCACGGAATAGTTTTAAGGAACAAATTCTGGTTTCAAACAACTGTTTGAATCAACCGAGCAACTATGCTGTCACAATTCCAAAAGTTTCTTTTTCCGACAATACGAGCTTGACCGGTGTTGACAGAACAAAAAAAAGAATTCATTTCTACAAAGGGGGAGTTGGAAATGGCCGCTTAATGAAAGCGGATTACAATGGTGAAAAGTGGAAAACTAAAATGCTGAAAGGCAAAATCAACCATATTGCCTATAAAGAAACATCGCTTTCAATTGCTGATGATGGAACAACCTATTATGTTACCAATAGACGCGGAGGAGAGGGTGGTAAAGATATTTGGGTTTGCAAGCAAAAAAGCGACAGCAAATTCAGTAAACCCATGAATTTAGGAAAAATTATTAATACCGCTTTTGACGAAGAAGGGGTATATGTTACCCGCGATAGAAAAACCCTTTATTTTTCATCGAAGGGAAGAAAAGGGATGGGTGGTTTTGATGTATATAAAGCAACAAAAAAAGCCGATGGAACTTGGACCGAGCCTAAAAACATGGGTTACCCAATCAACAGTACAGCCGACGAATTATTTTACCATCCAACGGCAGATACCATGGTTGCTTTGCTTTCCACCATGAGAGAGAAAAACTATGGAGGACTTGATATTTATAAAGTACAGGTTGACCCAAGAATACCCTTTAAATTGTTAGGTTCCGTTACTGATTCCGCAACCGGACTCACAATTCCTGCAACCGTAACAGTTTATGATGGTATAATGCAAAAACCCATAAAAACTGCAACAGTGGATACTTTGGTGGGTATTTATGTAATGAACTTTGATGATAAAGGAAGCTATTTTCTTCAGGTAGATTGCGAAGGGTATAAATCAGTAACTGAAGAAGTAAGCTGTCCCGAAATAAAAAATTCAACTGTAGTTCAAGATTTTAAACTGGATAAACTAAGACATCCGTTTACGCTTATTGGAAGGATTTCGGATATAGACACCGAAAAACCCTTGCAAGCGGCAATTACCTTTAAATTGGTTGATTCCGATTCAATCATGGGGCGCGCGGTTTCCATTGATTCAACCGGAAATTATTCCATTACTTTCGATGATAAGTATGATATGATTATGAATATTGAGGCGGTTGATTATTTTGCCATTCAGGAGCCTGTTAATACGGTTAACGAAACCGATGCCATAGTTTCAAAAAACATCGCACTTAAAAGAAGTAAAATTGATTATAACCTTACTGGATTAGTAACTCAGGAAGACTTAACAACTCCGGTTTATGCTGCTTTAAGTTTCACCCTTCCGGGAACCGAGGAACCGTTTACTATTGTTATTACCGATAGTATTAGTGGAAAATATTCCGCATTAATTGATAACCCGGGACCTTACTTAATTGAGGTGGAAGCGAATGGATTTTTCTTCCTCAACGAGACGTTTCAATTCTCTGATGGGCAAACCTTTGTGGCGAAAAACTATGCTCTTAAAAAAATGGAACAGGGGGTTAAAATTGTCATTGAAAATATTTTGTTCAATAGCGGAAAGGCAACCCTTCTTCCCTCGTCGTTTAAGGAGCTTGACAAATTAGCCGAATTGTTGCGGACGAATTCAACGAAGCACATTGAAGTTTCCGGACACACCGACAACGTGGGTTCAGCCGCTATAAACAAGAAAATTTCAAAGGAACGAGCCTTAACCGTAAGGAATTATTTGGTTTCCCGAGGCATTGAAGAAGAACGGGTGGATTATCAAGGGTACGGTTTTGACCAGCCCATTGCACCTAACGACACACCAGAAGGGAAAGCCCAGAACCGAAGAGTGGAAATTAAAATTTTGAACTAATTAAAGGAAATGAATATGAGAAACAACTTTTTATATAAAGCAGTAGCTATTCTTTTGCTGACAGGTTCCATTATGAGCTGTATGCAAGAGGATGTGGTTTTAAAGGATCCTCAAAAATATACACGCCCGTTGAATTTTGCCGGCCCGGTAGCAAACATCCATTTTGGAGCCAAGGATTTGCTGGAAAAAATTGATAGCACCTCTTTTTTCCAAATTGATGAAGAAGGCCTCATTCATTTTCGTTACGATACGGCATTTTCTGCCGAATGGGAAGATTTAATTAAGTTTGATGATTTAACGCTTTCAGTAAATTATGATATTAAGCCAGCAAAGGCAGCCGTTCCGGTTGTTTTTACCGATACCATTGTTGCAAATTTAGACCCCACCCAGCAGTTTGATAGTTTAACCATTGAGGAGGCCCTGCTCAGTTTATCGATTGTGGTTCCAACTGGTTTTACGGGAACCTGGGATATAGAATTTCCAGAAATATTAATCGCAACCGGAGAAGCTGCTAAATTTTCAGGGAACTTAAATGTAAATCATTCAAGCAGTATAGATCTGACCGGAGGGAAAATGCTTTTTTTGAATGAGAATGGCAAAAGTTTTTTTACAATAATAACAACTGTTAATGTAACAAATATGAATGGAAACCCTGCTAATACTGATCTTGGAGTAACGGTAACCATGGGTAATTTGCTTCCAAAAACAATGTTTGGCTATTTTGGGGAAATAGATGTGTTCAAACAACAGCAAGAACTACAAATTGATTTCTTTCAGAACATGAATATTTCCGATGCCATTCAATTTAAAGATATAAAATTGGAAGTGTCCGTTGACAATTATTTTGGAATTCCGTTGGGACTATTTTTTGACAGCTTGCTTTTCACAAATGAACTATCAGGTGAATCCGTTGATGTTGCTTTTAATAGCGGCGCTAATAGTATTGAAATTGCTCCAGCCACCTATTCCGATCCGGTGATACCATCACACGACACATTAATGGTTAATTCTACAAACTCAAATTTAATCGACGGGATTAACATTGGCCCCACCAAGATTTATGCAGAGGTTACCGGAAAAGTAAATCCAAATGGTAATGAGGGACAGAATTTTGTGAATACCGATACCAAAATTGAAGGCGGCATAAGTATCGACATTCCTTTCTGGTTTAAATCATCGTTATATGAACGAACCGATATCATTGACTTTGATTTTGCCAAAATGCTCGACAGTACTGAAATTGATTATCTGGATTCTGTAAACCTTTTTTTCGTTTTTACCAATGGATTCCCTTTTAATATTAAGGCGCAGGTTTATTTTGTAAACAGTGCAGCTGAAAAAGTTGATTCTCTGTTTCCTGTAGATGGAGGGGAAATAATTTGGAAAACTGGTGATCTTGATAACAGCGGAAAAGTTACATCGCCCGGAATAACCAATGTTACCATTCATATAACCCACGATCAAGCAAAGAACATGTACGATAATAATGTGAAATTTATTCATTTGAACAGTAAAGTTTCGACTGGTGGGACAGATTTTGTTAAGTTATTCGATAGTTATACCATAGATATTAATCTATCGGGTGAGTTAGTAAGTGGCGAAATAAAGTATTAACCCTGAAAAACGATTTATATGAAAATTAATAAAATAGCTGTTTTTTTCCTTTTACTGGGAAGTTGTATCGGTTTTTCCGGACAGGCACAGCAAATTATTTCCTTATATTATTTGGAGAACATACCACAGGTTCAGGGAATTAACCCGGCCATGGCACCACGGGCCAAAGGATATATAGGAATTCCATTTGCCAATTCAACTTATGTGGGGATTAATACCGATATGATTGGTTCAGAGTTGATTCAGAATTCGAATGGACGTGATTTTTCTCTTTTAGATTCTTCTTATAACTATGCCCCGTTTTATAAGCGAATTGGTAAAGCGGCAAATTTTAGTGCTTACCAAACCATAGTGCCCATCCAATTTGGTTTTAGTGGCGAAAAAGGCTATTTTTCCTTTAGTTGGTCCGAGAAACTAAACCAATCCATTGCCATTCCCAAAGATTTTTTTGCTGTAATGGATAATGGAGGATTTCCCGATGGTAGCAAGTATGATTTTAGTCCTTTTGCAATAAATGCGCAATATTACCGCGAACTGTCGTTTGGTTATTCGTATAATTTTATGAGCAAACTCCGGATTGGTTTTCATGCCAAATTGCTTCAAGGATTAGCTGCCATTAAAACAGATATTGAAACGTTTGATCTAAAAACAGGATTAGATAAATGGGATTTAGCATTGAAAGGAACGGTTTATTCTTCATCTCCCGTTGAAATTCTTACCGATTCTACCGGATTTCCAAGCGACATTGGCGAGGTGTCAACAGATATAAAGGATTTAATTGATATGGGGCTACTGAATTTTTCGAACCCTGGAATTGCCGCCGATTTTGGCGTGGATTACGAGCACAATGAGGCCTGGACATTCTCCGCCGCTTTAAACGATGTTGGGTTTATAAGTTGGAAAGGCAATTTAAAATCGTTTTCTGCCGATGGAGCCTTTACGTTTAATGGGCTGAATCTAAATGCAAACAACATCGACAGCCTTGATTTGGTATTGGAAGAATTAACAGACTCCATAAAAAACGTGGTTAACATAGAGCAAGGAACTAAAAGCTTTAGAACAGGCTTGGGACCGAAACTATATGTGGGCACAAAGTACAATGTGAATCATTATTTCTATTTGGGAGCCTTATCACGTACTCAATTTGCTAAAAACGATTTTCAGCAGGAATTTAATGTTTCGGCCAATCTAAATTTATATCACTTTTTAACCACCACGCTTAATTATACCTATTCCATTAATGGCGCAAATACGGTAGGTTTTGGTTTGGCATTGCGTGGCGGTCCGCTTCAGTTTTACATGGCCATGGATTACCTGCCTTATGCATACAGGAGCTATAGCATTCAAACCTCTTCAAATGATGCTCAAGGCAATCCGGTTTTGGGTGATCCAATGAAGATTCCTATTGCACCCACCACACTGGACAATTTCAACGTAGTATTTGGGCTCAATATTTTATTTGGCGCCAATGGATTCCGCGATGAACCTATGATTGAGACAGATGCCCGATTTTGATTATTACCCAAATTGAGCACCATTTCGTTACAATTAATATGAGATAAGTAAAAAAGCCGTAGAGTAGGGATTGGTTGCAGGGTAACAGGGTTGCGGGGTAACAAGGTTATAAGGTTTCAGGGTTGTGCATTTGCCAAAAGGCCAAAAAGCTATTCGCCAATTAGTATTCTAGTTGTTGGCTGCTAGTCTCTGGTTGCTAGTCTGGATAAATTTCTTCCGACTTCTGACTTCTGACTTCCATCTTCCGTCTTCCAACCTCTAATCTCTAAAATCTTTTACGCTAACCAATTGGCCTTGCTTTACCTGTTGAAATTGTTCGTTTTAATTAAGCAGATTTTTACTAATTTTCGGCTCATATAAAAGCACCCGTTTTTTCCACAAAAAAACCGAACAAAACCGATGACCAAAATCCTGCCATTTATCTTATTCCTTTTTATTGTTCCAATTACACCCTTATCAACATTTGCACAGGAAGATTCCATACAGTCAATCATCGACAATGAAAATACAACAGATGACGTTCAATTTCAAAATTATTTACAGCTTATAAACAATTATAGCACCACCGACACAAAAAAAGCAGTGCTGATTGCAGAGCAAGCCTGTGTATGGGCTAAAAACAATAACCTGGAATCATATTTAGCTCGGTTTTATTACGAAACTGCCCAACTTTGTTATTACCAACTGAATGAATTTGAACAGGCAATTAACTACTACAATTTAGCCATTCCCATACAGCGGGATTTGAAAGAAAGTGAAAACCTGGCCAAAAGTTATACCAACGCTGGGAACTCCTATCACTATTTGGCCCAGTTTCAGATAGCCGCTAAATATTATCAGCAGGGATTGACCCTTTTTGAGGAATTAAACCATTATTTCGGGCAAAGTTTACTGTTAAATAATTTGGGTGTAGCAAACCAGCATTTGGGAAATTACAGCAAAGCAGCCGATTATTACTTCAAAGCCTTGCACCTAGCCGAGGAAAAAAACGATAGTCCCAATATTGCCATGTGTTATGCAAATATTGGGACCACCTATTTTGATAATAACGAGTTTGAACTAAGCAAAAAATACTTAGATAAAGCTACCCAATTGTATGGTTTATTGAACGATAGCACCAACCTGACCAATTGTTATATCAACCTGGGAAATGTTGCAGCACAGACCTTTCATCATGAAAAGGCATTATTATATTACAACTAAGCGAAAGATATTCGTGTGCTCCAGCATAATTTATTAAACAAGGCCTTCGCCATTCAAAGTATTGCAGGCGTTTACCTTGTGCAGGATAAAACAAAAATGGCGCTGGGAGAATTATCGGAATGTATTGCCATTTATGGAAAAACCGATAATACCAAAGACCTGATTAACTGTAAAACCAAACTTGCCGAAGCCTATTTGCAAGACCAACAATATGAAAATGCACGGACTTTGGCAAAAAGTGCTCTGCAAATAGCCCGTGAGAATGGAATAGCCCGAAAAGTAGCCGAGAGTTACCTTATTCTTTCTAAAATTTATAAAGCAGGGCATGATGGGCAAAAAGCCATGGAATTTTTAGAGAAGCATTATGCCGTTAAGGACTCGCTGTTCACGTTAGCTACCGAAAAAAACATCCACGAATTGAACGTGTTGTACGAAACCGAAAAAAAGGAACAACAGATTGTTCAATTGATGCAAGAAAAGCAGATTGAAAAACGGGAAGCAAACCGTAAGTTGACGAATATCCTGATATTGGCAGTATTCCTGTTATTTGCGGCAGCAGGCGGTTTTATTATTGCGCAGCAAAATAAAATCAGGAGCCGCGAACGCAAATCGGTGCTCAACCAAAAGCTGTTGCGTGCACAAATGAACCCGCACTTTATTTTCAACTCCTTAAATTCTATCAACTGTTTTATAACAGGAAATAAACCATTGGAAGCCGGGAACTTTTTAACCCGCTTTGCCAAGTTGATGCGGAATATTTTGGAAAGCTCAATATATGAAACCATTAGCCTGGCAAAAGAGATTGAAACCCTTACCGATTATCTGGAATTGGAAAAATTGCGGTTTCAAAAAAAATTCAATTTTTTTATCGATGTTTCCGATGACATCGATCCGGAGGAATTTGACCTTCCGCCAATGCTCATCCAACCTTTTGTTGAAAATGCCATTATCCATGGATTAAAACAGGTTACCGAAAATGGAAAAATACACATCCTTTTTTATCTTTTGCCCAACGACATTTTAGTGGCACAGGTTAGCGACAATGGCGTAGGAATAAATAGCACCCTAAAAAAGGAGAACCACACCTCGTTTGCAATGGATATAACCCGCGAAAGGCTCGAACGCATGAACAAAAAACGGAAAAAAGAAATTCGTTTAAAAGTAACCAACCTCAACAACGAAGGTAGCCAGGGTACAAAGATTGAAATAAGCATCCCACTTTAGTTTTTTAAAGAAATAACCCGTTTTTATTTCCGGCAAAATTGTGTTTTTAAACCCGATTTAATCTTGCTCGATATACAAATGCCCGATGGAACCAGTTTTGATTTGCTAAAAGAGCTGATGCCCATTGACTTCATGGTAATTTTTGTAACCGCTTCGTCGGGCTATGCGCTAACTGCTATTAAATTCAACACATTAGATTATTTATTGAAGCCCCTTTCGGCGGAAGACTTCATGCTGACGGTACACAAAGCCCTACTGAACCAAAAGGAGAAATACCGGAACCTAAAACTATCGAACCTTATTACTGAAGTAAACCAACCGGAACCTTTACGCTTAGCTTTAGGGACATCGGTGGCGGTGCATTTTGTTACCCCCTCGCAAATTGTCCACGTTGAGGCAGATGCCAACTATTCGCATTTCTTTTTAAGCGATGCCACGCGGGTAATGGTAAGCAAACCCCTGAAAGAATATACCGAGCTTCTAGAAAACCACTGGTTTTTTAGGGCGCACCAATCGCACCTTATTAATTTGGCCTACCTGAAACAATACGATAAAAAAAACGGCGGTTGCATTATACTTACCAACAAAGACACCGTGCCCATAACCCCGCGCCGCAAAGAAAGCCTTTTGCAAGCCTATAAAGAGTTTAAAGGATGAATCCCTAAGAAAAGTGGAAAAACGCTAAATTAAGGCTCGACAGGATTTAGAGTGATCGAAAGTAGTCAGGTTATTGAATAAGGTAATAAGGTACTGTCAGGATTTTGGTTATTTCCTACTAAGGTTAAAGCTTTAAAGATAAGGTCTTTAAAAACCTTGTTTTTTTTTAAACCTTAGTAGAAAGATGAATGAACGATGCTTATAAACCTTATTGCCTTATTATCAATCTATTAAATAAAGCAGCAAGGTTAAATTAATGAAATTCAAATATTTTCTACTATTAAAATATTCATAGTGAGCTAGTTGAACTAAGATTTTTCTAGAAAAGTGTCAACTGATAACTGAAAGATGCCTAAAAATGAATGCACTACCCTGAGTTTTGTCTTTCTTTTTTAAGAAGTACCAACCAAAACTCTCCCTTGGTAAAACAATCGTCAAAGAACTGTTTTCTTGGGGTTTTTGGGGGGCTGGATTGTTCTAAATAATCCAGCCTTTTTTATTTTTCATTTACATTATTTTCTAATATAACGGATTCATTAAGACCCAAATTGAGCGATTTGTTAGCACAAATATGCTCGATCACCGATCCCGAGGACTAGGGATGGATAAGGTAAGAAAACACTTCAAATTATAAAGTAGAATTATCTTCAAAATTTATAATTTAGCACTTCCAATAAATTATTAAAAAATTTACTAATAAAGTCAAAAATTCATGAAACTCAACGTTCTTTTAGTATCCTTATTTTTAGGTTCTTTACTCATTGGCTGTAATATTGACACCAAAACGATTCCCTTCAACAACCCAAACATTGTTTATCAGGGAAGGGTAGATTTCAAATCAGATGCCGCCGTGTTTTCATGGCCAGGGACTTCGGCAACACTTTATTTTGAAGGTACTTCTGTTTCTGCTACATTAAAAGATTTGGATACAGCCAATTACTATAATGTTATTGTTGACGATAGCGTAATTCTTAAAATTCACACAGATACCATAAAGCAGCGTTATTTGTTAGCATCAGAATTATCGAAAGGGATTCATAAAATTGAGCTATTCAAACGCACCGAAGAAGATAAAGGCAAAACCTTATTCTATGGTTTTGAGTCGCAGGATGGCCTCAAAATTGTGCTTCCAGCCCAAATTATCGGGACAAAAAAGCGAAAAATTGAATTTTACGGCAACTCCATTACTTGCGGTTATGCTTTGGAAGATTCAAGCAGTGGGGATTCGGGGCACGGGTATTTCGAAAACAATTACCTTACTTATGCCGCCATAACAGCCCGTTATTTTGATGCAAATTATTCATGCATCGCAAAAAGTGGAATCGGAATTTTGGTAAGTTGGTTTCCCATTATCATGCCTGAAATGTATGATCGGCTCGACCCAACTGATTCAACATCAAAATGGGATTTTAACCAATACACTCCCGATGTAGTTGTTATTAACTTGTTTCAAAACGATTCGTGGATAGTAAATATGCCGGAGTATGAACAATTTAAAAACCGGTTTGGCAGCACAGCCCCCGACTCGGCTATCATAATTGCCGCATATAAAAGTTTTGTGACTTCAATCCGGACAAAATATCCCAACGTTCCTATTATTTGTGCCTTAGGTAATATGGATGCCACAAGAATTGGTTCTCCATGGCCAGGATATATACAGCAAGCCATAACCCCGCTTAACGATGCCAAAATATACACCTGCTTTTTTGAGTTTAAAAACTCCCCCGGTCATCCAAATTTAAAGGAGCAGCAAGTAATGGCTGACCAGTTAATTGCTTTTATTAAAAAGGAGTTGAATTGGTAGAAAATGTTTGCATTAAAAACTTGAATTCCTACATTTGGCAAAATTTTTATCATGATACAAAACCATTTAGGTGAATTTATTGCCTTGGGTACAGCCGTTTGTTGGACAGCAACCGGATTGGCTTTTCAGCAGGCAACACGTCGGGCCGGCTCACTTTCGGTGAATATTCTTCGGTTGCTTTTTGCTCTTATTTTATACATGGGCGTTTCCTTTTTTGCACGGGGAATGATTTTACCGTTCGATGCATCGGCACATGTTTGGTTATGGATGACTATTTCAGGTTTGGTAGGTTTTGTTTTTGGCGACTATTTTTTGTTTAAATCTTACGAGTTTATTAGTGCCCGTATTTCGATGCTGGTTATGGCTCTTAGTCCTCCGTTTGCCGCAATTATCAGCTATTTTGCTCTAGGCGAAACCATGACTGTCAAATCGCTGTTAGCCATGATGGTGACCCTTTCGGGAATTGTGCTTGTGGTAACAGAGAAAAAAAAGCTGGAAGACTTAGAACAGGGTAAAAAGCAGGGGTTTCAATTCTCGTTTCCAATAAAAGGACTTCTTTTTGCATTGCTTGGAACTATAGGTCAGGCAACGGGTCTGGTACTCAGTAAATACGGTATGGACGATTATAATGTTTTTGGAGCTACTCAAATCCGGGTGATTGCCGGAAGTATTGGTTTTATTTTTCTTATCACTTTTGTAAAACGATGGTCGAGGGTAAAATCAGCCATACGCGATTCAAAAGCCATGCGATATATGATAATTGGTGCTATTTTTGGTCCTTTTATCGGGGTTTACTTATCCCTGCTTTCAGTAAAATATACTTCGGTAGGAATTGCTTCAACCATAATGTCAATAATTCCGGTGCTAATAATACCTCCAGCAATATGGTTTTATAAGGAAAAAGTGACCGTTAAAGAGATTATTGGTGCTGTGATTACTGTTGGAGGGGTTATTTTATTTTTTGTTTAATAATTGCACTAGTATTCTGAAAAATAGCGAACTAAATATGATACTTTTAAATTTTTGTTCAATAAAATTCCTTTTTGTGAACCAATAGGGAGTCTTTCTGTTTATAAGGAGTCTAACTTCAAAATAAAACAGTTAAAAGGGTGTGGCCGAATATAAAAACAAGTGTAATTCATTTACATAATGGATGAATTAAAAAATAAATACATTCAATTACAAAAAGAACTGGCTGAATCAAAAACACTTGTTTCGGAGTTGTCTTTATTCAAATCGCAATTATTGGAAAGCGAGGCGCGATATACCTCGTTGTTTGAGAACACGAATGATTCCATCTGGTCAATCGACACCAATTACTGCATTAAAACCTTAAATAATAATTTTAAATTTCAATTCAAAATTGCCTTTGGAGTAGAATTAAACATCGGTTCTCCCATTGTTGATTTATTACCGGAAAAATTGCGAAGTGTATGGCATGAAAGATATGCTAGGGCATTGCAAGGCGAAAGTTTTTCTGTAATTGACCACTTTGAATTTGAGGGAGTTGCTCAATACGTTGAAGTTAGGTTTAATCCCATCCGGCTAAATAATGAGGTTGTAGGCGCATCAATTTTTGGCCGAGACATTATCATGAAAGAGTTGGCAAAAAAGAACCTTCAGGAGAGTGATGCCAATCAAAAATCACTCATTGAAAATGTGAATGCCCGCATTTGGTCCATCGACACAAAATATAACATCATTATTGCCAATAACAATTTTAAAAACGATTACAAATTAGCCTTTAACGCTGATCTGGAAAAAGGCGTTTACTCCATGATAAACCTACCTCCAGAGATGAAGGAAGTTTGGCAGGAACGCTATTCAAAAGCATTAAAAGGAAACCAATTTTCTGTTATTGACGAATTTCATTATAAAGGATTGCCTCAATTTGCCGAAACATTTTTGAATCCAATTACCGTTAACGAGAAAATAATTGGGGCAACGTGTTTATCGTACGATATTTCAGAGCAAAAAAGAGCCGAAGAGGCACTTAAGGAAAGCGAGCATCGGTACAAATCGCTTATTGCCAACATACCCAGTGTTACCTACACTCGCAAAGCCGATGAAAAGGGTCTTTTTACCTTTTTAAGTAAAGAGATTTATAATCTTAGCGGTTACAAAGCCGAAGAGTTTATTGATAAAAAATTAATTAATTATTTCGATTTGATTCATTCGGAAGATATTGAGGATGTTAAAAAACAAATTTCGGAAAAGATTTTATTGCGGCAAAGTTTTGCCATTGATTACCGCATCAAGCATAAAAAGGGTGATATATTGTGGGTTCATGAAAGAGGCCGGGGAAGCTTTAACGATGAAGATGTTTTAATTTCTATTGATGGCACCATTTCCGACATTACCAAACAAAAAAGAGCGGAAGAAGAATTGCTGGAAAGTGAACAACGGTTCCGTTTTCTTAGTAAGGCTTCGGTAGATTTGCTATCGTTTAAAACCAAAAAAGAACTATTAACCTATTTGGCTGATTCATTGTCGGTTCAATTGCCTGAATGTATTGTCATGGTGGCATCGGTTGAAGAGTACAATCAAACACTCCACTTAAGCAGTATTGCAGGAATTGAATCGGAGTTGCTCCAGCAAATACAATCAATTCTCAGCAATAATCCTTTAAACAAAGCATATTCAATATATCCTGATGTTTACAAAAGATTTCAAAGTGGAAAACTATCTAAGAGTAAAAAGGGAATCCAGGATTTGTTGGAAGGAGTTGTTCCAAAGGAAGCTGCCGTTCGTATGGAAAATCTTTTCCCTTCCGACTCTGTTTATATCCAGGGAATAAAAAATGAAAACCAAGTAGTAGCGGCTCTTTTCATTTTGTCAAAAGCACCCATTCAAACCACTGACTTTAGTTTTATAGAATCGCTGGCAAATTTAGCAACCATTGTTCTGCGGCAATTGCTTTTATTGGAAGCCCTCTTTTACAGCGAAGAAAAACTTCGAAAAATATTTGATCATTCCAAAGCCGCCATTTCTATTCACAACGAAAATTCGTTTTTGATGGTAAACAAAGCCTGGGAGCAATTTACCGGTTATACGGCTGATGAATCGAAGCATTTGCAACCCTTGGATTTGGCGCATCCTCAAGAAAGAGAAAGGATTAAAGAAATTACCATTGCCCGGTTGAAAGGCGAAGAGGCTCCTTCCAATTATCTTTTCCCATTGCTAACCAAAGATTCGGAAGAGAAATGGGTAGATATGTCGGCCTCAATAATTGATTTTGAAGGCAAACCAGCCACCTTAGTAATATCTAATGATATTACCGACAGGAGAAAAAAAGAACTGGAAATTAGTAAACTTTCAACCGCAATTATTAATGCCCCGTTGAGCATTGTAATTACCGATATTGATGGAAATATTGAATATGTAAACCCGCATTTTTGTGAATTAACCGGTTACACTTATGAGGAAGCGTTAAGTAACAATCCTAAAATTCTGAAATCAGGACTAACCTCACGGGAGGTATTTGAGGATCTTTGGAGCACCATATTACGGGGTGAAGTGTGGAATGGAGAGTTTATTAATAAAAAGAAGAACGAAGAAATATATTACGAAAGCGCGCGGATAGCTCCTATATTTGATGAAGAAGGAATTATTATAAGTTTTATTGCCATAAAAGAAGATATTACCGAGCGCAAAACAAATCTGAAACGTATTGAGCAATCGGAGCAGGAACTCAAAGAATTGAATGCCAAAAAAGACAAGTTTTTTTCCATAATTGCCCATGATCTTCGGAGCCCCTTTTCCGGATTAGTTGGACTTACCTCGTTGCTAAAAGAGAATATTAAAAACCTAGGGCCCAAGGAAATTGACTATTATTTGGAATTAATCAATCATTCGACCCAACATGTGCTTAAATTATTGGAAGATTTGCTGGCTTGGGCGCGCACACAAACCGGACGCACAGAATTTAACCCCATTCATTTGAATAGTTATGAGTCCATTCAAGAATCCATTCAAGTGCAACTTTTGGCGGCAAATGCAAAATCAATTACCATCAAAAACAGCGCCACCCCTAATTTGATGGCTTTTGCCGACCGAAATATGGTACTAACTATTTTACGGAATATTGTTGCTAATGCCATTAAATATACCCACCGAAATGGAACTATTGAGATTAATAGCTATACCAAAACTTATCAAGACAAACCGTTCGTAATTTTTGCAGTTAAGGATAATGGCACCGGAATTCCCAAAGACAAAATGAATAAAATATTCAAAATAGAGGAAAACTTTTCCAATCCGGGGACTGAAAAAGAAAAAGGAACGGGTTTGGGATTGATTCTATGCAAAGAATTTGTTGAAATAAATGGTGGCAAAATATGGTGCGAAAGTACTGAGGGTGTGGGAAGTATTTTCTACTTTTCATTACCGGTTTAACGGTTGCTGTTTCTTGCATTTATGCGCACAATCAAATACAATCAATTCCACCCGAATATTTATTGTACAAAGTTTTTCCTTAACACATGGCTTCAGCTTTTAAATTACCCTGTTTTTGGGTTTAATAGGCTTCAGATTTCGTCAGGTTTTTTAACCATTTTTTTATTCCATAAAAACCAACAATGATTAGTATTAACAATACAATTTTCACCACACTATTTGCAATTTTTTAATACACAAAATAGCAATACTATAACCCCAGTAGAAAGCAAATTTTCAGTACTCACCAAACATAAAAATTACTTTTGGGAATAAATAGATAGTGTGTGTATAACTTTACCTTATGGGACGAAAATAGCAAGAGCTTAGAAGGAATTTTTAAAACGGATCAATTCAATCATTGTTTCTCCCTGCCGCGTGGGCAAAACCTCGTTAGTTAAAAAGGTGGCAAAACCGGTCAATAATTCCGGGTAATAATTCAAAGTGGAAACCATTGATCCCTTTATGTACTGAACCGAGGTCGATTTTTATCAGCTTTTACAACTGAAATAGTAAACAGACTTTAAACAAGGGGTAAGAGCGGATGGAAAATGCAAAGAGTTTTCTGTCGAGGTTTATACCAAATTTTAGCATGGGTAGCGATCCCTTAAACGATTTTTTCTTTTTCGTTCGATGTACTCAACGATATACAAACCGAACAGAAAATCCTACAGGATATCAGCATAATTTTTTAAGAGCACTAGTGAATGGCATTCATAGCGAATTTATGAATGCCGACATCATAAAACAATACAACCTGGGATGTTCGGCAAATGTATCGCGATTAAAAAAAGCTCTGGAACAAAAAGAACGAATAGATATCACAGGTAAAAATGTTACCCAACTTCATCTCCTTTTTGGATATTGGTTAAAGAGCAAATTTTGGAAGTAATCAATAATTTTATTTATCGCTGTAAAGAAGAAATGCAGTATAATGACTGATTTTAATTACTTTTGTTTTTAATTCAAAATCAATACTACCAAAATGTCTTCACCAGACCAAACCCAATATCGGCAATGCAACCGCTGCGTTATGGATACCTCGGACCTGGAAATTACGTTTGATGAAAACGGATACTGTAACCATTGCACCGAGTTTCTGGAAAAAACCTCAAAACGGGTTTATCAAGGGGAAGATAGCGATAAAGAATTGGCTTTGCTGGTTGAAAAAATAAAAAAAACGGGGAAAAACCAAGAGTATGATTGCTTGATTGGAATAAGCGGCGGTATTGATAGCTGTTATGCGGCTTATGTAGCCAAAAATTTAGGGTTGCGCCCGTTGGCTTTGCACATGGACAATGGTTGGAACTCGGAAGCGGCGGTAAAAAACATTAAAAATGTAGCCGCCAAATTAGGCATCGATTATCAAAGCTATGTATTGGATTGGGAGGAGTTCAAAGATTTACAGCTTGCTTTCCTTAAAGCATCAGTTCCAGAAGCTGAAACGCCCACCGATATTGCCATACCGGCTGTGTTGCATAAAATAGCAGCCCAAAACAATATCAAATACATCATAAGTGGTGGCAATTTTGCCACCGAGGGCATCCTACCCAAAAGCTGGCATTACAATGCAAAAGATGTTACCTATTTGAAGGGTATTCAAAAAATATTTGGCACTAAAAAACTCAAAACCTTTCCGACTTTTGGCTTTCAAAAAGAAATTTATTACAAGTATGTAAAAGGAATCCGGTTTGTTTATTTGCTGAATTATGTGCCCTTTGCCAAGAACGAAGCCATGAAAGTATTGGAACAAAAGCTTGACTGGAAATACTATGGTGGGAAGCACTACGAATCGAAGTTTACCGGCTTTTTGCAATCCTATATCCTTCCCGAAAAATTCAATATCGATTACCGGAGGGCTACTTTTTCCACTCAAATCTGTACGGGTGAAATGACCCGTGAGGAGGCCCTGGAGGAACTTAAAAACAAATCGTACGATCCCGTTGTTGCTCAACAGGAAAAAGAATATGTGGCAAAAAAACTGGGTATGTCCCTCGATGATTTCAACCAAATTATGGAAACCCCACCAAAAACCTATAAAGACTACCCAAACGATAAAAAAATGCTGGAGTTTTTATATAACCTTTATTGGAAAATGAATCCTTAAGCATCCAAAAAACTCATTTATACATTATATAACAAATGAAAGAGATTACCTATTGTTTTAAAGAAGCGGAAAAATGTTGCTTTTGTGGAGCAGAGAAACAAGCATTTAAAGTGATGGGTAAGCGCATGAATGTTCCTCAAGGGTATTCACCAAATAAAAAGATTGGAATTTCTACAACCATTATCAAATGTAAAAAATGCGGATTGATTTTTTCAAATCCAATGCCTGTTCCAGAGAAAATATCGGATCATTATGGAATCCCCGCCGAAGATTATTGGAAGCCAGAATATTTTATTATTCCCGAAGGATACTTGAACAGTCTAATTCAATGGCTCGAAAAATTATATCCCCCCAATGAAAACACGAAAATTCTGGATATTGGAGCCGGAATTGGAAAATTGATGATTGCTTTTCAGCGAAACGGATATGATGTGTATGGGTTGGAACCATCGGAACCATTTTACAAAAAGGCAATAGAAAAAACGGGAATTTCATCAGAAAAGCTGATTCTTTCAACCATTGAAGATTATGAATTTGAGCCGGAACAATTTGATGTAATCATCTTAGCGGCTGTGCTAGAGCATTTATATAATCCGAATGATGTTATTAAAAAACTTATGGTCGGGCTTAAACCCGGTGGTTTAATTTTTATTGAAGTCCCCCATTCAAAATGGTTAATAAGTAGAATTTTAAATGCTTTTTATAAAGTAAAAGGATTGGATTACGTTACTAATTTAAGCCCGATGCATTCGCCGTTTCATTTATATGAATTTTCCCTCCAATCATTCGAGCAAAACGCAAAAATTAATCATTATAAAATCTTAGATTATACCTATTATGTTTGTGAAACCTTCATGCCAAAGATTCTTAATCCATTGCTTATGCCATTTATGAAATATACAAAAACTGGAATGGAACTTGCCATTTGGCTCAGAAAGCCATCGGTTTAAAAGGTGAATAGTGAAAAATAGTAAAATAAATCCACACTAAAAGCAGAAATTCTAACACGCGCGGCTATTTCATATAGCTGTTTTTAAGTTGCTTCTTTTTTTACGTGATTACGATACAATACAATCAAAATAATAGCAAAAAAAACAAAAACAGGCATCCGGTAACGAACCAGTGCACCAAAGTTGGCGGTGGTTAAACCCACAAAAAAAGCATAAGTCACAAAAAAGGCAAAACAGGCGATTAAAAAAGGATTTGAAAACAAGGATCGGAAAAATGTTAGAATACCAATTTTAACCAATAGATAAATAAAAAACAGTAGCAAAAACAGGGTTTCCAAACCCGATAGGGCCATAAATACTGTTTTTACTTCCCAGATAAATGGGCGGAAAATACCTGCGGTTATAGCTTTTGGAGCCTTCATTATAATGCCACCTAAGGTTGGTTCAAAAGTTCCAATATCGAAACTGTTGCCCCCGTAATAATCCTTCTTTAGGTCATCTTGTATTACCCAAGCCGTTTCAATCATAGCATCCATTGAATTGTACCGGTTTCCGGCAAACATACTCAGGTTGGTAAATATGGCGGCACCGGTTAACCAAACGATGACCACCACGACCGGGAAAACTACGGTTCGAAGAAACCGGCCTTTAACTTGCATAATGTAATAGAATCCGACCCAAACCAAGCCGGCACCCATAGCGGTATAAAAGGTATAAGGCCGGATGCTTATACTTACATAACCCCAAAGAATAAGGGAAATGAGGTTAAGCAGAATCTTTGTTTTCTTAATAAAAATGTGGTATAATGAAATAAAAATAAAAAAGGTTGAAGTCAAACACCAGCCATCTTTTAATATTCCTGAACCCCAAAATAAAACGGATGGAATAAAAAGTAGGGCAAGAGCTGCTGTTTTTTCACTTTGTGCAAATAATTCCATCATCATTTTGTAGAAACGCCACACTCCTGTATATAGAAAAAGATTAAATACAACGGTATTCCCCAAATACGATCCTCCTCCTAATAAATACAAAGGCACATTAAAACGGCAAACGGCAAAGGAGTTCACATCTCTCCAATATTCCGGATATCCGGTGGTATAATCAAACATACTAAACACTTCGTTGGTATTATTTCCAATAAGGATTTTAATGAACGTCGGAAAATCTTTTCCTGCCATCTTAATTATGCTTTCAGTGCCAAAAAAATAGGTAGTGGTATCTCCTCCACCATAATAAAAAAGATATACAGCAGCAAAAGCTAAACCAGCCCACAATTTTGCAAAAAGCCCTATCCGGTAGTATTTATAGAAGGATTCTTTCTGAATGTGCCTGTTTTTAATGTTTGTGCTAATAAAATAGGCAATTAACAAAAGGAGAGGAACAATTATAATATCTTTTAAGGTTATAAGAGAATAAATCATGCGTGATTATCCGTTATTTAAACGATAAAGATAAATAGTGCTTCTTAGAAAACAACAAATTTAAAAAACATCTTATTATTATTATTTGTACCCCTCTCCCGAGTCCTTGGGATCTCCCCTGCAAGCAAGGAAGAATCTTCCCTTTTTTTTACCCTGTTAACTTGATACCCCCAAAGCAAGTTCGGGGTAGGCTCTGCAACCTTCACACCTTTCCATTAAAACAAAAAGCAATTATTGCGTTTTTGCATCCATCGAACCGACGTTAATTCCAATTTTGGCAATGAGGATTACTCCAATAGAGTTGATGGTCTTCAATATATTCCTTAACTTGCTGCGACAGATAACTATTCCTGGTTTCCCTGTTTTCTTTAAGCTTTGAAGAAGAACAAGGGATGATATCATCAATAAAAAGACAATTGAGGTTTTTAGAAACCAATTGTTTTTCTGCTTCGCTGCGGTTAATCCGACAACCAATTATAAAAGTAACATCCACCGATTTAAAAAGCTGGGCGCAATGTTCCAGCGAATCGCAGCCAATTAATACAAATACTTCCTTTTTTTTCCGTTTCAGCAAATAGAAAATATCATCAATAAATATGGGGTTTTGAATGCCATGGCAAACCTCGGGGGAAAGAATAACAATTTTTTTAGAATGAGCGGTTTCAAAAAGCAGATCCATCATACGCAACCGATGTTGTATTTGCTCCACATTTTTATTAGGATTAAGGGAGTGGGGACAAACGATAACGTAATCCAGATCTTTAATGGATATGGCTTTTTTTATAAAATCGAGATGTCCAAAATGGGGTGGGTCAAACGAACCGCCAAAAAAGGCGATATTTTTACCCGGTAAAGCCAAGAGCTCATCTAATGTTTCAATAGTTCTCATGGATAACCATTTATCCACGTAAGTTACTAAAAATACATGAAAACTCAATTTCCATTTAGCTTTTTTATTCAAAAGGATATTTTAAATTCATCTCCTTTCTAATAGCATCCATTAACTGCATCATAAGCAAGGAGCGGGATAGAGGCATTACATCGCTTTCTGTTTTACCAAGTTGGAGCATTTCACCCACGTGTTGGGCCTCGTGATTGTACCCCAAGGTGGTACTTTCGTCAATAAAAGTTTCCACCCCATTATCGTTGGTTAATTGAGCCTTTTTGCTCATCCAAAAACTAGAAATTACAATCATTCCTTTGGTGCCGTAAATGATGGCTTCATTTTTTAATTGTGCAGTAAAGGTGCTGCTCAACTGGGCTAAAATCCCATTTTGGTATTTAATTTGAATGACGTTGGTTTCGTCAATTCCGGTAGTACTTAGCACCGATTGCACTTGTACGGTTTCAATTTTGGACTGAGCTACCATTTCAGCCATAGTAAGTGGGTAAATTCCTATATCGAGTAGCGCTCCCCCGGCAAGTTCCGGGTTGTACAACCGGTTTTTGGGGTCCGAATTTCCAGCATAGCCAAATTCTACACGTATCATTTTCACGGTTCCTATTTTCCCTTCCTTTAACCACTGCATGACCTTTTGAACCGCAGGTAAGAATGGGGTCCACATGGCTTCCATAAAAAAAAGGTTCTGCTTTTTAGCCAATTGAATCAATTGTTCTAATTGTATAGCGTTTACGGTTACCGGTTTTTCGCACAACACATGCTTACCATGCTCCAAACAAAGGGCAACCTGTTCAAAGTGAAAATTATGCGGCGTGGCAATGTAAATAATGTCAACATCAGGGTTTTGAACCAGTTCCTGATAACTACCGAACCAATTACTAATGTTATATTTTAAAGCAAATTCCTTTGCATTGTCAAAAGATCGTGATCCTACAGCAACTATTTTTCCGTTAGTAACGGCACTAAAATCAGCTGCGAATTTTTCGGCAATTCGGCCGGCCCCTAATATTCCCCAATGGATTGGTTTCATTTGTTTATAATTTTATCAAGTACTAAATTAAAAAAAAAGCCCCATCCTAACGGAGGCCACTGAAAAAGTATCTATTATTTCATGTAGTCCATAAAAGGATAACTGGCAGGTGAAGACCAATTCTTCATCTACCAGTTTTTTTTAAGTGTGAAGTGTATTTTTTCTGGTTAAAAG
>JBAYKX010000008.1:0-119337 GCA_041664345.1 Salinivirgaceae bacterium
CGGGCTGAGAAAGGCTTATTTGCAACAAAGAGAGAATGTTTTTTTAAATATGGCAAGGAAAAGGGCTTGTACAAACAAAATTGTACAAGCCCTTAATTTATCAGGACTTTTTCAGTGCCCTCCGAGTACTCGGGGGCTTTTTTTATGGAAGATGACGAGAAAGTGCAGGGCAACCACATTTAAAAACCCGCCGTGGCGGGTTTAATATGAATAGCCCCGGCTGGTTGCTGAGCCTAGTCGAAGCATAAGCCGGGGTATCTGAATTTGCGGTATAAAATTGGCGCATGCACTTCCGTTTAGTTGAAATTATGAGGAAAGCATGCGCCGAAAATGGGAAATTCAAATTTCGGTTCTTAAATGTGGTTGCCTTGCGAGAAAGTGTACTTAAGTTGTCGGTTAGAATATTTCTTGTGACTACTCAACCAATAATGCAGAAAGGGAGAAGGAATAATAAACTATTTTATAATTTTGTGGCTTCAATTAATTTAAAATAAATATGGCTGACGATAAGAAGATAATTTTTTCGATGGTGGGGGTTGGTAAGACTTATCCGCCACAAAAACGCGTTTTAAACAACATTTACCTGTCTTTTTTCTATGGGGCAAAGATTGGAATTATCGGTTTGAATGGTTCCGGAAAATCAACCTTGCTGAAAATTATAGCTGGAATGGAAAAAAGCTTTCAAGGGGAAGTGGTTTTTTCACCTGGCTATAAAGTTGGAATGTTGGAACAGGATCCAAAACTCGATGGACAAAAAACGGTGCGCGAAATAGTTGAAGAAGGTACAGCAGAAGTTGTGGCTCTGTTAAAGGAATACGAAGAGTTGAATTTGAAATTTGCTGAACCTATGAGCGACGATGAAATGAACCAGCTCATCGACCGCCAAGGGGTGTTAACCGAGTTGCTCGACCAGCACAACGCATGGGAACTCGACAATAAACTGGAACGCGCCATGGATGCCTTGCGCTGTCCACCGGCTGATTGGAAAATTGAAAACCTTTCAGGTGGTGAGCGTCGACGTGTGGCTTTGTGCCGTTTGTTGCTTCAGGAGCCCGAAATATTGCTACTCGATGAACCAACCAACCACTTGGATGCCGAATCGGTTCAATGGCTGGAACAACACTTACAGCAATATAAAGGAACTGTAATTGCTATAACGCACGACCGTTATTTTCTTGATAACGTAGCCGGCTGGATTCTTGAACTGGATAGGGGCGAGGGAATTCCCTGGAAAGGTAATTACAGCTCGTGGTTGGAGCAAAAAAGTGCCCGTTTGGCTCAGGAAGAAAAAACCGAAAGCAAGCGTCGTAAAACCTTGGAACGGGAACTGGAATGGGTTAGGATGGCACCCAAAGCACGCCAAGCCAAGCAGAAAGCACGTTTGGGAGCTTACGATAAATTACTGAACGAAGACTCTAAAGATAAAGAATTAAAACTGGAAATATTTATTCCGAATGGCCCACGTTTGGGAGGGAAGGTTATTGAAGCCCACAAAGTAAGCAAGGCATTTGGCGATAAATTGTTGTTCGAAGATTTGGAATTCGTGTTGCCTCCCAACGGAATTGTTGGCGTTATTGGGCCTAACGGTGCGGGTAAAACTACGTTGTTCCGATTGATTATGGGTCATGATTCGGTTGACTCAGGAACATTTTCGGTAGGTGAGACCGTTAAATTGGGCTATGTAGATCAGAGCCATTCCGATATTGACCCTGAAAAATCGGTTTATCAGATTATTGCCGATGGATTGGAAGAGGTTAAAGTAGGAGGAAGGTTTATTAATGCAAGGGCTTATCTTTCACGGTTTAACTTTGTGGGAGCCGATCAGGAAAAGAAAGCCGGTGTACTTTCCGGTGGGGAACGTAACCGCTTGCATTTAGCTATGACTCTTAAATCGGAAGCCAACGTGTTACTGCTCGATGAGCCGAGTAATGATATTGATATTAATACGCTACGAGCTTTGGAAGAAGGGTTGGAAGGATTTGCTGGTTGTGCCGTAGTAATTTCGCACGACCGCTGGTTCCTCGACCGTATTGCTACCCACATTCTGGCTTTTGAAGGTAATTCTCAAGTTTACTTTTTTGAAGGTTCGTACTCCGATTATGAAATAAACAAGAAAAAACGGTTAGGCGACGAAGGACCTACTCGAATAAGGTATAAAAAACTTACTAAATGATATTTGTAGTTTACCGGAAACGGTTATAAAAATTCCTGAAAAAAGATCATTAAAAAACGCCATCAGATGTCTACTGGTGGCGTTTTTAGAAGTTTCATTATTATCTTTTTAATTACGAATTAAATCATTTTTTTAATCTTCAGATATTTAAGAACTAAATACATAATCAATGTAAGGAGGCAACATGCCATTAAAAAATAATTATAATTAGTCTCCTTCTCCACTAAATTACCTACAATGTTAAATACACAAAAAATTAGGAAAATGGCAGCTAGGCCATTTTTCTCTTGGCGCAAAACTTTTCTCCAGCTGAACGCAATATTTGAACGTTTAAAATTTTTTATCTTCGGTATAAAAGCCGGAAGGTCTTGAGCCCAGTCCAAATAAGTGTTTCCGAATTTACGTCGAAGGTATTGTTCTTCGGCAAACATAATTCGCTCGTAATATACCCAATACACCATGCAAAAGGCCACAACAAACCATAAATTCCCGGTTAGCAGTGCAGGACCTGCCCACATAAAGAAATTTCCTAAGTATAAGGGATGTCTTACTGTGCTATAAATTCCAGTAGTATTCAATGTATCAGCCACTTGTTCTTTTACATTTCTACCTGAAGTATTATCTGGTGTATGTCCCACAGTGTAAACACGAATCCAAAGCCCAAATAAGCTTATTGCCAAGCAGAACATTTCATAATAAGTTTCATAAGGAGAATCTTCCAAAAAGAAATTCTCAGGATGCATTTTTGTCCATAAGAACATAACTGCACCAACAACCAGTATAATAAGAGGAAGCGAGCCTCGATATCTAAAAAGCCAAACTCCTTGTTTTTCAAATTCTTCTTGCAATGCCATAATTAATAATTTAAGTTTATGTGTATTAATTTTAAAAAATACTAATGGATTGATTTATATAAAAAACGTAACGGTATAGTTATTAATGCCGGTTCAAATATAGATAAATCAGATTGTTTTGAGCCTTATCTGATAATAAAATTTTGTGAATACCTGGAATGATTAACAAATATTAAAATTCCAAGAAAAAAAATATACTGAAATTCACCCATTACAAATAAAACACCCATCCGATGCCCTTTTTTCAGGAACGATAGGTGGTTAAACAAATTCGTGCAATACCCTTTATTTTTCTTAATTATTCATGCTATTTTTGACTTTTATACCTTTTGTTTTAAAACCTCGCAAAAATATGAAGCAATTAAGCCGTTCATTTAAAAAGGATTTATTGGTTTTTTCTGTTGTTTTTGGAATCCTCACGCTGCCTTTTTTGTTTACCAATTTGGATATTTTTCTCCAGCGTCCTTTCTATAGTGTTACTCAGGGTTGGTTTCTTATGAATGAACCTTTTTGGGATTTTATTTACAAGTATGGAATATTCTTAGGTTATTTCTTAGCTATTGGGGCTTTGATTTTAGTAAGCCTTACCTATTGGAAGAAATCACTGTTAATTTGGCGAAAAGCTGCCTGGTTCATGCTTTTTGTAATGGTTGTGGGTCCTGGTGTTTTGGTAAATGGCACTTTTAAAGATCACTGGGGAAGGCCACGTCCCAGGGAAATAATTGAATTTGGAGGGGAAGAAAATTATGTTTCTGTTTGGGTAAAAGCGGATACTCCCGGAAAATCTTTTCCTTGTGGACATGCCTCCATGGGATTTTATATAGCTATTCCTTTTCTTTTTCTCCGCAGCCGATATAAAACATGGGCTTGGATATTTTTTGTTTTTGGAACTCTATACGGTGGGTTGATTGGATATGCCCGCATGGTGGCCGGTGGACACTTTGGTAGCGATGTGGTTTGGGCAGCTGGAATGGTCTGGTTTACAGCAATTATTGGATTCCACCTTTTTAAAATTGAAAAACCTATCGATTCAAGTCAATGGGAAAGCGGGGAACAAATGAAAAAGGGTAAACGGGTTTCATTATTGCTTGGTTTGTTAATCCCTACACTCACAGTAAGTTTATTGCTGGCTACACCCTATATTTCAAAACAGCATTTTTCTAAATCATTTTCCGACTTGAAAACCATAAGTCCAAAAGTTATTAAATCGGTTTTCACTGAAGGGACCATCCATCTTGGCATTGATACTATTTATCAAGTGAATTTTGCAGTTAATGGTTTTGGGTTTCCAAATAGTAAAATACGTTGGCGTTGGAATGAAAGTGATACTTGTAGTTATTATTTAGAACGGTTGGGTTGGTTTACCGAAGTCAGGAACAACATTCAGATGATGGTGCCAAATTCAAATTCATGGGAAAATCAGGTGTATTTAAGAAAAGGGAAAATATATCTGACGGTTCCCAGCGATTCCATACCATTTAACTTATTGGTGGCTGTTGAAAAGGGAGATGTTTTTGTAACAATGGGTTCAAATACCGATATAAGTTTTTCAATTGAATCGCCTGAAATACAGAATGAACGGACTTTTGAATTAAATGCGAGTGAAAGTTCGCCATCTAAGATAAAAATAACAGTTAAAGAAGGTAAGGTTGTCTTTCAGTAAAACCAAATTGTATCCAAACAGTAAAAAGATGCTCCGAAATCGAAAAAATATCAGACTGCGCAATTACGATTATTCGTCGGAAGGATGGTATTTTGTGACCATTTGTACCAAAAACC
The DNA here is from genome assembly GCA_041664345.1 of Salinivirgaceae bacterium. GTDB lineage: Bacteria > Bacteroidota > Bacteroidia > Bacteroidales > SZUA-534 > GWE2-40-63. The sequence goes on from JBAYKX010000008.1 coordinate 4,807, forward strand.
GCAGGCATTATTTTTCAGAAATTGGAGACGGCATTGTCACCTTTACCCCAATTGGAAATCAGGCTATTGCCTATTGGCAGGAAATACCCCAACATTTTCCAAAGGTTGAATTGGGTGAATTTGTGGTAATGCCCAATCATATACATGGTATAATTGGAATTGTTTTTGATGCAGGGTCACGCCATGGCGTGACCCCACAGTATGTGGCCCCACAGGATAATACCCCACAGATAAATGAATTTGGAAAAACAATACCCGGTTCCCTATCTGCAATTATTGGTCAATTCAAATCAACATTAACCAGGTGGAACAATAAAAACAGTAATTCCCATTTTGCATGGCAATCCAAATTTCATGACCATATTATCCGAAATCAAGATGAATTTGACCGAATTGAAAATTACATTGTCAATAATATCAAAAATTGGAAGGATGACGGATTTTTCAAATGATCACATGATATTAATTAAAAAGAAGATCGTTTTATTTCCATCGATTTGCTTCTTAAATTATTGCATTTCATTCAGGGAACATTAATTTTGCCAACTTATTAATCAATGCATTCATGGCTCAAAAACCCTCAATACCCAAAGGAACCCGCGATTTCGGCCCATCAGAAATGGTGAAGCGGAATTATATTTTTGATACCGTTAAAACCGTTTTTAAACTTTTTGGGTTCCAACCCATTGAAACCCCTGCCATGGAGAACCTTTCAACCTTGATGGGAAAATATGGCGAAGAAGGTGATAAATTGCTTTTTAAAGTACTGAATTCAGGTGATTTTTTAAATACGGCCCCTGAAAACTTGTTATCTGAAAAAAACTCGACCAAAATAACACATCATATATCGGAAAAAGGGTTGCGCTACGATTTAACGGTGCCTTTTGCCCGCTTTATAGTACAGCACCGCGAAGAGGTTCAATTTCCTTTTAAAAGATACCAGATACAACCCGTTTGGCGAGCCGATAAACCACAAAAAGGTCGTTACCGGGAGTTTTATCAATGCGATGTGGATGTTATTGGCAGCAATTCGCTTTTGAATGAAGTAGAATTGATTCAAATTGTGGATGAAATTTATCGCCGTTTGAATATTAAAGTGGCTGTAAAAATAAACAACCGCAAAATACTTTCCGGTATTGCCGAAGTAATTGGGCAACCTGATAAGATAATTGATATTACGGTTGCCATTGATAAATTGGACAAGATTGGAATTGAAAAAGTGAACCTTGAATTGGCTGAAAAAGGATTGCCCAATCAAGCCATTACCCAACTGCAACCCATATTAAATCTATCAGGTTCGAATACCGAGAAGTTGGAGCAGATTAAAGATGTATTAAAGACTTCCGAAATTGGATTGAAAGGTGTTTCGGAATTGGAAACGGTTTTTGGCTGGTTGGCTCCATTGCAGATTCAATGTCCCGTTGAACTTGATTTGACTTTAGCCCGCGGATTGAACTATTATACCGGGGCTATATTCGAAGTGAAAGCATTGGATGTACAAATTGGATCCATTACCGGTGGCGGACGTTACGATGATTTGACCGGTATTTTTGGTTTGCCGGATGTTTCAGGTGTTGGTATTTCATTTGGTGCCGACCGTATTTATGATGTAATGGAACACCTCGATTTATTCCCTAAGAATGCGGCTACGACCACTCAGCTTTTATTTGTGAACTTTGGCGAAAAAGAGCAGAGCTGGTGCTTACCGGTTGTTAGCCAACTTCGGGGTCAGGGAATTGCCACTGAGATTTATCCCGAGCCAGCCAAAATGAAAAAACAAATGAGTTATGCCAATGACCGGAAAATCCCTTTTGTAGCCATTGTTGGTGAAGATGAAATGAACTCCAACCTTATTACTTTAAAAGATATGGAGAATGGGGAACAGGCGAAGCTTTCGGTAGAGGCATTGATGGAAAAACTAAGATTGTAATTGAAAAAAGCATTAAGATATTGGTATTGAGTTTCAAGATTTATTTGCCATTTACTTCAATTACAATTGACGTATTGTGATTTATTATTTGTTTCTTCAAATATACCATGTCTCACTTCTCAAATCTTGTGTCTCATATCTAAATGTAGCAGACTACTGCACAAATTTCTGTTCTTAATCATACCTTTTTTTTGGAGCTTTGTGAAAGCCTTTTGTTTCTTTTGCAGATGATTATACTTGTAAATTATTAAGAAACTTACCCATGGCAAAAATCCATTATATTATTCCGGAACATCTGACTTTTGAACGCATTGAAGAAATTATCGATGGGGACTACCAAATTGCACTTTCAAATGAAGCAGTTGCTGCTATTAATCATTGTAGAAAGTACTTGGATGAGATGATACAAAAACATCCGGAGCCTATTTATGGAATTACTACCGGTTTTGGTTCCCTCTGCAATAAAACTATTTCGAACGGTGAATTGGGGCAATTACAAAAAAACCTGGTCATGTCGCATGCCTGTGGCACCGGTGATGAGGTGAGGCCTGAAATTATCAAACTCATGCTGTTGCTGAAAGCCCATGCACTATCTATGGGAAAAAGCGGAGTGCAACTTGAAACGGTTCAGCGCATTGTGGATATGTACAACCACAATGTAATTCCGGTGGTTTTTGAACTCGGTTCCTTAGGTGCATCGGGCGATTTAGCTCCATTAGCAAACTTATTTTTACCATTAATTGGAATGGGCGAAGTCTATTATCGGGGTCAAAAACATCCAACCGATAGAGTAATGGCTGAATTAGGATGGAAACCCATTGAACTGAAATCGAAGGAAGGACTGGCCTTGCTTAATGGTACCCAATTTATGAGTGCTCATGCGGTGTTTACTTTACTTAAATCATTCCGTCTTCTCAAGTTTTCCGACATAATTGGAGCCGTTTCGCTGGAAGCTTTCGATGGGCGATTGGAACCATTTCATGAGTTACTGCATCAAATCCGTCCCCATGCCGGACAAATTGAAACGGCAGAAAACATACGGAAATTGGTGGAAGGTAGCCAGATTATGGCTCAACCAAAAAAACACGTTCAGGATCCGTATTCATTCCGTTGCATTCCTCAAGTGCATGGTGCTACCAAAGATTCTGTAAGTTTTATTGCCCGTGTTGTTGAAACAGAAATTAATTCAGTTACCGATAATCCAACGGTTTTTCCCGATGAAGATTTAGTGCTTTCGGGTGGAAATTTTCACGGTCAGCCATTGGCTTTGAATCTTGATTATTTAGCCATTGCCATTGCTGAGTTGGGAAGTATTTCAGAGCGCCGTACGGCTCAATTAATATTAGGTTTGCGTGGTTTGCCCGAATTTTTGGTGGCTAATCCTGGTTTAAATTCCGGATATATGATTCCCCAGTATGCGGCAGCCGGAATTGTAAGCCAAAACAAACAGCTTTGTACACCGGCCAGCATCGATTCTATTGTTTCCAGCAACGGTCAGGAAGACCATGTGAGTATGGGCGCCAATGCTGCCACCAAAGCATTACGTGTGGTTGAAAATTTGGAACGCATTTTAGCCATTGAGCTCATGAATGGTGCCCAAGCAATAGCCTTTCGCAAGCCCTTGCTGCCCTCGCCTTACATTGCCAATTTTGTTAGCCAATTCAGAGAAAGTGTAGCTTTTATTGACCAAGATAAAGTAATGTATCAGGAAATTCAAAAGGCGGTTAAGTTCTTGCAAACCTTAAAGATAAAAAGTTTTTAACCCTGTTATACTCTCAATTGCATAAAATATTTTGAAATGCCTTCTAAGTGGAAGGTTTTCCTTTTTAAATACTATGGTTTTCAGTTAATAGGTTTTTTACTACTGTTCATAAACAGTAATTGTAGTAGAATGAACTTTGTTGTTCCTTCTTTTGTTTAATAGGCATGAATGCAAAACAGACTGTATTAATTGCAGGTGCCACTGGATTTGTGGGCAGAGAATTGGTCACACATTTAATTACTTCGGGCTATGAAGTAAAAATACTTACTCGTAATGTGGTTCAGGCAAAAAAGATATTTCCCAAAGATGTGATTATACTACTATGGCCCAATGAAAAGGAAAGTAGGGTTTTACCGGCCACTTATTCCTGTAATGTGGTAGTAAATTTAGCTGGTGCCAATATTGGAAATCTAAGGTGGACCCATAATAATAAACATCAAATCCTGAACAGCCGCATTCAATCGGTGGATGCCCTTTTTCAGATAGTTAACCAACTGCCTGAATTGCCTAGCGTTTGGATTCAGGCTTCGGCTATTGGTTATTATGGTGCGAATACGCTGACACCCACAAATGAAAGCGGTATTCAAGGGAAAGGTTTTTTGGCTAGCGTAGTCAATCAATGGGAATTGGCATTGGAATCAAAATCTTTGGGTGAAGTTCGTAAGGTTTATCTGCGGTTTGGTATCGTATTAAGCCCAAAAGGGGGCTTCTTAAAACAGATGAAAGATGCTTTTAACTTTTGAATGGCAATCTGTCCGGGAAGTGGACTTCAAAAAATGTCGTGGATTCACCTTACCGACTTGGTTGAAATTATCCGCCGTTCCATTGAAAATGAAAATTATTCCGGAGTTGTCAATGCGGTTGTTCCAAACCCCATTTCATTTTCTCATTTTTCAGAATTGCTTAAAAAGCGCACCCGGGCACTTTTTACAATTAAAATTCCAGCTATTGTCTTCAGAATTTTATTAGGAACTGAAAAAACAAACGAAATGCTTTTGGCAAATCAGGAGATTGTTCCCGCAAAATTATTGGAATATAATTTCAGCTATCAATATGAGTTCATTGAACAGGTATTTAAGGAATAAAGAAAATTGTCTTGCTGGTACCTAACGTTTTTATATGCGATGCTGTCCATTTATAGCTTATCTCAATTGTTTCCGTTGGGGGTTTTCTTTTTAAGGTTATAATTTTCAATGAAATTCAACCCGGCACGTGTTTTATAGGGTACTAGCGGTTTCACTAATTGTTTCTGGCTTTTCTGTTTTCTGCGGTTGTACGTGTCCCCAATTTTCACCTCGTTTTATCCTTGTAACTTGCATTTCACTTATACAAAACATCTTTGATATCTTCGATTGGACTACTCCTCTTTCTAACATTGATTTTAAAAGTCCTATATCCGATTCCTTTAACTTGCTATTGCTTATTGTTTTGGGATGTTGGGAGCTTTTGACAAATTCACGGTGTTTTTCAATTAAAGTATTGTGCGTATGCCACTCAAGATTTGAAACATGGTTATTTTTCATATTTCCATCCAAATGTGTTACATAAATATGCTGTTCCGATGGTTTTGGAATCCATACTTCAGCTACTAATTTATGGACATATATTCTTTGGCCAGTCTCCCTCATATTTAACGTAACATGTTTAAATCCATTAATATATGAGCCGTTTACAATCTGTCCATCTTTTTTATTAAACACAAATGATTTTATTCGGCCGTAGTTGCTTACCTGATAACATTCATTGCAATTGGGGACTGTACGCCAAATCTCATCATCAATCTTTCTAAGTTTACGTTGTTCTATATTCATTAATGTGGATATTTTGCTGCAAAACTACAAAATTTTGACATTTAAATACATCAAGTATCTCTATCAAATAAATCCAAAAACAACATAAGTCTAATTTGTTGATTTTTCCATTAATGGAATTTTGTCGTACACCCCCAGAATAGGTAAGAAGTTGTTTTAATTCAAACGACTAATTAATTTCACAAAGAATTGGGAGCATCAGAATGTAAGTACTACATATTTTGATTGCTATGGTAGCATAAACCCCATTTTAAAATCTACATTGAACCAATGATAAAATCCGGATTCATTATAAGCATCGTTAGGTATTTGGGGTTCAGTTCCGGTTAATTGATTCAAATATTCGGTTTTGGCATAAACATAGCCAATTCCTATGCCACCGTACAATTCAAAGGTTAAAAAACCGGATTTGTCGGGTTTGTTGAAAACTAAAAACCCAGAGTTTACAGTTAATTGTGGACGATAGCGTTTTACGTAATATTCATAATCGGAAGATCTTTGCAAGGAATAAGTGTACATATTCAATAAATCAACCGACATGAAAAAACCACTCTGTTTTTCACTAGGTTTAAAATACCGACGTAAGGAACTAACCAATTTAATACCTGAAATATCATTCACCGGAGTTGAAATAAAATTGCTTTTTTTTGACCAATGGAATAAATACAAAACATCCTGATTAAAACTATAATTTGGTGCAGTTTGAAGTTCAAAACCCAACCCAGCTCCAGCACTTTGCGACATTATATCACCAAATAAACAAGAAGTTACTGGAATTTTAATGGAGAAGCGGTTATGCTCAACCTTTTCCTGCGAATAGAGATGGAAGGATAATTCAATAAGAAGCACTAAAACTAGTATCTTTTTCATACCATTTCAATTTATAGGTTAGTAAAATCTATTGATGTGATATATCAAAAAAGATTAAAATCTAAGAGTAAGTGTGCCACCTATCTGTTGTGTAGGTATATAATTTAAACCAATTCTCCATTCGATTGGGTTTTTGGAATTAATTCGGTTATGACGATTTACCCACGATAAATAATCATCTTCCTTAGGCATTATTATTAATGCAAGTAACGATCCAGCGGCCATGATTCCAATTCCTGCGAATATGCCCTTACTTTCATCAAAAATATCATGGTCGGCTGAAGGATCCGTAATGTCGTTAGTGAATGATGGAAAGGTACTAATAATGACAATGCTGCCAACTACTATTCCACCTATTGAGGAGCCTAAACCAATATTTCTTTTAAGAGTCAATTGGTCGAATTCGCTTACTAATTCGCGATGCAATTCTGGCTGATCATGCTTTAGATCAATCATGTAATTTTTAATTCCATTGTAAGTGGTTGAATAATAGGAATTGCCCACGGTAAATCGAAGATTTTCTTCACTTTGTATTACTACTACCGTATTATCCTGACAAAAAACTTCAATTGAAAAAAGCAGCAATAAAAGTACTGGGAAGGTTTTATTTTTCATGGTACATTTTTTAGTTGAAATTAATTGGTAAACTACTTGTTTAACAAAAATAGTACCAATTTTTCATTGTACGTTGAAATGAATAGCAATTCAGCAGTTACATTTTCTTGCTAACCGAAAACATAAATTCTATGCCACCGCTTTTCAGGTTTTTAGCCGAAATATCCCCTTTATGAAATAGCACTCCGTTTTTCACAATGGCCAAACCAAGTCCGGTTCCACCCATACTGCGCGATCGGCCTTTATCAATACGGTAAAAGCGTTCAAATATGCGGGTAAGGTGTTTCTCCGGTATTCCTGTTCCGTTATCGGAAAAGGTAAAGTAGAGATAATTCTCATCCTCCAGATAGTTTTTCATTGTAACCGTAACTCTATCACCGGCATGATTCACTGAATTTTCCAACAAGTTTCTCCAGATTGAAAAAAATACCGACCGATTTCCTAATATTTGTAAGGTATCTGAAATGTCTGTGATCACAGTAATATTGTGCTCTTCTATTTTAATTTGTAAATCGCTGAGTACCAAATTTACAATTTCCTTTACATTTACCGTTTCAATCTCAAATAGGTCAGATGCTTCTTCAATTTTATTTAATAGCGAAATATCCTGTATTAACGATGAGAGCCTTTGCGATTGAATATAAGAGCGTTCCAAAAAGAATTTCCGCTTCTCGTCGTCCATTTTTGTATTTAAAATAGTTTCAAGATATCCTAAAATTGAACTTACCGGAGTCTTTAATTCATGGGCAATGTTGCTGGTCATTTGCTGTTTGAGCTTTTTTTCCTTCTCCAGTTTGGTAACATCGTTTATTGAGATTTCAAAACTTCTGTCTTGAAATACAATAGCCTGAATTACATAGTATTTGTTTCCTTTGTGAATGGTTAATATGTTGGTGGAATGTTCTGAAATGATACTTTCTTTTTCTTTATCAATATGGTCGTCAATAAAATCGTTGATGGGTTTTAATTCTTCAATTTCGAAAAATTTATTGGGAGTAACCGATGTTTCGTCGGAAAGACTATTTAAATACTGTATAAAATGGTTGTTAGCCAATAGTTGGTTCTTTTTTTTATTAAAAACCGCTATTCCTTCATGCGATATCTGTAAATGGCGAAAGAGTTTTTCGCGTTCAGCGGAAAGCTCCCGTTTTGTCTTCTGAAGTCCGTTGTAAACCTCAACTATTTGGTTTCCAATAATTCCCAATTCATTTTTTGGAAATATCACTTGGGTATCAATAGTTTTACCTTGTACTGCATTTTGAGTAAATTCCTGTAAGGTAGTAATTGATTTTCCAAAACGGTCGGAGAGGTATAATAATACAAATCCAAATACAATAAAAATAAGCAGCAATACATAAATAAAAAAGGTATCCACTTTAAGAAAACTAATTACCTGAATATTGTATGGTAGTGCGGCTCTTACAAAATAGGTGTTGTAATGTATGGCACAATAATAATATTCCTGATTGGTAGAGGTGGATTTTCGAATGCTTTTACCAAATGCATTATACAAGGATTCCTGAATTTCCGGTCTTTGGATATGATTTTCTAATTGGGTATAGTTTTTTACTGAAGAATCAAATAGTACATTACCTTTATTATCAACTATTGTAACTCTAAGTTCGGGTTCCGGAAGTATGGTTACAAAAGTATTCAGGCTATCGGTATTTGCAGAATTTAGTAATTGATACTTTTCAATATACTGATTAACCAGATTGACATAAATTTGCAACCTGTTTTCAAGCTGACCAACACGATATTCCCGTTCGCGCTCGTACTGAAACCCACCAATGACTAAGGCAAAAGCTATAAAAAGGAAGAAGATATTATAAAATAGACGTTTTCGGTACCGTGAAATATTTTTAAACTTAATCATATCAATAAAGCGGTTCAATTGGTTTTTCACAAAGATACACGCAAAAATAGAATTATACATTGGGAAAATGAAAAGGAATATATCCTTTTATTTGGACATAATTGGAAGCTGAGGGAAATGCCTTATTTTATTGGCTTAGTGAGGGTATTTTACTGCTATCGTAATAATAACCATAACCCGATCGGGTAACAATACAATCTCCCCATTGTCCCATTTTTTTTCGAATCCGGGTAATATTTACATCCACTGTTCTACCCAAAATGTTTTGCTGATTGCTCCAAATACGCTGCAAAATATCGGTTCGTGAATACGCTTTACCTGGTTGATTGTAGAGAAGGCTCAAAATACTATATTCGGTGCGTGTGAGGTCAATAAAATGTTTCCCAAAATAAACCTGTTTATGGTATGCATCCAGTTTTATTTTATCTTGATGGGGAATTATCGATGTGGAATATTTGTAGCGTTCCAAAACTGCATTAACCCTCAAAAAGACTTCTTTTAAACTGAAAGGCTTTTTAATATAATCGTCGGCACCTAAGTTAAATCCTTCAATTACATTGTTTTCTGAACCCATAGCTGTTATAAAAATTACGGGAACATTCATTTTTTTTTCATTGCGGATAATAGTTAACAGCTCAAAACCTGAAATGCCATTCATCATTACGTCGAGCAATAATAAATTATAAACGTCCAAATTGAGGTTCAATGCTTGTTCGGCTGAATAAGCCACATCAATTTCATATCCTTTATCTTCTAAATTGAATTTTAGTATTTGACACAAATCGGGTTCATCGTCAACTACTAATATTTTTATTTGATTCATCAACTTCTCATGTTATTGTTGTAGAGTGCAAATGTAGAGCAATGCTTAAAATGGGTAGGTTAAGTAAACATTAAATTAATTTAATTTTTGTTGTTGTTTTTTCAACTATCTATTAAGCAACAAACTTAAAAAAAGAACTATAAATAAAGTCAAAAGCAGTATAGTATTATTGAGTTAAATTCATTGATGGGAATGCATGAACCCTTATTTCGAATATTAAATATTGAGTGTTTTAAACACTTAAAAGCAATAAAAATTTTGCCTAAAAACTACCGAACTCAATACTTATAGATTTTAAAATTAGTCGTAATTAGCTTATAATAAATCTTATAACCGAAGTTAAGATTTACTTAATGTAATGGTAACAGCTATTTTAAGTTCAAATAATGAATAATGAATTCCTTTGCTGCATAAATTTTAAAACATAAAAAAATGAAAATTATGAAAAACTTTTTCTTTTACTCTTTAATTGCAGTATCAGCTTTATTAGTATCATGTAATGAGGAAGATCCAAAACCAACTCCTGTGGAAGAAACAGAATTAACCGTTAGTGCGAATATTACCGAAAACACTACTTGGGAAACAGGTAAGACTTATATTTTAGGTGCTCGAATTGCGGTATTGTCAGGTGTAACCTTAACAATTGAACCCGGTGTAATTGTTAAAGGACAAGCTGGTTCAGGTTCGAATGCTACTGCACTTATTATTGCTCGTGGAGGTAAATTAATGGCTGAAGGAACAGCAGCTAAACCTATTATTTTCACTTCGATTGCTGATGAAATTGAACCAGGACAAATTGCAAGCCCAAACTTAGATCCAACATTAAATGGACTTTGGGGTGGATTAATTGTGTTAGGAAATGCTCCTATTTCAGCCGACGCTGAGGCAGTTCAAATTGAAGGTATTCCTGCATCTGACCAAAATGGTTTATATGGTGGAACAAAAGCTGATGATAATTCAGGTGTATTAAAATACATCTCTATCCGTCATGGTGGTGCTAATATTGGCGAAGGAAACGAAATTAACGGTTTAACCCTTGGTGGAGTTGGTTCCGCTACAGTTATTGAAAATATTGAAATTGTTGCCAACCAAGATGATGGTATTGAATGGTTTGGTGGTTTAGTAAATGTATCAAATGTTGTGGTTTGGAATACCGGTGATGATGCTATTGATACCGATCAAGCTTGGAGCGGTGTTTTAAACAATTTTATTGTTATCAATCCAGGTGATGAAGCATTGGAATTAGATGGCCCTGAAGGTTCATTAGATGGGTTCCATACCATTCAAAATGGCAGCATACAAGCATTAGCTGCCGAAGGTTTAGCTGATTTAGACAATTCTTCAGACGAAGCGAAAAAATTCTCAAATTCAAAACTTACACTTACAAATATTTACTTTTTTGATATGGATATGGCACTGGAGCAAGATTTTGATGACAATCCATCAACCTTAACTTTGTCAAACATTCAAGCTACCTTACCTGCTGATACATTAAACGTTGCCGATTTCTTTAAAAAAGGAAGTGATGCTCGGGTAACATTAGTTACCAGAGGAAATAATAGCGTAGGTGCTGATGCTTCAAAATTTGAAAGTTGGTCTTGGGCTTCTGAAGCAGGTGCTCTTAGCGATTTCTAATAAATAAATAAGTTGTTTAGTTTTTTTAAACTCACAGGCATTATATGCCTGTGGGTTTAATTTTTAAATAGATATTAATAAAGCAGTATGCAAACTTTAAAATTTTATTTTACTCTTGTTTTTTTAGCATCAAACTTTATTTCATTTGCACAAAATGGTACAGTTAGAGGCGCAGTTTATGATGATGCTACCGGAGAAACCATTCCTTTGGTTATGATTATTGCAGAAGGAACCACATTCGGAACAACTTCTGATTTGGACGGGAAATTTAATTTAAGCTTACCTGTGGGTACATATAAATTGCGTGTAGCTTTTCTCTCGTATGAAAGTATTATTATAAGCGATTTGGTTGTAAACTCGGGTGAAGTTACTGTATTTGATAACTTGCGACTTAAAGAATCATCTACTGCACTTTCTGAAGTAACCATTTCAGCAAAATCAGTACGAAATACCGAAAGTGCTCTATTAGCGATGCAAAAAAAATCGCCGAACTTAATGGATGGAATTTCATCGTCGGCACTAAAAAAAACAGGTGATTCCGATGCCGCATCATCAATAAAAAGAATAACCGGAGTTTCGGTTGAGGGCGGTAAATATGTTTATGTACGCGGGCTTGGCGACCGTTATACAAAAACCATATTAAACGGTATGGATATACCGGGACTTGATCCGGATAGGAATACCTTGCAAATGGATATATTTCCCAACAATTTAATTGATAATATAATTGTGTATAAATCGTTTAGTGCCGATTTGCCAGCCGATTTTACAGGTGGGGTTGTTGATATTGAACTTAAGGATTTTCCTGAGGAACGCAAAAGCGAAATTTCAGTAAGTGGAAGCTACAATAATAATTATCACTTTAATAGCGAATACCTGAGTTATGAGGGGGGTAAAACTGATTTTTTAGGTTTTGATGATGGGACACGGAAAATTCCGGCTACCGAAAACATACCTTTCTTTGCTGAAGTTATTGGAAATCCAACTGGTGCTAAAGCAACCCGGTATAAGGAAATTTTGCATGATTTTAATCCTACTTTAGCAGCCACACAACAAACCAGTTTTGCCGATTACAGTTTTGGCATCTCTTATGGTGACCAAATACAACTCAAAAAAATCACTGTTGGTTTTAATTTTGCTTTATCTTATAAAAACATTACAGAATTTTATAAAGATGCAAAATATAGCCGATTTGGTTTGTCGGGCGATGCATCAGTTTATGAAATGGATGTACGTGAGTTGCAAACTGGAAATTTTGGTGTTAATAATGCGTTAATTAGCGGCATAGCCGGTTTTGCACTTAAAACCAAAAATTCAAAATACCGATTTAACCTTATGCACCTTCAAAATGGGGAATCAAAAGCCGGTATTTTTGATTTTTACAACAGCGATCAAGGTGCAGTTTTTAATGGAATACAACACAACTTAGAATATAGCCAGCGTTCGTTAACCAACCTATTGGTGCATGGTAAACATTTTATACCGGCATCAAGCTGGGAAATAAATTGGAAATTGGCTCCAACTTATTCAAAAATATACGATCCCGATATTCGATTTACGCGCTATGAAGATCGTAATGGTAGTTTTAATATTGGAACCGAATCGGGTTTTCCTGAACGTATTTGGCGCGAGTTAAACGAAGTAAATATGGCCGGGGTAATTCATGTAAAAAAAGATTTTGACTTAATGGGACTTAGTTCAACTCTAAAATTTGGAGGTTCACACACCTATAAACAGCGCGATTTCATTATTCAAAGTTATGCTTTAAACATACGTAACATTCCATTAACCGGTAATCCCAATGAGCTTTTTGCAGAAGAAAATCTTTGGCCTTATAATGGTGATGTTAACAAGGGTACAACATTCGAAGCTAATTTTATGCCCACCAACCCAAATCAGTTTAAATCAAATATTAATAATACGGGGGTTTATATTTCAACAGAGCTTGCCCTACTTAAACAGCTAAAAACAATAATTGGATTGCGCGCCGAAAAATATGTGCAACAATATACCGGGCAAGATCAATTAGGCTATAAAAAACTGAATAATGAGAAGGTTTTAGATGATTTGGATTTATTTCCAACTGCTAATATTATTTACACCCTTATGGAAAAGCAAAACCTACGATTTTCATTTGCTAAAACCATTGCAAGACCCTCGTTTAAAGAATTGTCGTATGCCGAGATTTTTGACCCGGTAAGCGGGCGAACTTTTATTGGCGGCTTATTTCATGATGCTAATGATGTTGCAGGAGTGGAATATTGGAATGGTAATTTAACGAAAACCGATATTTTGAATTTTGATTTACGCTGGGAAATGTTCCTTGAAAAAGAACAGATGTTTTCAGTAAGTGGTTTTTACAAATTATTAACAAACCCAATTGAAATGGTACAGTTTGCAACCCAAACAGGTTCATTTCAGCCTCGTAATGTTGGTAATGCTGAAATAATGGGTTTAGAAACCGAATTCCGCAAAAACCTGTCGTTTATTGCACCAAGCCTCGATGTTCTTCAAATTACAGCCAATGTTTCGTACTCACAATCAAAAATTAAACTTAGCAAAACCGAATACGATTCGAGGTTAACAAATGCCCGAACAGGCCAAATCATTGACGAGTACCGTCAAATGGCAGGTCAAGCACCGTTATTAATTAATGCTGGTTTCCTGTTTTCAGGAGCTAACAATACAATTTTTGAAGTATTTGATGCTGGGTTATTTTATAATATGCAATCGAAAACCCTTATTTATGTGGGTATTGCCGATAGACCCGATATTTATTCTACTCCTTTTCATAGTTTAAATTTTACCGCATCACAAACCATGGGAAAGAAAAAGCGAACCCAAGTAAGCTTTAAGGTTACAAACATTCTAAACAATGATAAAGAGACTGTTTTTAAGGCTTATGAAGCTACCGATCAAATATTTGATAAATTAGCCCAAGGCGCAACTTTCGGATTTGGTTTAAAATATTCATTCTTTTAAAGGAAAAAGAGGATATTAAAATACACTTAAAACCATAAAAAAAAAGGTTGTCTAAATGTTTTAGGCAACCTTTTTTTTGTTAGAGAGATTCTATTCTTTTTTTTGTTCTTTTGGACTATTGATTAAGTGAAGTTTTTGTTGTGCAAGCTTAATTGCTTTCCCGTTAGGAAAATCAGTTAAATAATTCCGATAAGACTCCTCAGTATTTTTATGACGGGCTTGTTGCCATGCAATAATATCAATATTGGCCAAGGCTTTATCGCGATATTCACCCTCAGGATATAAAAGAATATACTGTTTTAACAATGAATCGTTAAACTCATTCGCGGCCAAGGTGTGGGCATTTATAAAATACTGTTTCTCAGTAATAACAGTATCGTTTGTTTGTGAATTAACCGTAATAAAATTCACTAACAATATCAGTAATAAAAGTGGTTTAACATGCATGATATATAGTTTTAAGCATTATTATTCTTACATCAAATATATTAATTAAACATTAAATATATATTGTTTTTACGTTAAGCTTTTGTTACATATCTTAATTAAAACTTATTTACAGATAGCACCAAATTGATTACAAGTTTTATAAAAAAAACCATCGTAATTACGTTTGTAATCAGACGGTTCATTAAATTTCATCGGAAAAATATTTTGATATATGTTGTCTGGCAATACAACCAAACATTGGCAGGTTGCTTTTTTAATAAACTAAACCCAAGCTAAGCATGTTTTAAACAGACTTTAGCTTTATATACATAAATCTTAATTTTTTGTTGCTATATCTACATCCAACATGGTAGTACTTTCAGGCTTCATTAAAATATCCAGCTCAATTGTTCCGCGATTTTCTTCGGTTATTGATTTTACATAAGAATCATAACCCATAAATGTACATTTTAAATTGTATGAACCGGCTTCAGTTTCTAAGGTGAAATTGCCTTCAAAATCGGTAGTGGTTACATAAGTTGTACCTTCAATAAATACATTTGCAAAGGGTAGTGCCACTTTTTCATTGTTCACTATTTCCGATAATGTTCCTTTTATTATTATGTTTTTCGATGTTTCATTGGTTCTACTGCCTACTTCTTGAGCAAAAACAGAAACTTGGCTCACAACTGCAACAACTAAAACAATAACTGCTTTTTTCATAACTCACATATTTAATTTTATTCAGGGCAATATTACTACAACAGCATTTCCTAAACATTAATGGCGTGTTATGCTTGTGTTTATTTTATGTTACAAACATGTTACAATTAAAATATGAGTAATTACCATTTTGAAATAAAGTTAGCCTTTGTTAACCGATACTTAACAATTTAGAAACCAATATGAAATTCTTTGAAAGTACTTTAGCCGTCCATTAAATTAAGAATAATGTTTGGAAAACTGCGTGTTCAATTACTCTCCATATTTCTCATATTTGGGCTCATCAATATTTTTATAATATTTCTATATAGTTTTGGGTCCAAACGGAAAAATCAGATTGAAAAAATCGAGGATCGCCTTCATAACATTGAATTGTTGATTTATAAGGATGCCCAACAAATCAACAATTTTTTTACGTATGAAACCAAAAGGTCTAATTATTTCGACACTCACAATAGTTATTTTTTAGAGCAACATCAAACCTTTATTGTTCAAGTTAAAACAGAACTTGAGGAATTGAGATTAACCAATGAATTTTTCATAAGGAACAATAGCAACAAAATTTCTACTATTTGTCATAATTTAGATTCAATGGTAACGGCTACTGATTCCATTATGAATTTAATCTATTTCCGAGGATTTAAGGATTATGGAATTGAGGGCGACATGCGAAATCACGCTCATGCATTAGAAGAAATTAAAGGAGTTGACTTAACCGATTTGTTGATGCTTAGGCGGCACGAAAAAGATTACATTATAAGGAATGAAGAAAAATATATTGTACAGTTCCAAGAGCGGATGGCTCAAATGAAAGCCAATTATACAACCAATAAATCACTTTCGCCTGAAGAAAAAAAACGGATTGACACGGAGCTATATTTGTATCAAGAATCGTTTATTAAAATGATTGAAATTGACCGTTTAATAGGAATTAAAGATAATACGGCTCTGAAAGCAAAATTGGATTCTATTATAAACACATTGGTAATTGATTCAGAAAACCTAAATAATTATTGTAACGATTATAAACTGAGAGCATATAGGAATATTAGGAATATTTCAATATTACTTCTGATGGGAATAATTGCAGTATCAGTTATTTTAAGCATAAAACTGTCAAAAAGAGTTACCAAGCGGGTGAGCTTGCTTTCAGTGAACATATCCGATTTTATAAGCAGTGGTTTTGCAAAATTTGAGCTTATACAGTCAAATAAAAGAGATGATGAAGTGGGTTTATTAATTAAAAATTTTGAGTTACTCAAGCTTAAAATTCATGATCAATTAAATTATTTGGAAGTAAAAGTGCAGGAAAGAACAGAGGAAATTAATATCCAAAAAGAATACATTTTATCGCAAAATAAAAGGTTTATGGACAGCTTGCGTTCTGCATTGAGTATCCAAGAGGCCATGCTTCCCGACAAAAGCTATATTGGTGAAACTTTTCCTGAACATTTTATATTTTTTAGGCCTAAGGATTTGGTAAGCGGTGATTTTTATTGGTTTAAAAGAATCCAGAATCAGGAAATGGATATTTCGGTTATTGCAATTGTTGATTGTACCGGACATGGCGTACCTGGGGCTTTTATGAGTATGTTGGGAATAGCCTTGCTTAACGATATTATCATTAAAAAAGATGTGAATACATCCGCACATATCCTGAATAAACTCCGGAAAAACGTAATAAACACCCTAGCGCATCATAACAATGCAGTAAAAGTAAATGATGGAATGGATGTTGCCGTAACAATTGTTGATCATGGTCAAAAGAAATTACAATATTCGGGGGCGAATCGCAATTTAGTAAGGATTAGGAATAATAAACTGGAAATAATTAAAGGCGATAAAATGTGCATTGGAAAATCAATTAAAGAAGATGTCGATTTTTCATTTACTGAATTGGATTATGCTGATAATGACATAATATATATGTTTACTGATGGGTTTGCCGATCAATTTGGGGGGCCCAATAACAATAAATACCTCCGTCGGAAATTGTTGAACTTTTTATTAGGTATAAGCCATTACTCTATGGATGTGCAAAAACAGAGTATCGACAGTGAGTTAAATGGGTGGATGAAAAATGCAGATCAGACCGATGATATTTTAGTAACAGGATTTAAATTGAATTATTAAAATTATTGAGGTCGGTAGCTAATTGCATACAATTTGTTTGTTTTGCTATATACCCCTTCCCCTGTCGGGACTTCCCCTTGTGAAGGAGAAGATGTATAGTCCTGTGAGTAATGCTAATTTGAAACGATCTCCTCTAGGCCTAGAGGAACTTAGAATAAGCGTTTTCACGACCGAAGGTAGTAAATGTCGACAGACAAAGGGGTAATAGACTTTATCTAATCCTGAATTTTACTGCTTTTATGTTATGTATCTTTCTACCGACCTGTGTAAAATTAGTTAAATTTACGGTCAAAAAAATACAAATGGAAAGCGAAGATATTTTTTCATCAAAAGGCAATATTATAAATAACTTAAGGCATTTATCAGCAACCGAAGCTTATGAATGTTGTAAATTGGGTGCCATACTTATTGATGTACGTGAGGAATTCATGAGTCACATAAAAACTTTTGATGTACCTGAAATATTGATTTACCCCTTGCGAACCTTTAACGAAGATATTACTCATTTGCCGAAAGACCGGTATTTAATATTTGTCGATGCAACCGGGATAAAAAGCCGTCCAGCGATGGAATTTGCTAATGAACGAGGCTTTTTAACCATAGCAAACCTTGCCGGTGGTTTGGTGGAATGGGAGCGCGATGGTTTGCCTACACTCACTTACCAAAAATTAATTGTAAGTGGAAAAAACAAATGCCAGTTTGTTCATAAAGATGAAGTAAATAGAAATGAAACGCTACTGTGAAGCTACTTCAATCGGTAGTATTTTATTGATTAATAAAACGAAAAGCATTTTTGATTTTATAGGCTACTAAATTTTTATTTGCGCAGAACTTAATTTTAAAATAAAATCCCGGTTAGGATTGCTCCTTAACCGGGATTTTAGATTTATACCAATATTACCTTACTATATCTATTATTTCATGCGGTTGCCATTATCAACAAAGTCGCGGTATGAAAGAAGCATATTAACTTGGTAAGCAAGCAGTTTTCGTACTTCAAGTAGCATATTCAGGTAAAGGTTACTATTTCGGGTATTTGATTCTTTTTGTTGAATGCGTTTAATCTGGTTTTTCCGCATCATTTTCATGTAATCTAAAATAGCAGTTTGTTTGGCTATTACTTCAGGTATTTTAGTAAATTCAGATTCCTGAACAATAGAAACCATAAGCTTTGATAACCGATTGATGCTTTGCGCCAAATCTTTCAGTTCAATAGCTTGCTCTGGTAGCAATCCCTTGTGTTGATTGTCGATATGAGTATAAATAGGTTCAATTAAATAACTAAGTCCATTGGCAATATCACGCTGAAAATCAAGAATCTGAATATAATAATTTCCAGTTTCGTAATTATCAGCCTGCAATTTCAGGACTGTTTTATAAACGTTACTTTTTTGTTTCCTTATTTTATCGTTCAATTCCTCAATTTCATGAATAATATTCTTTAAATCCTTCCTGTTTTCACTATTCAAGGCTTCAACAATATCAGTAAAAATAGTGGTAACTTGTTTGTATATTTTCAGCATCGATTCGGAACTTTTTTCTTCCAAATTATCAGCCGACGATAACCCTTCCGATTCTTCAGCAATGATTTGCTTTTCGTTCATGCGTCTTTTATTGGTTATGTGGGTACGGTAAAAGGCAAATATAGCTATGGCAACTAAAATTAGCACACCAATAATCCCCAACCAGCTTATAAACAATGATATTCCCAAGGCAACTGAAAAGGCAGCTAATGCAGTAATGAACCATCCACCGATTACCGAAAATACTCCAGTTATGCGATAAACCGCACTATCGCGACCCCAGGCACCATCAACTAATGAGGAACTCATAGCTACCATAAAGGTTACATAAGTAGTAGAAAGTGGCAATTTGTAAGAGGTTCCAATTGCAATAAGTACCGATGAAACAACCAAATTTACAGCGGCGCGAACCAAATCAAACATGGGAGGATTCTTCTCCTTGCGGACCCGTTCGTTGAATTCCGATTGGTCGAAACGCTTTTTAATTTTGGTCACCCAAGGTTGTGGTATTACTGTACTAAAAAAAGTACCCACATTAATCACCCGTCGAACTAAAATGCGTGCAAAAATAGATGAACCAAAGCGCTCGCTTCCTTCATCCTGACGGCTTAAATTTAATTCTGTTTCGGTCACTGTACGTGCTTTCTTTGAAAACCAGAGGGTTAATACCATTATAACTCCCGCTATTATTAGCATGTATGTCTCAGTGGTTACTGGTTTTTGGAGTCCGGTCATCAATAAATCATGGCCTCCATTTGCCTGAAACAACCGGAACGATTCCAAACCGGCTAAAGGAACTCCAATAAAATTTACCAAATCGTTTCCAGCAAATGCTAATGCCAAACCAAAAGTACCCGTTAATACTACTATTTTAAGCGGATTGATATTAAATAGCCAGTTTAAAAGCTGCAAAATGCTTGTTGAACCTAAATATACAGCAATCATGATTAAGATTGTATTTTCTTTTAAAAAAGCATAATTTTCTTCGCTCATAAACGAGTCATCTTTTAACCCTTTTATCATAATAAAATAGGCAATAGCTGCAATGGCAGCTCCACTCCAAAGCGAACCATAATATTTTATAGTTTTAGCAAAATTGAAACTAAATATTAACCGGCTAAGCCATTGAACTGTAATTCCAAAAATAAATGAGAATACAACCGAAAGTAAAATACTTGAGATGATTGCCAATGCTTTAGATGAGTTAATAAAATCACCTAATTGGGCAACTTGAGCCACTCCATCAACTAAAATGGTGGCTCCATGATTTACTTTAATCCATGCAATACCTACTGCGGCGCCCAATAAGCCAAAAACTAGAGAAACCGTGGTCGATGTAGGCAGTCCAAATGTATTAAAGAAATCGAGTAGCAATACATCGGTAAACATTACCGCCATGAACAGAATAAGCACTTCGGTAAATAAAAAATGTTGGGGATAGAATAAACCTTTCCGGGCTACTTCCATCATACCATCGGAAAAAGTGGCGCCAAATAGGATTCCCAAACTGGCTACAATCATTATTATATGCCGAGGTGCAACTCTTGAGCCAAGGGCTGAATTTAAGAAGTTAACGGCATCGTTGGCTACACCTACCATTAAGTCGGAAATCGCCAAAGCAAACAAAACAAATATAAAAATTATATAAATGTCCATATATTATGTATTATAGGTTTCAAAAAAACAAAAGTATGTTAATTTAATAAGCTTAATATTAATTTAATGTTAAGATGCCATTATTTAGATAATTATAAAAACGAATTTATGAAAAAAGAATAAGTTTAATTCTTATCAATAATATTTTTATATGAGTCAGGCAAACTATTTTTTATTTTAGTGCTTAAAGCTTGCAATTTGGTTGGGTTTGAATTGTAAATTACATTAAGTGAAGATGGATTTATTTTTATTTCCAATTCTTTTAGAAAATTTACCGGTTCACCATCTAAATGAGCCTTAATATTTTCACAAGTTTTTATATTAATATGAGTGGCTCTAATAATTTTCATGTATCTCGATTTGTCGAGTCGCTTGTTGAATAATTTTATTGCCAACTGACCCGCTTCCACTTTAGGGAATTCACTCATAAGACAAACATCGAGTAACCCGTCGTTAATAATTGCATGTGGCGATATGTATGCATTATTGCCAAATTGAGCAGAATTGGCAAAGCTGATTAAAAAAGCAGTTAAGTGGTAAGGCTGTCCTTCAATGAATACTTCATAGTTTACTGGTTTGTAACGCTGAAATTCGTAGGTGGCAATCTTTGCATAAGGAATGGGTCCTCTTTTTTTTGCAACAGCAAAAAGATGAGCGATATGGGCATCAAAACCAATCCCGGCAACATTTACAAAATGCTCACCATTTATGGTTGCGGTATCAATAAATTGAGTTTTGTTTTGATTAATAATTTCAATGGCATCTTTAACTTTCATGGGCAGTTTTAAATGCCGCGCAAGCCCATTTCCTGAACCAACCGGTATAATTCCTAACGTACAGCAGTTACTTCCTATTAAACCTTTTGCCACTTCATTTACAGTGCCATCGCCACCTACGGCAACTACCATTGAATAAATGTTTTGGGCCTGATTACTCAATTGTGTGGCATGTCCCCGGTATTCAGTGAATACAATATCGTGCGTAAATTTTGAGGCATCCAAGGAATCTTCTAAAGCTTTGTAAATCTCATTTTGCTTACCTGTTCCAGAAATAGGATTAACAATAAACAATATCTTTCCATTTTTCATGCTGTTAAGCTTAGAATTTTTTGTTACTAATGGTGTCTTGAATATATTGCATCTGGTTTTCCTGCATTCTTACATTAAACTGTTGTATCATTGCTTTTAGTAGGGTTTCTCCTTCTTTAATCTGCTCTAAAAATGGTTCCTTATTCGTTAAAGGTATTAAGGAATCTGAAGTAATGTGGTCAACTGAAACCAGTTCCGTTCCGTTAAAATTAATGGCTACCTCTTTATATATCAGTTGGTAAACCCCGTTTGTGTATGAAATGGCTCCTTTGTTATTGGTGCTGTCAAATATACTATTTCCAAATGCTATAAAAGGTTCGGGGTAGTTTAAATAATCCAAAATGGATGGAAATATATCAGATTGTTGACAAGTAGTTGTGTTAATTCCACTGATAGTTGAGTCGCCTGGTGCATAAAGTACAATGGGAATGGCATATTTTCCCACATTTGATTTATAAAAATTAACTTCAGCTTGAGCGGTATGGTCAGCACAAAGTACAAAAAGTGTATTTGCATACCACGATGTTTTTGATGCGGATTTAAAAAATTCACCTAAAGCATAATCGGCATAACCAATACTTTCTAAATTATCTAAGTTCCCTTTTGGGAATTTTCCGATGAATGCGTCTGGTATATGATACGGGTGATGGGAGCTTAAGGTGAAAACTGATGCAAAAAAAGGCTCTTTTATGGAAGTGAGTTGGTCGCAAAAATACTGAAGATAGGGCAAATCGTAAATACCCCAGTTCCCATCATAATCCTGGGGATTTGGATATTCATTTAAGCCAAAATAGTTTTCAACTCCCGATAATTTCATGAAATTGTCGAACCCCATAGTTCCATTTTTACCGCCATGATAAAAGGCACAATAATAGCCCTGATTCGTTAATAACGAACCCAATCCATCAATTCTATTGGCGGAGTAATTTGAAGTGATAAATGCATTATCCATAATAGCGGGTATTCCGCTCATAATGGCAGGCAAGGCATCTAAAGAGCGTTTCCCGTTAGCAAAGGCATTGGTGCATGTTAATCCCAAGCGCATAATGGAATCAAGATTGGGAGTGTAAGTTTCTTTTTTATTGTTTAAAAAACCGCTATATTCCTTTCCAAAACTTTCTAAAATAAGAACAACCACATTTTTTTTATTCATAAGTAATTCATTTCCATACTTATGAACCGGATTGTAAATAAGTGGAAGTTCTTCCTTAGTAAAGAATTCCGGATTGGTTAAGCTTTGCCAACCGAATGTTTTAATAATGGTAAAAGGGGTATTCAAAACTAAAGCCATAGTTTCTGGTTTTGTGTATCGGGCGGCTGCAATAACACCAATAGGTTTTAATTGCAATCCCCCTCTTCCAAAAATAATTACAACTACCAAAATAAGAATTCCGGATAACCCTTGCAGCGCAAAACTTTTTTTTGTAATGCGGTGCTCTGTTTTATTGTCCGGTTTGTAAACGGGATATAATCGAATGAAAAATACTAGCAAAGTCACAAATAGTAAAAGCAAATACCAATAATCTTTAAAAAACTCTGGCAGAAGAGTTATAAAGTCATCACCTAGCCATTCCTTGTTGAAAAAATCGGATGTGATTCGCTTGCCCTCAAATTCATAAAACTTACTATCAACCATGTTGAGCGCAAGCATACAAGAGTTAAAAGAAATAAACAATATTTTGAGGCTTTTTTGATACCAATTTTTATTTAAAACAATACTTGGAAATACACTAAAAAGAACAAATAAAATGTTTACTATGGCAACGGCAGCCAGATCAAATCTTAATCCGTAAATGAAATGCAGTAATACTTGCCCAAAATTTAGCGAGGAAAATAGATGATAATTCATCACATAAAATATTCCACGGGTCAAGGTAATTAATACCATTATAAGCAACAACCGTTTAAGAAGAAGGTATTGATGATGAAAATAATTCTTCATTTATCTTTTAATATGATTTAATCGGTGCAAAAGTAACTAAAAATACCAATGGCCTAAAACAAAAAGCGTGTCCAATAATTATTGAACACGCTTTAAACGATAATAAAATATTTTAATAAAGGAAACTCAGCAATACCCCAGCAGCTACAGCACTTCCAATAACACCGGCTACATTCGGTCCCATGGCATGCATCAGCAAATGGTTGGTTTTATCGTATTGTAAACCAACAACCTGCGAAACACGGGCACTGTCAGGAACTGCCGATACTCCGGCATTTCCAATCAATGGGTTTATTTTGTTGCCCTCTTTAAGAAAAAGGTTCAAAAACTTAACAAACAATACTCCACCCATAGTTGCAATAATGAAGGAACAAGCTCCCAAAGCAAAAATTCCTACTGATTTGGCAGTTAAAAAAGTAGTAGCTTGAGTTGATGCCCCCACAGTTAAGCCTATTAGTATGGTTACAATATCAATCATTGGTCCTTTGGCAGTATCGGCCAAGCGTTTAGTAACGGTACTTTCTTTCAATAAATTACCAAAAAATAACATGCCTAAAAGGGGCAAACCGCTAGGTACCAAAAAGCAAGTGAGTAATAGGCCAGCAATTGGAAAAGCAATTTTTTCCAATTTTGAAACGGTACGCGGTGGTTTCATACGTATCAACCGTTCTTTTTTATTGGTAAACAGACGCATTACCGGGGGCTGTATTACAGGTACTAAGGCCATATAAGAATATGCCGAAATAGCTATGGCACCCATTAATTCAGGAGCCAATTTGGAGGATAAGAATATAGCAGTCGGACCATCGGCACCTCCAATAATTCCAATTGCACCCGCTTCGGAAGGAGAAACGCCAAGAGCTAATGCTATGGCGTAAGCTCCAAAAATACCCAGCTGAGCAGCGGCACCAATTAAAATTAATTTTGGGTTCGAGATTAGTGCCGAAAAATCGGTCATGGCGCCAATTCCAAGGAAAATAAGAGGCGGATAAATTCCATTCATAACACCAAAATAGAGGTAATTAAGAACACTGCCACTTTCGTAAATTCCTACCTGTAATCCTGGGTAAAAAGCAATGTTACCAACTAAAATACCAAAACCTATTGGAACCAACAGCATGGGTTCATATTCCTTAGCTATTGCTAAGTAAATAAACGATAAGCCTACCAATATCATGATAACATGTCCTATGGTCATATTGGCAAAAGCCGTATAAGTAAAAAACTGAGATAGATGGCTCAGTACAAAATCAAAGAAACTTCCTGAGTGTTCCATGGTTTATTCTCCAATTACAATTAGTACATCCCCTTCCATTACAGAATCGCCTTTATGTTTTTCAATGGAAACAATTCGGCCTTCTTTATCTGCTTCAATGTTGTTTTCCATTTTCATAGCCTCAAGTACCAATAATTTTTGTCCAATTTTTACAGCATCTCCTTGGCGCACGAGTATTTCAAGAACTATTCCGGGTAGCGGTGATTTAATAGTTCCCGCACCTTTTGGTGAAGCAGGACTGCTGGTTTTAGCTACCGATGGATGAATATCGGTAGAAGGGACAGAAACGCTTCGAACTAGTTTTGGCGTTTTTGTAGGTTGAAGGGTTTTATCCACTTCAACTTTATATAGCGTGCCATTTATTTCAATATCGGCAACATTGTCTTCAATACTAACTATTTCCGCGTCGTATTGGTTGCCATTGATGGTAAATTTGAATTTTTTCATTTAAAATAGTTTATTTAGTTTTCTTCTAAATTGCCGAATAATAAAAGACTTTAATTTGTAACTAAACCAAAGAGTTATTTTGGATTCTTTCGTAATCCATAAATTTTTGAGCTCCAGGGTGAATAAGCACGTGCTACCTTATTAATTGTTAGAACAGTGGCTTCAGTATCATGCAGTTCGGTTCGATAAAAATAGAGCGCTGCGGCAATGGCAGCATTCACTTCACCGGATATTTCGTCCTCATCTTCTTGATTTTCTTGAACTTTTTCTTCCCCTGTTTTTGGTTTTTTCTTATCCCGCAAAAAGAAACGACCCAGGTATTTAAAAAACAGGTATAAAAAAGCTAACCCTGAAAAAACTACTGACATGGCAATAATTGTCATGCCCACTCCTAAAGGATCCATTTCACCAAAAACATCAGCTGCCGATACTTTTGCAACCGTCAGGTTATTTGCTGCCGGTGTTGCTTTTGAAAGGTAATCCCAAGAAATCGAACCATCTTCCAATCTTCCAAAAGCAACATCGGGTCGTTGTTTTTGATTAATTGAAACACTATCAATCAACGTTTTCCCATTGGAATCAAACAAAGCAATCAGCTTACTATCTTTTAAACTAAAGTTCAAATGTAAGATACCGCGGGTAGTATTGTTATCGGCCCAAAATACCAAATAACTTTGGGTTGGAATTTTAGTAATAACCTGTCCCTTTGGAATTCGGTACATTGTGGGATTGCTCAATTCGTTTGTTAAGTAGCAACCCCCAATATTTACCATGTTATAGGCTGAGTTGTAAATTTCAATCCATGGGCTATGTTCTCCATAATCATCCACATAGTTTGAATCGTTGTTCACCATAAACTCATTGATTCGCAAATCCATGGCACTCTGAGCTTGTAAGCTTCCGAATGACCAACTCCACAAAATGAAAACCCCGGCTATTATTCTAAATATGTTTTTTCTCATAATTACAATAAATTACAAAGGTAAGTTGGAGTGTTTTTTAGGTGGATTGGTGTCTTTTTTGGTAGCCAAAGTCTGCAATGCCCTAATTATCCGGAAACGGGTATTCCTTGGCTCAATGATATCATCGATATAACCATATTTGGCTGCATTGTAGGGATTGGCAAATTGGTTTTTGTATTCATCCTCAGCTTTTTTAATGTATTCAGCTCTTTCAGCCGGATCGGTTATTTGATTTATGTTTTTACTTTCCAAAACTTCAATGGCTCCTTTTGGTCCCATTACTGCAATTTCGGCAGTAGGCCAGGCGTAGTTTATATCTCCGCGTAAGTGTTTTGAACTCATTACACAATAGGCTCCGCCGTAAGCTTTACGCATAATAATAGTAATTTTTGGAACGGTTGCTTCGCCATAAGCAAATAGCAGTTTGGCTCCATGAATAATAATACCGCCGTATTCCTGAGCTGTACCTGGAAGGAATCCTGGAACATCTTCCAAGGTTACAATGGGAATATTGAATGCATCGCAGAACCTAACAAAACGGGCTGCTTTGCGCGATGCGTTAATGTCTAATACTCCGGCTAAATAGGCGGGCTGATTGGCCACAATTCCTACAGGCATCCCATTAAAACGGGCAAAACCAGTTACAATATTTGGCGCAAAATTACGCTGTACTTCCATGAATTCATGCGTGTCAACTATGGCATGAATCACATCTTTAACATCGTAAGGTTTGTTCGGATTGTCGGGAATTATTTCATTCAAAGAATCTTCCAACCGATTGATAGGATCGCTACAAGGAGCAATTGGTGGTTCTTCGAGGTTGTTTTGAGGTAAAAAGGACAATAATTTACGTATCAGTAGAATACCTTCCTGTTCATCGTCGGCTACAAAGTGGGCAACACCTGACTTAGTACCATGAACCATGGCACCGCCTAATTCTTCGTCGGTAACTACTTCGCCGGTTACTGTTTTTACCACTTTAGGTCCGGTTAAAAACATATAACTGGTATTTTTGCTCATTACAATAAAATCAGTTAATGCTGGTGAATATACCGCACCACCGGCGCAAGGGCCAAAAACGGCAGAAATTTGTGGAATAACGCCTGATGCCATAATGTTGCGTTGGAATATTTCAGCATAACCGGCTAAGCTGGTTACTCCTTCTTGAATACGGGCACCCCCTGAATCGTTCAAACCAATTATTGGAACACCGGCTTTCATAGCCATATCCATGACTTTGCAAATTTTATTGGCAAAAGTTTCCGATAAGGAGCCTCCAAAAACGGTAAAATCCTGTGCAAAAACATATACTACCCGCCCATCAATAGTTCCATGTCCGGTAACAATGCCATCGCCCATAATTTTGTTATCCTCCATGCTAAAGTTTGTACAACGATGGGTTACAAACATGTCGAACTCTTCAAAACTGTTTTCATCTAAAAGTAAATCTATTCGCTCACGGGCGGTTAGCTTTCCTTTTTCATGCTGGGCTTCAATACGCTTTTCGCCTCCGCCTAAACGCGCTTGCACCCTTTTATCGATTAATTCTTTTATTTTATCTTGATTTGCCATAGTAAATTGGGTAATATAGTTGTTATTTATTGTCGCATAATTCGGTTAAAACTCCCAGCGTTGATTTTGGATGTAGAAATCCAATATTCAGTCCTTCCGCCCCTTTGCGTCCTTGTTTGTCGATAAGCTGCACTCCATTAGCCTCGGCATCTTTAAGTGCTTGGTTTACATCAGGTACCGCAAAGGCAATGTGGTGAATACCCGTTCCCTTTTTTTCGATAAACTTGCCTATGGGTCCTTCCGGATCGGTTGATTCCAGTAGTTCTATTTTTGTATCACCTACTTTAAAAAATGCCGTTTTAACTTTTTGGTCTTTCACTTCTTCAATGGCATAGCATTTTAGGCCCAATACTTTTTCGTAATAGGGAATGGCTTCTTCTAAACTGTTTACAGCAATACCAATGTGTTCAATGTGGGTTGGAGTCATATTTAATGATTTTAGGATGATTAATAATTTCTGATAAAAAATTTAATAGAATAGTTTTGGGTAATTTATTATTTCTTACAAAAAAACAGAATGTGGTTCCGATTTTAAAACCTGTGCAAATGTATTAAAGTTCAATTCTTTCGCAAGTGATATTTAATCAGTTTAATAGTTGTTTTTTAACATAGGTTTCAAATTGTAAGCAAAAACCCAAAAACCTCTTATAAATCATAAATTTTAATGCTAAATAACAGACATAATTATTTGCGAATTTTGAGTTTGTCCTTATGAAAAAAAAGGTTCGTTTTTAAATAGTATTTTTTGTTTTTTTAACGATTCCAGAATTATCAAAATACTGATTGCTATCAGACATTTTTATTGAATTTGCTCAAAATTCAATGATACTTTTTAAAATATAAATTTTCTATTTTCGCTCTTGTTTGGGCTAAGTAAAATAACCCAGTAGATTCATCATCCTTTTTGGTTGAGAAGTATTCTTTGAATAGAATATTAAAAGGATTATTAAAGAAGGTTTTTTAAGGAGTAATAAAAATTAATGCTACCTAAATATCTTATGATTAATAAGCGCTACTTCGCCCAATTTTTCCAATTCCTTAACTGCACGGATAACCGTTTCTACCCGAAGTCCGGTTAAGTCAGCAATCTGCTGGCGGGTCAGTTTAACTTCCTGTTTTTCGGTCAATGGAATTTGTGCCGTTGTTTTGGTGTAATCAAGCAATGTTAGGATGCGGTGTTCGGGTTTAAAACCGCTTATCTCTTTCAGCAACATTGACTTAAATTGAAGTCGAATAGCCAATATTTTAGTAAACTGAAAATGAATATCGGGATTTTTTTTTAGTAATTTAAAAAATCGTGTTTTTCTAAGTTTGAATAAGGTGGAATCTTCTTCTGCTAAAGCACAGGCCGGATAAGTTGAATCATCGAAAAGGGGAGGTTCTCCAAAACTTTGCCCCGGATTGAAATGTCCCTGAGCTACTATTTTCCCATCGGAGCTAACGTTCATCATTAGTATTTTTCCTGTTTTTAATTGAAAATAATTGTTAGCCCGATCGTTTTCGTGGAACAGGTACTCCCCTTTTTCTAAATGCTCCAATTTGGCGCCATATTCTACTAGCAATTCCTCGTTTATCATGTCACTTTTTTTATTATATCAGCTAAAAGTACGCAATTTTTCTAGTACATATTTAAATACACGGAAATTTACTAATTAAAAGACCTTATTGTCTTTTAATCAATGTATATGAAATTAGTAAACAGGTCGTTATTTTGTGTAAAAGTCAATTTATCAGATAGATAAATGTTTTTAGCACTATGATTTCACTCATAAAAAAGGACTATTGCACCGGTGTATCTTGCATTTCGAAAATGGGTGTCAAAGGACGCTCCATAATTTAAATGTTTCATTCACTAAATGTAAATTTCTATGAATATAAAAAAACTTTGGATTGGTTTTATTGCAGTCATGGTAATATCCTTTGGAGTACTGGGCTATTTTGGGTTTGAAATTTACCATCAAGCCCCTCCCATACCCGATCAGGTAGTAACGCAGGATGGAGTGGTGCTTTTTACCGGGCAGGATATCCGCGATGGCCAAAACATTTGGCAGTCGATAGGGGGACAGGAAATTGGGAGTATTTGGGGCCATGGAGCTTATCAGGCACCCGATTGGACAGCTGACCGGCTTCATCGAGAATCGATATTTCTGCTCGATGAATATTCGATGGCCGCTTTTGGCAAGAAATACAACGAAATGGATGCTGCCAATCAAGCATTTTTGAAAGTCAAGCTTCAGCAAGAAGTACGCGCTAATACCTTTGATGCAGCTACCGGTAAATTGGTAATAAGCGGTGCTAGGGCAAGTGCTATTAAATCGGCCAGTTTGCATTATTCCGGTTTGTTTACAAACGATCCGGCGCTGGAAAGCCTTCGCGGGAGTTATTCAATTCCCATGAATACCATTAAAACCATGGAACGGATGGATAAAATGAATGCTTTCTTTTTCTGGGCATCTTGGGTTTGCGTTACCGAACGGCCTGGAAGTGCCTTATCGTATACCCACAATTGGCCTCACGAAGAGTTGGTTGCAAACGTGGCTACTGGCGATTTGCACATCTGGACCGGTTTTAGTGTAATAATCTTGTTGTTGGGAATTGCAATTTTGGCCTATCACTATGCTAGTAAGCGTAGGGAAGAAGAGTTATTGCCTATACCCGAAGCCAATCCTTTGAAATCGTTGGTATCCACCCCATCGATGAAAGCGACTTTTAAGTATTTTGTAATTGTTACGGTACTTATGCTGGTTCAGGTAACCATGGGGGTTATAACGGCACATTATGGTGTTGAGGGTCAGAGTTTTTATGGTTTTAATTTAGCACAATATTTGCCTTATGCAATTACCCGCACTTGGCACGTTCAATTGGCCATTTTCTGGATAGCCACTTCTTGGTTGGCCACCGGTTTATATATTGCCCCGGCTGTGTCGGGATATGAACCTAAATTTCAGCGGCTGGGAGTAAATGTACTTTTTGGGGCGCTCATTGTAATTGTTGCTGGTTCTTTGATTGGTCAATTATTAGGCGTAATGCAAAAACTGGGTTTAACCGAAAACTTTTGGTTTGGCCATCAAGGGTATGAATATGTTGACTTAGGCCTTTTCTGGCAGATTTTCCTTTTTGCCGGTTTATTCATTTGGTTATTCTTAATGGTACGTCCATTGATGCCCATATTGAGAAAACCGTCGGAAAGCCGTAACCTCATCATCCTGTTTGTAGTAGCATCGGCAGCCATTGGTTCATTTTATGGTGCTGGTTTAATGTGGGGACAGCAAACCAATTTGGCCATTGCCGAATACTGGCGTTGGTGGGTAGTTCACCTTTGGGTGGAAGGTTTCTTTGAGGTTTTTGCTGCGGTGGTATCTGCTTTCATATTTGTGAAATTGGGATTGTTGCGCATTCAAACCGCCACAACCGCTGTTCTATTTTCAACGGTCATCTTTTTGGGAGGTGGAATCATAGGAACCTTCCATCATTTGTATTTTACGGGAACCCCTACGGCCATTCTTGCATTGGGAGCAACTTTCAGTGCCCTGGAAGTGGTACCCTTGATACTCATGGGTTTTGAGGTATGGCACAATTATCAGTTGAGTAAATACTCCAATTGGCTGCAAGCTTATCGTTGGCCCATTTACGGGTTAATTTCTGTGGCTTTCTGGAATCTAGTGGGAGCCGGTATTTTTGGATTCCTGATTAATCCTCCAACAGCACTCTATTACATGCAAGGGCTTAACACCACCGCTGTTCATGGTCATACCGCTTTGTTTGGGGTTTATGGAATGTTGGGGATTTCACTGATGTTGTTTGTTCTTCGTAACATGTGGGTAAACAGCGTTTGGAAAGATAAACCGTTAAAAATTGCTTTCTGGGCCATCAATATTGGATTGTTGCTGATGGTACTCATTAGTTTGCTTCCGGTAGGTCTTTTGCAAACCGTGGCCAGTGTAAAGTATGGGATGTGGTATGCCCGTTCTGCCGAATTTTTGCAACAACCTTTTATGATAACCTTACGTTGGTTAAGGTTGATTGGGGATACCATTTTTACGGTGGGTGTTCTGGCGTTGGTTTATTTTATTGCCGGTCTGATATTTGGATGGTCAGTTGAAAAAGACGAAACACCGCAATAATTGACTGAATTATCCAACATATAGTTTTAAACAATAACTCGCCACAGGTTCACTGATGATCTTTTTTTAAGATTACTCTTAAAATTGGTGAATCTGTGGCTTAACACTTAAAAAAATGAAAACTTTATTAGAAACCCCAGTAGGCGAAATTGTTACGCAAAACTTCAAAACTGCCGATGTGTTCACTCACTATGGAATTGATTTTTGCTGTGGAGGTCAAATAACGCTAAGTGAAGCTTGTTCCAGTTCCGGTTGTGATGTATCAGTAGTTGCTCAGAAACTTGAAGCGTTGAATAACCAAAGTATTGCTCTATCGCATGATTTCAATAGTTGGAACCTTGTTTTTTTGGCTGACTTTATCATCAATACCCATCATCAATTTGTAAAAACAACCATACCCCAAATTTTACCATTGACACAAAAGGTAGCTCAAGTACATGGCAATAATCATCCTGAATTGATACAAATTAATGAACTTTTTCAAAGGTTGGCTAATGATATGGTTGCACACATGCAAAAAGAAGAACAGATTCTATTCCCTTTAATTAAGCAGCTGTACAATCAACAAAAGCAAGGTGAAATAGTAACGGGCAATGCTAATGGGCCAATCCAGGTAATGATGCTGGAGCATGATGAGGCTGGACAAATTTTGAAAGAAATTTCAAAACTAAGCTCCAATTATAAACTTCCTGAGGATGCTTGCAATACTTACATTGTATGTTACTCAAAATTAAAGGAATTCGAAGACGATTTGCACCGACACATTCATCTGGAAAACAATATTTTATTTCCTAAGACATTGGCTATTTAGGTTTTGAATCAGTGAGACTATAAATTTTAGAAATTCCAAGAGAAGGGGGATTTATAGCTTATGTTCAGGAGATACAAGGAATAAATACTCAGGGAGAAACCCTTGAGGAAGCTAAGGAAAACCTTTCAGAAGAAGTGAACTTAATGCTTGAGGAGATGCGAAATTAAAGCAAGAAGGGTAAGTCAAAAAAGATGATTACCCAAACCATGTTGTTTAGTTTCTAATGATGTTACAATCTATTCCTGCAAAATAATGTCACTATCAATATTTAGCTTTTTATTTAGTTTCCGGGCTATCCCAAGGGTAATATCACGTTTGCCATTAAGGTATTCGCTTATTCGTGAAGTGCTGGTTTCCAAAAGTTCGGCTAAATCTTTTTGCTTAAGCTTCATTTCAAACATACGTAATTCAATAACCTCCCTCAAAGTGGGAGCTCCTATTGGATAATACTTTAATTCATAGGTTTCAACAATGTCAGAAACCCTTTTAAGCTCCACATAATTGGGATCATTTATCGGGGTGTCTTCATTAACCAAAGGCAACAGCTCTTCTATCTTTGCCTCAGCTTCTTGGTATTGTTTTTCAGTTATTGGTGTCATAATGTATCAATGTTTTTAAGTTTGTCATATTCCTTATGATTGCCAACCCACCTTATATAGATTGTTTTTGCTTTAAATACAATCTTGGCAACCACTCTATAGTGATTTCCTTTTACATTAAAAACAAAACGGGAATTTCCAACAGAATCAACGGAATTAAAGGTTTTTTTAACATCCGAAAAATTATCCCAATCAGCTTTGCTGGTTCTTTTGTACCAATCTTGTATGGCAACTCTTGAATTTTGGTCCTTCTCAAAAAACTCCCTTAGTTTCCTAAATGAAATGACGTTCATAAATTGCGATTCTTACCTTGCAAATATAATACTATCTTTCTAAAAAGGTAATAAAATTACAATATATGTAATATTATAGTCCAAGTTCACTTTGGTAACTATGGCCAGAGTGTTTTGCTTCGTGTTCCAGTAACCATTTTTTGCGCCACAAACCACCAGCATATCCTGTTGAACTGCCATCGGAACCAATAATCCGGTGGCAAGGTATAATAATGGCAATTGGATTTTTACCATTGGCTGAGGCTACGGCTCTTATGGCTTTTGGGTCACCAAGTGTATTGGTTTGCTGTTGATAGGAGCGGGTTTCACCATAAGGAATATTATGCAATTCACTCCATACCTTTTGCTGGAAAGGTGTTCCGGCTGGATTTAATGTAAGTTCAAACCACCTTCTTTTTCCATCAAAATATTCATCCAACTGAATCTTTAATTCTTTTAAGTGTCTATTTCCATTTTGTTCTGTAATAATTTGAAATTGTTGGGACTGCTTTTTATCAATATATTTTTCAAGCCCCGTTTCGTAAAAGGAAACCAAAACAATACCCTTGCTATTAGCTGCTCCAAGCATAGTTCCTAATGGCGACAGGAAAAGGCATGTGTAAATGTTAATAGCTTCGTTATCTTCCAATTGTGGTTTCATTTTTTATTGAATGAATAATATTTTGTTACTATTCTTTTTTAAATCAAATTAATGTAAATTTATGCAACCTTAAAAGAAAAAATTCAATAATCAAAATTAGTAAGCCATGGGAAAGAATAAAAAACATGAACACGTTGAACCTGAAAAAAGGGATGAACGCTCTATTTCCAGTGAAAAATATGAAAAAGAATTAGCCAAATTGGAAGTTGAACTGGTTAAGCTTCAAGAATGGATAAAACAGAAACAGTTAAAGGTAGTGATTATATTTGAAGGTCGTGATGCAGCAGGAAAAGGTGGCACCATTAAACGGATTACGGAACCTTTGAATCCTAGAATGTGTCGCGTGGTGGCATTAGGAACTCCTACTGAAAAAGAAAAAACCCAATGGTATTTTCAACGTTACACTCCCCATTTACCTGCTGCTGGCGAAATGGTGCTTTTTGACCGAAGTTGGTATAATAGGGCAGGAGTGGAGCATGTTATGGGGTTTTGCACACAGGAACAGTATGATGAATTCATCCGTTCATGCCCAGAATTTGAACGAATGCTGGTAAGGTCAAATATTATTCTCATTAAATACTGGTTTTCGGTTTCTGATGAAGAACAAGAACATCGGTTCCAAGATAGGATTAACAATCCTACCAAGACTTGGAAATTGAGCCCAATGGACATTGAATCACGCGAGCGTTGGGTTGAATATTCCAAAGCTAAAGACGAGATGTTTAAATATACCGATATTAAGCAAGCTCCTTGGTATGTAGTACGTGCCGATGATAAAAAACTGGCAAGGCTCAACTGCATTCACCATTTATTGAGTTTAATCCCTTATGAAGATTTAACTCCAAAGCCCATTAAATTGCCACCCCGCAAGGTTCATGAAAACTATATGCGACCACCTATTACCGACCAAAATTTTGTGCCCGAGGTATATTAATAGGAGTACAAAATATTGAGGGTAAGACGAATTTAAATTTTCTATTTGCAAAAATAATTGGAAAATTAAATGTAAAAAAAGCTACTACAATGAAATAGAATCATTATAGTAGCTTTTTGGTTTTGAAAGAATTACAACGAAAACCCACTTGGTATTACCGCACCTTTTTTTAGTATGACAATTCCTTCTTTTATGGTAAACAGTTTATTGTCGCTATCGGGCAAGTGCTTGCCACCATTAATGCGCACATCGTTCCCTATCATACAGTTTTTATCAACAATGGTGTTGTTAATATAACACCTTTCGCCCACGCCAATTATTTTGTTATGGTTACTATGATGTTGGCTTATTTCATCGAGGTTTTGGTAGTAGTCGCATCCCATAATAATGGAGTTTGCAATAGTAGTGCCTTTGCCAATTCGCGCCCTAATTCCAATAATAGAACGTTCAATGCGGCTGGCAAGGATAATACAGCCGTCGGAAATCAAGGTTTTTTCGAGGGTAGTACCCGATATTTTCGATGGCGGCAACATGCGGGCCCTTGTGTAAATAACATTGGAGTTATCGAAAAGGTTAAAATCTGGTATATCATCGGTCAAGCTTAGGTTTGCTTCAAAAAAGGATTCAATGGTACCTATATCCGTCCAATATCCTTCGTATTGATAGCTCAATACCTTTTGGTTTTTTATGGCCTGAGGAATTATTTCCCGGCCAAAATCTTTGGTTTCTTCATTTTCCATTAGTTTAACCAGTAATTCCCTATTAAATAAGTAAATACCCATAGATGCCAAATGGGTTTTACCTGCATTTTTCATCTCATCGCTAACTTCGGAGGTCCATTCAGGTAATATTTCACGCGAAGGTTTTTCAATAAATTCCTGGATTATACTTTTTGAATCAGTTTTTAGGATACCAAATTCAGGCGCTTCTTTTTCAATTACTGGAAGGGTTGCCAAGGTAATGTCAGCACCATTTTCAATGTGGGCATCCAACATTTTGTTAAAATCCATTTGGTATAATTGGTCGCCCGATAGTATCAATGCATAATCAAAATCGTGGTTCATAAAATGTTTCATGCACTTTCGCACTGCATCAGCCGTTCCCTGAAACCAAGTACCACTTTTTGGGGTTTGTTCAGCAGCCAGAATATCAACAAATGCCTCGGTAAAGGATCCAAAATGGTAGGTATTTTTTATGTGTTTATTTAGCGAAGCTGAATTAAACTGGGTTAAAACAAAAATGCGCTCAATATTGGAGTTTAAACAGTTTGAAATTGGAATATCAACCAATCGATATTTTCCGGCAACCGGAACAGCTGGTTTCGACCTGTTTTCAGTTAATGGAGCTAGACGTGAGCCTTGTCCACCTCCTAAAATTATTGCTAAAACGTTCTTTTTCATATATTTTTTATTTCAGTGTTTTGTATAATTCAATATAGTCCGACGATGCTTTAGTCCACGAGTGATCAATTTGCATAATCTGTTTTCTGATATTTTTAAATGCTGTTTTGTCTTTAAATAAAACGTTTGCCCGTTCCATAGAATAAGTAATATCCCAGGCTGAACATTGGTCATGGCAAATTCCAAAGCCGTTATCACCAATATCCACCACTGTATCTTTAAGTCCGCCGGTTCTGCGCACTATGGGAATGGTGCCATAACGAAGTGCATACAATTGGTTCAATCCACAAGGTTCAACCCGCGACGGCATTAACAAAAAATCGGCACCGGCATAAATTAAATGAGAAAGTTTTTCGTTGTATCCAATATAGGAGCAATAGTTGCCTTTAAATTGGGGTTCTAAGTCCCATAATGCCTGCTCAATATGTTTTTCTCCTGTACCTAAAATTAGTATGTTTTGTTGCTTTGGATACTGAGTAAGTAAGTTGTAAACAGCTTCGGGCAGAAAATCGGCTCCTTTTTCGCCTACTAATCGTCCAATAAAAGTAAACAAAGGTTTCGATGGGTCGAGATTGAATTCTTTGCAGAGCCATTTTTTGTTTTCCGCTTTACCTGTCTCCACTGTTTTTTTATTGTAGGTTTTTTCAAGCATGGAATCGGTTTCCGGATTCCATACATCCACATCAATGCCATTTAAAATGCCCATAGATTTCGAACGCTCAGCATTCAACAATCCTTCCAATCCGTTCATTGAATAACCTATTTCATGCATGTAAGTGGGAGAAACGGTAGTAACTTTATAGGCGCATTTAATGGCGGCAGCCAAAGGGTTTATATCTTTATGCCATTCAATAAGTCCTATTAAATCGCTATGGAATGGAGGCAGGTAATGCAATAAGTTAAATCCAAATTGACCTTGGTAGGCTCCATTATGAATGGTAAAAACCGTAGGTACATTTTTCAGCTTCCGATACTCCCATACATTTGCCAGCATAAAAGGAATGAATCCGGTATGTTGATCGTGACAGTGAATAATATCGGGTAGGCTTTTCGTGTTATTAATCCAGTTTAATGCAGCAATTTGAAAGGTTATAAATCGCTCGGTATCATCAACATATGAATATATTTTATCACGGTCAAAAAGTCCCGGTATATCAATGGAATAAATATCGAAACCTAAGTTGTTATTTAAAAGTTTAAAAACATGAAAGGGATAATCGACATAACCTAACCGGGCAAAGCCTGCATGGATTGCTTCGAACTTATTATCGGTCCTAAATTTAGTGTAGTAATGCGGCATAATAACGGATGCCTCGTTGCCCAATGAATTTTGGTATTTGGGTAAGGCTCCTACAACATCGGCTAAGCCACCGGCTTTAGCGGCTGGATAACATTCTGCACTTATGTGAATTATTTTCATCAATAATTAGTTTAAGTTGATGGACCTTTAATTAATTATAGAATTTGTGGTACCTCTTAAAAGCCCATTTTGAATCAAATATTATTCTTGTTCTGTTTTTGGTTATTGGAATTTAAAAATTTCTTAAATCTATAAAATCTATTGTTATTAACCAATTCAGCATTCTATTATTTATTCCACCTTCCATTATTTGATGCAAATTTTAGATGGTGACTCGTGTGGGTAAATACAATAGTTTGATACATTGAAATAAAATAAAAAACCTTTTACATCCAAGATATAAAAGGCATTTCAATAGTTTAGTAAAGCAAGGATTACTTAGCTAGGCTTTTTTCTAAGTCGTCAATTAATTTTTTGGCTACTTTTCGTGGATTATTCTTTTTCAATTCTTTTATACTATCCAAAGCAATTTGGCCAATTTCAAATAATCCAATGGGATTTTTATCATAATCGTAGCTGCCAATTACATATTCAAGTTTTGCCTTAATATCGGCAAAATCGGGATTGGCATTTTTTTGAAAGAATTCCAATGCATTGTAACATGCGTTGCGTAAGGCTTCATCTTGGGTTTTCATAGTCGCTAGTTTTAGGTTTTGGTAATTTGTATTAAAATTAGCATTTTTTACTATTGAATCAACAATAAATAAGTTAAATAATAATGATTTTTAGCATGATTTGATTTTTTGTTAGAATTTTAGCTAAAACGTTGAGTAAAAACCGACCTTTATAGCAGTATTTTAAAATAAAAATTGATTGGTGGAATCTAACATTCAACGTATAGTTCAGCAGGGTATAAATGAAATACGACTTTTAGATTATATTCTGAAATGGGAACCTATCTTTTCAACTCGAAATAGCGCTAAAAAAGCCATTAAAAGTGGAAGCATCTTGTTGGATGGAAATATGGTTGAAGCGAGTCGATATGTTTTGCCTGGACAGGTAATCACGTATAGTGTAATAGAAAAACCGGTTTCACGGGTATTTAAATTGTCACTACCGGTAATTTATGAAGATGATTATATAGCGGTTATTAATAAACCTGCTGGATTCAGCGTTAGTGGAAACTACTATCGCACCATTGAAAATGCGTTACCCTATAATTTGAAACCTTCTACTATATCCGAAGCACTTCAAAAACCTCAAGCTGTTCATCGACTTGATAACCAAACTTCTGGCTTATTATTGGTTGCAAAAACCCACAAATCGAGGATTGAATTAGGCAGGCAGTTTGAGGAGAAACAGATTTCAAAAAAATATAAAGCTATTGTAATTGGTGAAATGTTGGAAAATGGAATTATCAATTCGCCAATTGAAGGAAAGGAAGCGATTACTCATTTTAAACGGTTGCAAACCGTAAATTCCATCAAATATGGATTTCTTTCGTTGGTTGAACTGATTCCATTAACCGGAAGAACCCATCAATTAAGAATTCACTTGTCCAATATGGGGCATCCTATTTTGGGTGATAAACTTTACACCGAAAAACATCCTTTGCTAAAACATAAAGGATTGTATTTATGTGCAACCTTTTTAGAATTTGAACACCCAATTACGAATCAAAAAGAAAGAATTTTCATTGAAATTCCACATAAATTTGCATCAATACTTCAAAGGGTTAGTCAACAATACTCGCGATTAAACCAAAATAAAAGCAGTTAAAATAATTGGGCTAATTGGTTGAATTCCTGGCAAAAAGCTGCGATAGCTGTACTCTATTTTTGACTTCGGTCTTTTGGAAGATATTATGGGTGTGGTCTTTAACCGTTTGAAGGGTAATAAACATTTTATCGGCTATTTGCTGGTTCGTATTCCCTCTACAGATTTCAATTATTATTTCTTTTTCCCGGGGCGTTATCTTAAACTTTTGAAAAAGAGACTCCTCAATGTTGATTATAACTGTATTTACCGACTCATTTTTTCCAAGAAAAACCCTGATAAGAAATACAATGGGTAAGTTGCCAGCAAAAAAGAGTAGCAAAAAGTAAAGCCCAATAGCAAAATGTATTTGGGAAAAATATAACGAAGCCGCTTTTAATAAGGTCAGTGCAATTATTATTAATGCAATGCGCGAAAGCAACAATTTTTTTTGCAATTGTTCTTGTCCAAATGAATGGATAAATAAAAAGATTACAATATATCCCTCAACAATCATTTCAATGGTTGCAAAGCCTAAGAAAATATATTGCTGTAAATTTTTGTGCGATTCAACGTTTATTTCAGGTATCTTTTTAATGGCTAAACCATACGCTAAAAATACTAAAGTGGTCAATGTAAAGTAAATAAAAGGGATGTATTTATGGGTCTTTTTTTTGCATAATTCAGCCGTCATTTTTAGTTTCATATACCAGGCTGCAATCAAAAAGGGAAGCCCAATAAATGGAAAAAGTTGGGCTGCAGTTTCAATTCCCGAAAAATTCACATCAAACTTTGGTAGGATTTCTCGAATTAACAGGTTTCCAAGTATCCCATAAATTCCAAAAAGAAAGGTTAGTACCTGATAGTAAAAAAAGCTGTTCAAATAAATGGCATCATATCTATTGCGTGCAATCTGTAAAAGGGCAATGGTGTAAAAACCCAGCACCAGACAGAGTATTATGGTTATTATGGCAATCAGTTGAATCATACCCGAAATGTACATAAAAAACCTAAACCAAACTTAAGTTGGGTAATAAAATAGCGAGGCAATTTACACTACCGAAGTTGGAGTTTTGCAAATCACTACCTTGGTTGGATTGACTGGACTTGTTTACCGATATATCTTTACATCGAAATTAAAATTTCACCCGATAGTTAAAAACCCTTAAAACTCAAACAATTTAAAAACAAAAAAAAATGGAAACACAAGAAATCAATTTAAAAGTAAAAGCAGGTTCGTTATTAACGTATAGCTGGAATGTGCTTTGGGACAAATTCATAACCCTTTTTCTGGTTATGCTGGTAGTATGGGTGGCATATATACCCATGTCGGCCTTAAGTGGAGGCGATCACAATAGTTTTTTAACTTCCATTTTTGGAACCTTTGGCTTCTTATACTTTATATTTATTATGTCGCCTATATCATACAGTGCCGACTTTCTTTTTCTGAAAGCTATTAGAAGAGCAGAGGTTGATGTTAAACGGATATTTGAAGTATTCAACAACTATTTAACGGTTGTTTTAGCAAATCTTCTCAGGATTGCTATCATCGGTATTGGCTTTGTATTCTTAATTATACCAGGTATAGTTTTCGCTTGTAGGTTGGTTTTAGTTCCCTATTTGGTTATGGATAAACATCTGGATCCGGTAAAAGCAGTTGAAGAAAGCTGGCGTTTAACGAGTGGTTATGGTTGGAGAATTTTTTGGATGTATTTGGTATCGTTCTTTTTAATGATAGCTGGTTTAATTGTACTTGTTTTTGGATTTGTAATTGCCTTAATGTGGATAAATGCAGCTTTTGCCTCCTTGTACCAAGCAATAATT
The DNA here is from genome assembly GCA_041664345.1 of Salinivirgaceae bacterium. Lineage (GTDB taxonomy): Bacteria > Bacteroidota > Bacteroidia > Bacteroidales > SZUA-534 > GWE2-40-63. Next base: position 46,542 of record JBAYKX010000008.1, read on the forward strand.
CAGGAAAGGGGTGAATATATAGTTGCCGACGATGAACTTATTAACTTGGAAAATGAGCCAATTGTAACTGACAATAATCAATAAATCAATTATCAATTATCAAAAAATTACCCTTAAAACCCTAAAATCATGAAAACGTTTAACTCAATAGTAGTTGCAGCTTTGATAGCTTTTTCACTAAGCTTCAAGGTGAGTGCAGAACCTGTTACCTATTCACATTTGCCATTAAAACTCAGTGAATATTTGAAAGATAAACTACGGAACCCCAATCAAAGAATTGAAAAATCACTTATAGGAAATGTATATCTGGAATTTTATGTGGATGAAAATTGCCAGATTCAAGTGGTGGGGTTAAGTTCAAGTAATTTGGAGCTGGGTGCTTTTGTAAAAAATGAACTTGAGAATATGCCTGAACTAAGCATTAACTGCCCCAAGGGAATTGTTTATAATGTAAAAGTGAGGTTATCGTATCAATAGCCGTTGAAACACAACAAAAAAAAAGCTGGTGGGATAAGTTCCACCAGCTTTTTTAAAATTAGAAATTCAGATTGCGTATTTATTTCTTAAACAATTCCTCCGCTTTTATCTCTTTAACAGTACCGTATTTCTTCAATTCCTCCAAATTAATCTGGCTCTTATTGCCAACAATAGTAATAACCCACGGCTTTCCTTTTACATTTGCTTTATAAAAATCTTCGATACTTGAGAATTCCATTTTTTGATATTCAGGGAATCGTATTTCCCGTGGATCTTTGGTGTAACCTTGCTGCATCCAATTGGTCACCGATTGCGATTTATATCGGAACATGGGTTGCTGGGCATTGATTGAAAGGGTTAAGTTTTTTCGTACTTCTTCAATGCGATCAGGTTTGCTGGGCATCTCTTTTAAAATTGAGGTATATACATCAATGGCTTCGTTTGTTTTATCGGCTTGGGTCGATAGCCATCCTTTAAAATATCCGGGTTTATCGAAATAGAATGAGGTTTGATACGAACCAGAAGAACCATAAGCTAAGGAGCGGAATTCACGGATTTCCTGAAAAATTATGGACGACATGCCACCATCCATATAATCGTTGAATCCATAGAGTTGTGATCTGGTTTCTATAGGGTTAAGCTCCCCTTCAACAAATACATTTATGTGGCTTTGAATGGCTTTTTTATCATTAACAAATAGAATGGTATTTTCGGTGGCAAGCTTGCGAACGGGTTCAATTTTTCCTTTTGTTTTGGTAAGGTTGGCCGGAATGGCAAACTGTTTACTGAAGAGTTCCGAAAAATCGTTGGGGAGCAACGTTCCACAATAGTGTACTTCGAATTGATATCCGGTTATTTCATTCGCTTTAGTAAGTAATTCATCAACTTTAAGGTTTTGAACCTCTTTCATGCTAAAACGTGCCAAATATTTCGATCCGTTTCCATACAGCGCATATTCGCTCAATGCATCGCTGGTTGTGCTTATGTCTTTGCCTTCGAATTTTTGGCTCATTTTTAAATCCTCAGCCAATTTTTTCAAATGACTTTCCTCTACAGTCAAATGGTATATAAAGTTGCTCATCAAATCAAGAGTTATATCCAAATTATCATCCAAACCGTTAATGGTTATTGTGGTTACGCTTTGGTCGGCATAGACATTAAAATCGCAACCTAATAATTGCAGTTGTTTTTTGAAGTCTTTTAACGTGGTTCCATTTGGTGATGCATATTCAAATATCTTGGCAGCCTGCTCTGCAAGCGGGTCGTCAAAGGTACCTTTCCCAAATACCAATCTTAAGGAGAAGATTTTATTTATTGGGTTTGGGGTTACAAATACTTTCACTCCTTCTTTGATTTCAAAAACGGACACATCTTTCTGAAAATCAATAAATTTTGGTGCCATTTCAACGGTTGGCATGGCCTCAATTTTTTGTGCGTATTTCGATTTCTTTTCACCATTTAGTCCTGGTATGGGTTTGAATGGAGGTTTTTCAATTTTATCTTTTTTAGGGAATCCCATCTTTGAATAAAACGACAGGTAATTTGATCCAAAATACTTATTGGCAATTGCTACAACATCCTCTTTGGTTAATTTATCAACGTTGGCAGAGGCCGACAAATAATCGTCCCAACTTATTCCATATAAATAAGCATCCATAATGGCATACGTGCGCCAACGCATATCTTCGAGTTGCTTTTCGTATTGTTTTTTCATTTCTGTTTTTACGCCCCGGAATAATTCGTCGCTAAATTCACCTTTCTTTAGCACTTCCAATTTTTGGGTAACTTCAGCCTCTGCACTTTTCAGCGACTGCCCAATTATTTTGGGTACAAAAAACACATAGCACCCTCCCAATTCGGTATGCAAGTCGTTCATTATGACCCCAAACATCAATTTGTTTTCGTCACGTAATTGGTCAATGAGTCCAGTTCCCGATCGGTTGCTCATCAAATTTGTAATTAACTCCAACGCCAACTCATCGGGATGGTTTTTTGGAACCGTTTGAAAGCCGAGTATTCCAACTTTTATGGGTGTGTACCTACCCGTAAAATGTTCAACTCCATTGAATAGTTTTTCACTGAGTTTTAAGTCGGAAGGTTTTTCCCCGGCATGCCATTTCCCAAATTTTTCTTCAATAAGGGGTTTCACATAGGCTGGGTCAAAATCACCAGCAAGCACTAAAGCCATGTTTTTAGCAACATAATAGGTGTTAAAATAGTCCATCATTTTACTAAGCGATGGGTTTTTTAAACTCTCCGTAGTTACAATAATGGTTTGTTGGCCATAAGGCGTATTTCGGTAAAACTGCTTCGAAAATTCTTCTAACATACGGCTCCCGGGGTCATCGGCATACATATTTTTTTCTTCATAAACTGTTTCCAATTCCGATTGGAACAAGCGGAATACCGGATTTTCAAACCGTTGGCTATAAACTTCGAGCCATTTAGCTATTTGGTTCGATGGAAAACTGTTGAAGTAAACAATGGATTCAAAGCTGGTTCCAGCATTAATGCCAGTACCGCCCATGCCATTCAATATTTTATCAACTTCGTTAGGTATGGCATATTCGGCAGCTTTAATTGAAAGGCGGTTTATTTCTTTTTGAATACCGAGTCGGGTCTTTTCATCTTTGGTTAAACCTAACTGGTCGTAAAGTGCCGCCACACTGTCTAAATAAAATTTTTCTTCCTCATAATTTATAGTCCCAATTTCATGAGTGCCTTTAAACATAATGTGTTCAAAATAGTGGGCTATTCCGGTCGCATCTTTTGGATCGCGCTTGGCGCCACCTTTTACGGCCACCATACCTTGCACCGTGGGCATGCTGTGGTCAACATTCAAATAAACAGTAAGCCCATTTGCGAGCTCATACTTTTCAACTAACAATGGGTTCTCTTGCGAAAAAAGGCAAGCGCTCAGCAGTATTCCTGCAAAGAATAATAGAATGTATTTCATGATTAATCAGTTATGTTTTTTTTGGTTTTTATCGGCTTAAAAGTAGAACTTTTTTTTGAATGGGGCGAAATTTACTTATCCGTATTCAACAATAAGTGTAGTAAATTGAATTTTGAAGAATTAGAGGATTAAGCAGGATTGACTTTTAGGGTAAATACAAACAGGCTGCCTTTGTTCAGAATGCTTTCAACCCTAATGAAACCGCCATTTTGTTCAACAAATTCCTTGCAAAGTATCAATCCAAGACCGCTTCCTTTTTCATGATGAGTTCCCGAGGAACTATGCATGTTTTGACTGGAAAATCAATTATTTTGAACTTCGGGGCTCATACCCACACCATTGTCTTTAACATAAAATTCATAAAAATCTTCTAATTGTTTTACATATATTTCAATCCTTCCATTATCGCCGGTAAATTTAATGGCATTCATTAGTAGATTTCTGAATATCGTTTTCACCATATTCTGATCGGCATAAACGGAAAGGTTTGAATCAATAGTGTTGGTAATGCTAATATTTTTCTTGTCAGCTAAGGGTTTCGAAAGGTTGATAATTTCCTGTAATAGAGGTGTTATAAGTAAAATATCAGGTTCAAAAGCCATGACTCCCATTTTTGATTTTGACCAGTTTAAAAGATTTTCGAGCAAATCGAAGGTGTTTTTGGCTATTTCGGTAAGTGCTAAAAGTATTTTACGGCGGCGGTTTTCGTCGTAAAGTTCCGGAGAATTGGTCAGACTCTCGAGCATGCTCTTGAAATTTCCCATGGGACTTCTTAAATCATGGGCTATGATGGAAAACATTTTGTCTTTATCGGCATTTATTTTCTCCAATTCTGATTTTTGTTCAGCCAACTTTTCTGCTTGGCTTTGAATCTCGTATTTTTGTTCCTGTAGTTCTTTGTTTTTTAGTGTAATTTCAATAGTGCGCCGTTTTACCGTTTCTTCAAGATTCCTTTGATAGCGTTTTAATTGGTTAATACGATATATATAAATAGAATAAACCAATGCAAAGACAACTAAAAGCAGCAAAAAATAAAATAAACGGGTTTGTACAAACAGCGGTTTAATGCGGAAAGAAATCATATCACCTTTATCATTCCAAATACCGTCGTTGTTTGAGGCAATTACTTTAAAAGTATAATAACCCGGAGGAAGGTTGGTATAGGATACCGTGTGTATATTCCCAGAATTAGTCCAGTCATCTTCATAACCAATGAGTTGGTATTTGAAATTGTTTTTTTGTGGTTCATGTAAACTTAATGCCGTAAACTCAAAGGTTAACCTATTTTTACCCGGACGAATTTGAACGGGTTCGAATAAATTTGCCAATTGGTTATTAATGGTGAGAGTTTCAATAACCACATTGGGTTTAAGGGTATTAATTTGGGTTATTGCGGGACTTATTTGTGTTATTCCATCAATGGTTGGGAATAAAAGACTGCCATTGCTGGCTCTTATTGATTGACTGGTAGCATTACATTCTTCCTGATGCATCCCATCCTTTCGATTGTATAAATAGATTTCGTACGAATTTGATTTTCCTTGAATGAATTGGTGCAACGAAGCACTATTAACTTTCATAATACCTGCGATGCAAGGCAACCAAAAATTTCCTACTTCATCTTCAAGAATGTCAAATGGAGAGTCATCGGCCAGTCCATTAGCGGTTGATAAGGTGTAAACTTTTTGATGGTGGATGCATACTAAACCTCCATTCATAGCAATCCAAATTGAACTGTCCTTACATTGATGAACGTTAAAAACAATATCGCTGGGTAACCCTCTCTTTTTATTCCAAACGTCAACTACCTTATCGTCTTTAATAATGTTCAAACCACCATCGTTCGTGCCTACCAAAATCCTTCCTTCAATATCTTCGTCAATCGACATAATAAGCATAGAACTTAATCCGCTGGACACATCAATAATCTGAACGGTTTCGTCTGGTTTAATTTTTATCAATCCATTGTTTCTTGTACCTACCCAAATATTTCCTTTCGAGTCCTTGTAGGTAATTCTTATTTTTGATGCAGGGAATCCATTATTCGGGTGGTAAAGAATTTCTTTTCCCTGAGGAGTTATCTTTAACAGGCCATCGTAAGTGCTAAACCAGATGTTTGATTTGCTGTCTTTATAAATGTGCCGGACCCTTTTGCCAAGTAAGGAAATTTTTGTTTTATAAGGATGCACTTCTCCATTATCAATGCAGTTTAATTGCCCATTGTCGAAAGCCAAAAGAAATTTTTGCGGGTCAATTTCACAGATTGAATTTACTGCTTTTCCCAGCAAACCAGTTTCCATATTATAATTGGTAAATTTTCCATCTTTAACACGGGTTAAACCATCTTTATAATTGGTAAGCCAAAGATTTCCTTCTAAATCAAAAATTAAGTCATTTATAAAACTGTTAGGTAAATTGATTGATATTTCTTTGGAAAAATCAGGTGCTTCAAGATTTTTTAAACGTACAATACCGTTGTTTGTACCAAGCCAAATGGAACCATTAATGTCTTCGGTAATTGCATTTATGGTTGCCACAGCTCCCATGGGTAGCATTGAAAAACTCGTGCCGTTAAACTGAAATAATCCCTCGCTAGTACCTATAAGCAACACATTTTTATTGGTAAAATGCAAACTATAAATCCATTGAAGAGGTAAGGAGTTATTAATAGGGATTTGAGTTAATTTACCACGCTCATATTTAAATAGTCCTTCGCCCAATGTTCCAAAATATATTTCACCATTTGGGCCTTCAACTATGGAGCGTACTTCAATACTGGCTAAGGAACTGGGGTAATCAATGAGTGTAAAATGTCCGTTTTTAAAAAGGAACCAACCTTTTTCGGCTGATGCACTATAAATAGTATTTTGCTTATCAATGTAAAGGGCTCTGTATAAGTGAAGAAAACCTTCTTCCTTTCCATACGATTTGAAGGAACCATTTTTGTATGAAACCAAACCATTACCTTGTGTAGTAAACCACATATTTCCCTGTAAATCTTCTCCAATTCGTCCAATGCTATTATTTTCAAGGTCGGGTATGTTTTTTTTGTTAAAAATAGTAAAGCGGTTTCCGTCGAACCGAATGATTCCGCCATAACTGCTAAGCCATAAGTATCCATCGGAAGATTGGTAAATATGTAATAAAGAATTGGTAGGTAATCCATTCTCAGTGGTCCATCGGTTGTAATTGAATTGTGATAGATTTTTTTTATTGTCTAATAAATAAGGCTTTAATTGAGCCTCTGATTTATAACCAGTTATAGCTAAAAGAATCAAAAATAGAAAAGTATAACGCATACTATTAAGTACGATAAGTTTTATGCAATATAAGGTATTTATTGGAAAAGAAAAAAAGTATTCCTAGTGTTAAATTAATAAAAAAACCGGGCTGTCCCGGTTTTTTTATTACAATGAAAATTCTTTAACCTTTTCCATCCCAAGTTTAATAGCATCAATATTCATAGGTATTAATTTGTGATGCCTTTCGGGCAACGATTTACGGAGTCCTTTTTCAACATTTTCTGTTTTAACTACGGGTTTTATTTTTAGGTAGGCGCCCAATACTATCATGTTGAATGTTTTAGGATTTCCCATTCGGGTAGCTTCTTCAACACCCTCAATAGCATAAATTTTAATATCGGTGCGTTTTGGCGGATGAGTTATACCATTTGGGTCGAATAATAGAATTCCCCCGGTTTTTACAGTGTTTTCAAACTTATCCATCGATTGCTGATTGAGAATGATAGCTGTATCGTATTGGTGAACAATGGGTGAACTAATGCGTTCATCGCTAACTATTACGGTAACATTGGCTGTTCCACCTCTCATTTCTGGACCATAGGAGGGCATCCAGGTAACTTCTTGGTTTTGCATTACACCTGAATAGGCCAATATTTTACCCATGGAGAGCACTCCTTGTCCTCCAAAACCGGCAATTATAATTTCTTCAGTCATAGTATTTGGCTTTAGGTGTTATTCAATGTATTTTTTATATTCTTCTTCATTGTTCTTTTCTGAATCTTTTAAATCGCCCAGAGGGTAAAACTTAAACATGTGTTCTTCCATCCATTTGTTCGATTCCACGGGTGATAGTTTCCATCCTGAAGAGCAAGTTGATACTATTTCGATAAATGAAGTGCCTATCTTTTTAGCCTGATTTTCGAATCCTTTTTTAATGGCTTTTTTGGCTTTGCGAACTGCTGCCGGCGTTTGAACACTTTGACGGGTAACGTAAGCCACACCGGGTAATTGGGCAATTAACTCAGTTATCTTCAATGGATACCCATGAAGGGCAGCTTCCCGGCCATAAGGACTGGTTGCTGTAGCCATTCCCATCAATGTAGTAGGAGCCATTTGCCCACCGGTCATTCCATAAATAGCATTGTTAACAAAAATTACCGTAATGTTTTCGCCCCGGTTGCAGGCGTGTAGTATTTCCGCTGTACCAATGGAGGCCAAATCGCCATCACCCTGATAGGTAAATACATAATGGTCGGGCATCAGTCGTTTGGCGGCCGTGGCTAATGCTGGGGCTCTACCATGTGCGGCTTGCTGCCAATCAATATCAATATAATTGTACGCCAAAACTGAGCACCCTACGGGTGATACACCTATAGTTTTTTCCTGAATACCTAATTCCTCAATAACCTCGGCTACTATTTTATGGGTAACGCCATGACTGCAGCCCGGGCAGTAATGCATTATGTTATCGGTAAGGATTTTGGTTTTTCCGTAAACCAGATTTTCCTTCTTTATAATGTCTTTAATTTCAATAGCTGCCATAATTATTTTCCTTCCTTGATAAATTTTTCCATAGCTACTAACACTTCATCCGGTGAAGGTATTACGCCTCCATATCGGCCAAAATGACTTACCGGAATTTTTCCGTTAGCCGCTAAACGAACATCGTAAACCATTTGTCCGGCGCTCATTTCAACGGCCAACATTCCTTTTACCTGATTTGCAAGCTCGGTTAAACGCACTGTTGGATAGGGCCATACGGTAATAGGGCGTAATAAGCCTACTTTTATTCCTTTTGCCCGAGCCATTTGAACCGATTTTTGGCAAATGCGGGCCGATGAGCCGTAGGCTACATATAGATATTCAGCATCTTTGGTTTGGAACTCCTCAAAACGCACTTCGTTCACTTCAATTTCGCGATATTTTGCTTGTAAATGGTGATTGTGAATTTCTTGTTTTTCCGATTCTAAATTCAATGAAGTTACAACGTGCCGCTCCCTATCTTTTGTTTTTCCGGTAGTTGCCCAAGTGCCGCTTATTTTTTTAATTTCGGCATCAGTCCAACGGGGTTTTGAGTCGGCTACTATCACTTTTTCCATCATTTGTCCTATCACGCCATCGGTTAATATTAACGAAGGAATGCGGTATTTGAAAGCCAAATCGAAACCCAATCCAACAAAATCATTCATTTCCTGAACTGAGGCAGGGGCAAGGGCTATAACCTGATAATCGCCATGGCCGCCTCCTTTGGTGGTTTGAAAATAGTCGGCTTGCGAAGGTTGAATAGTTCCTAAACCCGGACCACCGCGTACTACATTTACAATTAAGCAGGGCAATTCGGCTCCAGCCAAATAGGAAATACCTTCGAGCATTAAACTGATACCAGGGCTCGATGAGGAAGTCATCACTTTTTTGCCACAGGAAGCTCCACCATAAAGCATATTAATTGAAGCCACCTCGCTTTCGGCCTGCAATACTACCATTCCGGTAGTTTCCCATGGTTTTGCCAGCATTAGGGTCTCCATAATTTCCGACTGTGGGGTAATTTGGTATCCAAAATATCCATCGCAACCGCACCGCATAGCAGCTTCAGCAATTGCTTCGTTCCCTTTCATTAATTTTAATTCACCCATTAGTAATCTATTTTTAATAGCTTAAAATTAAACATTAATCTTATACACAGTGATAACACTATCCGGACAAACCATGGCGCAATTGGCACATCCAATACAAGCTTCAGGATTTTCCATGCACGCATAGTTGTAGCCTTTTCCGTTTACTTGTTTGGCTAATTCAATTACATGGGTAGGACAGGCAGTAATGCAAACTCCGCATCCCTTGCATAGTTCCTTATCAACATCAATAGCTCCTCTGACTTTTGCCATAGTTATAGTTTTTATTGAATACTTACTAATTAAAATAAATTTAAAAGATTATTCTTTATTTACTTTAAAATCATGATTGAATTGTTTAACTCTTTTTTCGAGATCCAAAAATTGGGTTCGTTTAACTTGACTAACACAAGCTCTCAGCCCTTCTGTCCGGTCACTTCCACAGGTTATCAACCCAATAGCACTGATTCCATAATACAATAGGTTTTTAATTAAATCGCCACTTTGCATACCAGGGTACGAAATGGTGAAATAAAAACCATCAGCCAATTCTTGGTCATTGTCTTTATCGTAAACTAAGTTAAACCCATTTTCAAGAAAAATGCGTTTCATGATGGCCGCTTTTTCGCCATATTCCCTCACGGATTCAACAAAGTTGAATTTTCCCTCGTTAGCTGCTTTGAACATGGCTGCTAATCCGAATTGCGCCGAATGGCAAACCCCGCTACTGAATGCATAAATTAGCCGTTGAATGAGCACATACCCAAGATTTGCTATTCCAAAACGTTCCAATAAATTTGGATATTCGCGGCAATACAATGTATTTGATATACACAACATACCAATGCGTTGGCCGGCATTGCTAAATGCCTTTGAACTGGAAATTAATAAAATATAATTGTTGGTATAGTTTGCTACAGTAGGCTGGTAAGGTGGTTCTCCCGGTTTTGAAAGATCATTGCGGAAATCCATGGCAAAGTAGGCCAAATCTTCCAAAATAATGAGGTCGTATTTATTGGCAATATCGCCAATAATTTTTAATTCTTCCTCGGTAAAACATATCCACGAAGGGTTATTTGGATTGGAATAGATAATAGAATTAATGTTTCCTTTGCTAACAAATTCCTCCAATTTAGCCCGTAGTTTGGAGCCTCTATATTTATACACATCAAAGTGGGTGTATTTGTGTCCCATTACTTTGAACTGTGTTTTCTGAACTGAAAATCCCGGATCGATAAACAGGGCAGTATCTCTTTTAGGATCGAGATTGCTTACCAGCATAAAGGTAGCGTAACCTCCCTGCATGGAGCCAACCGTAGGAACACAACCCACCGGACTCACATCAATATTCATAAAGTTTTTTACAAATTTCGATGTTTCTTCTTTTATTGAAGGAATTCCATCGAGCATGGGATAAACGGCAGCTACTCCATTGGTAAGTGCTTCAATTTCAGCTAAAGTCCCCACATCGGGCGGTTTAATGCCAGGTACACCCATTTCCATGCGAATAAATTTCTCCCCGGTTTCTTGCTCCAGCGTATTTACCATCCGAACAATTTCCCGAATGGTAGCAAGCCCTAAATCTGGAATGTTTGATTGATTAATTACCTTAGAAACCTTTTGATAATCGATAGGAGTTTTATTCATAAGGGGTGTTTTTCTTTTATTATAATTTGCTGCAATTATAAGGAAATTCAAACGAAGGAAACAGGGGCAGTGGTATATTTAATAACAGCATTTTTAATGAGTAAAATCTTATGTTTACTTACAATTTGTAAGTTGCCCGCATATTGCACTTATATAGGCATACATAGAATTAAAAAAGCCCGCGGAGGGGCTTTCTGTTTTAGTTTTTACCCAAATTGAGAGATTTGCGATAGCAAATCTCTCAATCGACTGAACAATTGTAAGTTTTCACAAATTTCCGCTTTACTCAATTTGCGAAAAACAACAATTGCTATGTAAGCTTGTCCCGATTACTCAGGAGGGTTTTAACTAAGTAAAGCGCTTTTTCCCCCGAGTCCTCGGGGGAAAAAGCGCTCAACTTAGTTTTTAATCATCTGGTATATTTCCTGTTCTGTACCATAAAATACAGTTAACAGATAAATACCTTTTGACCAATTCGCAATATCCAATTCTGTAATCGGCGCGGCATTTTTCAGTTCATAAACTAATCGTCCTTGTATATCGGTTATTCGTAAGGCGATGTTTTTATTCGTGTCGTTAATTTTAATCTGAATTTTCTTGTCAGCAGGATTTGGATATACAGAGATACTTTGTCGCCATCCATCACTGATTGCATTCAGCTTAGTAACAAGGATGGAATCGTTGAATTGGCAAGTATTCGCTTGCGTGATGGTGAGTTTATATTCACCATCAGTGGTAACTGAAATAGTCTCAGTATTAGCTCCTGTGCTCCATAAGTAACTTTCAGCAGTAACTTTTGCATCAAGAATGTATGGATAAGTAGGTACCTCGAGGGTATCATTTCCTTCAAAAAATTCAGGTTTTGTATGAATGGTTATCGTAAATTCAGCATTATCCAATTCCTCATTATCCTGATAAATAAAGAAATCAATAGGATAATTAATTACTTCCTCACCGGTGCTACTTTCGCTTATAGATAACCGGGTGGCAAAATTGTAAGTTAAGCTGGCATTCACAATAAAGTTAGTGGCCAATTCAACGGTCTCATCTACCTGCGGATTGTCGCCTAGTTTATACGCGATTACTAAATTTGTTCCTGCAAGCAGATCTTTGATTCCGGAATTTTTAATTTTTATAGTTACCTCCTCGTTAACCAATGATCCGCATCCAAATAAGGGCGTTATAAAATCGGTAATATTCAGGTTAACAGGCACAAATACAACCTTAATGGTATCGCTATTCAAGCAATTATGAATGTTGGCAACCCGTACCCAATAGGTTCCATCAGTAGAGATGGTAATGGTTTGGGTAGTTTGGGTAGTGTTCCACAAATAGCTGGTAAAACCGGCACCCGCATCTAAAGTTACTGTTTCATCGGTTGTTTCCACATCATCGCCCAAGCTAACCAAAGGTAAACCCCAGGTATTAATTGTAGAATCGAGGGTTGAACTGGCAGTACCAAAAGTTGCTGAAACTGAAATTTCATAAGTATTGCTTTCCGATAAATCGGCAGTAGTTTCAAAGGCAATAATCACTTCGTCATCGGGATTTAAATTGCTTGTAAACAGGTAGTTTTCAATAACCGGTTCTTCACTATTTATCTGGTATTGAATAGGAATAACACTATCGGCATAAATAATGTCATTGCCTGTATTTGTTAGCACGAAGCTTATAATTTCTTCGTTGGAATGCAAACAGGAGTTACTTAAATCCTTGATTTCAATAATTTCGTACGATGGATTCAGGAAAAGCACATTTACCGAGGCTGAATTACTACATTCATTGCTGTTGATAACAGTTACACTAAAGGTTCCGCTATTTTCAACTAAAATAGTTTGTGTTGTGGAATCGTTGCTCCAAAAATAGGAAGTAAACCCTGCGCCGGCGTTTAAAATTATGGAGTTACCATAACTAGCTGTGTCGGCAGGTAATTTAATTAAGGGTAGCCCATACGTATGAATAATACTATCGAAAGCAGAAAGCCTGCTGCCAATAGTAACTTCTACCAGAACTATATAGGTATTCGGAGACATTAAATCGGCGGGTGTTTGGAATGGAATTTCCAAATCATCAGCAGGTTCAAAGTTCGCATCAAACGTATAGTTTTCGGTTATGCTAGTACCTCCATTTATTTTATATTTAATGGCAATGGTGCTATCAGCTGAAATTATATCATTACCATTATTTTTCAGGATAAAGGAAAAGCCGCTCATACTTTTACGGACACAACTGTCGGCCAAGCCAATTATTTCAATTACATCATACTTTGGTGTTTTAAAGAATACATTCACAGTGTCGGCATCGGTACAACCATAACTGTCGGTGGTGGTTACTGAATAGTTTCCATTGGCAGTAACTAAAAGGGTTTGAGCAATACTGTTGTTGCTCCATAAGTAACTCATAAAATCAATACCGGCATCCAGCGTAACCGATGGGTCATAAGTAATAACATCGGCACCTAAATCAACCTTTTTAGTTCCTACATGAATAGTGCTGGTATAGTTGTTATTAGTTGTTACTGCTTCATTAACCATAGAAACTTGAGCCGTAAATGGATAATTTCCGATGTTGCTTATTATCAAAGGATTTGCAAACGTATGGTAAAGTGTTTTTGAGATATACAAATTTTCGCTCAGCACATAAGTTTCGGAGGCTGAAATGCCATTGCATTGATAAGCAACCTGTATTGCCTGACCAGCCCGGAGAGTGTCGGCTCCATTTACAGTAATGCCCAATTGAACATTTTTGTTAATGAAAGTTCCACATTCATTTTCATCACCTATAATATCGCCTATTCTGATATCATAACTAAATAATTCAACGGTATCGGCATCGGTACAACCATAAGCATTACTTACCAAGCAATGATATTTGGCTGATGCTGTATTGGTAACATTGTAATGATTAAAAGTTGATAAATCTTGCCATTGATAATTGAAATTTCCGGATTGTGCTTGAAACACTACGGTATCGGGTTGAGCGGTAAATACATCGGGGCCAAGGTAAACGGAAGGTTTTTCGAATTCGAATATTGAAGTGCGAATGGTATCGTTTTCAAAAAATAAATCTTTAGTATAGGCAATCCGCAACCCGAAATCGTAATTTTGACCCGATACAAAGACTAAGTTTTCATTTACTGTGATGGTCTTGGTTTTGTTGGGTTGTAAATCGAAGGTCAGTGAAAATGGTTTTTCAATCCAGGAGCCACTATTCAATTGGTAATAAACACTTATTGCCGTTCCTGCGGGAATGTTGTCGTTACCGTAATTATGGAGCAAGAATGATATGGTGGTTTCATTGTTTAATTCACAACTGCTTTGGGGGGAATAAATTGCGTCAATAGCTAAATCGGATGCCAAAATACTGACCGTGTCGGTGGAAGTTTGGCATTCAAAGGCATCGGTTGCCGTAACGGAATACTGGTATGATAGATTATGGGGAAGCTGAATTGTTTGGGAAATTGCACCGGTATTCCATTCAAGGATAGCAAAATGGGCGCCCGGATCCAGAACAACCGTATCGGCTTGTTTTGTTACTATGGTGTCGTAGCCCAAATCAACAAAATAAACACCATGAGTGGCAAATGATTTTATTTTCAAATTATTGGTAGTAATTAAATCAAATACCGGGGAAATTTCGGCTTTGATTGAATAGTTGTCCGGAACGGAAAAGTTAAAGGTCTGAACAAATGTATGATTGTATGTGCCATTAGCTGGAACAGGGGTGTTTAAAACAATGTTTTCGTTGTAAGTAACATTGTTATATACCAGTTTGGCGGGAATTGTAAAACCACTGGGATAGTTGTTTTCGCTCTGGTTTTTAATACGTATTTGAATGGTTTCAGAAGTTAAATGGGTGCAAGCTTCCGAAGGATTTAAAATGGAATCGAGTTTCCATTCATCAGAGATAACCCATACCGTATCGCTGGCTGTTCCACAGGTATGAACATCAGTAACTTCAACAAAATATTTTGCCGATGTTTTGGCGGAAACGGAAAAAGTTTGGTTGGTAGAATTGTCTTGCCAATCGTAAGTGGAAAACCCTGAACCGGCATCGAGAAGAATTGGCGATGGAACGTTAGTGAACAAAGTATCCTGACCCAGATTTATTTGTGGGAGCGGGTATAGTTCTATGGTTTTATAAATCGTATCGTTCTTATAATTCAATTGTGGTTGAAATTCAGGAAAACAAGTAAAATTCATTACACCGCTCAAACTCAAATCGGGTTGTGCGGTAAAAATATATTCAAAAGTAGCTCCATTAACAATATCAGTTGTTGCCGTGTAGGTTTCAATAACTTTTGGTCCATTATTTATTTGGTACGCCAATTGAATGGTATCGCCCGAATGATAAGTAGTGTCGCCGTTATTTAATACGGTTAGTTTTAAAGCCGGGGTGTAACTTAAAATACAACCATCGGCAATTCCCACAGCAGCAGTAAGGGCTAAATCGGTGGTAGAGCCCATAATTTCAAGGCTATCGTTGGCTGAACACCCATAAGAGTTGGTAACGGTAACATAGAAATATCCAGCCGTATCGGCATTAAAATACCGGGCGGTTGAATTGTCGTGCCAGTGGTAGGTAGTATAACCTGAACCAGCATCTATAACTACTGTATCGGGCTGCATGGTTCCAATATCTGGTCCAAGACTATAAGTTGGAATACCATTTACACGTCTAGTTGCGTAAAGAGTATCGTTGGGCACACCAGCAGTATAAACATTTGAATCCTCCGGAATATGCGTGTATGCTATAAATTGGTAATTACCGCTATCAATCATAGTTACCGGTTCCGAAAAGGTGAAATTTGCAGTACCCAAAGGAGCCAAATTGCTAGCTACATGAAAGGTATCGGTTACAACAACCGTATTGTTAAGCATTAAGCTGGTAATTAATGGGTCAGTTGGTTTAATGCTACGGATGCCAAAGTTATTAAGGGTTACCTGTACGTTTTCCGATGCCGTAAGATAACAAGCTGTTACCGGGTTAATCATGGCAGTAACTCCGGCATCGTTTGGTGCTTCATAAATACGGATGTCGTCAATGGCAAAGCCTTCGTTGTTGATAGAGTCGTTTGAAGCAAAAACCAAACGGAATTTTACCAGGCTCTCTCCAGCAATTTCTGCCGGTAAGGTTTGCCGTGCCATCCACCAGCCGGGTTTAACTGAATCCCAACCTTGACTTCCTAATCCATCAATGGCGCCAGTGTACCAATTCCAATTGTAAGCATCGGCGGTAGGGACAATTTTCCAGGTAATTCCATTGTCGATGGTATAATATAGGGCTAATCCATCTTTACCTACCTCGGTTTCGCTTTGTATTTTCATCTCAAAAATGGGTTTTTCAACTCCAGTAAAAACAAAGCAGGGGCTTTCAATCCAACTACTGTCAAAATCGGGATAATTATTGGTAAGCTTGGTAACCCAACAAAAACTGCCTGAGGCAGCAGAATCTAATACCAACCCACTAGGTACCCCGTATTCCCAGGTTTCGTTTCCCCCAATTTGCCAATAGCCGTTATTGGTTTCAAAATCTTGGGCATACGGGAGGTTAATAGTTGGTATAATAAATAAGGTAGTATCCAATTGATCATTCCTATCGTCCTGATCACCGGGTAAAAATGTTTTAACCAAAATATGGTGGTTTCCCGGTGCCGTTAAGTCAATTAGAGGTGTAAAAGTAAAATTGGTGGATGCTTCTTGATTTAAAGAAGCAAATAAGGTATCCAGTACCCATGTTTCCCCTTCGTCAACCGAAAACCCGACCGGAATGGTATCGTTGGTGGCATTGTGGCCAAAATTTTTGATGGTCAGGGTTATGGGTTCTGGGGCAATGTGGCCGCAACCGGCTCCGGGGTTTATCCATGCGGCTACTCCGGCATCAGTTTGGATAAAGGTTCCGGTTACTGCAAAATCATCAATGTTCCAACCTGAGAATGTCCAGGTATTGTTGGTTGGGCCAATAACAAACTGTATGGAAACATCATCCACCCTATCAGCATATTGTTTAATTGAGTATTGCTTCTGCGACCATTTATCGTCGCTCATTAGTGAACTGTTGTTCCAAACTGTTCTCCATTGGTTTTGTTGGTAACTATCAATTTGGATTTTTGCTGAATCGGAGTTCTCCACATTCAGCCATCGGTAAAATTGGAGCGATATATCTTTATAATATTTACAATTAATACTTGAGCTTATTGCGGTATATCCATTGTCGGCCACATCGTTTTCATAATCGCCCACAAGCAACCCCAATCCGGTTAAATCAGTCCCTAAAGATTTGTCCCCATTTTGGGGGTATTCCGGATCAGGAGTGCCAAAATTACCCCCCAATCCCATGGGATGGGCAATTTGGAATTCACCGGAAAGAGTCCAATTGGTAGTATTTTCAAAATCATCGAAGAAAACAGATTCGTTTACGGTTCTAGAACCGCTTGGATTCAAATCGACAAACGGATATTTTATGCCATTAATAATTAGGTTGTCTTTGCTGATTTTCGCATCCAGTTTTAATCCGTTAAAGGTATGGGTCAAGTCGGTGGGTACATCGTAAGTTATCCATAAATAGGAATATCCGAATGGCAGGTTTAACCCAAGGTTGGTGAAAACAGCTTTGCCGTCAACAAATTGAAGACTATCGCCTTTTGGGTTTTGCAATGTAAAATTGCTGCTTGTTGTAAAATAGAGCTTAATCCCTTTTGCCGGAACTATTTGTTCCGATTCCAGTAACGCATCAACTTTAAGTGTATCAATAGTAAGGTTGCCCTCGTTTCCTTTTACTGCAAAATCAAGGCGCAAAATGGGGTTGTTTATTGATCCGGTGGGTATGTTGTTTACCGATGCCTGGCTTGCCTTGACTGATTCCAGATATTTTGGGATTATACCGGTTTCTATAATGGTAATGTCATCGATGCAGGCTCCCCATCCAGGACCGGTGGTTCCTTCAAAAGCTAATTGCACGTTTGTAAACCGAACACTGTCAGGGATTAATACTAAAAATTGAGTCCAAGCTTCATTGGGTTCAGTAATTGATGCCAGTAGAACCCAGTTGTAGGTATCCTCATCTATGGAGCGGTAATAAACCCTGATTTCGTCATTCTCATCAGATAAAATGGTGCGGGTATAATTGGCAAACCAAAACCTAAGTTCTGGTTTAATGGCAAGGCTTAAATCAATAGTTGGGGTAACTAATTTAGTTACAACAGAAGTAAGGGTACTCTTTTCGAAAATAGCATTGTACAAACCTCCATGAGCGGCTGTTGGCCTCCTTGAATTCGGTATGGCCGGACTGGTTGTGTGTCCTCCATTTTGGTACCGCCAGTTATTGTTTGATACCACATAAATGTTTTGCCAACCATTGGGAATAACTCCAGCGTGTTCAAAATCTTCTTGAAAAAAAACCATTTGGCTTTTTGTTTCTTGGTTTATTAGCATTACCATGGAAACAGTGAATATAAAGTACAATTTTTTCATATTTAGGGTATTTTACGATCAATAATCGAGATGAGTTAAAAATACAACAATTGATTTAGATTCTTTCTAAACAAATTTACAAAATCTAAATGGGTTTGTTCATTTTGCGGCCATAAAGTTGACTATTGTTATAAAAGGGCAGGTGAAAATCCAGACCTAACAGGTTTTTAAAGCCTGTTAGGTCTCCGTTTCATCAATTCCCTTAAGTATTTCCATCCGAATTTGTCGGTGTTTATGAACCAATATCATATTTTCTAAATCACCAAAATAAGGTATTACCTCGCTTCGGGCCAATGCTGTGTTACTTTGGGAAATATATGCTTTATACGATGAATGGTTATAATGGCTAAAATCGCTAACAATACCGTGGTTTTCAGGATTTAAATGGATATAAAGGACCAATTCACGAAAATAGGCTTCATTTTCAATCTTTATCCGGTGTAAATGTTCCTGGAAAAGGCTGCCGGTTCTATGGTATTTTTTATTTATAGCTTTGGTATATGCGTTAAATAGGTTTGCAAAAGGCAGTGAAATTTTAATTTTTCCATGTGCAAAATCAGCAGGTAATTCATCGAGGTTTTTTATTTGAATCAGCCAGTGAAAGTGATTCGGTAACAGACAATAACCATAAATATTACAAGTGGTCAACAGATATTTTTTCATCAGGTTTAGAAAGTGGGAGTAGTTTTTATTCTCCTTAAAAATATTCTCTTTATTGTTTCCCCTATTAAAAACATGATAATAACCACCCGCTTCAAATGGTTCTTGCTTCATAGTATATTGGGTTTGCGATTGATATAAAAACACAAAAATATTTTAACCCACAAATCTAACAGGTTTCTAAAACCCACAAACCTAACAGGTTTTAGAAACCTGTTAGGTTTCCCCCCAAAAAACCGCTAATTAACATATACAACCCTCCTATTCCTAAAAAAACAATTTTACACCTATTGACTTGCATGTTTTTATTGGTATCTTAGTAACCATTAAAACAAAAGTGTTCATTGATTTATAAAATTTAACTATTTGTTCCGCTATTTACAGGCCAAATGTCAATTTTGTATGATTAAATTCATTTTTTTACTGACGAATAGTAGTTTTATTGCTGATGGATGCAAGGGTTGTTTTATTGGC
This sequence comes from Salinivirgaceae bacterium, assembly GCA_041664345.1. GTDB lineage: Bacteria > Bacteroidota > Bacteroidia > Bacteroidales > SZUA-534 > GWE2-40-63. The sequence continues at coordinate 66,082 of JBAYKX010000008.1, forward strand.
TATTTTAATTTTTTGCTCGTAGAATGATTAAAAAACAACATGAAAAAATATAGATTCTTATTATTCCTCCTTTTTATTTTCCTTATAAATGACAAAATAAATGCCCAAACCGATACTACTTTTTGGTTTGCAGTACCCGAAGTTACTTGGGCTCATAACTCTGGAAATGGGGAACCTACCTATATACGTATTTCCGCTTTGGATATTACCGCAAATGTGAAATTAAGCATGCCCGCTACAGGGGCTTTTACTCCAATAACTATTAACATACCTGCCGGAACTACCCAAACCATCGATCTCACTGGTTTTATTAGAACAGGTTATCCGCCAGCTCCAGGCACAGAAAATGATGCAAACTTAATAGAAAGTGGATTGCCTGGGCGAGAAGGAATTATTGACACCAGGGGTTTTTTATTGGAGTCCGATAATTTAATAACAGCTTATTTGGAACGGAGCAATACCAACAATTGCGATATATGGGCGCTTAAAGGTAAAAATGCCATGGGTACGGCGTTTGTTATACCCTCACAAAACTATTTTAATAATCAACCACATACACCCTCCGCAATAAATTCCTTCGATATAGTAGCAACTGAGGATAATACTTCTGTTACATTATATCCAAAGCAAAACCTTGTAGGACCAGGAAGTTGGAATGCCGGTGGCACATATACAATTAATTTAATGAAAGGTCAATCAGTTAGTTGTGTGGCTACCAATACCGTGGCTGCTAGTCATCTTGGTGGTTCAAGGGTTACTTCTACCAAACCTATTACCATTATATGGAAAGATGATTCAGTTCGTGCCGATCAGGGTTCAGGTTGCTACGACTTAATGGGCGATCAAATGATTCCTACCCGGTTGGCAGGTAAAGAATACATTGTTATGCGTGGGCAATTAGGACAAAATGCCGCTGGTGGAAACGAATATCCAAATAGTGAATTTTCTTTTGTTATGGCAACGGTAGCTAATACCACGGTAACTTATACATCGGATAATGGAGTTTCAAGTGTGGTTTTAGTTGCGGTTGGTGATATGAACAGGCAATTAATGAATGGTGACCAAATTGGTTCTGCTACTCCTACAATTGATTTCTTGCATGTTAAGGCTGATAAACCCATTATAGTTTTCCATGTAACCGGATTTGGCTGCGAAATGGGTACGGCCATACTCCCCACCATTGATGGGTGTACGGGTTCGCTTGAGGTTAGTTTTGTACGCTCAACCGGTGAGGGTTTTTATTTGAACATTATGACTAAAACCACCCGGTTGAATGGTTTTAAAATTGATATAAATGGAACTCCCTATACTATACCGGCCAGCTTTTTTGCAGCAGTTGGTGCCACAGGTTGGTCGTATTTAAAAAAAACGCACAATGATTTTGGGGTAGCCCATACGATAGGTACCCATGGCGCCGATATACCGGCTGTAATTACAGGAGCAGTTACGCGGGTGTATAATTCAGTTGGGGTTTTCCACCTTGGGCTTATTAATGGTGGAACAAGTTCGGGTTGCCGGTATGGGTATTTTTCCGATTTTGCTGAAAACAGGGGTTCTGCCATTGCAACCAGCACCGACTCCGACTTAGCTACAGCCTGTTTTGGCGATTCGGTTCAATTAAAAGTAACTGGGGGATTAACCTACGATTGGAACCCCAAAATATACATTACCAATTTCAACAAAAGTAACCCATTGGTTTACCCTCCCACCGGTGTGCAACAGTATGAAGTTACTATGACGCGTTCCTGTTTTGCTGACACTACCATGAAAGTGGTAATTGTGGTTGACCCGGAAGTACGTTCCTATTATGAGTTAGGCTATTCCAATACAACCAATTGTTCCCCATTAACTGTTAATTTCGATAATCAATCGATAGGTGGGGTAGCTTACGTTTGGGATTTTGGCGATGGCAGCCCTCAGTCGAATCTTCAGGATCCGCCTCCTAAAACATATACAAATACAAGTGGGGTAGTTGAAACCTATACTATTAGCCTTACGGTTCAGGGGAATAATTGCAACGATTATTTTGAGCGTACTATTCAAGTTTATCCCAGTGTGACAGTTGACATAGTACCGCCGGATGCTCATATTTTTGGTTGCGGACCTTTGTCCAAAACTTTTGGTAGTGCTTTAACCGGGAATATTGATATTTTGTATTGGGCCTTTGGTGATGGTGGTATATCCTATTCCAATCCAAATCCTACTCACATTTATTATAATTTAACTAACAATGATGTTACTTATCAAACAATTCTTGTAGCAACCGATACTACCTATGGTTATTGTGTCGATCGCGATACGGTGCTTATTACAGTTTACGATAGGGTAGAAGCTGATTTTACAGCTACTAAACAGGTAGGTTGCTCCCCACTATCTGTTGATATTGTTAATTCCAGTAAAGGCAATCCATTGACTTATGCTTGGACTTTTGGAGCTAATTCTGTTTTAACAGGGAACCCAGCTATTGACACAAGTTTTAACGTAACTTATACCAATACAACATCTGTAAGTATGGTTAGGAATATACAACTGGTGGTAACCAACAACAACAATTGTACCGATACAGCTCGTTTTGATAACATAACTATTTACCCGGAATTCAATACTACTATTAATGCTGTGAGTTTGCCTGCACCTCCCAATAATTGCAATCCTGTTACCGCCACTCTGAGCAATACAACTTTTCCTGCAGTAGTCACTAATTTTTACTGGAATTTAGGTGATGGTTCAACTTCTAATTCTGCGGTCAGTTTTAATCATATTTATTCGCATACTCAGCCTACAATCCAAAATTATACAGTTGGTTTAATAGGCGAGAGTGCTTTTGGTTGCCGAGATACAGCACCCAATATTGTAGTAAGTGTTTTGCCTTACATTGATGCCAGTTTTACTGTAAACGACACGGTGGATTGTAGCCCAATGACCATTTCAATTACCGACAATACCAGTCCAAATTCAGGAACTGCTACTTCACTTTGGACCGATAATGGTACAGCATTTACTCCCTCAGGTTCTACATTCAACAGAACCTTTACAAACCAAACAGGGGCTATTCAGGATAATATTATTGAATTAATTAATTCTAATGGTACTGCAAGCTGCGATGCTTTATTTTCAAAGGTGATCAGAGTCTATCCCGAATATACCGTTGATTTTACCCGGAGCGATACCCTGATTTGCCACAATAGCACCATTACTTTTACCGATGCCTCGGTTTATACAGGAGTTGGAACTGCTTTGACACCCAGCGCAGATGTTTCTTATCTTTGGGAATTTGGTGATGGAACCTCCTCCAATTTGGAATCGCCTACCCATCAATTTAAAAACACCCTGAATTCAGGTGTTACAAACCAGGAATTTAACGTTACGTTAACTATAACCTACAAAAACGAATGTTCGAAAGCAATTACAAAAAAAGTATATGTTTATCCAAGGGTCATACCTTCCATTAGTACCGACACCGTACATATCTGCACCCCTGATACCATTACTTTTACCCAGAACTCAAGCAATGCGGATCTATTTAAATGGTATTACGACAATGCGCAGGAAACTGTAGGTGTTTCCGCAATTTTTGCTGTTGAGAATTCCACTCCTGGCACTATTGAAAACCACACCATTAAGCTTGTGGCCGGTAACGATTTTTGTAAAGATTCTGTCACCAAAACCATTCAGGCATATCCTCACTTGAATCCTCAATTCGATGTAGATACTACCTTAAGCTGTAACCCTGGGACCATTGAATTTAATAACATTTCTACAGGTGGCAACTTATCCTACAACTGGACATTTGGTGATGGAGACATCGGTACCAATGCACTGGGCACTTTTACGCACAAATATACCAATACCACCTACAACAGCATCCCTTACAATGTTGTTTTAACTGCAACCAATGGTGCGGGTTGCATTGAAAATACCGATACCCTAATCACAATTCTACCTTTTATAGATGCCAGTTTTACCACCGATAAAATTACCGGTTGTTCACCCATGATCATTTCGGTGCAGAACACCACACCTGCAAATGCTTATGTTGACAGTGTCTTATGGGGTTTTGATTCCGGAACAGGCACAAGCATTACCAACCCGTTTGATGTGTCATACACCAACCAAACGGGCGGAGTAGAAACTCATACCTTACAATTGACAAACACCAATGGAACTGCTGCCTGTGATGTAAGCTATTCAAAAACCATTACAGTTTATCCCGAAATTGAGGCATTGTTCGATACCGATGTGGATACCGTATGTCAAGGAGGAACCATTTCGTTCAACAACCAAAGCTTCTACCGGGGGATTGGTAATCTACTTCCATCCAATGCGGCCACCTTTACCTGGAATTTTGGCGATAATGTTACTTCTGCCTTACATGCACCAACGCACAGCTTTACAAGTACAATTACAGGAACAAGTCCCCAGAAATTCACCGTCACTTTAACTATTGCGGCAAATGGATGCTCCGATGATTTTACCAAAGATATTTGGGTGTATCCTCTGGTTAAAGCGCAAATGACCACTCCAAATGTATTATTATGTAGCCCCTATACCATTACAATCACGAACAACTCATTGGGAGCCAATCAATTTAACTGGGTTTTCAGCGATGGTACAGCAACCCAAACAACCACAAATATAGATGAATACCCAATCATCAACCCGCTACAAAACGACATCGCTACTAAAACTGTATATTTAACGGCTCAAAATGATTTTGGCTGTTCCCATACCGATTCCTTAAAACTGACGGTTTATCCTGAAATAAAAGCCAAAATAAACCCATCTGATACCTCGGGTTGTGGGCCATTGACCGTGAATTTGGCCAACCAAAGCACCGGAGGGAATGCCTCCAACAACAAGTTGACTTATTATTGGGATTTTGGTGATGGATTGAATAGCACTTCCGCCGATAATACCATTTCACATACTTTTGCAAATAGAACATCTTCTAACGTTACTCGTCAAATTGTATTAACAGCCACTAATAATTTGGGGTGCACCAACCAACACGACACAACGGTAACTATTTTCCCTGAAGTGGAATCAAGATTTACTTATTTGAAGAATACCGAATGTTCGCCCATGCCGGTTTTTATGGATAACAATTCCCTAAATGGTACCCTTTTTAAATGGAATTTTGGATTCGATAATCAGAACTTGGATACGGTGGCACAAGACTTTTTCAAAACATTTTACCATACCAATACAAATCCTAACGATACCTCTAAGTATAAAATTCGGTTAATAGCATTCGATGCCAATCATCCGCAATGTAGCGATACCAGCTTTAAAGATATTATTATTTATCCTCAGGTTCGTTCCTCCTTTGTGGTTTCAAATAACGATACAGTATGTTATCCCGAGATTACTGAGTTTACCAACAATTCAACCGGATACCAGTTAACGTATGTTTGGGATTACAAAGATGGAAATACCTCGGCCACTAAGGATACAATTCATACGCATTTGTTCGAAAACCGTTTAGCAGTTAGTAAAGTATATATGGTTAAACTTTCGGCCAGCGATAAAAACGGATGTCCATCGGCCGATACAAAAAGAGTAGTGGCGCGCCCAAGAATTATTGCTGGGTTCACTTTTCAGAAAGATGCTACTGATAAGTGTACTCCCATACCTGTTCATTTTTCGTATCCCACTTCAGCCATTAATGGAAACCGCTTTACCTGGAACTTTGGCGATGGCGTTACTGAAGTGAAATCGAAACTTCCTTTTGACCATATTTTTGACAACCCTAATTTAATATCACTGGTTAATTATACCATTAAATTAACGGTGGATGATATCAATACCGGATGCATGGATGATACAACAAGGGTTATCCGAATTTTTCCAAGGTTATACCCTAAAATCGATCCAACCAATGTAGCTGGTTGCAACCCTCACCAAGTAATATTTACCAATAAAACCAATGTGGCGGGTGGCGTAAGTTCATTATGGGCTTTTGGCGATAATCAAACTTCAACGGTTAAGAGTCCGAACCACCTATTTGTAAATTTGGAGACTCAAAACCGCGATTATGAAGTATTGCTTACGTCAACTCAAGATAGCACCGGTTGTATTTTAACTGCCGACACCACCATTACCGTTTATTCTTATGTAAAAGCTATTTTTGGATTGCAGGCTACCAGTCAAACGGAAAATAAGAGTGGAGGTGCAAATTCTAAAAGCGTTGTTGTGGGAGGTTGCACTCCATTTGATGCTACCATTACTAATTCCTCGAAGCTTATTGAAACCGGAACTAAATTGTGGAATTTTGGATATACTTTTCCAACTATTACTGATTCCACTGCTTTATTACATCAACTAAGGTATCTGAATTTTGATGAAATAGCTCCGCTTGATAATGCCAACTACACCATCAAATTGGTGGTTACCAATAATGAAGGGTGCCAGGACAGTACCGAGCAAAATTTGGTGGTTTACCCAAGGCCCATTGCCGATTTTACAGGTATTTTTCATGGGTGTCATCCGCTAACCATTGATATGACAAATCAATCGGAAGCTAACAACGGTTACAGTTATTATTGGGAATTGGGCGATGGATCAACTTTGGTTGAAAAAGACATTACCCACACTTTTTACAATTATAGCTTTTTCGATCCCAAAATAATTCCAATTAAATTAACCGCTACTTCGGAAAGTGAATGCTCTGATTCTGTGATTAAGCAGGTTACGGTATATCCAAAACCATTGGCTTCAATTACAACACCTGAGGATAGGGGATGTCCGCCTTTTCAGACACTGTTAACCAATACCTCAAAAGGTAGCGGACTAACCTATTATTGGGATTTTGATAATGGGGACCGGGACACTACGCAGAATACGCAATCAAAAACACCGCTTTACTTGAATAAAACAGGCCAGGTTATTACTTATAATGTTACATTAATTGCTGAAACTAATACTCCTGATCAATGTTACGATACAGTGTTGCAACCTATTATTGTATATCCTGAAGTGGCGGCCTCTTTTACTCCCGATATCCATGAAGGGTGTTCTCCTTTAATTGTAAATTTCAGCAACAATTCCACTCCGCTATCAGCCGATGGCGCCACTGTTTTTAATTGGCAATTTGGCGATGGGGTAACTTCCAATGCTACAAAACCTACGTATAGGTATGTTAATGAGTTTCAAAATGATCTCACTTATACCGTAACTTTATATGCAGCTTCAGTTCATGGTTGCGATAGCAGCATTACCGATTCCATTACCGTTTATTTGAGTCCGAATGCCGATTTTGTGATATTAAACCCAATAAAAACCTATCCGGAGACAACCTATGAATTCAGGCATTATGTAAAGCCGGGTCCCTGGACCTTTAACTGGGATTATGGCGATGGTTCCTCCATTTCTTTGGTTGAGGATAGCATCCATACTTATACTTATACCGGATGGGGAAATAAGCTGGTAAATTTTGTTGATACGGTATGGTTAGTAACTTATAGCGACCATTGTGCCGATACTTCCTATAATTTGGTTACGCGATATGCACCGCCACCGGAAATTACCATACCACAATTGAATACGAAAGGTTGTATCCCTTGGCCTGTTAATTTTACTACTACCTATGAATTTGGGATGGAAGAAACAATTACCTGGGACTTTGGCGATGGTTCCGACCCTGTTACCGAATGGGAACCGACCCATGTTTACGATACGGCTGGTATTTTTATTGCTTATGTTGAAATTGAAGGAGATGGAGGAATTGATATCGATACTACTCGTATTACAGTTAATCCATTGCCTATCCCGGGTTTTGAAATTGCCCCTGATTTTGTAATGCTTCCCGATCAAAAAGTTCAATTTTATAATACCTCCTATGGGGGTGTATCCTATTTTTGGGATTTTGGTGATGGTGGAAGCTCAACCGATCGAAGTCCATCTTATTTATATTCCAGCGAGAATCTGGATGGATATCCTGTAAAATTAGTAGTTACTACCATTCATGGCTGTGTTGATTCATTGACTCACCCTACAAGGGTTACCGTGAGTGGCGAAGGAAGTATAGAATTTCCCAATGCTTTTTTACCTACCGATAGCAAGTCCGATGGCTATTATAGCACTACTTCGAATGATGTATTCTATCCCGTTCACTTTGGTGTTAGAACCTATGAATTATGGATATTTAACCGATGGGGCGAACAGATATATTACTCCGATGATGTAATGGTAGGTTGGAACGGGCGCTATGGTAATAATGGAAAAACTTTGGAACAAGATGTTTATTTTTGGAAATCGAAAGGTGAATTTAATAATGGAGTACCTTTTAAATTAGCCGGCGACGTTACTTTAATAAGACGATAAGCATGATTAAATATATTTATATTCTATTTATAATTGTTTTAATTGAAAATTGGAATTTACAAGCTCAAGATCCGCAATTTACCCAATTCTATTCCAACCCTTTGTATCAAGCTCCTTCATTCGCCGGAGCGGTTGAGGGCTATCGGGCATCAATGAATTACCGCGATCAATGGCCGAGCCTTCCCGGAAAGGTTACAACGGTTACATTTGCTATGGATTATAACATGGCAGCACTCAACAGTGGCATTGGTATTTTCGCCATGAAGGATAACATTGGCACCACGGAGCTTTCCAATTTGAACCTAGGGGTTTTATATTCCTTCAATGTAAAAATAAATCGGAAAGTATTTTTTCGACCTGGAGTTGGCATTTATTATACGCAGCGCACCTAGGATTATAATAAACTTATTTTTCCCAGCGAACTTTCTGTAAGTGGCATTAAACCCATTCTTCCTTCCGAACTAAGCGATGTTCAAGCAATGGATGCCAGTGTTTCAGGTTTGCTTTTTATGGGAAATGTGTGGGCTGGTTTAACAGCCGATCATTTAATTACTCCAAACATATCATTTACCAAAGATGCTAGTAAGTTACCAGTTAAATATACTCTTTTTGGAGGATACCGGTTTTACAAAGTGGAACGGTTGATAGGAGCAGTCCGTCAGAGTATAACCATTGCTGGTACTTACAAACATCAAGGAGTTGCCGATCAACTTGATTTAGGTACGTATTGGAGTTACGATCCTTTTTCATTCGGGTTTTGGTACCGCGATTTGCCGTTTATTAAAGATTACTCAAGACGCGATGCCATTGCTGTTTTAATAGGTTATGTATATAAAGATGTTAGTGTAGGTTACAGCTATGATTTCACTATTTCGCGAATGATAACCAATACCGGTGGAGCCCACGAGATTTCTTTGATTTATAAGTTTGAAATAGAATCGCATAAAAAATTCAAACCCATTCCTTGCCCTGGTTTTTAAAAAAAATAAGTAAACCTATAAGCCGGATTCTGTTCCCGAATACTCGGGGTTCTATCATTTATCTGGGATTCCGGTCACCCGGAACCACTATCGGTCTACCCCTCCCGACATAATTACAAACAAAGCGGGCCGCTCTGCTTCACCTAAATGAAATCGGGATGTACATGGCCTTTCAACCCTTGAGAGACACAGCTAAGCTGATTGCCCAACTTACTGGTGGGCTCTTACTCCACCTTCTCACCCTTATCCCGTCCCGAGTACTCGGGATCGGGACGGTTATTTTCTTCTGTCTTACTATACCCTCACGAATATCTTCCCTTTCGGAAGCAAGGTGCCCTATGTTGCCCGGACTTTCCTCCATCTTGCAAGCAAGAAGGCGATAGAACGGTTTACTTATTTCGCCGCAAAGGTAAGGGTTCTTTCACAGATAGCAAGGGTTTTTAAAAATAGCTTACCGTTTTTATATTCATAAACTCATGCAGTCCTAACTCTCCTAATTCTCTTCCATAACCTGATTGATTGGTTCCACCAAAAGGTAAGCCGGGTTCAGTTTTAACCATTCCATTAATCGCAACGGTTCCAACTTGCAGTTGTTGGCTAATCCACGCAGCTCTATCCATATCGGTGGTCCAAATTGAAGCTCCCAAGCCAAACTGGGAGTCATTTGCCAAGGCAATGGCTTCTTCGTCACTATCAAAAAAGCGAACAACTGCTACGGGGCCAAAAAGCTCATCAGTCCAGGCTTGTGATTCCATAGGTACATCGTACAAAAGGGTGGGCTCATAAACACTACGCATAAATTCACAAACTTCGCCACCAACCAAGCATTTTGCTCCTAATGAAATACTGGTAGTTACTTGTGCTTCTAAATCCTTCATAGCCATTTCGTTAACTAATGGACCAATAAAAGTTTCACTATCTAAAGGATTGCCTTTAACCAGATTTTCAATCAACGATTGAAAATTTGTGACAAATTCATCAGCAATGCTCTCATGCACAATGAACCGTTTAGCCGCTATGCAACTTTGTCCACTATTAAGGAATCTCGATAAAAGTGCTTGTTGCAAAGCAGAATGCATGTCAGCATCATCAAAAACAATAAATGCATCGCTACCACCCAGTTCCAATACTGTTTTTTTTGCGTATTTTCCGGCTATTGATGCAATAATACTTCCAGTTTTGTTACTTCCAGTCATGGTAATGGCCTTTACAATGGGTGAAGCTATCTCAAGTTCAACTTGTTGATGGTTTATAAAAAGGTTTCGAAATAAACCTTGGGGTGCATCTGCATCAATAAAAACCTGTTCAATAGCTAGGGCGCATCGGGGTACATTGCTGGCATGTTTTAAAAGCCCAACATTTCCGGCCATTATACAGGGAGCAATAAAGCGGAATACTTGCCAAAAAGGAAAATTCCAAGGCATTACGGCAAAAATAGTGCCCATTGGTTCATAAATCAGTTGGCTTTCAACAGCTGTTGATTCTAAGATTCGGGCATTTAAAAAGTCAGCTCCACTTTCAGCATAATATCGACAAACCCAGGCGCACTTTTCAACTTCGCCCACCGATTGTTTGATAGGTTTCCCCATTTCAGTACTTATGAGCCTTCCGTATTGATCTGCGCGCTCCTCCAATAAATCAGCCATTTTAAATAATAGCTTACTGCGAGTGCTGTAAGGAGTATTTTTCCAGCTATTAAATGCTTGCTGCGATAATTCAAGTTGGGTTTGTAATTGTTCGTTGGTAATAACGTCGAACTCCTTTTCTACAATTCCTGTAAATGGATTTTTTGAAAGGTACATGGATTACATTTTTATTAGTTAACATTAGTTCGATGTAAGCAAAAATGCAATAATAGCTTATTATTTTAAAATAGAAAGATGGAAAACTGTATATATTTGGACTAAATAAGTGAATTAATTTCCATTTTTCTTCCATTTTCCCATCATTCCTTTAAATATTCTTTTTAGTCAGCCTCTTCTGACTACTTCAATCACATTCCTTTAAGCATGTTATCGAATCTGCACCATAGTTGCACCATAACCATATTCTTTAAATGAAGCATCTTGGTACGACAGTTTTTTATTAAGTTTATCCAATTCCTTTCTGATTTCCATTTTTAATACGCCATTTCCAACACCATGAATGAAAACTATCTTTTTTACATTGGTATGTATAGCTTCTTCTAATTTCGACTTAAAACTGGCCATTTGAATTTCCAACATCTCACTATTGCTCAATCCTCTAAAATCGTCGAGCAATTCATGAATGTGTAAATCCACTTCAAGAATTTGTGCTTCTTTTTCCTTACGTGATGAATATACAGGCTTACTTTCGACTACTTCTTTAGCTTTTACAATTTCCTTTAACTCTTGTTGAGTCAATTCATTAACCGATTCTGCCAAAGGGCTTTCGGTGTAAACCGGAAACAACAACGATTCTTTATTGAAAAAATCATTGGGCAGATAAGCCTTCTCTTTTAAAAACTTTATCGGATTTATTGATAAATTCTTGGTTGCCGGCTGCTTTACCTGAAATTCTCCCTTACGGTAAAATATCAAATGAAAAATGTACACTGGTAATTGGTTTACATTTCCAATGGCTAACGATTCAATAAGATCTTTGGTATTTGCTTCTAATACGCCTACAGAATTGGATGCCGTAACCCCATTTTCTTCTTTGGTAATAATGCTGTAAAGTACATTATAATTGCTATCATTAATTAAATAGAGGTCCAAATCACTATTGCCCAGTCTGCCTTTTGGAACAAAAGCAAAGAACACATTAATTATATCTGCCGATTCTTTCACAAATTCAACTTCAGGATAAAAAATATCGGCAGTATCGACCAATAGGTCACTTTCCGGTTCTTTATTCACCGTTGATTCTGGTTTCTGTGATGTATTTTTGCCTGCATCATGAGCAGTGTCTTGTTCAATAACCACTAATTCCTGAATTTGGGTGGGAACTTCGAACCCATAATTATTCATTATCATCACACTTTTGCGGTCAATAAGACGCGAAACAGTGCCACCGCCTATATCATTTAAAAAACGTACTTTATCGCCAACTTTTATGCTCATAGTGTAAAAGGTATTATTATCGAATTAATTTTTATTTGAAGCGCAAAGTTAGTTATTTTTGCCGTGCCTTTAAAAAATGAAATGAATACCATACAAAACATAAGCATTTCGGAATATACCTACGAACTCCCCAACGAAAGGATAGCAAAATATCCTCTTCCCAAGAGAGATGAATCTAAGTTGTTGATTTATCAACAAGGAACCCTGTCGGAGAGTGTTTTTAGGAATATTTCAATTTATATTCCCAAAAATAGCCTTTTGGTTTATAATAATACACGGGTAATCAATGCGCGGTTAATTTTTACAAAACCTACCGGTGCAAACAACGAAATATTCTGCCTTGAACCTCATACTCCTTCCGATTATGCGCTTTCGTTTGCGCAGAATCAACATTGTCAATGGTTTTGTGTGATTGGCAATTTGAAAAAATGGAAAGAAGGTTTTTTGGAAAAGCATATAGATATAAATGGACACAAGGCTACGTTGATCGTAGAAAGAATTTCGACCCATAAGGATGAGCAAGTGGTAGAATTTATTTGGGACAATCCAAACTTAGCGTTCTCTGAAATAATTGAGCATGAAGGAAATATTCCCATACCGCCATACTTAAATCGAGAGGCGGAGGACAAAGATTTGGAAACTTATCAAACCATTTATTCTAAGCATCAAGGTTCGGTTGCTGCGCCCACTGCCGGGTTGCATTTCACCAACGAGGTATTCAATTCCTTAGCAAACAAAGGTATTCAGAACCATAATGTAACATTGCATGTGGGTGCTGGAACATTTAAGCCGGTTAAAAGCAATTTAATTGGAGATCATGAAATGCATTCGGAGCAATTTTTTATCACTTCGGAAACAATTAAACCCATAATTAACCATTTAGGAAGCATTACTGCTGTTGGAACAACTACTGTCCGCACACTGGAAAGCCTGTATTGGTTAGGTGTAAAACTGCAAACACAAGGTACACCCATTAATAATAAATTAGAATTAACACAATGGGAGGTATATTCATTGAATCAGGAAATTCCGGTTATTGACGCATTACATGCCATTTTAAGGTATGTAAACCAAAGCAGCAATTCGTACCTTGTTGCATCAACAGCTATAATAATTGCACCTGGATATCAATTTAAAGTAGTCAACCGTTTGATTACTAATTTTCACCAACCCAAAAGCACGTTATTGTTGCTTATTGCCGCATTTATTGGCTCCGATTGGAAAGCCGTTTACGAATATGCCATGAACAACCAATTCCGTTTTTTGAGTTATGGCGATAGCTGTTTTTTGGAATTGTAGAGGCGTTGCATGGAACGGTGTACGGTAGAGACGTTGCATGCAACGTCTCTACCGTACACCCTTGTGTTTTTAAATTTTAAAAATTCCGAAGGTAAAATCGGCGCAAGTATTAGATATAAATTGGAATTATGCAAAATCCATGCGCCGAAAATTGGAATTTCAAATTTGGAATTCTTAAAAGTACTTGGGATTATCTAGTCAAGTATTTTATTCTGCCTCTTCTTCCGTAGTATCTTCCAAAATACCTTCATCGTCAATCAGAGTGGTATCTTCGATATACGAACTGGTATCTTCATCAAACGTTTCAATCATTTCAACCGGTTCTTCTTTAACTTGCTTATTTACAGACGATGAACAAGAAAAGGTGCCCACCAATAAAATTGCAGTAATTGCAAGAATCCAATTTCGTAAATTTTTCATCGCTCTATTTTTAAAAATTATTAACGTTCAAATTTAACAATGCATTGCTTACTTTGCAATTCAAGTAAGAATCTTTCCATATAAAAAAAGAGCAACCTTTTTATAGATAGTGCATCTTGTACTTGTTAATATGAAAATTATTATAGAAATTTGTTCATTAGCATTTACAATCAAAAAAAAACTTAACATTATGAAAAAAGTAACATTATTTGTTTTAGCAGTTGCCGCAGTTGCAACATTATCTTCCTGTGGAGGAACTAAAGAAGCTACCAAAGGGCGCCAAGAAATAACCATTCCTTGCGGTGATAAAGGTTCTTCAGACGTTACCTTTTTTAGGGCAAGCAGTGTAGGAAAAAGCCAGGACATGGCTACTTCAAAAGAAAAAGCATTGTTGATGACCAAACAACGCTTGGCTTCGTTGATTAGTTCAAAAATCAAATCAGTAACTGAACGTTATGTCAATGAAATGGACGCTGCCGGTGCTACTGAGTTTTCACAAACATTCGAAAACATGACCCGCGATGTGGTTAATCAACAATTAGCTGACATTACCATTACTTGCGAAAAAACATTCGAAGCTGAAGGTGGTGGTTATGAAACTTACATGGCTATTGAAGTTACTAAAGATGTAATTTATAACGGAATTGACAAAGGTATTTCTAAAAACAAAAAATTAGAAGTAATGTACGACCGTGAAAAATTCAAACAAAAATTTGACGAAGAAATGAACAAGCTGGATGCAGCTCAATAATTTTTAATAAAATTCTTAAAAAAATCAGCACTTAAAGTGCTGATTTTTTTTTATCCGGATAGGTTTTCTACTACTAAAAAAAATAGTGTACCTTAGAATTGAATTTCAATCCAAAAAATTATGTACATGAAAAACTTACTATTATCAATTTTATTTTTGGGTGCGGTGGTTGCAACACCCAGCCAATGCTTTTCGCAAAAGCGGAAAGTAAAGGAAAGCAGCGAGAAAAAACAACCCGATTGGGTGAATGGCCTTGTAAAAGATTTTATTATTGTTACAGCTTCGAGCCCTACTTTGGATGAGGCACAGCAAAAATGCCTGGAGCGGGTTAAAGAACAAATTATTAGTTCAGTTGCTGAAAATATTCAAACCAGCAGCAATTATTTTCGTAGTGAACAAATTGACAACAATAGCACACAATTTAAAGAAAGTTTGCAAACAGCTACTAAAACAAGAGCAGCCAATATTCCATTTATTAAAGGTATTTCACTTACCAAAGTGGCCGCTTATTATTGGGAACAAGTGGAAGAAGGAACTGCATTAAAGTATTATTATCATATTAAATATCCTTTTTCGCAAGATGAACTTAGAGCACTTATTGTGGAGTTCGAAAAAGCCGACAGAGCTATGACCGAGCAGTTGGAAGGATTGCTTGCCAAAATTGATGGATTGACAAACATGGAGGAAATGGGTCAAACAGTAAAGGAACTTGAAGCATTAGCGGCTGCCTTTTTTGAAGTCGATCCTCGTCGCGACAAGGCAAATGTTGGAATTGCAAAACTAAAAGAAATGTTGAAAAACTTTTCTATCGAAACGGTAAACAATACCTTGGGTGAAGTGCGAATGACACTAAAGATTGGAGAAAAGCGCGTGAATACCAGCAAAAAACCAAAAGTTAGGTCGAATTGTGCTAAAATTACCGATGTAAGAAATAAGGGGGATGAATGGGTTGTAACCTATGAATACGGTGAGTGTTATGAAGATCCTGCTAACTCAATTATTGTAGAATTTCTTACATCGTACGGAAAAGCAACCAGTACTTTTTTCTTCAACATCAGTTCTGAAAAGATTGATATTTTTGTAAATGATGCCATTAATTTAACCGGTGGTACTGACAATGGTACTGAAATAGCAGGTGTTAAATGCCATCTTTCAATTACATCAAAATATGCCAGTGCTTTTATAATTGAAAAAGTAATTTTAAATTTTGGAAACGAAGCTCCTGTAATTGTTGAGGGATTAAATGTTGAATTTAGCGGTGAAGGTAAGCATGAATTAGATTTTGTTATTCAGCAAAGTTTGCTCAAAGAAACCTATACAGCAAAAAAATATTCAATGGTTAAAGGTTCCATTCAATACAAATCGGTTAAAACCGGCGAGAAAAGCATTTATAAAATGTACAATCAGGATATTACCACCAGTTGGTAAATTCACAACCATCAATGAATTTAATAGCCGGATATGCAAATGTCTGGCTATTTTGCTTTAATGTTTTTAGAGGTCAGTAATTGATTGCAAATACATTTTGTTTCTCCTTCGCCCATTGGTTATCCCGCTTTTTCGGGAACTAGCTTCAATTTGATTTCCTTTGCGGCGTTGCAAGCTCGGGGACAGCGAACGGCCTCGTTCGCTTTTAATTATCTTCTTTTCTCGGAGCAGCCTGTCCCTTTTGCTCGGGGGCACTCCAAGTTCCCTTTGTGGTGCTGTGAGTTTTGGGATAATGCAGCACCTGCTTCGCATTATGCACTATTTCATAATTATAAAAAAAAAATGTTAAAATACAATTGTATAAATACATTTAATTGTAAATATGCAAGGGTATTATTCCAAATATTTATATATTTGTTTTAAAATCTTTAAAAATGGAAAGAAGTATTGACAATTATTTGATTGAATGGAAGGAGCGGGAGAATCATAAGCCACTCATACTAAGGGGTGCAAGACAGGTTGGAAAAACATATTCCGTTGATAAATTAGCAGCATCTCAATTTGACAACTATATAAAGATCAATTTAGAGGAAGAACCTATGCTTAAAGGATTATTTGAGCAAAATAATGTTGATAAAATAATTGAAGAGTTATCGGTATATTCCGGTAAAGAAATTAAACCCAGCAAAACACTTGTTTTTATTGATGAGATTCAAACATCACCAAAAGCCATACAAGTATTAAGATACTTTTTTGAACGCTATCCTCTGCTACATGTTATTGCAGCAGGTTCGTTACTTGACCATACTTTGAATGAAATAAATTACTCAATGCCCGTTGGGCGAGTGGAATATTGCTATATGTATCCGCTCAGTTTTTATGAGTTTTTAAATGCAGTTGGTGAAGAAAAATTGGTTAATTACATTTTAAAATATGATTTAGCAACTGAATTTAGTGAACTGCTTCATAATAAAATTATGGAACTTTTGCGATTGTATTATTTTATTGGAGGTATGCCGGAAGCAGTGAAATCATATATTAATAACAAACAACTTAATGAAATAGAGCGTATTCAGAATGATATAGTTACTTCATTTAAATTAGATTTTTCAAAATATGGCAATCGTAGGCAACTCGAATATTTGCAAAAAGTATTTTCGTATTCAGCATTAAATAGCGGTAAAAAGGTAAAATTTGCAACTATTGATTCTTCAATTAGATCAGATTATTTGAAAGATGCTTATAATAAATTAAACTTGAGCAGGATAATTCATAAGGTAGCACATACAAATTCTACAACAGCTCCGTTTACAAATGGGATAGACGAAAAAGTTTTTAAAACTATTTTTCTTGATATTGGTTTAGCAAACCAAATTGGAGGTATTCAACTAATTGAACTCAATAAGCTGATTACTTCGCATGAAGGCATTCTTGCAGAGCAATTTGTAGGACAAGAATTGATTGCAAATCATAAAAAATATATCGATTCACAACTCTTTTATTGGGTACGTGAAGCTAAAAGTTCAAATGCTGAGATTGATTTTTTATTTCAATACAACAATACTGCACTGCCTATTGAAGTAAAAGCCGGTAAAAGTGGGACATTAAAATCAATGCATGTATTTCTGTCTGAAAAAAATAAAAATTTAGGAATTCGGTTTAATGCGGATTTACCCAGTTTAGGAAACTTTACAACTTCAGTAAGAAATGGCAAAGAATTGAATTACAAATTAATTTCGTTACCTATTTATATGGCTGGTCATTTGCACGAAATTCTACTATCAAACTTTGAGACAACTTAGAAAAAAATACTGACAATTTCCCTGATAATTAATATGGTAATTTTGTCGAACACCCGATAATTGCTACTTTCGCTTTCGAAAAATTTAGTTACGAATGATGAGAATACTAGTATTTCTGTTTTTGTTTTCCACTATCGGATGCCAAACAGAGCCAAAATCATCGGGTTCAAAAAATACCGAAGTTCAATTACCCAAAGCTCCAAATAATTCGGAGTCGTTGGTTACTCTTTCGTATGAGGCATCTAAAATTTACCCGACCAACAATCCGGTGCAAATTAGTTATAAAACTACGGTGAATGAATCGTTAGATTCTATAAGACTTGCTGTGGATGGTTTGTACCGTACGACGTTTTTTAAATCCGAGAATTATGTGTTATGGGAAACTGTTGACGAATTGCCTGGAACCCGTTCTGTGATGTTAACGTTCTATTGGAATAATACGATTCAAAAATCAGTGGTTATATCTATTCCCTTGGTTTCCGATTTTAATCCGATTAACTATTCCTATAAGGTAAAAAATAAATGGCCGCACAGCAATAAAGCCTACACCCAGGGGCTCGAATTTTCCGATGGTTTTTTGTACGAAGGCACCGGTCAATATGGTGAATCGATGCTATTCAAAATAGATTTACAAAAGAATGAAATAGTACAAAGCTTAAATCTACCATCGGACGTTTTTGGAGAGGGGATAACTATTTTAAGTGACAAGATTTTTCAACTTACTTGGAGAAGTAATTTGGGTTACGTTTACGGGAAAAGCACCTTCAATAGGTTGTACGAGTTCAATTATCCAACTGAAGGGTGGGGTTTGTGTAATAATGGTAAGGAATTGATTATGAGTGACGGAACGGAAACTATCTATTTTTTGGATGCTGAATATTTTCAGGAAATCCGTAAAATACAAGTTTATAACGATAAAGGCCCGGTAAAAAACTTGAATGAACTTGAATATATTAATGGTGAGATTTATGCGAATATCTATGGCTCTGATCTCATTGTGGCTATTGATCCCGAAAAAGGTAAAGTGAAAAAGCAAATTGATTTGTCCGGAATATTAGATAAAAGTAAGGTAAAAGACCCCATTGATGTGTTGAACGGAATAGCATGGAACGCCAATACAAAGCAATTGATAGTTACCGGAAAATGGTGGCCCGAGTTTTTTGAAATAGAACTGGTTGAGAAGAAATAGGTAGCTGGTAGCTGGTTATTGGTTACTGGACGCTGGTTACTGGTTGCTGGTTTCTGGTTTCTGGTAACTGGTTTCTCGCTTCAGACTCCCAACTCCCGACTTCCGACTTCTTACTTCGGTCTTCTAACTTTATTAAAGGGTGTACATTTTTAATGATTTGAATCTATTGTTGTTCGAGAGTAAGTTTTATAAGCTTACCAAACTCACTTTCTAACATCAGAAATAGTATAATCAGTTTCGCTATAAACAGGAATTCCTGATTCTGTAATGCCCTCTATGACACAATTTACCTTTGTATAGTGGTCGGGATTGTAAAACGATATTTCGGCATACCCATTAGAATCCAATACCACATTTGGATTCCAATAAATTGTTTTCCGTAAATCAGGAACAGGATTCTCTTTTTCCTCTTGGGTTAAATAGGTGGGACTATAAAACTCCTTTATAACCTGTATTCCATCAATGGAAATTGAATTGGGGGTATTATCGGTTACCGGGTGGTATTTCTTGTAAGCTTCCTTATCGGTTACCATATAAAGTACCGCCTGATCACCACTAAATCCTTTATTTTCAGGGTTCGAGTCTCCATACATTGCCGCTTCCCATCCTGTTATAACAATAAATTCTTTTATAAAAGCAGGATTAAATCCCAAATTTACGTTTGAGTAAAAAAAGCCTTTGTCCATCCCATCAACAATGAATTTAACTGGCTTTGCCATCCCTCTGTGGAGAAGATACAACTCATCACCAACTGTCACATAACAATAAAAACCCATACCATTCACAACACTTTCAATATCTATGGAAGATTTAAGCAAGTCCGGTGCCGGTGATTTTGCATTTGTATAAGAATCCTTTATCCGCTCTGCCTCTTCTTCTTCATAGGTCAGCGTTCTATTTGCATTTATTTTCACTTCCTCAATCCAAATATTATTATTAGTTGCAAAAAATGAGTACTCATTTTTTGCTGTGTCAAGCTTTGTGAAGGTTAGTGTTTTTTGAAATGTATTGGAATCATTAGTTAAAACCAAATTTTTTCTAAGACTATCCTGAAAACCATCGTTTTCCAATTTTATCAAAAACTCATCTGAATTTCCTTTATTGGGGGCTGATAGTAAAATAGATGAAGTATTATTGGCTGTGTATTCGGGGTAAAAGCTAAATTTCCCTTTTTTATCAGTAACAATTCTTTTTGATTCACCCGAAAAATAAATTAGAATTTCGCCTTCAGTAGGAATTTCATCGCCATTAAACCTCTTTTTTAATAAAGTGCCACTAACTATTTCCTGATTTATTGGAGTTTTTATGGAATCGATGGCTGCAATACTTTTTAAATAAGAATAATTGCGCCAACCTTGGGTTAATAGCAATAAATCGAGGTGATACTCAACCAGCTTATTTTTTGATTCAAAATAATAATTCGGATTATATATTACCCCCTTAATTTCGGGAACCAAATAATTCGAACTGATAATATTGGGCTCATCTATCCATTTACTGGCTCCAAACATAGCATCGTAAACCGACAATGAATAGTGTCCGGCACTAAAATCAGTATTCTCGTTTTCTAAGCGAATTTTTATGGTGACCAAGTCACGACTTAAATATTGGCTATCTACAGTACTTATTCCCGAATCTACAAATCTATCATGATTTATAAAAACCAGCCGTTCTGATAAAGGCAGATTATTTCCATTTAGAAGTGTCAATACACCAATACCTGCAGGCAATTTTTCTGTTGGAATGGTAAATGTAGCTTGTGCTCCCGAAGTTATCAATTTATAATAGAAGCTGTATCCTCGAATTGTAAGTGTTAGCAAACAGGTATCAAATTTTAGTGCATTATTTTTTACTTCAACATAAATATTGTCTTTTAAACTTTGTGCCTCAATTGCCCAAAAATTCTCTTTTGCAGCAGGCAACCTATATTTTTTCCTATACCCTTTAGGGTTCGTTATCAACAGATAATAATTCATCTCTTTTTGAGGAGCAAAAATAAATTTACCCATCCCCATGTAATCTGTTTTTACATTAGCATACTCCTGACCCTTTTCATCAACAACAATACCGGAAATTTCAACCGGAATACCCAAGGTGGATACTGCTTTAAAGGCAACAATTCCCGGTTCATTAACTAAACAATTTCCGCCTTCGGGAAAAAAATGCACATCAATTTGTGAATAATAAGGTACCATAAAATCAGTACTGATATCCTTATCCCAAAGGCGTAATACAAAATTCTCAGCAGCACTATCAGGTAAAATAATTGACAAAGGTCTATCTTCAGTTTCAAGAGTATTTGCGGTTCCTTTTTCTAATGTATTGTTATCACCTAAAAGCTTATACCTAAATTGTGAATTCTTCGTTACTTTTTTACCACCTTCATAACAGGTAACAATCGCTTTTAAAGTATCGCCTGGTTGGTAGTAATCCTTATTAAACATTAGTGAGTAACTATTATCATTTTTGAATTCCTTTTCTATCCTTATTTTTTTCTTAAATACCTCCGTTTCCTGAAAATTTTTCATCCAACTCGAATAACCTACCAGCCAATAATTTTGCTCTTTAATATCATGACTTAATACCAAAAAACCATTTGAATAAGAATCTGTAATTATGGTTTTTTCATTTTGAATCACGTTGCCTTGGTCATCCAACAATAGCAGGAACAACACGTTACTTAATGTTGTTTTTTTAAGTGAAGCCTTATTTCTTACATAAGCATTGAACCAAATAGTATCGCCGGGAGCATATACCTCACAATTAGTATGTATGTACAATTGTTCATTGATTGTAAGAGAATTGTATTTGTCGAGATGGGTAATTGTTTGTAAAAACTGGGCATGAGCAAAATATTCCATTTGCAGGAGTAAAACAAAAAAAACAACTGATTTAAGAAACTTATCCAAAATAGATTGAGTTTTTAACGAAATAATTATAAGTCTTTATTTGATTGGTAATAGTAGTAGCAATGAATACGCAAATAAACATTTACATTGATACTAACAATAAATTGATAGTTATCAGCAAATATTGATCCAAATTTTTTGAAATAGAACTTGTTGAGAAAAAATAGGTTACTGGTTGCTGGTTACTGGTTTCTCGCTTCCGACTTCTTTATATTGAGGTGCATGTTGCGTTACCTTTTCATTACAATCTAGCTGGATGCACCGCTTTCTATGTTTATCTATTATCTCGGGGCGTTGCCCCGAGCTTTGTTCTTTCGCCCCTTCAGGGCTTCCACACCTTCTAACCACCAACTTCGGACTTCCAACTTCGGACTTCGGACTTCCAACCTCTAAAGTTGCTCTACTTTTTCTCCCAACGACTTAAATCCTTCGCCCAATATTTCTTTGGCATCCACTACCGTTAAAAAAGCTTTTGGGTCAACTTTGTGTATAAAGTCCATAAGAATAGCCATCTCTCGTCGGTTAACAACGGTATAAATCATTTTTTTTGGTTCGTTGTTAAACATCCCTTCACTATTGATATACGTTCCGCCACGTTCCAAATCATTAATAATTTTATCTCGGATCTCTTCGTGTTTATCGGAAACTATAAACAACATTTTATGATAATTAACCCCTTCAATTACCATATCAATTACTTTTCCTGTAATATAGATGACTAACCAGGAATACGAGGGGATTTTCCAATCTTTAAATACTACCAAAGCCAGCAATACAATGGTTGAATCGACATAAATGAGCAATTGACCTACCGGCAGTTTTGTATATTTTGCAATTATCATGGCAATAATATCAGAACCTCCTGACGTTGCTCTGGAGCGGAATATAAGTCCTAGCCCAATTCCAATTAGCACGGAGCCAAAAATACAAGAAAG
The DNA here is from genome assembly GCA_041664345.1 of Salinivirgaceae bacterium. Classification (GTDB taxonomy): domain Bacteria; phylum Bacteroidota; class Bacteroidia; order Bacteroidales; family SZUA-534; genus GWE2-40-63. Next base: position 89,200 of record JBAYKX010000008.1, read on the forward strand.
TAATAAATCGTCTTTAACGCCCAACGGATCATTCTCCCCAATAAAGTGGGTAAGTATATCCATAAAAACAGAAGTTAACACGAATCCAATAATTGTTTTCACTCCAAACCGGGGACCCAATATTTTAATGCCCAAAATGGTGAGTGGAATGTTTAATATCAAACTAAACAAACCGATGGGTATCCCTTCAGGCCAAAAGGAAATCATACTTTTAGTAAGGTAATGCACTACAATGGAAATACCATAAACACCGCCTGGGACAATATTGTACGGATTTATAAAGAATACAAATCCAGCAGCCAAAATAAAAGCACCCAAGGTAATCATGCTCCATGTAAAAAACCATTTTCGTGAAAAGGGTATTTCATGTTGTAAATATGCCATAACAATAAAACTATTAAATAATTAATGGCTGCAAAAGTAAAACAAAACTCTTGCTTTATTGATCAAAACAAGGAAGAAAAACATTTTTTACACCCCTAATATCTACAAGTCACGGCGTGACTTATTAATTAAATGTAGCTTATGAAAGCTGACCCGGTAATTTTAATTTAAGAGTCACACTGTGGCAATCATTAGGTTTAATCTCGGGTTTTTTCCGCTTTTGGGAGTACACTCATTCTTTTTTAACTTGTTTGAATGAATGATACCCAAATTGAGCGATTTGCTACCGCAAATCTGCTCAATCGACTGAACAATTGTAAGTTTTCACAAATTTTCGTTTCACTCAATTTGTGAAAAACAACAATTGCTATGTCGGGGTTTTACCTAAGTAAAGCGCTTTTTAACGTTGTTTAAATCGCTCAACTTAGGTGATAATCAGGGAGCCATAAAAAGTTTGGCTTTAAAAAGCTCTACTTCAATAAATTGCCATTGTTCAACGGATATGCTAATAACAGCAATGGATGCCGGTGAAAATGAAAAAGAATGAGTATTTGTTAACAGCGATGCAATGCGAGATATTGTTGGATTATGACCAACAATTAAAACGGTATCCAGTGAATCCGGCATTTTGCGTAAATAGTTTAAAAATTCTTGTGTAGTGTAGTCATCGTATAAAAAGGATTCAATGGTTATGTTTGAATGGATGTTTAATTGTTTTGCCAAAAGAGCAGCCGTATTAAAAGCCCTTTTTGCTGGGCTCGTTATAATTCTATCCGGGAAAAGTGATTTTTTTTGAAGTTTTAATGCTTGTGTTTTTATTAATTGAATTCCCTTTTCGGTAATATTACGTTCTATATCAGGAATAGTTGGAGAATCATTTTCGGCATTGGAATGACGCATAAGTATTAATTTCTTCATGACTGTTACTTTTAATTTAAACTTTTAGAGTATTAGAATAATTAATAGTTGATGTACTTTCATTGAAAATATGCGAATTAACGAAAGAAAAGTGTCACAAATTTATAAATAGGATGTCTTTTTGTTGAGTTCATTTTAAAACGGGATCTTATAAATTAGAAAATACTGTGGTGTTGCATTCTAAAAAAAATGTCGTTATTGAATTAGAAAATTTAAAGTAGTGGGAGAAAAGTACAAAAATATTCACCAAGAGCTTATAGATAATTGCCGGAATGGTAATGCCAAGGCACAATTTGAAATCTATAAACTGTACTACAAAGCCATGTACAACACAAGTTTGCGTTTGGTGAACGACCGAATGGAAGCTGAGGATGTGATGCAAGAAGCGTTTTTATCGGCTTTCAAAAACATCCAAACTTATAAAGAAGAGGTGAGTTTTGGTGCTTGGCTTCGGAAAATAGTGGTAAACCGGTCGTTGGATGTTTTAAAAAAAAGAAGGATTGAGCAAACTCCTTTAGATGAGCACAAAGTAACAATTATTGATGAAGACGATAGCGAAATATTGGAAGAAACGGTTCAGCGGGTAGCCGAAGTTAAACAAGTTATTGCTGAGCTTCCTGAGAGTTACCGTATTTTAATAACCTTACATTTAATTGAGGGGTACGATCATGAAGAAATAAGTGAAATTTTAGGAATGACTAATGCCAATGTACGCACCAGTTATTCCAGAGCAAGAAAAAAATTACAAGATATGTTAAACACTAAAAAGACCGGAATATGGATGAATTAAAAAATTTAATCGAGAAAAACAGGCCATTATTTGAAACGGCTGAACCCTCATTGGGTCATTTTGAACGATTTGAAAAAATGCTGAATGAGCAGCAACTCATAAATCGCCGGAATATAGCTTGGCCAACTATACTTAAAGTTGCTTGTATAGCCGTGCTTATTGTTTTATCGGGTTTATATCTGGGTGAACATTTTATTATAAGTAAGTTGCCCATGGCCAATCAAAACCCTGAATTCAAAGAAGCACAGCAGTATTATATTCAGGTAGTTGATCAGCGGATTGGAGAGATAGAGCAATTACAGAATAAACTATCACCAGAACAAAAACAACTGCTGATAAAAGAGATTACCGATATGGATGATATGTATAAAAAACTCCAAAAAGATTACAATTCCATGCCAAATGATCCGCGGATTGTACAGGCGATGCTTCAGTATTATCAGATGAAAGCTGATATTTTAAACCGCACAATTAATGATTTAAACAAAGTTCAACAATTAAACTACACTAACCATGAAAACATTGAATTATAAAATTTTAGTTGTCGTACTATTCATAGCTTCCGGTGTTTTAAAAGCACAGGAACAATACGATAAAAAGTTTCACGAAAAATATAGTGTGAACAAGTCAAGTACTTTCGATATTTCAAACAAGTTTGGAAATATCAAGATTGAAAATACCACCGAAGACTCAATTCGCATTGATGCTGAAATTGTAGTAAAAACTTCATCAAAGGAAAAAGCGGATAAAATTATTAATAAAATTAGCGTAACAATTACAAAATCAGGCGATTTGGTTTCGGCAAAGACAGAATTAGACAATATTTCGTCGAATAATTCAAGTTTTGAAATTAACTATCATGTAACAATGCCCGCCTATCTTAACATTACTCTGGTTAATAAATATGGCAAGGTTGATATTAATGAGTTGGAGGGAAAGTCAACATTAAGTGTTAAGTATGGCTCACTGAATGTGAATAAAATTATGGATGGAAGCGAAAAACCACTTTCGGCGGTTGAGCTGGGTTATTGCGATGGGTCGCGGATTAATGAATTCAATTGGGGAAAAATCATTATCAAATATTCCAAGCTCGAAGTGGAAAAAGGAAAAGCTCTGGTAATATCCAGTAAGTATTCTCAACTTGAATTGGGTCAGTTCTCATCAATTGTTGCCGAAGCTGCGTACGATGATTACAAAATAAACCGGGTGATTAATTTGGTAATAAATTCAGAGTACTCGAACATTGAAGTGGAAAATTTGGCGAATATATTTAAATCGGATAATAAGTATGGCGATGTTAAAATTTCCAAGGTTCCCATTGGTTTTGAGAATATTGATGTAAAAAGCAAATATGCACAAATTGATATCGGTATTGCCAGCGAAGCCAGCTATAATTTGGAAGCAACCTGTAAATACGCTGACATTAAATATGAAAATGTAACTATTTCGGAGCGTACAAAAGATGATTTTAGCATTGAATTGAAAGGAAAATCAGGAAATTTGGAGAGTAAATCAATGGTTAAAATACAAAGCGATTATGGCGATGTGGATTTAAGACCCTAGTTCAAATTAGTCATCCGATAGCCTGCCCCAACAATTTCGGGGACTTTTCGGAGCAAACTCAAATTTTAATAAAAAACTCCCGAAAAGGGAGTTTTTTGGTTATTCGACATTATTAGTGGAAATTCTTTTTTAGATTATTTCAAATATTTTCAAACTGAAAATAGCGCATAATTTTTTCAATAAGGTAATAAGGTTTTCATTAGGTTTAATTTTATTTCTACTAAGGTTAAAACAATATAAATAAGGTTTTTAAAACCTTATCTTTTGGGGAAACCTTAGTAGAAAAACAACAACAAACAAACCTTATTACCTTATTTATTTAAATATCTGTCTTTTATGATATTTACCTTTTCATTTTCCACTGTTTTTGTCGAATATCCGTTTTTTATTATATCATTTTAAGTTCGGCCTCACCTTTTAGTAAATCCTGTTCAAATAAATGCTCGGCCCGAAGTAAATCGTTAACCGTTTTTACGGGGTTAAACGTAGTAATTGGAACCTCAACAAAAATGGTATTCCATAGAGCCATAGAGCCATTCCAAAGTCCGGGCAATTCAAGTGCTTTAACTGATTGCCCTTCGGTGCTTTTAGTGGCAATAAATCCGGTATTGGAATCAATGAATTTTGTTAAGTCATATTTTTTTCCTTTAAAATCTTTAATGCAACACACTAAATCCACCGGATTAAAATGGGTAGCTTTTTGCATTATTACCTTTTGATCCTGTGTAAATTGAGAACCTTCAACAATTTGCATCGAAATGGTTCCATCGGCATTTTTAACCCAGTAAGGACCACCACCCGGTTCACCTTCGTTTGGTACCATTCCACATACCCGGTAAGGGCGGTTTAATAAGTTGGCATAAAACTTGGCTTTTGTATCCTTATCCCTTCCTTTTATTTGATCCGATAAGAGTATGAAGATCCGTTTTTCGATGAATTCTTCAGCCTCATCCAACTGGTCGTTGGTTATTTTAGAGATAAGTTTTTTATAGTAATATTGAGCTGTTTCCCTGGTTTCAAGTAATACACCGGCTAATGCTTTTTTATAACGTATAGTGTCATTTTTCAGGCGATCCTGAACCACATTGTCAATATTCTTGATGAATATTAAATCGGCATCCAAGTCCATTAAATTATAAATTAAAGCGCCATGTCCTCCGGGGCGGAGCAGTATATTTCCGTCTTGATCCCGCAATGGTAAGTTGGCCTCATCAACAGCAATGGTGTCAGTTGATGGTTTTTGAATGCTGAATGTAATATGGATTTTGAATTTTGTTTTCTTTTTATATTCAGCAACTAATTCCTGGCCTTGTTTTTTGAATAGATCAAGATGTTGGGGTGAAACCGTAAAGTGCAGATAAATCTTTTTTCCTGAAGCAGCATAATCCATCCCTTCAATTAGATGCTCCTCCAAAGGGGTGCGATTGCCTTTGTCGGTTTTATGAAACTTTATTAATCCTTTCGGAAGATTGCCATAATTGAGACCTTTCTCGGTAAGCAAATATTGAACTAAAAGTGGAAGATCCCTTTTTTTAGATATTTCATCCAAACTGCAACCATCCATTTCAATAGCTTGTTTCAACTCATTATAAAAAGCTAAATTCTGAAGGTTTTTACATAAGTAATTAACTGATTGAAAGCTGTTATCGGTGGTAATTCTAAGATATTCTTCTTCGGAATTATGGTAATGGTTCATTGCATCGTACAATGTTTTAAACATGCGGGTTGCAGCCCCCGAAGCGGGCACAAACTTAATGGATTTGAGTTTTTTTGACGATTTTTCAAATACTTTAATTTTTTCATCCAGCATTTTATCGGTTAGCTGCTTAATTCCGTCTTTAACAAGGGCAGGTTTTATAATGTCTAAGGTGGGAAATCCATTTATAAATTGATTGATCTGCTCTGTTATCTTTTCAGGGGTGATTTCCTTTTTATTCAGGAATTGTAAATCTTTTTTCGATAACATACCCTCTTATTTTGGTTTTAAAAATTTCTAATCGTAAAAATACAATCAAAGGTACAATTTATATTCAATCTCAGCTATGAATGAAAATATGATATTTGCTAGGTTTATTTAGCAGAAAAAAGTGTATTTGACCTCGAATTTATTGTATATTAAAAATTATAATAATATCTTTATGATATTAAAATGATATTAAAAACCAGAAAATTATGAAAATCGAAAAAGAATTTACTGCGGCTAATGGATATCTAGCTGTGTTGGTATTGTTATTGGTGGTCTTAGGCTCGCTAGGCCTGATTGTTTTTGCGAAAATGTTCCCAATGATTGTTGTGTTGGCAATAGGTATTTTTTGTTTTACCGGTTTGCAAATTGTCAATCCAAATGAGTCGTGTGTATTGGTTTTATTTGGTCGGTACAAAGGTACTGTAAAGGAAAATGGTTTCTTTTGGGTAAATCCGCTGTTTGTAAGACGAAAGATATCGCTTAGAGCCAAAAACTTTAACAGCGAACCCATTAAAGTGAACGACAAAGTGGGAAACCCTATTATGATTGGGATTGTTTTGGTATGGAGGGTTCGTGATACATTCAAAGCGGCATTTGAAGTGGATGCGTTTGAACATTTTGTTTTAATTCAAAGTGAGGCTGCGTTGCGCAAATTGGCCGGACATTATCCGTATGATAATTTTGAAGATGAAAATGCCAATATAACCTTGCGTTCAGGAGGCGAAATAATCAACAGCCGTTTGGAAGAGGAATTGCGGGAACGGCTCGATATGGCTGGAATCCATGTTATTGAAGCCCGCATAAGTTACATTGCCTATGCTGCTGAAATTGCCGGAGCAATGCTTAAGCGTCAGCAAGCTACGGCAGTTGTGGCTGCACGTTCAAAAATAGTTGAAGGGGCGGTTGGTATGGTGCAAATGGCTCTTGAACAACTAAAAGCTAAAGAGATTATTGATATGGATGATGAAAAGAAGGCCGCCATGGTAAGCAACTTAATGGTGGTTCTCTGCAGCGAGGAATCAGCCAGACCAATTGTAAATGCGGGCACCTTGCATCATTAATTTTTTAAAAGCCGAAAGGCTAAAATTGAGATAATATGAGCAAAAAGAAGCAGTTTGTTTTAAGGGTGGATCCGGAAAAATATGAAAGATTAGAGAAATGGGCTGCTGACGAATTCCGAAGCATCAATGGGCAAATTGAGTGGATAATTGACAAAGCCTTAAAGGATGCCGGAAGAATTAAATCAGGTGAAACAAAACAGCCTGAATAGGTTGTAGCATATCATACGAAAACTGTTTATGATATTGTAAATCCAAAATAAAGGGATATTGATTTTGAAAAGCCTTGAAAACCTCAAGGCTTTTTACATTTTTTCAACATTACTTAACCATCGGTTAGTAAAAATTGAAGCTACTATTAAGCTTAAGCCTATTAAGGTAGTAAAATGAATGTGCTCTTTTAAAATCAAGTGAATAAAGAAGAGCGATAAAAAGGGTGACAGATAGACATAATTACTTATTTTATCGGTGCGGCTGGTTAATTTCATGGCAGTTAACCAAATAACAAAAGTAATTCCCATCTCAAAAATACCTGCATAAGTTACGGCCAACCAACCAGTTAATGGCACATTGTAATTCAATGGATAAAAAAACAGCAGAGGCAGGGTAAACAATAAACCAGACGAAAAATTGAGAAATAGATTTAAACTACTGTCAATTGCTGATCGTGTATTTATAATCCAAAAACTAGCCCAAACTACCGATGACGCAATGGCCAAATTAACACCAAATGGTTCCAACGGTTTAATTTGAAATGGATTGCCTTGCGAAGCAATTAGATAAACACCTATAAAACCTATAAGTAGGGTAGCTAAACCTTTTAATTTAAGTTTTTGGCCTAAAAATGGAATAGATAGTAATACTAATATGATGGGCCAGGTATAATTTAATGCTTGAGCAATTTGTGCCGGTAGGATGGAATAGGCTTTAAAAAGCATTAAATAATATAAAAAAGGGTTTAGGAACCCGCCTGCAATACCTATCATCAGGTCTTTTGACGTGAGTTTTTTTAATAGGGAAAGTTTTTGCTGAATCAATAGGTTTAAAAATGACACAAGTACCGCAATACTTGTGGTTATAAATAGGAAGTGGATGAAATGAAAGTATTGTAATCCAATTTTAAAAGGTACCGCAACAGTTGACCACAAAAGAACTGCTGTTAAAGTAAACAGTAAGGCTTTGTTTTGGTTTTTCACGGGTACAAATGATTCGTTAAAATATCAATTATCAAATATCAATTATCAAATATCAATTATCAATTAATGTCGTTTAGTTAAGAAAGATTCACCCCTATAATCCCCTCAAGGGGATACCTCCTCTGTGGCAGCAGTGCTAGTCCTCCTTTGAGGGAGGTGCCCGAAGGGCGGAGGGTGAAAACGCTAACTAAACGACATTGAATTATCAATTATCAATTTTTTCAAGCTAACTATTCTGCTTCAAATGGATCATTAATTTTTATTTGCATCCATTCCTCCAGTAACGAGTAAATATTTTCTCTCTCTTTTTTTGGAAAATTTTTAATGCGGGTTCCATGATGCCCATTTGGTAAAATAATCCGAACAAGGTTGTTGTTGCCTGACGGAGTGTATGAAGTGGCTCCCCAAGTATCAAGTCCTCCAACAATAAAGAGCATATTTTTTGCTTCAGTATCTAAAAAGTTTTTAACCTCTTGCATTTTTGTAGGTTGGAATTTCGCTTCAACACCTTCAGGTAGCGTGAATTCAAAGGTAAAATCGGGTGACTGACCCAGATATTTTTTAAACGGTTCGGTTTGGTAGCCATACATTCCAATTTCGGTTAATGCAGCCCAAAAAAACGGACGGTTTTGCTCCACATCGTTGGCTTCAAAAAATGTAAAACCCGATACGGCATTTAAATGGTTATAAAGATCATCATTGCTAGCTTCAGCACCGGGTATTTCATCGGATGTAAATCGCCCCCATTGCCAGAAAGCAAAGCTGTATTCCAAAATTGAATATTGAAGCGTTTTTTCAAATCCTAAGTCAAAATGCCAGTTGTTTTCCATCGATTTTTGTTTCAATAACGAAAGCAACATCTCAAATTTTTCGAAGCAAAGGCATTGAAAATCATAAATTCGTGTTCTATCCTCATCTGAACCCACCGTTTTTAAAAATTCATAGATACGGGCATCTTCCCGTTCAAAATTCAAGGGAGCCACATAAGCTACACTAGCTGCCACATCTGCCGGATAAAAAGAACGATGGTACATGGTTGTTTGTCCTCCCTTGCTTATTCCTGTTGATACCCATGGCTGATGGTAGATTTGTTGCAATGCATTAATAATAAGGTGTTGGTCAGTAGCCGCTTGCCAAATAGTAAGTTTTTCCCAGGGAATGCTATCCGGTTTACTGTCTTTAAAAAAGCGATGTTCAATATTTACTTGGTTTGCATTAATAATCTGGGTTAATTCTTCCCTCTTTCCGTTCCAGATACGATAACCTTCAAGCACAGCAACTACAGGTTGGTTTAGCCCAATGTTTGTAACTATTACCCGTTGGTTAAAGTGTCCCAACATAGGATTATTATGATCGATGGGTTGTTCAAAGTATAGTTCGAATTGTTGACCAAAACTGGAATCCAGCTTAATTTCTTCAACTGAAACCACACCCGGTAATTCTTTAAGCTGTTCAATTAAAGGTTTGCTGATAAATGAACAAGACTGGAACAGTACTACTAAACAAAGTGATAGGAATAGTTTTATCATAATTGGAATTTATTACAACGATAAAATAAAGGTAACTAAAAATGGAACCAGTATGGTTAAAACAATGCCACTAAAAAGGGCTAATAAACCGTAATCAGTTCCGGAAACTCTTGTAATTATAGGTAACGTGGTATCCATGGCGGTGGCTCCACCACTAACTACCGGAGCTAATTTTCCAAAAGCCCAAGCTAAAGCTGGTGCAAATATCAGTGTCAGTATTTCACGCATCACATTTGCCAGCAGGGCAATAGTACCTAAAGTTTCGCTGTGTAATTCACTTATTAAAATGCTCGATAAACTGTAATATCCAAAGCCGGCGCCTACTGCTGCCGATTCTTGCATGGTTAAATCGGGGACAAACCACGAAAAAATTACAACAGCACCAAGTGTTCCAACAATCACTGTAATTGGTACCAGTAAAATTTTTAAATTGACTTTACGCAATACATCAAAAGATTTTTTATCGCCACCAATGCCAATGCCCACAATAAACATTAATAGGTACAATGTGTAGGTGCTCATATCCTTTTGAAGCAATGCATCCGGTACAAAGTTGAAATAACTGGCTAATAAGCCGATTACGAAAAAGAGCACAATGAGCAAACTATCCTTCATTTTGTTCTTTTTTAAAAAAGAGATGATAAACCAACCATGATAATAGGGAACTTCCTAATACCGAAACTAAGGCTAATTCAAACCCTCGGATACCTATGGTGTCTATATTCTTCATAATAATAGGATTTGCGCCAATGGATATTCCCATAAAAAAAAGGAGAAGAAAAATTATCCAGATAGTTGATTTGTTAATTAGTTGGATCATTTTCGTTTTGGAACGAAAAGCAAGTCCTATAACAATACCTAATGTCATTACAATCAATACACCAATCATTCTTTTTGTATTAAGCAATTAATTTACTACGGCATCGCCTCGCAGTTTGCGGAATCGGGTTCTTGATTCCATTTTGTATATACTATCGGGAAAATCGGTCATAATTTTTTTATACAGTTCCATGGCTTGCTCTTTGTTTTGGAGCTGGTTTTCGTACAAATCGGCAATAGCAAATAAGGCATTATCAGCCAAAACATCAAAGTAGTATTTGTCAACAATAACTTGATAAGCCTCAATGGATTGGCTGTATTGATACTTTTTTTGAAGTATTTTGCCTTTAAGCAACCATGCTTCATCTACTAGTTCGTGGCTGCTGAAATTGGTAATTACCGTATCTAGGGTTAATAAGGCAAGAGAATCATTCGATTGATAAAAAAGAAAATCAGCCTTGGCATAAGTCGCAAGTGCCGTTTCCACGGTATCCCAACCGGAATTTTCGAAAATAAAAAATGATAAATTAGCGGCATCGTTGGCAATCAATTTCGAAGTACTCGCTTTTAACACATCAAGCTGAGCCGCGGCCCAAACAAAGTCGCCAATAAAATAGGCAAGCCGCGCTTTACGGAATTTAGCTTCGGATCCAATGGGATTGTTTTTATTATTATCTTCCACGCGGGCATAAGCAAGAGTAGCATCCCAAACCTTTCCATCAATTAAATAGATGTCGGCTAATTCCAGTTCCAATTCTCCTTTTTGCTGGTAGTTAATTCCACGAATGGTTATTGCATCTTCGAGCAAAAACTGGGCTTCGGCAGTTTTTCCAAGGTAAAAGGCTTGCAAGTGAGCCAAATTTTTAATTAAGTTAACAGTTCCCGCATTGCTTCCCATATCCTGCAAAGCTCCTATGAGCGATTCTTCCAATTTAAATTGATCTGCTTTTTGATTGTCAATATTCAAAACAATCCGCTGATACATCACCTCCAATAATTCACTTCGGGCATCAAAATAAAATTCCAGATGTTTCCCTTTGTTTATAACATACTGATACGCATTAATGGCTATATCAAAATGATTGTTTTCAAAGGCCACTTTAGCTAAAGCCATTATTCGCTGTCCATTTTCGTTTAATCGCAAGTCCAAAGCTTTTGCCTGAATAAAGGCATTTTCAAAATCTTTATCCTGAATGTATAGCCGAACCAGTAATTCATTGTAAACAAGAATATCAGGATATTGATTCAGACGCATCAATAAGTTTGATTTTAGCTTTTCTTTCAAGCTTTTATCCACATCGTTGTAAACGGCATTTTGCAGCTGGTTTTGAACATTGGCCAGGTAAAGATCGCTTATTCTTAATAAATCGAGATAGGAGTCAATCATTTTATCGTAATTGCGCATGTAATAATACAACTGCGCCATTTCCATCTGAAAACCATAGGTGCTATTTAAAAGTTTTTTCCCTTCTAGATAGGTTTCTTCGGCATAGTTGAAAAGCTGTTTTGCCATAAAAGCATTGGCCAAATTCAAAATCTGTCGTTGTTCGGCTTTGAGTTTTTTTATGACTCCCTGATAGGTTGAATTGGCTTTTGAATCGTTGCCCTGAAAGGAATAAATACCTCCCAAGTCAACCCAGTAGCTTAGTTCGAATTTATCGAATTTAATTTGCTCTTTAGCTATTGCTTCGGCCTGAGAATAATCTTTGGTATTTATGAGGCAATTGAGGTAGTATTTGTAAAAAGTATTGGAATGGTTTGAGAAATACAATTTTTTAAAAATAAGTGTTGCTTCATTGTATTGTCCATTCCGGTAATATTGCATACCAATTTGATATTCCGATGTTTCGGTATCTTGCTGTGCTATGGTGGTATAGGTAATTAACAGCAAGGTTGCCATTAAGAATAGTTGGGCCGTTTTTTTTTTCAAGTTCATTTAGTTTATTCCTGTTCCTGATCTTCGGTGTAGTGAATTTCTTCGTTGTTTTTAACTGGATTCGGTTTCGTTTCCATTAATTTCGATACCAATGCTTCTACCTGTTTGTAGGTTGAATCGTAGGCTTGCTGCTGCTTGCTTAATGAAATTTCAAGAGTACTTACCATAAAAATAAGTTTCTCCATTGCTTTTTGTTCCTGTTCAATATAAATAGTTACCGAGTCAACTTCGGGAATAAGCTCGGCTTTTATATCTTTTGTTAGATTGTTTAGTTGTTTTTGCGAAAGCTGTAATTCCTCTTCAATCTTAGTTTTGCTTTTCCGGAATGTCCTCGACAGTATTTTTCCAGCAGTGCTGTATGCACCAAAATAATTAACAAAAGAGGAATCTAGTTTTATAGCCCTATCTGATTGTTCGGCAAGAACAGCCGTATTACTTGATATTTTATCGTTAAGTTGACTCCAATATTCCCAATCAATACCTGAGTAAACCGTATTAACAGAATCCAATTGAACCGAAAGAATTTTTATTTGGTGTAAGGCCTGTTTTTTTTGGCTTTGGCATCCAAATAAAAATGCAATAATGATAAGAATTGATAGGGAAAAAGTTTTTTTCATTGCATCTCAATTAATTTATCTACCTAGTTTTTAACGAATTCTATCGGCAGATTTTACCAATGCGTCATCTTTTTTAATGGCTCTGTTTGCTAACAAAATAAACAGCATCGAAACAAATGGCATGATGGATAAATATTCGAACGATGGTTTAATTTGTAACACGCTTCCAATTCGTGAGGCATAAATATATTCCACCCCTAAAATAACTATGAGAAGCAATAAATTGAACCTTCCCAGCTTTATTTGAAGGGTACGGTTTTTAAATTTAAAAATAGTTAAAAAGCTGAGCAGCAGGCTTACTAATGGCAGTATTGCTAAAACAATCATTGAAATAATTTGTGGTCCGTTTGCCGGGTCAGTAAGGTGGCAGCTATACATGGAAATGCTGCCAAAAGTAGCCAAAGGTCCCCAGTACATGAGTAGTGCTGCAATTGCGGCAGCTAATAAATAAATGGTTTGAATCCGCTGTATCATAAACGTTGTTTTTATGGTTGCGAAATTAGCATTTTCAAACAAATAAATGATTTTTTAATTCTACTTTACTCTTGTTTTTGTCCCCCTCCACCGAGTCCTCGGGGTCATGAGACGGCTTTCGGCTAAGTTCCCCTACAAGCAAGGGAGAATCTTCCGATTACCATAAGCTACTTAATTTAAAATTTAGTAGCTCTAAGCTCCCACCCTAAAATTAGGGTGTCGTTTCGTTGTTTAATCTAATTTCTTTTTGTTGCTAATATAAATATTGTCAGATACTTTTTTTAATGCTTTCATAAAATCTTGTCCATCAATCGATTTTAATTGAATTTGAACAATCTCTCTTAACTGTCTATAGCGTTCAGTTTTATCAATCTGATTACGAATGAGAATAGAATTTAGATTTTCAAGGTTTGATAAAACAACAAGTTCATTTATACTTGCAAAATCACGAATATTTAAGCCTTTTTTAGCTTTTTCTGAATTTGCTTCTCTCCAATCTTTCGCAGTACAATTGAATAATGCAACGTTCAGCAAATCTGCTTCCTCGGCATAAATCAACCACTCTTTATCTTTATCATAGTTTTTTTTAGGTAGAATGCAATCCCTTACGGCATCGGTATGAATAAGGTAATTTGTTTTCGTCAAAATCCGTTTGACATTCCATTAAAGATTATATTGATTACTCTCAATTTCCTTTAGTCGTTGATATTCCTTTATCAACAAAAGTTTGAACATTGGACTAATCCACAAACCAAACTCAAATGCTAAATCCTTGTGAGCATAAGTCCCTCCGTATCTACCAGATTTTGAAATCAACCCTATTGCATCAGTTGCCTCAATCCACTTTTTAGGTGTCAAATTGAAACTGTTTAATCCAGCTTGTTTTCTAAAGGTGTCGAATTCGACATGTTTAAAATTTGGATTATTCTAAGATTCCCATAATCCAATAAACTCAACAGTATTGCGATTTCTCATCCAATTGCGGATATGGTCTGTCCCTTCTTCATCTCTTACCATATCTGTAAGGCAGATATAATCTTGCTCATCTTGTTTAACTATTGAAATGAGCTTATTTTCAACTTCTATCTGAGTTTTATTTGTCATATTATTAAATCGAATTATAATTTTTGCAAATATTCGATTATAATACAATTTATCATACTGGCACTAGGGCTCTTACAATGAACGGCAACTATCGACAGGGGTAGGTATATAAAATCAGATCAACTTTCTTTTTCCATTTTTAAAGTCGTAAAGTCTCATTAATTAATGAGACTTTTTTGAGTAGCAAAATTTATTTGCAGAACTCTTTAGGATTTTTTAAAAGCAATTTCTTTGGTGAAAATTCCGTAAAAAGTGGGGAAACAGCTAAAATAATTATCTTTGAGCCTATATAATTAATTATGAATCAACTTGAGGCTATTGCTGTAATAAACCGTTATTCACAGGAAAAGATTCCCTTTCTTTTTATGGTAAATTACGAGACTAGCCATTCCCGCATTATTCCCATTTCGGAAATAAATCCGGATGAGATTCTTTTTTATGTAAATGGGTTTACTAATGCGGCTCACCTTAATGATTGCAACCGGGTTGCATTAAACCAGTTTACCAAAAAACCAATAGCTTTTAGTGATTATAAAGAATCATACAATAAGGTGATGCATCATTTATTGCGTGGCGATTCCTATTTAACTAACCTTACTTGCACTACCCCAATTGAATGCAATCTAACGTTGCGCGACATTTTTTTGCAAAGTGAAGCTAAGTATAGGTTGTATGTTAAAGATGAATTTGTTGTGTTTAGTCCTGAAATATTTATTCAAATTAAGGAGGGTACTATTTATAGCTTTCCCATGAAAGGAACAATTGACGCCCAACTGGAAAATGCAGAATATGAGATTCTGACCAATAAAAAGGAATCAGCTGAACATGCTACCATTGTTGATTTAATCAGAAATGATTTAAGTAAAGTGGCCACTAATGTAAAAGTAGAAAAGTATCGGTATATTGATGTGATTAAAACCAATGAAGGTAAACTTTTGCAGGTGAGCAGTAAAATAAGCGGAATACTTGATAACCAATATCGGCAACAATTAGGAAATATTATTTTTCAATTGTTACCCGCAGGTAGTATTAGCGGAGCACCCAAGGAAAAAACTTTGGAAATAATAGCCTCTGCCGAAACACATAAAAGAGGTTTTTATACAGGTGTTTTTGGTGTTTTTGATGGAAAGGATATAGATAGCGGAGTGTTGATCAGGTTTATTGAAAAACAACAGGAGCAATTGGTGTTTAAAAGTGGAGGAGGCATTACTGCCAATAGTTCCCTTGAAAGTGAATATCAGGAAATGATTCAAAAAGTTTACTTACCTTTTTGAGGAAGGTTGGAATATTAAATGTAAAAGAAACTTCAGTTTCCAACCCGGATTAATAATTGCAGGTTGTATTTTTTTTCGGCATAAATAAAGTAGTTGTACAATTTATAATTTACTTCCAAACCGTAATTCGTAGTATGGTTATAATCAACATACGATTCAATTACGTCCATGTTTTGTCCGGCAGAATACCGGTTATTCCATTCAGCTACATACTGCCGGTTCCAATTTTCAAGGTACATTTGTGAGTGATAGCCCATGGGCTTGGCTTCCGATACTAACCAGCTTTCAAAACCCGGATCAATAATAAGTAGTTCATAGTTTGCTGAATCGGAGATTCCTGATTCACTTTGCTTTACAGTAATGGTGCGCTCTTTTAATTGATCTTGGGCTATTCCAGCCTGCATCAATGTAAAGAATAATACAATAAATAGTTGTGTTTTCATTGGAGTATTTTTTATTGTTTTTGTGTAAAAACTAATCCATTCGAAAAAGTTGAATCTAACCCAAATTGAGCGATTTGCTATCGCAAATCTGCTCAATCGACTGAACAATTGTAAGTTTTTACAAATTTTCGCTTCACTCAATTTGTGAAAAACAACAATTGCTATGTCAGCCTGTCCCGATTTCTCGGGAGGGTTTTATCTAAGTAAAGCGCTTTTGACCCCGAGTCCTCGGGGTCAAATCGCTCAACTTAGATATAATTTGACCATTTTTTAGTAACCAACAAGTGAACTTTAAAATCACCAAATAGAATACATAAATATACGATAAATATTTATAAATCAAATTGTTTGGTGAATAAAGGTTTTCTATGAGATGTTTGATTTTGTATTCAAAACTAACCCGGTTAGTTCCATTACAATATCCGAAACCTATTTTGAATAGTTACGGCAATAATTTTTAATGTATTCATCGGCTGCGACATAGTTTAGATTGTATGCTTTGTTAAAATCGGAACAGGCATCTTCCCTATTTTTCATTCCTAACCGGGCTTTTGCCCTTTTAAAATAAAGTTCTCCACTATTTGGCTCAAAGTCGAGCACAAAACTAAAGTCCTTTTCAGCAAAATTAAATACTTCTGTTTTTAGATAGGCGTCGCCACGAGCTATAAAATACACCGGGTTATAGGGCTCCATAGCAATACACTTATTAAATGCTTTTATGGCCAATTGCCATTCTCCGGCTTCAGCATAAATTTTGCCCGAAAGAAACAAGGTAGGCGCATCTGGCATGATTGATATCAATAACTCAACATCGGCAATGGCTTGTTGTTGTTTACCTGCACTTAAATTCGCTTTAGCCTTTAAAAAATAATAATCAATTTGGGTTGAGTCACGATGCAATGCATCATCAATACTATTTAACGCTTTTTTAGGTTTGTTAAGAGTTAATTCCAATCGGCTTTTTATGTAATGGTAATCAGCAATTTCCGGGTCTTTGGCTAATGCCAGATTAATACTAATCAAAGCATTTTGCGGTTCGTTCAGCTTTTCGTACACCAGAGCTTTCAACTGATTTGCCTGAACCATTGATTTTCTGATATCCGTAAGTTTGTTCAAAATGGTAAGGGCTTCCTGATTATTTCCTAATTTGTATTCGTACCAGGCATCTTCATACATCAAATCATATTTTGAATACCAATCGGTATTCCATAAAGTAATCCATTCCTGTGATTTGCTTATGCCTGTAAACGCAACATCTGATTTAATATAGCTTTGCATGTTGCGTTTTTTCATTTTTAAATGAATGGTTAAATAGGAACAGGCTAATTCCGGTTTATTCATTTGTGCATAGCATCGGGCCAATTCGTAAGTTGCCAATTGGTTGTTGCTTTGATTGACCTGATAATAACAATTGGCGGCATTTTTATAATCGGCAATTAAAAAATAGGCATTGCCCTTTTCAAATAGCAATTCTAAGGTTGGATGTTCTATATTTTTATCAAAATAAGTCAAAGTTTCTGCGGCAAGTCCTTTTAAATTTAGGGTGCGGGTCGTTAAAAGATGGTTAACTTCCTGACTCATTAAACTATAAGGTGCAATAAATAGCATAATAACAATTCCAGTCATTATATTAAATCTTTGCACATGATATATTTTATCAACTAGTAGCATAGTGGTACAGATTTTATTCTGGTGAATTTTGGCCGTATAAAACATGCACAAACCCCGTAAGTGTGCGGTGTTCAACTCCTGAAATTCTTTTTTCATAAACTTCACAAACGTAATAATATACTCCTGAGGTCACTTTTTTATCGGTTTGTGAACTTTTAGCATCCCAATTTATGTGTGGATTGTTTGTTTCAAAAACCAGATTTCCCCATCGGCTGTATATCGACAATTCAATGTGGTGAATGTAATTATCAATAACCTCGGCTGGGGGCAGCGGAATAAAAGTATCATTCATGCCATCGCCATTTGGGGTAAACACATTGGGAAGCTCGTAATAAGAGCAAATGTCAACGCAAACAAAGTTCGAAAACGCACTTTCGTTTAAGTTGGAATCAACAGCTGTAACCTTATAGCAACCCGAAGGCGTTTCGCCCGAATAATGACGATAGGTGAGAGTGTCGTGGTTCATTACAGAATCGAGCAAGGTGTAGCTTGATGCAGGATCAGGTGCACTATAAATTTTGTATTTTGCTATTTGATTTATATCATCATTCACTTTCCAAACCAGTGTATTGTAAAAAGTTTTGCAATCGCTCTCAACTTCAAGTGATAATGTGTTAGGAGGAATAGTATCAACGGGCATTCCACAGTTTTTGTGTGAATAGTTTACCAGGGGTTTTAAAATTCCATCTAACGAATATTGGCCATAACTGGTAATTTTATAACAATACTCTTTATTGTTTTCCAAGGGAGTGTCATCAAAAAATTCCGTTGAGGTAACTCCAATGCTGTCATAAGTGATCATATCCGGGTTAAGCCTGTAAACAATGTATTGATAATTTTGCCAGGGAGTGTTTTTAATAAAGTTCAGTTTTAGTTTTTTATTTGAACCATCTAATTGGGGGAAAATGGAACTTGCAGTCATGGGCAGTTCTGTTAAGCCTTGAGGGTTGTGGATTTCAATTTTATAGTTGTAGGTTTTTTCAGCCGTATTTAATGGTGTATCGTAATAGAGCGTATCGTTTAAACCAGGCAAGGTATCAATGTTTTGATAGTTGGTTCCCCAAATACCTTCCGCCCGCTTTACAATATATTGATAAGGTCCCTGATATTTAATGGTATCAAACTCAATGGGTTTCGACCAAGCAACAAACATTTCACCAGTTGTTACATCGTGCTGAATGACACTTACATTAATAATAATAGGGGTTCCCCGCACCAAGTCACCACAGACTTCGTCCGAAGCTTTGCTTTCAAATGATTCCGGGAAAAGAGCCGTTATTATGTAGCAATAGGTATATCCTTGCAACAACCCTTTTTCATCGTTATTGTCAATAAAGCTTGATTCGGTAGGGGAATCAATGGATGCTATTTGTACAAAGCCCGTGTAGAATGGAACTCCGGTTTCGCAGGAATCGGGAATAAAGCCATAAGGTTGCATGCTTCGATAAATTAAAAAACCGACATGGTTATCACATCCATAAGGCTCCCAAGTTAGCGTTATGGAATTGTTGGTAGGCTGCAACGATAGGTTTTTTGGTGCCGGACCAATTACTCTTATATCAACATCTTGTTGATCAACCAGATTTACTTCACTGTTATTGTCGGTGGCTTTAAAAACAACTTCATAAGGTTGTTTTCTTACATGCAAACATTCTGTTTCCCATTTAAAAAGTCCGGTAACTACTCCATTATTAGGAGTTGAAGTAAGCGTTGAGGCAGAATCAACATTAAAACTACCCCCGGTAGCCGATAAAGTAATTTTTTCATTGGCACTATCGCGGGCAGTAATAAGTAATCGAACGGTATCGCCGGCAGTAACGCAAATTGGGGAAATGTAGTCGATGGTTGGTGGCGTGTTTTCAGTTTCAAAAACTTCAATTTGCATGTCGCGGGTAATCCGTCCAATTTTAATTCCTTTCCTCCATTCATAAATATAAAAAGCCACATTATAACTTCCCGGTAAAGTTGGAGCATCCCATATTAAATTGCCCTCAGAGGGTTCAATAAATATAGGCCTGTTGCTTGACGGTGGAAACGAATAATTAGAAATTTGCTTTCCGTTTTCACCGGTACAAATGGTTAATTCGTAAGATAGACTATCGCCGTCAGGGTCAAAAGCAGCCGGGTTGTGAATAAAAATCTGTCCAACGGCAGCTTTATCAACCGGAGGATTTAGTAGAATAGGAGTGTTGTTGAAACCTAGGGTTGGATTTATCTGTAAAATAGTTTTGATTGAAAAAACGGTCATAATTGAATTGGGTATATTTTGCACCCCTTCGTTCCGGTTTGGGTCTTCCACTAAAATTTCGAAAGTTGAAGGACCGGAATAGGTGTGGTTTCCGATATAGGTGTTTTTTCTATAGAAATCGGGCAGGTTTTCAATACCTGAGCGGGCTATTTCAGAATAGGTATTATCGCCCCATTGTATTATTAATGAATTCCTATCAGCGGGTTGGGTACCATCGGAAGTGGGTTTGGTATTAGTAAAGGTAGTTATGGTAAATTCAAAGGTATAACTCGAAATTTGGCGGTAAGTAATTTCACCGGCACGGTTATGGGTGGCAATAGCTTGAAAAGCAATGCTTAAAAATATCAACAAATAAAATAGCCGTTTTAGCATAGTTAGTCTATTTTTTAATTCAGTATTACCTCAATTCGGGTAAGGTTGCTATCAAATTCAAGGCCACGTTCAAATTTTCCTTTTTTTAGTAAGGTCAAGTTTTTTTGGTCATCGTAACACTCGGTCAATATACGGTTTTCAATAGTACATTTTTCAATTTCGGCGGAAATTAATGCGCTAAAATTATACCAAACCGACCCATCATCAACTATTTTATTAACATAATAGAGAGTAGCCGGTATATTTTCAATATAAAGTTGTAACGACTTTTGAATATAGTTAATGCTGTATTGATGCGCTAACTCAATAGAATCAGCTTTACCTGAAATTGTTGCTTCGGGATAGCATTGCACTAGATGGAGGAATAAATTAGTATCAAAAACCCGAATGGATATTTTTGCGGAATCGGCTTCAAAATCAATATTGGTAATGCTTAAATGCAGTGGGTGTGCTACTGCTAAATTCATAAAAACAGATAATACAAAGAGCAAAAGTATGAGACGCATTTTTTTTATGCAAAAATACTATTTTTCTCTGTTCTTTGAAACGATATTCATAAGAAGAAGCAATCGTAAATTCAAAGTTAAGTAAAATCATACTGACAAACAGGGGATAGGCGTGCATATTATTTAAAAGCGGATTACCTGATAAAAAGGTTGTAAGGTAGCAGCAATTGTATAAAAAGGATTAGTCAGTTTTTTACACTATCATGTAATCCTGTTGTTGAATAATCAACACTTTTAACGGATCTTCCACTTGGGCATATCCGTAATCGTAACAAAACTGGTATGAGGAGCCGTTCTGACTGTTCCAACTGTGGGTATTGTATTTAAAATTCATGCCTAGTTTTTCCAGAAACTCTTTACGAACTGTTGCTTTACCTTGCGGACAGGCATACCTCAGGGCTGATCGGTTGCGGCGCAATTGTTTGTTAATTTCTTTTATGTAATTTTCTTTTGTGTCGGTTTTTCGGTTGTGGTAGGCACTTTTGCACTGACTGTCGCAAAACCGCTTATCGGTTCTGCCTTTTAAGGGCTCTTGGCAATAGAGACAGGTTTGACTACTTTCCATTTTTTTATACGCTTATATTCGTTTATACACGCTTAACCTACCGCTAAGGTATATTTTTTTATCGAATTTTACTAAATAGTTACTTTATCAAAATTAATCTGTTATAAAATATTTTGTCTAATCTAACATCAGTATTATGGAACCAGTGGATGTAAGTTTGCCTCCAGAACCGATTCAATTAAGGCAAACGGAAAAGCCGGTGATTTTTCTGAATCATGTTTCGGATTTCAAAGTGGATATTTCGGTTCTTAATATGGAACCAGTAGATGTAAGTTTGCCTCCAGAACCGATTCAAGTGAGGCAACCGGAAAAACCAGTGATTTTTCTGAACCATGTTTCGGATTCCAAAGAGGATAATTCGGTTCTTTATTTTGAGCCAAATTCCGATATTCAGGAGCGGATATTGCTCAACGACTGGATTGTATGGAACGAACGATTGAATGCTTTTTCAGTAAAAAACAGTCCCAAAGTGGTTGGCTTATTGAAGGATCTGTTTGAAGATATTGCAGCGGTTGACACGCATTATTTTGAAGCAAAACTACAGAACCGCACCGGATTGGTTGATATTGGTAATACCACCTATTTCAGGGGAGTACTGGAACAGCCCGTTAAGATAGGACAGATAATGCTTGTGCCGGTAATAAAAAATGAAGCAAAAATACTGGCTATAAAGTTTACCTATAAAAAGGAGATTTACCAAGTGTTGAGTTCAAATACCCATTCACGATGGGACAAGGAACTGCGGTGTTTTACACTTCAAGCCAGTAGAATGGTATTACAGAAATTTATCCAATCGGTATCCAATGCTTTAAAAATATGTCTGCATAACGAACTAACCATAAGCGATTTTCAAATTCAAAGCTTACTGTTTGAGCAGGCGTATAAAAAGGGAAATGGTTATAAGAGCGTGCCCTTAGAATTTTTAAAATACATGCAATTGAAAAACTACAGCCCAAACACCATCGGCACTTATTACCATTATTTGCTACGATTTATCAACACGTATAAATTCTCCACTCTGGCGCAAATTAACCAATTCGCGAGCGAGAAAGTGAATGAATACCATAAGATGATGTGCGGTGAGAAGGATTTTTCGTCGATAACGTTGAACCAATCGGTAAATGCCATAAAATTATATTACCAAAAGGTTTTAAAGCGCGATTTTGTATTGGATGAGATTAACCGTCCGAAAAGGGAAAAGACCTTGCCCAAGGTATGGAATTTGGAGCAAGTGGAGAAGATTATAAAATGTGTTACTAATAAAAAACACAAATGCATGTTAAGCTTGATATACGGTGGAGGGTTGCGAATAGGTGAGGTATTGAACCTCAAAATTTCCGACATCAACAGTAAAACCATGCAAGTAAGGGTTATACAGGGTAAAGGTAAAAAGGACCGTCACACGCTTTTGAGTTACAATACGTTGGATTTATTGCGTGAGTACTTTAAGGAATATAAGCCAAAAGACTATTTATTTGAAGGACAAATGGGTGGAAAATATTCGCCAAGCAGTTTATTGAATGTATTGGATGATGCGCTTGTAAAATCAAAAGTGCCTAAGTGTGGAGGATTGCATGTATTGCGTCATTCATTTGCCACTCATTTATTGGAAGGGGGCACCGATATTCGTTTTATTCAGGAACTGTTGGGGCATTATTCGAGCAAAACCACTGAAATTTACACGCATGTAAGCAATAAGTATTTACAAGGAATAAAAAGCCCGATGGACAATGTATGTTTATAATAAATTATATTACTTTAGTGCAGGATTTAACAATCATGCAATCAAAACAAGTAAAAAATACAAGGAACAAATGGGATATATCTCCAATACAACAGGGGATATACAAACGTTGGTTGCAATATTAGGAAAATATGAAATACAGAATTTTAACATTAATTTTTCTTGCTTTATTATTTTCTCAATGCACATTTGAGATTGAAGGAGAAATACAACATATTTATAAACTTTCGAGTCCTAATCAGCAAATTGACTTATACGAATGTTTTATAGAAAGTCCGATGGCTTTTGGTTCAGGAAAATTAGAAACAACCATATTAAAAGCCAACGAAAAATACAATCCTAGAAAATTGGGAAATTTTCCTGATTATGTAATTCTTGGTTGGGTTGGAAATGATACTTTGAAGGTAATTAGATTTCATAAAAAAAGGGAGAAGGAAAGGAAAATAGCAGAATCAAAACTGCATGAAATAAAAAAATACAAGGATTTTTATCTCGACATAGACCATCGAACATCAACAGGTGGAGGAAGCGGTTGGTTTAACTTTGACACTTTGTATTTTACACGAGATAGTGTTTATTTTCTTCAGCTTGATAGTTTAGCAAGAATTAAAAATGAATTGGGTTTATTAAAAGGTCAGATTAGATTGTCTATTGCTAATGATTCTGTAATAATGATTAAAGGAGACTATTTCGAGAGGATTGAAAATCATTTTCCAAAGATTAAAAAAGGAAATGAATTAGGTTATCCTTACATGGAGGGTACAGATTGTGAAATCGTTCCAAATTATAGACTAGAATCATCTATTTTTAGAAATCAACCTGTCACTTTAGAAATAAGTACTAAGGATTATAATTAAATACTGCAACCAACCCGCGGTAAACATAATAAGGGCAAAAGTGCTATATTTGAATTATGAATAAGAAAGAAACGACATTTGGAAATTGGAGTGATGCGCTCCGAAACCCTTACTATGCTTACCGCCACCGTTAGCGCCAAGCCTGAGAAATGCCAGCAGTTATAATTATAACATAGAATAAAATTTAATTTGAAAAAAACATATCGACATGAAAACACATTACTTATTAATATTGGTAATATTCTCTCAAGTTTCAATTAGTTGCGATCAAGAACAATGTCGTGATTGTGACCCCAATCCTTGTACTACAACAATTAACGAAAATATAGTACCATTGGCAGTTGAAGATTATTATGGTAGAACTAATATTCCTACGGCTGTTTGGTTAAATGACAGTATTATTTTTAATCCTCATCCCCTTCAATTCAGAGTGATAGATAAGAAATTTAATGTTATAAAAAATTCAATGATTTCAATGTATGAAGGAGCTTATTTTATAGAATCCAGTCCTTCGCAAAACAAAATAATATACGTTCAAACAAGGTTTGGAGATGTATCGGAAGGGGCGCTTAGAGAATATGACACAGAAACCGGTCGTATAACAGAGTTTTTTGATTCAACTTGTAATATTTCAAGTGCAGTTTATTATAGGAACAATGATAGTATTATTTATTACACTTACGGCAAACCATTTTATAACAATCCGGGATACTTTTTATACAAACGTTCTACAGGGGAATCAACCCTGATTTTAGACTATTTGGCTCAATTGGAATTACCAGAGACTGAAATGGTGAACGGTTTCGATATTCACCCAACTAAAAACATACTATTGATACCTGCGGTCCGGAGGTCAAAATCGCCACTAATAATACAGTACAATATGGAAACCAAGGTTATGGACACCTTAGCCATAACCTTTGATCTTTCGAATAACAGAATATGCCTCTGGTTGCGCTACAATAAAGCCGGCGACAAGATTTTATATTCCTGTTATCCTGAACATGCCGGAACAAGCTCAACCAGCGATGTTAGTGAGGTTGGAGTAATTGACTTAAACACCATGCAAAAGAAAATACTCGATGTAAACACAAGTGAATGGTGCTGGTCGGTAAATGTATTCCCAAACTGGTCGCCCGACGAAAAAAACATTGTTTATGGGAGTGGGCGATTAACCGATGTGGGAGCTAGAGGATTATATCATTTGTATATTCTTAAAAATGTAAACTAAGTATTTATTTATTAACCATTTAAAACTTGAGCTTATGAATCAATCCCGAAAACGATGGGTCATGCTTTTCAGCATACCCATTTTCCTGTTGTGTATAAATCAATTATACGCAACAAGTCTCAAAGGACCGCTTGCGGTTGAAATTATTGATATAAGGGTTGTTGGCGAACCCATTGTTGGAAACCATGTAACCTTGGAAGTCGATTACAAGGTAAATTCCGATGGCGATGTGCAATTGATGTTTAATTTCCCCAAAGCGGTTATTCCCGAAGATGGTGCAAAACGCTATGAAACAAAACTAAAGTGCCAGAAAGGTGGAATATATACCGAACGGATTATAGTTAAGGTAACAAACGATGGGGCTTCCCTTGTCAATATTATAGCCCAAATGGAAAATGCACCTGACAGTATCCAGAAGCAAACATCAAGGCACATCAGTATTGAACATGGAAAAAAGGATTATGCTGTTTTTTCTTCAATTACGAATGATTTTGTTAAAAAATCCAAATCATATAAGGAGCATAAAAAAATTATTGCAGTAAAAGGCAATTATGATAGCCTAAATATTGATTCAACTAATGTTGCCCCAACGCTAAAATCAGTAACTGCAACATCAACCTACTTAATAAATATTATTGGTACCGTTACTTATGATGATGCTCATGAATCACCTGTTAGGAAAGAAGGTTTATATGGCGGCAAAATTTATTTTTACTTCAGAAATAGTTCTACACTTAAAACATATCATCCATGGCAAGGAAGTTATAAAAATATACATTATGATAATATAAACACTAACGGTAGTTTTTATTTTGGTTTCGGCATGCCAGCCGATTTAACAGGATATGACCAGATAATACTTTTAGTTGGTTCGGGTAATCCATACGTGTCATATAGTTTACCTGATGGATATGTGATGTCGACTGACCA
Organism: Salinivirgaceae bacterium; assembly: GCA_041664345.1. Taxonomy (GTDB): domain Bacteria; phylum Bacteroidota; class Bacteroidia; order Bacteroidales; family SZUA-534; genus GWE2-40-63. Next base: position 115,395 of record JBAYKX010000008.1, read on the forward strand.
AGGTGATTTAACTACTTTTGGGGATAGTGAAGGTGCAGTTCTTTATTTCAACCCCTCCAATACGTTGGTTTCATACAGTGGTGTTGATATTGTGGTAAACTCACAAGATGGTTCACTTTTAAGAAATATGATGTTTGCCGGGGAATTGGTTAAACAACGGTATAATGGAAGCATACCTTTCTCAATGCCAACTGTTGAATTGGTCAAATCAGCAAGCCCATACCATGGTATTTTTTCAGTTGATCGTAAGTGGAATATATCACCATGGGGATATGTTTATTTTACCAAAATAACCATCGACCCGGATTATACTAATTTGGAAACTACTTCTCACGAATACGGGCATTATGTTAATTATAGAATGTGGAACGGCAATTATGATTCTTGGGATGAGGATAATTCATCTTGTGCGGTACAAGAAGGTTGGGCAATTTTTTATTCATTCGCAGCTAGAAATTATGCAAACAAAGTATATGGTGATGGTATCATGAAAGATAGATCCAATACAGAGGAAGGCCCTTTTTTAACTAATCCGTACGGTAACAATAGTTTTAATTACGAACCTGCAATAGCGAAATTTTCGAGTTTACTCTGGAATCTGTACGATGGATATAGTGATGGTATTTTTAAATCATCAATTTATACAGGCGATAATGACGACTTAAGTGGATATGGCACAAGGGTATTTGAAATAATGCGTTCAATGGCAAATGTAAAATATGAAAGTGGTCCAACTTTTAACCGATTTGATCAAAACTACAGCGTTTATACTGATAGGTTTAAAAGCGGATTAGATGCGCAAATTCAAAATTCAATACAAATTGCCTACGATTTCCTGATACCCAATAATAAGCGAATGCTTCCACCACAGTTAAAAAGTGCAACCGGTACTATACAAAGCAGTAATCTTAATAATTTAACCATAAATTGGCATAACAATATATATACAGGTGATATTAGATACTCAAATAGAGAATTAGGTTACCATCTGTACCAAAGAGCATCTGATGCCGATTCTTGGACATTGGTTTCAACAATTCCATTTACAAATGGTAATTATACTTGGAGCAATTCAAATGCATATGCCTATGATTACAAAATTTCATCATATAATACTTCGGGTGACTCTTATGGTGATGTTTTATTGAATTTAACATGCGATAATATCACTAATATTAATTATAGGACTTATAGTTCAAACACTACTGTATCGGGTTGCTCTTTAAATATTTCTTATATTACAATCAATAATAATGCTTCTGTAATATTCGATGGCAGTGTAAATACAATAATTAATGGCCCATTTGAAGTTACATTGGGGTCAAGTGTTGAAATAAAATAAATTCATAAACAAAAATTTAAAACTAAAATAGTCATGAGAAACAAAATAATAATTTCGATTCTTTTTGTAATTGCATTTACACTAAATGCAAATTCACAAATAAAAGTATTAAATGATGGTAAAGTTGGTATAGGTAATTCAAATCCAACCTATAAATTAGACATAAACGGTACCACTCGTTTTGATAATTTGACTGATGTAGTGTTAGATTGGTCGGGCCGTTGGTCTAATCCAAATCTTTACAATGTTGATCAAATGCAACTTGAAATAGGAAAACAAGACAATTACATAAACACGGTTTTTTCCTATAATTATTGGTACATCGGAGGTATTTATAAATCCTCTGATAAGAGATTGAAAAAAGATATCAATAAATTGCATGGTTCAATAGATAAAATTAGTCAAATAAATGGAATGAGCTATTTGTATGATTTATCTCTTATATCAAAGAAATTTCCTACCAATATTGACAAAGATTTAAAGCGCAAGCAATATGGTTATTTAGCACAAGATTTTAAAGAAGTTTTTCCTGATTTAGTGTCACAAACAACCGATTCTCTTGGGTTATATGCAATTGATTATATAGGCTTAATTCCAGTAATAACTGAAGCAATAAAAGAACAACAGACCATAATTGCAGGACTTCAAAGTGAGATTAAGTTGCTAAAATCAGGTTCAGGAAGTTTGAAAAGTGCACAAGGTACAACTGATATAATTTCAACAAGTACTTCAATAGCTTCACTTTCTCAGAATTCCCCAAACCCTTTTGATGAAAAAACTGAGATTGGATATTATTTGCCCGAGACTACCCAAAATGCAATGATTTATTTATACAATATGAATGGTTTGCAAATTAAATCTATTCCAATCCAATCAAAAGGTACAGGTACATTAATAATTCAAGGATATGAACTTCAACCGGGAATGTATATTTACACATTAATTGCCGATGGTAAAGAAATAGATACTAAACGAATGATTTTAACAGAATAATCTCATATAAGACATGGAAAGTCGTTTACGGCGGCTTTCTATGTTTTATTATACTTATGATACTTTGTATTATTTTTTAGTGAACGAAATCAAAAAAGGCCAGGCGCTAACCCGCGCTTAAACGTAATTGCTTCAAGGGTTTTGTAGGTTTCGGCTTTTAAATTAACTTTAGTATGAATTTAAACCAACAACAAGTAATTAAACTCGCAACTACGTTTAGCGCCAACGTTAGCCACAAGGCAAGAAAATGAGAACGACTGAACTTATAATAGAATCAGAGAATCACAAAAAAAAGGGTGATTATGATAATGCTATTCAAAAGCTATATCACGCATTGATTATACAGCCTGACAATGTTGATGTTAAAAAGCTTTTGCTTGAAATTTACATCCAACAAGACAAAACTGAACAAGCACTTAATATTGTTGGGGAATTGTTACAAAAGAATAATGAAGATATCGAATTACTTTATATTAAGGCAAATTGTTTAAATGACTTAGGAAAATTAGATGAAGCTTTAACTTTATATAATTCAGTAATTTCAAAAAAAGCAGACTTTTATTTAGCTTATGGCGCAAGAGGAAACGTTTACCTGAAATTGGGGCAAAAAGAAAAGGCAATCAATGATTTGGACTATTCTTTAAAGTTTGAAAAAAAGAATGCCTTTTTGTTCTCTCAAAGAGCATTGATTCATATTGAAAATCAGGATTTTAAATTAGCGTTATCTGATTTAAATAAAGCCCTACGTTTAGACAAAGATTTGCATGAAGCTAGACTCAATAGAGCTTTTATATATAGAGTTCTTGGAGATGAAAGTAAAGCATTAAATGAAATAGAAAAAATTGATGGGGATTTGCAATTGGATTCTGAATCAAATCATCAAAAAGGAATAATCTACTATAAGAATAACGATTTGAGCAAAGCGTTGCAAAATTACAACTTAGCTATTATTAAAGACCCAGACAATATTGAATCAATTTATTCAAGGGCTTTATTATATTGCAAATTAGAACAATTTGATAAGGCAATTAGTGACTTAGATTTAGCAATGAAATTAAATAGTTCTCATTTCATAGATTATTTACTAAATGGTTATGCATACGTATATTTCAAAATGAGAGAATTCGATAAAGCCATCTATTATGCGGAGAAAACACTTAAAGAAAATAGGGATTTTTATTGGGCTAATTTAACTTTGGCAGAAATTTATGGTGAAACAGAAAATAATAATGATTTTTATGATAATCTTAAAATTGCAATCAAAGGTGGAATAGGAATAGAAGATATTGATGAGACAATTAGACATAAATACTCTAAAGATAAAGAATTTAGGAAACTTACAAATAAACTGAAAGTAAAGCCCAGTGGCTAACCCGCGGTAAACATAATAAGGGCAAATGTGCTATATTTGAAATATGAACAAGAAATTAACGATATACGGAAATGAAAGTGATGCGCTCCGAAACCCTTACTATGCTTACCGCCAACGTTGGCTGCAATGCAGCAACAGAAACTGACACAAAATAACTTGATAAAATAAAAATTGATTATGAAAAAATTGATTGTAATAGTATTGACAGTTTTATCAATAAACTGTAACTCACAGAC